>NZ_JAIZRY010000001.1:0-909730 GCF_020420125.1 Burkholderia sp. AU30280
CCCAATTGACGGACGGTTGCGGTAAGGCGCTTGCCAAGCTCCAAGTAGAGCTTGACTGCTCGGATACGGTCTTCGTAGGAATACATGGACTAGCTCCCAAATAGTCCAAGAATTCCGCCGCACCCCCAAAGCGGACATTTCAATCTAGCCACTACAACCAAAATTATCGATAATTCACGTTATGTAAAATATAATAATTGCGAGCAGGATCTGCCGAACGAAGCATGAAGGCACGCTCGCATCACCGCAAGCAAGGTTTGGGTTTGATTTCAGGACGCCGATTTTTAGCTTTCGTTATACTTTCAGTCTGCCGTGCGATAGACCATACGCACGGGGAACTCGACACGTCCTAGAAATAATGAATATCCAAAAAATATCC
The DNA here is from genome assembly GCF_020420125.1 of Burkholderia sp. AU30280. Lineage (NCBI taxonomy): Bacteria > Pseudomonadati > Pseudomonadota > Betaproteobacteria > Burkholderiales > Burkholderiaceae > Burkholderia > Burkholderia sp. AU30280. The sequence goes on from NZ_JAIZRY010000001.1 coordinate 380, forward strand.
GTTTACACAGCTACTTTGCTTGCCATCGCCGCCTTAAACGCGTGCGGAAAATCAGATTCCCCGCCTTTGCCGGCAGCGTCGCCTGCATCGTCATCAGATGTGCAGCCCGGCGCCGCATCGTCCAAGAAAGCTGCAGATTCAGGCTCCGAAGGGGTTGTCGAGCCTGTTGCGACGCTCGGCATCACTGTAGACGAATACGTGAAGAGTTTTGACGACCTCATGATGCGGACCGATAGTCCGTTCAGGGCGAACTTCAGAACAAAAACTAACGATGACAAGTCGGTTGGGTTAGCGGCTTCGCTGAACGATCATCTGACGATCATGGTAATGGTAGACAAGAAGTCTCAGAAAATTACGAATTTACTATTTCTTGGAACTGGCGACGGAACGTCCAAATCAGGTGCCGACGTCGCTGTTATCGGCATTGCGGCTCTGGCTTCAATATTTCCCGATGCAAAAACTGCACAAGTTGGCCCAATGGTTGTTCGTTTGATGCAGGAGTATCAGGACGGTGACAGCGAGCCAGCATCTCATATCGTCAATGGAATTCGGCTCTCCCATAGCCGGAGCGCCGAGACTGGCGCGTTGTTTGCGGCATCACCAATTTGACACGAAAAGTTAGACCTCCCCTCCCCGCTGCAGCGGGGATTTTTACGTATCGAATCGTGAATCGGCGTGGTAAGGTAACAACAGGGCCGATCAGTCAGCAGCTCATTACGTGCAATGTATCGTGTGATCTGGAGTTTATCTAAATCCAGGATCTAATTAATGATTCAACCATGTTTGCACTTTTTTCAGGAAGTGTGCATGCTTTGATGAGTTCATATTTATCATCGCTGGTTTCTATCCAGTGGTTTTCGATTTCGTCGTCAATGTGATCATGGATTATCTTTATTGATCTATTTTCCGTCTTGATTTTGGATGAAAATATTGGATTGGCATCCATGAATTTTTCGCCATTGAAAAATGTTGTATTGTAGGCACTAGAATCCAACAGCGCGTGTGTGCACCTTCCAATTACGCCAATATTTAATTTCAATAATGAAAGGTCGATCATCGCTCGTTCTTTTCCTCGGCGCATGGTTGCTGGGGGCCGGCGGGTGCGGTACGTCCCCGACACCGTCGGCTGCACGCGCGACGGTCGAGAGTGCGCGCGCCGCGTACGACAGCGGCGACTACGGGCGCACGATCGCGCTGCTGAGCCACGCGAAGGAGATCGACAGCGCCGACACCGACACGCAGGTGGCCGCGCACAAGCTCCTCGCGTTCAGCTATTGCGTGACGAACCGCATCACGCCGTGCCGCGCCGAGTTCTCGAAAATTCTCGACCTCAACCCGCGCTTCGACTTGTCCCCTGCCGAGAGGGGGCATCCGATCTGGGGGCCCGCGTTCGAATTCGCGCGCCGCAGGCATGCGTCGTCATCCTGATCGAACCGGTTTCCACGCGAGCGCTTCACCGAGCGACGTATGACATGCAACTGATCGTGATCGAACATGCCGGCGAGCCGGTCGAAAACGACTGCTACGACGCCGTCGTGTTTCATCCACCCGGCGGCACCATCGGCCGGGCCAGCGACAACCATCTCGTGTTGCGCGACGACACACGCCAGATATCGCGGCTGCAGGCGCTGCTGCAGGTCGGCGACGACGCGTGCCTGCTGAAAAACCTGAGCAGCGTATCGACGATCGAGGTGAACCGCGAGCCGGTCGGCTATGCGCAGGAGCGCCCGCTCAACACCGGCGACATCATCCGCATCGGGCCGTACGTGCTGCGTGCCGAACGTGACGATGGCGGCGATCGAGACGATGCACCGGTCATCGACATGGCGACCGATACCGGCATGCACGTCGATACGCAGGCGCCGGCACGCGCTTCAGCGGCCCCCATGCAAGCAACGTCTTCGCGGGTCGATACGAAAGGCGCCGGCAACCGGCTGTGGGGGCTTCTCCAGGATCGTCTCGCACCGCGCGGCAAGGCGGCGGACGCCGGCGCACGACCAGGCGGCCCCGCACGGGCGGACGCAGCCCAGCCGGCGAATCGCGCAGCGCAGACCGAACCGCCCACGCCATCGCAGCGCGACCTCAGCCAGTTGTCGATCGATCCGCTCGACCTGTTCGCGCAGTCATCGGGCGATATCGGCACAACGGGCGTCGCGCCGCAGGTCGATCGCGGCAATGCGGATCGCGAAGCACCGTCGACGACCCAGGCCGACCATGCGCCCGAGTGGACGCACCACGTGCGTGTGCAGCCAGCTGCCGCGCGCGCCGCCGATACGCGGCCGGTCGATGAACCGGCGCCGCATGTCGCGCGCGCGCCGACGCCCGATGAACTGCTGAGCGCGTTCTTCGAAGGCGCGGGGCTGGATACGGCCGCCGAGTCGCATCAGTGGTCGGCCGAACAACTGTTCATCGCGGGCCAGTTGCTGGCGCTGTTCGCGAACGGCACGGTCGAGCTGCTGTCGTCACGCAGCATCCTGAAGCGCGAGGTGAAGGCGCACATGACGATGCTGCTCGATCGCGAGAACAACCCGCTGAAGCTGCTGCCGGACGGCGGCGCAGTGCTGCGGCAGATGTTCGGGCTGCCGCTGCCGGGCTTCATGTCGCCGCAGAGCGCGGTCAGCGACGCGTTCCAGGATCTGCATGCGCACCAGATCGGCATGGTCGCCGGCATGCGCGCCGCGTTGATGGACCTGCTGACGCGCTTTTCGCCGCAACGCCTGCGCGAACGTGACGACGCGATGCGCTGGTACGAGAAGCGCGTGCCCGTGCTGTACAAGGCGAGGATGTGGGATCGCTACGCGGCGACCCATCGCGACACGGTGTTCGCGATCGAGGACGATTTCGCGTCGGTGTTCGGCAAGGCGTTTCTGGCGGCGTACGACGCGGAAGTGGAAAGCTATCGCGGCAGCGGCCGGCATTGAGCGTCGAACGGCACGCCCGCCATCGGCAATGGGCGATGCGTGCCGGCGGTGGTCTCAGGTGCCCGTCTCATGCGAGGCAACCTTGTTCCGCCCCGATTCCTTCGCGTGATACAACGCCTCGTCGGCCGCCTTGATCACCGACTCGACCTCCCCTTCCTGCTCGGGGGCCCAGCTTGCCACGCCGATACTCGCGGTGACGCGCCCGAATTCGCTTTCCGCATGTTCGATCGCAAGCCCGTCGATGGCCGCACGAATCCGCTCGGCGATCTCCGTTGCGCCCGTGGCCGGCGTATCGGGCAGGATCACGACGAATTCCTCGCCGCCATAGCGGGCCGCGGTGTCCGCGGGTCGCCGGATGTTGTCGCCGATGCACCGTGCCACCGCCGCCAGCGCGTCGTCGCCGGCCTGGTGGCCATACGTGTCGTTGTAGGCCTTGAAGCGGTCGACGTCGACGAACAGCAGCGAAAACACCGAGCGGGCACGGCGTGCGCGACGCCATTCGAGGTCCAGCACTTCCCCGAACGAGCGCCGATTGTTGAGCCCGGTGAGGCCGTCGGTGCGTGCGAGCATGACCAGCTCGGATTCGGCCCGCATCCTGCGCCGCAGCTGGACGCCCAGCATGCAGGACAGCACGATGAACGCCGCGCCGAAGGTCGCCACCAGCGCCCCGATCATGATCGCCCGGCGCCGCCATGCGGCGTAGATGTCCTGCTCCGCCTCGGCGACCATGATGATCAGCGGCAGATGCGGCAGCGTCTTGAAGTAGTAAAGGCGGCGCACGTTGTCGATCGTCGAGGTGTCGAGGAACGAGCCTTCCGGCGCGGTCAGGAAGTGGCGAAACGTCGCCGCCTTGCTGAGGTCGCGGCCGACGGTGTGCACGTCGTACGGCTGGCGCATGAACATGATGCCGTCCCTACCGATCAGCGAAATCGCGCCGTGCGAGCCGAGCGCGAGGCCGGCGAACAGCGTGTGGAAATACTCGAGATTGACTGCGATCATCACGATGCCGCCGAATGAGCCGTCCGGATTCGACACGCGGCGCGTCAGCGCCACGCTGAGCGAGCCGCCGCGCAGGCGGGACGCATAGGGATCGCTGATGTAAAGTCCGACGTCCGGATTGTCCCGGTGAACCGTAAAGTACTTGCGGTCGCCGAAATTGCCCTGTCGCGGTATGTCGTTCGCCGAATCCAGGACGATGTTGCCGGCCGCGTCCAGCACGAGCATCGAGCCGAGAAATTTCGCCGTCATCGCGTGATCGAACAGGACGCCGCGTCGCAATGCCGGCGAGGCCGCCATGACGTCCGGCTGCTGCAAGCCCTGAATCACCGCGTCCAGCGACAGGCCGTACAGCTCGATATTGCGTTCGATGTCGCGCTCGGCGACGAGCGCCAGGTTCCGCGACGTATCGCGTGCGCGCTCGAGCGCGTCGTGACGGCTTTGAAACAACTGCAACACGCAGAGGCCCATCAGCGCGCACGCTATCAAGGTCCCCGCCAGCACAACGTAGTACGGCGCTGCCGACCGCGGATGCATCCGTTTCCTCTCAGGTTGGGCCGACGCTGACGCACCGGTTGTCATGGTTTCTTCTGCATAACCTATACCAAAAAGCGTGGCACTCGGGTACGAGGTGCAGTCCGTACTTGCCAGGTGGCTGACGATTTGACCTGAGCGGTGTCGAGCGGATCGGGTTCCGATCGGGCAGGCACCGGGTGCCGATGCCATTCACCGAGGGGCGTGGTGTCGCGTATGTCGTGACTGGTGACTGAATCGAAACAATCGGCCCGCAGTGACGCGCGTATTGAAATACCGGGGTGGTCGCCGTTCGAATGCGGCTGGCAGGAGAACTGACGAAAGCCGGGCGTACCGCCCGACCTGCGCCGATCGCGTGCGCAACGCCGACAGCGCCGCGCACGCGATCGATTGACGACCGTCAGACGGCCATCACCGTCACCGATTTCGTGACGAGGTACGGCTCCAGTGCTTCCGGGCCGCCTTCCGACCCGTAGCCCGAGTCCTTCACGCCGCCGAACGGCATTTCCGGCCACGGCGTTGCCGGCTGGTTGATCCACAGCATCCCGACTTCGAGGCGCTGCGTGAGCAGGTGCACGTTCGCGAACGAACGCGTGAACGCGTAGCCGGCGAGACCGAACGGTAGGCGGTTCGCTTCCGCGATCGCGTCCTCGAGCTTGTCGAAACCGCGGATCGCCGCGACCGGGCCGAACGGCTCGTTGTTGAACACGTCCGCTTCGAGCGGCACGTTCGCGATCACGGTCGGCGCGAAGAAGTTGCCTTCCGAGCCGATCCGTTCACCGCCGGTTTCGATGCTCGCGCCGACCTTGCGCGCGTTGTCGACGACCGACGCCATCGCGGTGAGCCGCCGCGGGTTCGCGAGCGCGCCGAGCGTCGTGCCCTCCTCGAGGCCGTTGCCGACCTTCAGCCCTTCGGCATGCTTGACCAGCGCGCGTGTGAATTCGTCGCGAATGCTGTTGTGCACGAGAAAGCGCGTCGGCGAAATGCAGACCTGCCCCGCGTTGCGGAATTTCGCGCCGCCGGCGGCCTTCACCGCCAGCGCGACGTCGGCGTCCTCGGCGACGATCACCGGCGCGTGGCCGCCCAGCTCCATCGTCGCGCGCTTCATGTGCAGGCCTGCCATCGCGGCGAGTTGCTTGCCGACCGGCGTCGAACCCGTGAACGTCACCTTGCGGATCACCGGGTGCGGGATCAGGTACGACGAGATTTCAGCCGGATCGCCGTACACGAGGCCGATCACGCCGGCCGGCACGCCCGCGTCGACGAATGCGCGCAGCAGCGCGGCCGGCGAGGCGGGGGTTTCTTCCGGCGCTTTGACGAGGAACGAGCAGCCGGTTGCCAGCGCGGCGCTCAGCTTGCGTACGACCTGGTTGACCGGAAAATTCCACGGCGTGAAGGCGGCGACGGGGCCGACCGGCTCCCTCACGACGGTCTGCTGCGCGGCAAGGTTGCGCGGCGGCACGATCCGGCCGTATACGCGGCGGCCTTCGTCCGCGAACCATTCGATGATGTCCGCTGCCGACAGCACTTCGACGCGCGCTTCGGTGAGCGGCTTGCCCTGCTCCTGCGTCATCAACTGCGCGATCGCGTCGGCGCGTTCACGCACCAGCGCGGCCGCCTTGCGCATCGTCGCCGCGCGCTCGTGCGCGGGCACCTTGCGCCATGCCTCGAAGCCGCGTTGCGCGGCGGCGAGCGCACGGTCGAGATCGGCGATGCCCGCGTGAGCCACCTTGCCGATCGGCTTGCCGGTCGCCGGGTTCACGACGTCGATCGTCTTGCCGCTCGCGGCGTCGACCCACTCGCCGTCGATCAGCAGTTGCGTATCCGTATAAGTCACGTTAGCCATCCAGACACCCCTACATTGCGTCGATAAACGCGCGCTGCCGCGAACGGCCACGCGCCGGTTGACAGGAAAAGACAGAAAAAAGCCACGCCGCCGGGGCAGGCACGCACCCGGCGGCAGTGACGGCAGGCACACCGGCCCGCCATCGTTCCGCATGGGGCCGCGCTCAGCGCGTGGCCGCCGTCGCCTTACGAAGTTTCGCGACGTCCGCCGCCTGCACGGCCGGCGCGCCGTTGTTCCAGCCGGCGCGCATGAACGTCAGCACGTCGGCGATCTGCCGGTCGTTCAACTGGTTCGAGAACGCCGGCATCGGATACGCGGACGGCACACCATCGATCACGAGTGTGTCGCTGCCGTTCAGCGTCACGTTGATCAGCGACGCGGCATCGGCTTCGAGCACGTTCGGATTGCCGGCGAGCGGCGCGAGCAGCGGCGCGTAGCCGCGCCCGTCCGCGCCGTGGCAATGCAGGCAGTAAGCGTTATACACCTTCGCGCCCGGATCGGCTGCCGGCCGGCCCAGTGCTGCCTGCGTCGCTTTCGGATCGTAGTTGTACGGCGGCGCGCCCGTGCCGCCCGCCGCCGGCAGCGATTTCAGGTAACGCGAAATCGCCGCCAGATCGTCGTCGGAGAGCGCCTGCGTGCTGTGGTTGATCACGCTCACCATCGAGCCGAACGCCGTCGCGTGCCGATTCGCGCCGGTCTTCAGGAATTGCGCGACCTCGGCCTCGTTCCAGCGGCCCAGCCCCGTGTTCGGCTCGCCGGTCAGGTTCGACGCGAACCAGTTGTCGATCGGCGCGCCCGACAGGAACGCCGCGCCGCCTTCGTCGAGCGCCTTCTCCTGGAAGCCGACGCCGCGCGGCGTGTGGCACGACCCGCAGTGCCCGAGCCCCTGCACCAGATACGCGCCGCGGTTCCACATCGCGTCCTTGGCCGGCTTGTCGGCATAGGGCGTCGTGTCGAGGAACACCTTGTTCCACAACGCGAGCGGCCAGCGCATGTTGAGCGGCCACGGGATGTCCGACGGTCGGTTCGCCTGCTTCACCGGCTCGACGCCGTGCATGAAATACGCGTACAGCGCCTTCACGTCGTCATCCTTCAGCTTCGCGTACGACGGGTACGGCATCGCCGGATACAGGTGATGGCCGTCCTTCGCGACGCCCGCGCGGAGCGCACTCGCGAACTCGGCTTCCGTATAGCCGCCGATACCCGTTTCCGGATCGGGCGTGATGTTGGTCGTGTAGATCGCGCCCATCGGCGTGACCATCTTCAGGCCGCCGGCGAACGGCGTGCCGCGCGGCGCGGTGTGGCACGCGACGCAGTCGCCCGCTTTCGCGAGATACGCGCCGCGCGCGACGAGCGCGCTGTCGGCCGGTGCCGGCTGAGCGGCATGCGCGGCCGTGCCGACGAGCAGCGCCGATACGGCGAACAACGATGCGCCGAGCATCTTCAGGGTGAGGTTTCGCATGGTCGTCGCCTCCCCTTACGCCGTCTTCAATTGGTCGCCGACCGGCAGCTTGCGCAGCCGCTTGCCGGTCGCCGCGAAGATCGCGTTCGACAGCGCCGCGGCCGTCGCGGCCGTGCCCGGCTCGCCGATTCCGCCCGGCGCTTCACCGCTTTTCACCAGATGCACGTCGATCGGTGGCGTCTCGTTGATTCGCAGCATCCGGTAGTCGGTGAAGTTGCTCTGCATGACGCGGCCGTCCTCGATCGTGATCTCGCCGTACAGCGCGCCCGTGATCCCGAAGATGATGCCGCCCTGCACCTGCGCCTCGATCGTGTTCGGGTTGACGACCATGCCGCAATCGACCGCGCACACGACACGCTTGACCTGCACCTCGCCGTTATCCACCGCGACATCGACGACGATCGAGAAGAAGCTGCCGAACGCGTGCATCACCGAGACGCCACGCCCTTGCCCCGTCGGCAGCGCAGGGCCACCCCAGCCGGCCGCCTTCGTCGCGACGTCGAGCACGTTGAGCGCGCGCGGCGTCTTGCCGAGCAGCGCGCGGCGGTATTGCACCGGGTCGGTCTTGGTCTGCGCGGCCAGTTCGTCGATGAAGCTCTCGACCACGAACGTGCCGCGCGTCGGGCCGACGCCGCGCCAGAACGCGGTCGGCACGTGGCGCGGCTCCTGGCGCACGTAGTCGACCAGCTGGTTCGGCAGGTCGTACGGCAACTCGGCCGCGACCTCGACCGCATCGGGATCGATGCCGTCCTTGAACGCGGGCGGCGCGAAGCGCGCGATGATCGACGAGCCGACGATCCGGTGCTGCCACGCGACCGGCTTGCCGTTCGCGTCGAGGCCGGCCGAGATCCGGTCGTAGTAGTACGGCCGGTACATGTCGTGCTGGATGTCCTCCTCGCGCGTCCAGATCACCTTCACGGGCGCGTTGACTTGTTTGGCGATCTTCACCGCCTGACCGATCATGTCCGTTTCGAGCCGCCGGCCGAAACCGCCGCCGAGCAGGTGGTTGTGCACGACGATCTTCTCCGGCGGAAAGCTCGTGAGCCGCTGCACGGTGTCGACCGCGCGCGTCGGCACCTGCGTGCCGACCCAGATCTCGCAGCCGTCGCCGCGCACGTGCACCGTGCAGTTTACCGGTTCCATCGTCGCGTGCGCGAGGAACGGCTGTTCGTAGACGGCGTCTATGCGCGTCTTCGTGCCAGCGAACGCGCGGCCGACATCGCCCTCCTTGCGTGCGACCGCGCCCTTGCCGTTCGCCGCCGCCTGCGCGAGATCGGCGACGATGTCCTTCATCGACACCTTCGCGCTCGCGCCTTCGTTCCACTTCACGACGAGCGCCGATGCGCCGCGCTTCGCGGCCCATGTGTGATCGCCGACCACCGCCACCGCGTTGTCCGCGCGTACGACCTGGCGCACGCCGGGAATCTTCCTCGCGGCCGTATCGTCGACGCTCGCGACCGTGCCGCCGAACACCGGGCTGTTCACGATCACCGCGTACAGCATGCCGGGCAGGCGCACGTCGAGCCCGAACTGCGCGGTGCCGTCGACTTTCTCCGGCGAATCGAGCCGCTTCGCGGGCGTGCCGATCAGCTTGAAATCCTCCGGCTTCTTCAGCGCGACATCCTTCGGCACCGGCAGCTTCGCCGCGGCGTCAGCCAACTGGCCGTACGACGCGCGCCGGCCGCTCGGCGAATGCTGCACTTCGCCGTTCGCGGCGCGGCAGGATGCGGGATCGACATTCCATTGCTTCGCGGCGGCCGAAACCAGCAGCGTACGGGCGGTCGCGCCCGCACGGCGCAGCGGTTCCCACGCGTAGCGCACCGACGTCGAGCCGCCGGTGAGCTGGCCGCCGAGCAGCGGATCGAGGAACAGCTTCTCGTTCGGCGGCGCATGGTCGAGCGTCACGCTCGACAGCGGCACTTCGAGTTCCTCGGCGATCAGCATCGGCAGCGACGTGTAGACGCCCTGCCCCATCTCGACCTTCGGCATCACCAGCGTGACCTTGCCGGCGCGGTCGATCTGCACGAACGCGTTCGGGGCGAACACGCCGGCGCGCGCGGTTTCATCGCCGTCGCCGCCGATCACCGAACGACGTGCATCGTCGCCCGCGGCCGGCAGGCTGAAGCCGAGCAACAGGCCGCCACCGGCCGCCGCGCCCAGCGACATGCCGAGCTTGAGGAACGAACGGCGCGATACGCCCGTACCGGCCTGGCCGGCTTCGATCAGTCCTCGCGACATGTCAGGCCTCCTTCGCGGCTTGCTTCACGGCCGCGCGAATCCGGTTGTACGTGCCGCAGCGGCAGATATTGCCGGCCATCGCCGCGTCGATGTCGGCGTCGCTCGGGTTCGGGTTCGACGCGATCAGCGCGGTGGCGGCCATTACCTGCCCCGACTGGCAGTAACCGCACTGGACGACGTCGAGCTCGCGCCATGCCTGCTGGACCTTGTGGCCGGCCGGCGTTGCGCCGACGGCTTCGATCGTCGTGATCTTGCGGCCCGCGACGGCCGCAACCGGCAGCACGCACGAGCGCGCGGCGACGCCGTCGAGATGTACCGTGCACGCGCCGCATTGCGCGATCCCGCAGCCGAACTTCGTGCCGGTGAGGCCGACGACGTCGCGCAACACCCAGAGCAAGGGCATGTCGTCGGGGGCGTCGACCGAGCGGGTTTCGCCGTTGATGTTGAGGGTGATCATTCAGCCTCCGGGGCCGGTGTATTGGGGAAGCGGCGCGCATGGCGCGCCGCGCTGTGTCGTCGTTGTCATCGCCGTCGCGCGGCCCGGGTGGGACGAGCCGCGGCGGTGGTCCGACGTCGTTACTCGGCCACGTCGATGCCCGACAGCACCTTGATGACCGGCGGTGCCGCGAACCAGTCGGCCGACTTCGTGCGGAATTCAACGAAATACGGGCTCGTGAGGTGCGCGTCGAACGCAGCCTGGTCGTCGTAGATCTCGTACAGGTGCAGGTTCGGCGAGCCGTCCTGCTCGCGGAACAGGTCGTAGCGCCGGTTGCCCGGCTCGGTGCGCGTCTTCGCGACCATGCTGCGCAGTACCGCCTCGGCGGCCTCCGCGTGTTCGGGTTTCAGGAACAGCGAAGCAATCACGTGAAGCGCCATCTTGTCACTCCTATCGAAACGGAATCGAGCATGCCACAAGCCGGCGTAACGCGACGCCGGCGTGCAACTGTGGTGTGTCGCCGTGCCGCGGCATCAGGCCAGTTCGTCCGGGCCCACGCGCACGACGACCTTGCCGAAGTTCTTGCCGCCCAGCAGGCCGATCAGCGCTTCCGGTGCGTCGGCCAGGTCGGGGACGACGTCTTCCAGCGTCTTCACCTTGCCCTGCGCGACCCATTCGCTCATATCCTTCAGGAACGGCGCATAACCGGTCGCATAGTGATCGAGGATGATGAAACCCTGCACGCGGATGCGCTTGCGCAGGATCGCACCCATCAGCGCCGGCACGCGATCACGGCCGGTCGACACCGCGGTGTCGTCGTATGCCGCGTCGTTGTAATGCGCAATGATTCCGCACACCGGCACGCGCGCATGCTCGTTGAGCAGCGGCCACACCGCGTCGAACACGGCCCCGCCGACGTTCTCGAAATAGACGTCGATGCCGTTCGGGCACGCGTCCTTCAGCTTCGCGGCAAACGCCGGATCGCGATGGTCGACGCACGCGTCGAAACCGAGCGTATCGGTCACGTACGTGCACTTGTCGGCGCCGCCCGCGACGCCGACCACGCGGCAGCCCTTCAACCTGGCAATCTGGCCGACCACCGCGCCGACCGCACCGCTCGCCGCCGCGACCACCACGGTTTCGCCGGCCTTCGGCTCGCCGATCTTCAGCAACCCGGTGTAGGCGGTGAAGCCCGGCATGCCGAGCACGCCGAGCGCGTACGACGGATGCGCGAGGTCGCGGCCGAGCGGAATCAGGTCGCGGCCGTCGGACAACGCATAGTCCTGCCAGCCGGCGCCCGCTACCACGAGATCGCCTTCGCGGAACGCGGGCAGGTTCGACGAGACGACCTGGCTGACGGTGCCGCCGACCATCGGCTGGCCGAGTTCGGCCGGCGGCGCGTAGGACGGTGCGTCGCTCATCCGGCCGCGCATGTACGGGTCGAGCGACAACCAGACCGTGCGCAGCAGCACCTGGCCGGCGCCGGGCGTCGGCACGTCAGCGGATTCGATGCGGAAGTTGTCCGGCGTCGGTGCGCCGACCGGGCGCGAATTCAGGATGATCTGGCGGTTTGCGGTCTTGGTTTGCGGCATGTGAGTCTCCGTCAACAGGAATAAACGTGCTTCGTGGGCACGATCGGATCAGGGATGGGCCAGCAGAAGGCGCGCACGCGTGGCAGCGCCGACGGTCAGGCCGTCGCGGTCGCACGCGTGCGGTTGGAACAATCGGGACAGCGTAACGCGGAGCGATGCGTTCGTCATGCGAGCTTAAGTAGACCAGTCGTCTAGAATCAGGGCAAAAACAAGGCGCGCCAGTGCGCGCCCGGGTTACGACTGCGCTCCGTCTTGCGCGGCCGGCGGCAGGTTCAGCATGCGCCGCGTTTCGACCATCGCCCTTTCGAGCGGCTGGCGGTTGCGGTGGATCTTTTCCAGCAGCGTTGCGCCCAGCCACATCTCGTAGAGGATCGCGGCCGTGTACGACGGATCGGCGACCCCGCGCAGCGAACCGTCGGCGAGCCCGGCCTCGATGCCGCCCGCGAGCCGCTCGATGATCTGGCTCGTGCCGTGCCGCAGCACCGTGCGCATCGCTTCCGACAGGTCGGACACTTCCGCGCCGAGCTTCACCGCGAGGCACTTGCCTTCCGGATCGTCCGCGCATTGCGTGTGCAGCCAGTTGTTCCAGTACGTCATCAGGCGCTCGGCGCCCGTGCCGGGCTGATGCTTGAACAGGTTGTCGAGATGCGCGAGATAGCCGTCGAAATACGATTCGAGCAGCGCTTCGCCGAATGCCTCTTTCGAGCCGAAGTAATGGTAGAACGAGCCCTTCGGGATGCCCGCCGCAGCGAGAATCTCGTTCAGACCGACCGCCGAAAACCCCTTGTAGAGCATGATCGGCTTGGCGATATTCAGGATGTGCTGGCGGACTTCCGCGCCTGAAGATGCATTCATGATGGCGTATGTTAGCAACGATTAGACCGGTCGTCTAGCAACCTCGACCCGGCATGTTGAGCGGCACTTTACCCGATCCCCGCCGGGCGCCCAAATGTCGCTCCGGCATTCCTCGCCCCGGTTCCGCCCTGCCGCGTGCGCGGCGTCACATGCACGACTCGGTTTCGTCGCGGGCGTTTCATCGATCTCCCGCATAAATACGCGCGGCGCATGTGCAGGCGATCGAGTCATTTCGACCGGTATTGCACACGTGTGCAACGCGCCGGATCGCCGTTGTCGCCTCCCGAACCCGTGACCAGGAACGCCCATGACCGCTTCGAAACCCGAACGTCCGTCCGCGCCGAACCGCCGGCGCTTCATCCAGCGCGGCGCCGCGCTGACCCTGTCGCCGCTCGTCGGCACGCTGGCTGCCTGCGGCGGCGACGGCAACCCGACGTCCGCGTCGTCGTTCGCCGCCACCGGCGCCGCGGATGCGTCCACCCGCAACTACGGCATCGCCGACCGCTCGATCACGATCAACGTCGTCAATGCGATCCCGTCGACGACACTTGCGTACGGCAACGCGGCGAGCCAGAGCGGCTCGCTGCCGCAGGCGTCGCAAGCGCAGGTCGCAACCGGGCAATCGACTGCCGTGAGCGCGTCGAACAACTGGGGCGACTGCACGGGATCGTTCAGCCTGGCCGGCGGGGACGCATCGTTTGCGATCTCGTACACGCATCCGTTCGGGTCGCAACCGACCACCGTCAGCGTCACGCCGTCGGCCGGCTACGTGTCGGGCGCCGACGCCGCCACGTTTCCCGGTCACGACTCGGTCGCGAATCTCACGCTGTATCGCGGCGTCGCGACCGCGAACGGCGCGTGGGTCGTCCCGCTCGCGCAGCTCGCGACGCCGCCGGCCAACAACTGCCAGGATTTCGCGAACAGCATGTTCGGCAGCAACGTGCGCACGGCCGCGGCGATCCAGTCCGCGTACCAAAGTACCGGCCCGCTCGGCTACGTGCCGCCGGCCGACTTCACCGGCGGTCAGCTCGCGGGCTTCGTCGCGCAATGGGTGCAGCGCTGGCAGAACGACGCAGCTTATGGCGCACTGCCCGCCGCCGATGCGCAACTGATCGACGCGTTGAAGCAGTACGTATCCACCGCATCGAACGCCGGCCCACTGACGATGTGGGTGCCGCAGATCGCATGGCAAGCCGGCTCCGATCCGGCGGTGTTCGCGTTGACGGGCTATCGCGCGTTTCCATTCGTCGATGCGCAGGGCAACTGGATTGCGGGCACGCTGTCCGCGTTCCTGACGCAGCTGGCGGCCGGTTCGCACATCGTCGCGATCAGCGCGACGAGCGACCTGCCGGCGGGTGTCACGATGCAGGCGTTCGACAGCTTCATGGGCGCGAGCGGGCTGACGACGTCGACGGATATCGGCAACTCGCACTACGCATCGGTTTTGAACACGACGGGCCGCTATTACCTGAGCGTCGGCAGCGATTTCGCGCCGCCCGGCTGCGGGCTGATCCTGTCGTTCCTGTACGGGCGCACGGTGAACAACCTGCTCGCGGGCGCGGGCACGTACAACACGTTCATCCAGCTCGAAGGCTGGCAGGCTGGCGGTTCGCGGCACAACGCCGACTATGCGACGTATCAGCAGACGCTGTGGAACATCTCGACGTACGGTGCGTCCGCGTATAGCGAAAAGCGCGCGACGTCGATCTTCCTCGCGCCCGCCGGGTGGACGCCGCAGGTCTATCAGACGACGCGGATGATGCCGTACGTCGGCGCCTATGCGCAGTCGAACGGCTCGCCGCAGGGCTGGCTGAATACGTCGCTCGTCACGATTCCGGCGGACGCGCCGGCGCTGCCGTCGCGGTACGTGTCGAGTTGATCGGTATCGGTAGATGGGCGGGCGATCGGGGGTTTAGGGGGCTCGGTCGCTTGCGTGGCTGCTTCAGGCTTCAGGCTTCAGGCGTGCGCCGCCTTGGGCTGACGCACGCTTGCGGGCGCCTCTATCAGCGCGGCGGCGCTTCGGCTGCGCGCTTTCGCGTGCGAGCCCTCCGCTCGTCGCGTTGCGCGGCCGGTGCCGCCTTGGCGCCACGCAGCGCCGACCGGCGCGAGAGCGCTGTCATTTCGCGCCGCAGCGCGTCGAGTTCGTTGGCTCGCGCCGCATTGGTCGCCTGCGCGCCGTCGAGCTGCCCTTGAAGCACGCCGCATCGATGCAGCGCATCGCCGAGTTGCGCCTGCAGCGCGGCCACCTCCTTGCGCTGCTGCGTATCGCGCTGCTCCGAGCGCAATGCCACAGCATCGAGTTCCTTCTGCAGCCGCGCGGCGGCGAGCCGCTCGCGATCGATCTCCTGCAGCGCTCGCTTTTCCGACGCGCGCAAGCGTTCCTCTGCCCGGCCGGCGTCGTCGCGCAGCCGGTCGAGTTGGGTGGTGAAATCCGCGCGTGCCTGCGCAAGTGCGCGGTCGCCTTCCGCGTTGTCGGCCGTGAGGCGTTCGATATCCGCTTGCAGCGCTTGTCGCGATGCGTCGTCCGCCGCCCTCGCCTGCTCCAGTTCCTGAATGCGCACCTGCGCGGCCAGGAGTGCGGCCGTGCGTTGTTCCAACGCGGTTTCGGTGCGGGCCAGTTCGGCCTGCAGTGCCGCGACTTCCGCCTTCGCCGCCATCCGTTCGGCTTCGACTTCCGCGCGTAAGGCGTCGAGCGCGGCGGCCGCGTCGGCGCTCGACCGATTCCACAGCGTTGCAACCAGTTCGCCGGCGGCCGCCTGCAAATCGGCCGGCAGATCGGGATGCTCGATGCGGACGCGACTTTTTTCCCTCAGCTCCGCCCAGAACTCGCCGAGGACGGCTGTCGGCGTGCTCATGCTGCCCTTGCGGACGAGCTGGTACAGGCGGTTCGCGGTGGGCGTGATACCGAAGCGGAAGAACAGCAGCGCGCAGGCTTCGCGATACAACTCGCGGGTTTTCGGGAAGTCGGCCTTCAGGCGCTCGATTTCGGCGGTCAGGCGGGATTCGTCGGCGGCGAGATCGGACATGGCGGGATTGGGCGGATGGTTTTGTTAATAATATAACGTAAACCGTTAAATATCCAATTCTTCGATCGTTGTTATTTGACATTATTTCTATAATGTCGAGATTGCGGGGCTCGGTATCGCACCCATATCGAGTGCAAAATCGCTGAGCACAACACGTCGCCCGACTCCTCCCAACCCGCCTGCACGCCAGAGTGCCTCTTCAAGCAGCGCAAAAATCGTCAACATCGCGCGATTAAAAGCCGACCGCCCCGCTTCACGGCGCCGTCGGCATCCATCCGGTGCGTCAATGCAATGCACGAGAACAAGGAGCCCGCCATTCCGGATCGGCTTTCGAGGCTTGGTCGCCAAGCGCGTGCCGACGTTCATCGGACGGCGTTGACGGCGGGTCTGACGCAGGGGCTGCTCGGCAATCGTGGGGTTCGTGGCGATGGCGCCGCGATGCCGCTGTTCGAACCCGGCGCGATCTGGCCCGCGCGGTCGCGCCCGACGCTCGCGGATCGCTTCGCCGCGCTGCTGCCGTCGGCGGACGAGCAATGCTGACCGGACAGGCCGCGTCGGGCGCCTGTCATGGAACTGCCACCGTCGACCAGTAGCGTTCGGGTCTGACCCACGCTATCGACAGACGAATCCGCCATGCAGCGCACGTCGCGCGCCACGTCCCACGTTTATGCGGCCATCTCCCGCGCCCTCGCCGTCAGCCTCGCGCTCAACCTGCTGCTGCTCGCCGTCGAGACGGTCGCGGCGTGGTCCGCGCATTCGTCCGGGCTGCTCGCGGACGTCGCACACGCGGCGATCGATCTTGCCGCCGATGCGCTGATCCTCATTGCGTGCCGGCTCGACGCCCGCTTGCCGCCGGAGCGGCGCCCGACCTACGAACCGCTCGCGCTCGCGGGCCTCGGCGCGTTGCTCGTTGCGACCGGCGCGCAAATGATCTGGCATGCAACGAACCGGTTCGCGACGCCGCCCGTCGTGCAGCCGGGCGCGATGACGCTCTCGCTCGTCGCCGTCACGCTCGCCGGCAAGGCCGTCCTGTCGCACTGGATGTTGCGCAAGGCGGGCGAGACGGGCTCCGCGCTGCTCGAGGCGAGCGGCTGGCATGTACGGACCGATGCGCTGTCGTCGCTGCTGGCAGCGCTCGCGATGAGCGCGGCACTGGTCGGCTTCGGCCGTCTCGATGATCTGGCCGCCCTCGCGATCGGCGCGCTTGTGATCCGCACGGGTGCCGGTTTCATCCGGCGCGGCTGTGCGCAGTGGCCGGCGCTGTCGGCAGGGGCCGATCGGTCGACGCGTGGCTCGTGAACGCGGCGGGCATCGCCATGCATCGCGGGCGGCAGGGTAGCCGCTATCTGCGGTGCTGAATGAAGAAGAGGCTCGCACGGTGCGAGCCTCTTTCGCATGATGCCGCAGCCGTCGTGCGGCACGCGACGCGTTGACCCATGTCGATGGTTCGCCAGACGAATGCGGCCGGTTCCGATGGATCGATGTCGGCTGTCGCTTATCCGAGCGGCACGACACTCCCGAGCAGAATCCGCACGAGCGTCGCCTGGCGTGTGACACCCGTCTTCGAGAAGATTGCGCGCAGATGCGTGCGCGCCGTGTTCTTGCTGATCCCCGATTCCTCCGCGGCCTCCTCGAGCGTCAGCCCGTTCGTCAGCAGCAGCGCGAGCGACGTCTCGGCGGGCGTCAGGTCGAACAGTTTGCGGATGATTTCCTGCGCGCCCTGCGGCTTGCGGTCGGGATCGCGCAGGAACAGCGTGACGGCCGGCCGCCGCTTGTTGTCCTCCGACCAGTCGGACAGCAGCACCGTGCGCACCAGCAGCCCGAGGCGCGGCTTGTCGAAGCTGCGCGTGATCGGCATCGCCTCGACGGTCGCCGTGGCCGTGCCGTGGTGCCCCATCACCGCATGGCGGATCAACCGCTTCAGCGTCCGGTTCTCCTGCGCATCGGTCGCCTCGATCGTGCCGCGCGCAATCGTCAGGCCGTTGTTCTGCTTGAGGATCTCGTCGGCCACGCTGTTCAGGTCGATGATCGTGCCGTTCTCGTCGAGCGTGATCGTGCCGATCTGCATCCGGTTGATCGCGTTCGCATAGATCGAGCGTTCGACCTCGGCCGTGTCGAGCCGCGAATGCAATTCCACCGCGCGCTTCAGGTGTGGCAGCAGCAGTGCGCAGATTGCCTTGTCGCGCGCGGAGAACTGCTTCGACGCATGGTTGCGGCACACGCGGAAGCGGCACTCGACGCCCGACGGCGTGCGCAGGTCGGCGCCGAGGATATAGCGCACGTCCTGCGGCTTCAGGAACTGCTTGTACAGCTCGCTCGACAGCCAGCCGGTGTCGCCGAACACGTCGTCGACCGTCACCACGCGATCGGCCGGCAGACCGACGAACGGGTCGAGCGAATAGTAGTAGTTGTTGTACGACGCCTCGCCGTCGCCCGGCACCACCGGGCCGAATTCCGACGCGTGCACGGACAGCGGCGCGCGGCGGTCGCTCGCGGCCGCGCGCAGGATCAGCGTCACGTAGTTGGCCTGCAGCCAGCGACGAACCAGTTCGAGCGCACCGGCCCACGGCGGCGTCTCCAGCGGCCCCTGGTAGATGCGCGCCATCAGCTCGCTGAAATCCGCGACGCCGATGTCGGCCTCGTCGCTGATTGCCTGGCTCTCTTGCGGAGCCCATCTCGTCTCCATCAGCACGCTCCATCCTCCATACGACATGTTTCCGGCACGACCCAACCGCGCCGCCATGATTAAGACGCGTCTAAATTCCAGCGTCATCGGGAGATTCACTGAATGGGGAGAATTGGCCATCCGTGCGGACGCACCATCGTCCGATCGGATGATGTGGCGCGCTGCCCGCTGCGCTGGAATGCCCGTCAGGCCGTGCCGGCAAGCATCCGGCGCGGACTCGGGGAAAACCGCGACACGGGTTTACCTGATTCAAACCGCATCCGATTCAGACAGGAGTCCCCATGCCGCTCGACCCACAGGCGCAGGTGCTGCTCGCCGCATTCGCCCAGGCGCCCGCGATCGATTTCGCGCGGCTCACCGTTCCCGCGTATCGCGCGAGTCTTGCCGCCGGCGGCGCGTTCGCCCCGGGCGATGCCGTCGCCGCCGAAGAGGACTGGCAGATTCCCGCGTCGGGCCGTCAGTTGTGCGCACGGCTGTATCGGCCCGCCGCCGACGGGCCGTTGCCGCTGACCGTGTTCTTCCACGGCGGCGGCTTCGTGTCGTGCGGGATCGATTCGCATGCGAACCTGTGCCGCAGCCTCGCGGCCCGTGCGCGCACGCTGGTGCTCTCGGTCGACTACCGGCTTGCGCCCGAGGCGCGCTTCCCGGCCGCCGCGCACGACGCATGCGACGCCGTGCGCTGGGCCGCCGCCAGCGCGCGCGATCTCGGCGCACGCGCCGGCGCACTTGCCGTGGCCGGCGACAGCGCGGGCGGCAATCTGGCGGCGGTCGCCGCACTGCAGTTGCGTGGCTCGGGCATCGCGATCGCGCACCAGTTGCTGCTGTATCCGGTCGTCGATTGCGCGACCGAGCATCCGTCGTACGAAACGCTCGGCAACGGCTATTTCCTGACGGCGGACATGATGCGCTGGTTCAAGCACCACTATTTCGACGCCGGCGCCGATCGCGCGTCGCCGCTGGCAAGCCCGCTCGCTGCGCCGGACGTCGCGGGCGCGGCGCCGGCGACGATCGTCAGCGCCGAATTCGATCCGCTGCGCGACGAGGCCGAAGCGTATGCGCTGCGCCTCGCGCAGGCCGGCACGCCGGTGACGCTCGTGCGCTGGCCGGGCCAGCTTCACGGTTTCGCGAGCATGCTCGGCGCGCTCGACGCAGCCGACCGCGTGCTGACGCTCGGCGCCGACGCGCTGCGCCGCGCGTTCGACCCGACGGAGGCCCCATGACGCTCGCCGGCACGCGGGAGATCGTCGACGAGCTGCGGGCGGGCCGAATGGTCCTGCTCGTCGACGAAGAGGATCGCGAGAACGAAGGCGATCTCGTGATCGCGGCCGATCACGTGACGCCCGACGCGATCAATTTCATGGCGCGCTTCGGGCGCGGGCTGATCTGCCTGACGCTGACCGCCGAGCGCTGCGAGCAACTGAAGCTACCGCCGATGGCCGATCGCAACGGTACGCCGTTCGGCACCGCGTTCACCGTCAGCATCGAGGCGGCCGAAGGCGTGACGACCGGCATTTCGGCGGCCGATCGCGCGCATACGATCCGTGCGGCGGTGCGGGCCGGCGCCCGCCCGGACGATCTCGTGCAGCCCGGCCACGTGTTCCCGATCGCCGCTCGCCCGGGCGGCGTGCTCGTGCGCGCGGGGCACACCGAGGCCGGCTGCGATCTCGCGGCGCTCGCCGGGCTCACGCCCGCATCGGTGATCTGCGAGGTGATGAACGACGACGGCACGATGGCGCGGCTGCCCGAGCTGAAGGCGTTCGCCGCGCATCACGGGCTGAAGATCGGCACGATCGCCGACCTGATCCATTACCGGCGCGAACACGAATCGCTCGTCGAACGCGTCGGTGAACGGCCGCTGCATACGCCGTGGGGACGATTCCGCGCGATCGAGTATCGCGACACCGTGCACGGCGCGCCGCATCTCGCGCTCGTGCGCGGCGAGCCGGATCCGTCGACGCCCGTGCTGACGCGTGTGCACGAATGCCATTCGCTGCTCGACCTGCTCGATGCGGAACCGTCCGCACATTCGTGGCCGCTGCACGCCGCGCTGCAGCGGATCGACGCGGCCGGCTGCGGGGTGGCCGTGCTGCTCGACTGCGACATGCGCGGCGACGCGATGCGGGCGCCGGCCGGCCATGCGCGCCGCGACGGACGCGTGACGGGGATCGGCTCCCAGATCCTGCGCGAGCTTGGCGTACGGCGGCTGAACGTGCTGTCGAGCCCGTTCCGGCTGCCTGCGCTGTCGGGGCACGACCTCGAGATCATGGCGTTCATTCCGCTCGGCGACGACGATCCGGAAAGCGCACGAGGTGTGCACCCGCATCCGTTGCGAGCAGCGTAACGCGTTGACGCGGGATGACGGGGCGGCTCTTCGCTTGACAGGCTATCGGTTGTTTTTGTCGATACATACGGCCGGCCCCGGCGTCACGCGGCAATCCTGCACACCCGTCGGCAGCCCGCATCGAGCGGCTCGTCAAGGTGCCAAGCCCGCCCGGCGCTCACATGACGGCGAGATCCGGCCAGGCCATCGGATCGCGCAGGTTCGGCGCATCGGCCTGACCGAGAACAACGTGTGCGCCGCGATCGCAGCCGTCGTCCGCGCACGGAATCCGCGATTGTCGAAGCCGCCGCGCGGATCCTGGCGGAATTTCAGGCGAACGTGGCAGACGCGATCCTCGACGGCATGCGTCGGCAGCGCCACAAGCCGGACGCAGCCGGATAGCCTCGGCCGTCGCGCGCGGCGAGTCGCTACTCCCCTGCGGCGAAGCGCCGGCAATGTTCCAGATACCCCGCTTCGTGGTTGCTCACGAGCTGGACGATGCTGTTCCACAGCCACATCGGCGCATCGATCGTCTTCGCGCGGTTGCGGCCGAGCTCCGCGCGCCACGCCGCGCGCGTCGGCTTGTCCATCTGGCGCGCGTGGGCTGCGCCGACCACCGCGCCGAGATAGCGTGCGACTTCGCGCGCATCGTCCTCGGCAAGCAGATCGATGTCGAGCTTCAGGTCCTGCGGCAGCAGTTCGCGGATCACGACCGCGCGGTCGAGCAGGCGCGCCGCCCGCATCCGCTCGCCGAGGGCCGGTGACAGATGCCGCGCGCCTTCCACGACGCGCTCGGCGTTGTCGCGCGGCATCGCGGCGGTTTCGTCGCGCGGTGCGGCGGCCGTCACGCCCTCCTTGATGTCCATCAGGCACAGGTCGTCGCCGTCGCTGACGTCCCCGTCGATGTCGAGCAGCACCGCGTAGCGCAGCCGTCCGAGCGAACTGCAGCCCTTCACCCAGTACGCCGCGTCGAGCACGTCGACCTTGCCCGCGTCGTTGCGGCCCTTGAGGCTCGTGGCGAGCATCGCGATCGCTTCGTCGCGGAACAGCTCGCCGATCGCACGCGATTCCTTCGCGCTCAGCGGCCAGAAGCGACGGCCGAGCGGAATCGTCGGCGCGAGCCCTTCGATCCGTTCGACGGCAAGTTGCCGCCACGAGCGGCGCATGGCCTGCTTCATCACGAGGCGGACCGGTTCGGGGCGCTCGGGCAGCTTCGCGTTGCGGCTGCCGAACGCCGATGCATAACCGGCCGTCATCGCCTCCATCATGTGCACGATCGTCAGGCCCGCCAGCGCCGACCCGCGCGCGGCCGTCGCCAGCGAAAGCCCGAGGCGGATCAGGTCATGGACGGGATTGCCGATGACCGTCTGGTCGAGATCCCGGATCTGCACGTCGACCTTCCCTTCGCGGTTTGCAACCGGGCCGAGATTGCCGGTATGACAGTCGCCGCAGATCCAGATCGACGGGCCGTGCGGCAGCGCGCTGCCGTTGGTTTCGACGAGCCATTCGTAGAACCGGGCCGTATTGCCGCGCACATACGCATGAGGCGAACGCGCCATCTTCCGGCGACGTTGCTCGGTCAGGATCGCCTGGCGCCCTGCGGGTTTCGGCAGGCGCTTCTGCTTCTTCTGCGACTGGCTGCTCATGCGGTTCTCCTGATGTTGTTCGAGTCGTGCGCGGCATGCCGCGTCGTTACGTTGCCATCGAACGATGCCATCTTGCAAACCGGCGGCGTCCGTTCACGCGGGAACGTCGAGCGGGCGATGCGTGAAGGGTTCGACGCGGTGGCGCTCGCACGTGCACTCGTGTTCGAGCCGGATTTCGTCAACGAACTGCGCGACGGCCGGCTCACGCAGTCGGGCTGCACGTCGTGCAACCGCCGTGTCGTGTCGATGTACACGCCGAGCGACACCGCATGCGTGCTGCGCGAGCCGAACGACCCCGCTCCGAACCGCGTGCCGGCCGCCGGCGCGTGAGGCTCGACGTGCAGCGCGTGTCACCCGAGGCAGGCGCCGGTGCCACCTAGACGGCGTCGCGCGCGCGGGCGAGCGCCGACAGATTCCCTTCCCCGAACCCGTGGTGCCCCTTGCGCTGCACGACCTCGAAGAAGATCTCGCCGGGCCGGCGCTTGACGAAGGTCTGGAAGAACAGGCGCGGCACGCCGTCGCTGCCGATCTCGCCGTCGACCAGCACCGCGCGACGGCGCAGCGCGTCGAGATCGACACCATGCCCCGGCAGCCGCGCGTCGACCTCGTCGTAATAGCGGGCCGGCGGCTCGATGAATTCGACGCCGTTCGCACGCAGCGCATCGACGCAGGACAAGATGTCGTCGGTGGCCAGCGCGACGTGCTGCACGCCCTCGCCCGGATGGTCGGGCAGATACGCATGCATCAGCTCGGTGCGCCGCGTGCCTTCTTCATAGACCGGAATCCGCACCGCGCCGCACGGCGACACCATCACGCGCGATTCCTCCGACACATGCCAGTGCGCGTCGATTTCGTGGATCTCGCGAAAATGCAGCAGGTCGTGGTAGAAATCGAGCCACTCCTGCATGCGCCCCGCGCCGACCGTCTGCGTGAAATGATCGACCTGCCGCAGCCCGACGCCCGCGCAGTCGAGATCGGTATGCGCGGTCGCGATGTCGATCGGCCGGAAATCGATGTCGAAGATCGAGATATCGCCGACGCCGCCGCGCTGGCCGTCACGCCCGCGCCAGCGGTCGACGAAATAGAGGTGCGAATCGCCGATGCCCTGGATCGCCGGAATCTTCAACTCGCCGACCCCGACCTTCTCGCCCTCGAACGCCCACGCGCCGAGCTCGATCGCCCGCTCGAACGCGCGCCGGGCGCTGGCCACCCGCAGCCCGATCGCGCAGACGCCCATCCCGTATTCCTCCGCGTAGCGCGCGGCGAACGAATCGGGCTCGGCGTTGATCAGGAAATGCATCTGCCCTTGCCGGTACAGCGTGACGTTCTTGCTGACGTGCCGCGCGATCGCCTTGAACCCGAGCTGCTCGAAGCGCTGCGCGAGCGCTTCCGGCACGGGCGCCGCGAATTCGACGAATTCGAGGCCGGCCATCCCGAGCGGATTGGCAGCCGGATCGGTAACGGGCGGCGTATCGCTGGACAGGGGGTGGGAATTGCCGGGCATTCCAGTCTCCGGAGGCATGCGGTCGATGGGGATAGTGCCCGTCGCGTGCGGCATGCGCGGCCAGGGTGGCGACCGCGCATCCGCCCCGAACGGGCGAATTTTCAATGGTTCCAATTTTAACCAGATCGTTCACGGCGGCACACCCTGGCCAAACGGGATATCGTTACGCCGCTCAGTGCAAACCCGGAAAGCGTTCGATAATCGCACGGATTTGAACGATAATCGCGCACATTGTCCGATTGGCCAATTGCCGCCATGCGGCGCGCGCCCTATTCTCCGTTCACCCATCGACTTCAATGCAGCATCGGACGCGGCGCCGCCACGATTCCACGATGCGCCGTGCCAGGAGACATCGCCATGACCCCAACCTTCGACACCCTCGACGCCGCCGCCAGTGCCCGCATACGCAGCCAGGCCCGCAAGGCCGCGATCGGCAGCTTCGTCGGCGCCGTTGTCGACTGGTACGACTTCCTGCTGTACGGGATCGTCGCCGCGCTGGTATTCAATTCCGAATTCTTCCCGAAAGTCAGCCCGACGATGGGCACGCTCGCGGCTTTCGCGACGTTCGGCGTCGGCTTCCTGTTCCGGCCGCTCGGCGGCGTCGTGTTCGGCCACTACGGCGACCGGCTCGGCCGCAAGCGGATGCTGGTGCTGACCGTGATGCTGATGGGGCTGTCGACGGTCGCGATCGGCCTGCTGCCGACTTTCGCGTCGATCGGCTGGTGGGCGCCGGTGCTGCTGGTGCTGATGCGCGCGATCCAGGGTTTCGCGGTCGGCGGCGAATGGGGCGGCGCGGCACTGATGGCCGTCGAGAGCGCGCCGAAGCAGAAGAAGGCGTTCTACAGCAGCGGCGTGCAGGTCGGCTACGGCGTCGGCCTCGTGCTGGCCACGGGCATCGTGTCGATCCTGAGCCACACGCTGGGCGAGGCCGCGTTCAAGTCGTGGGGCTGGCGCCTGCCCTTCGTGTTCAGCATCGTGCTCGTGCTGATCGGGCTGTGGGTGCGCAAGAACATGGACGAATCGCAGGAATTCGTCGAGAAGGTCGAACACGGCAACCGCAAGCTGCGCCTGCCGGTGCTGGAAGCGCTGACGCGCCATCCGAAGGCATTCCTGCTGATCATCGCGCTGCGGCTCGCCGAACTGTTCACGATGTATATCGTCACCGCGTTCGCGCTCAGCTATTCGACGACGAACCTCGGCATGTCGCGCGACCTGTTCCTGAACATCGGCTTGCTGGTGGGCGCGGTGAGCTGCGTGACGATCCCGTGTTTCGCGTGGCTGGCCGACCGCTACGGCCTGCGCCGCATCTACCTGATCGGCGCGCTGATCGGCCTTGCGTCCGCGGTGCCGTTCTTCGTCGCGCTGGAGGCACGGTCGATCGCGTGGATCGTGATCTTCTCGATCCTGCTGGCGAACGCCGCGCACGACATGGTCGTGAGCGTCCAGCAGCCGCTGTTCACCGAGTTGTTCGGCGCCGAATACCGCTATAGCGGCGCGGGCGTCGGCTACCAGTTCGCGAGCGTGGTCGGCGGCGGGTTCACGCCGTTCATCGCGGTCGGCCTCGTCAGCGTGGGCGGTGGCTCGTGGCACCTCGTCGCCGGTTACCTAGCGGCGGGTTGCCTGATTTCGCTGGTGGTCGCCGCGCGGATGCGGGCGGCGCAGTAACAACCTGACCGAATGGCCGGCCCGCCCGTGGCCGGCCATCACGCACTGCTCGACGTCGACCGGCAACGGCACCGCTGCCTCGTGTTCGTGCGCGCGACGTCAAACACTGTCAGTTAGCCGCCCCGATTCCCCTTTTTCGCCGCCGAACATTCCACGCCGCCTGCCGACCAATGGCATCATATGGGCCTACGTCAGTCACCGATACGCCCCCATATCATGTCGAATCTCATCGTCCACGGCGGCACTCCGCTGCGCGGGGACATCAAGCCGTCCGCAAACAAGAACGCCGTCCTGCCGATTCTGTGCGCCACCCTGTTGACCGATCAGCCGCTGCGCCTCGTCGGCGTGCCGGATATCACCGACGTGCGCAAGATCCTCGAGATCTTCCGCACGCTCGGCAGCGACGTGTCGGTCGACTTCACGACGGGCCTGCTCGAACTCCACCATCGGAACACGACATTCGATCCGGCCGTCCATCGGCTGCCGGAAGCGATGCGCTCGTCGATCATGCTGATCCCGCCGCTGCTCGCGCGCTTCGGCGTCGCGCGCCTCGAGAACGACGTGAAGGGCTGCACGCTCGGCGTGCGCGAGATCGATCCGCACGTCGAGGTGTTCGAGCGCTTCGGCGCGCACATCGAGCGCACGCCCGATTCGCTGATCGTCCGCACGGAAGGCCCGCTGACGGCCAACGACCACTGGCTCGACTACGCGTCGGTAACGACCACCGAAAACTTCGCGCTATGCGCGACCGCCGCGAACGGCACGTCGACGCTGATGAACGCCGCGTCCGAGCCGCACGTGCAGGAGTTCTGCCAGTTCCTGGCGATGATCGGCGTCGCGATCGAGGGCATCGGCACGTCGCGGCTCTGCGTGACGGGCGGCCGCAAGCTCGGCGGCGGCGAATTCCGCTTCGCCGAGGATTTCCACGAGATCGCGACGTTCCTCGCGCTCGGCGCGATCACGGGCGGCGACATCACGGTGCGCAACTCGTCACCCGAGCATTTCCCGCTGATCGACCGCACGTTCGCGAAGTTCGGCGTCAACGTCACGCATCGCGACGGCTGGTCGCGCGCGGAACGCGACGGCCCGCTGCGCGTGCGCCGGCCGTTCACGCAGAACATCCTCACCAAGGTCGAAGCCGCGCCTTGGCCGTACCTGCCGGTCGACCTGCTGCCGATCTTCATCGCGCTCGGCGTGCGCGCGGAAGGCAGCGCAATGTTCTGGAACAAGGTGTACGACGGGGCGCTCGGCTGGTCCGGCGAACTGTCGAAGTTCGGCGCGCACGTGCTGCTGTCCGATCCGCATCGTCTGATCACGTTCGGCGGGCTGCAATTGACGCCGGCGCGTGTCGAGAGCCCGTACATCATCCGCGTCGCGATCGCGCTGCTGATGGTGGCCGCGAGCATCGAAGGCCGCTCGGAAATCATGAACGCGCTGCCGATCCGCCGCGCGCACCCGCATTTCGTCGAGAACCTGCGCTCGGTCGGCGCGAACGTCGAGTGGACGAGCAGCGAGTAAGACCCTGACGGTACGGCGCACGCCATCCGGGCGCCGTACCACCTCCGTACCCGGTCGGCGGCCGCGCCGGCCGCCTCCTCGCGCGTTACTCGCCGCCCCCGCAATCGGCATCGCCTGCGCCCATGTGGTCGAACCCGTAGAGCATCACGGCCGTCGTGCCGCGCGCGGGGTTGCTCGGGCGCTTCGCCAGGCTTTCGTCGAGCGGGGCAGACGGATACTGGACACTCGTGTCCATCAGGTTGCCCGGCGCCGACCGCAACTCCGCTTCGGTCAGCTTGCTCCCTTCCGCGCGGGGCAGCCCGAACGCCTTGCGCACATCCGCTTCGTTCCACGTCCCCTTCAACGTGACGGTGACCATCTGCAGGGCGCCGTGCTCCCAGTCCAGCTCGACCTTCGTCGCGAGCGGATGCACGCTGGCCGCGAGCCGGTCGGGGAACGCCGGGCCTTCGTAGTAGGCCTTCGTGTTCTTGCACGCGTCACCGGTGTTCCTGTACTGCTTCAACGCGCAATTGAAGCGCTTGTCACGATAGCCGAAGGCTGTTTCGACATAGCAGCCGAATTTCGGCGACGCCATGCGCGGCCACGCACGCACATCGACGGTCGGCTTCGGGAGGGGCGTGCCGGACGAAGGATTCGCCGCGGCAAGCAGCGGCACGGCCGCGACGAGCACGGCCAACACGGATTCGCGAATTTTCATTGTTCTGTTCCAGTCGAGGCGGCGATTCTAGCGCGGCTTCGCCCCCTGCAATGCCGCGCAACGGCGGCAGCGCTTTCCGCATGTCTTCCACCGAGGTCGTGCACGTCAGACCGATCCGGTAGTTCGGCGCGCCGCCGATTATCGTCGACGGTCATGTTCCGGGCTCGCGGCACGCATCCGGCGTCGAATCAGACCAGCCCCGGCGATGTATCCCGGCAGATCCGATTTGCGCGATAATCGCCCATTCACGCGCGATTATCGCGCACGCAGACGCCACCTTCCGACGATGAAAAAGCCCGAACTCGACCGACGCGACTGGATTGCCGGCCTCGAAAAAGGCCTGGCGATCCTCGAGGCGTTCGACAGCCAGCATGCGCGCATGACGCCCACCCAGGCCGCCGCGCGCACCGGTCTTACGCGCACGGCCGCGCGGCGCTACCTGCTGACGCTCGAATCGCTCGGCTACGTGTACACCGACGGCAAGCTGTACGGCCTCACGCCGCGCGTGCTGCGGGTCGGCTGGTCGTACTTCGATTCGGCGCGCCTGCCGCGCACGGTCCAGCCCTATCTGCAGCAATTGAGCGCGTCGTTGAACGAGTCGGCCTACGTGAGCGTGCTCGACGGCTGGGAACTCGTGTTCATCGCGCGCAACGGCGTGTCGCGCGTGATGACGACCGGCTTCGTACTCGGCGCGCGCGTGCCGGCGCCGCTCACGTCGCCGGGCGTCGTGCTGCTCGCCCACTATCCCGATCGCGAAGCCGTGCGCGCCTGGCTCGACGACACCGAACTGCCGCCGTTCACACCGCACACCATCACCAACAAGGCGCGCCTGCTCGAACAGGTCGACCGCGCACGCGACGCCGGTTTCGCGGCGATCGAGCAGCAACTGCAGGTCGGCGTGCGCGGGATCGCGGTGCCGCTGAAGAACCGTCATGGGGAAGTGGTTGCCGCGTTGAGCACGAACATGCCGATCGGCGCGGAGACGACCGACGCGGCCGTGCGGCGCGTGCTGCCGCATCTGCAGGAAGCCGCGCTCGCGATGCTGAACGTCCTCTAGCAGGCTGTTGAAAAGCGCCTCGCTTTGATGACCGGGGCGCTGTTTAAAAGGATTTCGTATGCGCTTGGCTGCCGAGTTGCCAACGAATCGCCGACGCTGGACCGTTCGCGAGCGGTCCAGCCGGCGCGTTGCCGTGCGACGGCCGCGCTTGGGCGGCTCATTGCACCGCTCCTTGCGGCACCACCGTCAGCATTCGCGCCATTCGAGTCAGATTGCTCGCCAGCATCGTCAGCTTGAAGTGCTGGTCGACCCGTTTGAGGCCGCGATACGCGGTCTGTCGTATCCTGCCGACGGTCTTGCCCCAGCCGAAGTGCTCTTCGATGCGTTTGCGAATCACTTGGCTAATGCCATAACCGGCGTGCCGCGAGGTACGGCCGTCGATCGCACTGCCGCCTTGATGCGTGTCGTTGCGCGCGACGTGTGGCGTCACTTTGCGCGCTCGGCAATCCCGCACAAAGTCGCGCATGTCGTAACCCTTGTCGGCGCCGAGCGTCTTGCATCAGCATACGCTCGCTGCGGACCGCAGTAGAACACTTGCAGCAACAACGCACGCAGCAATTTCTCCGGTGCAATCGAGGCGCGGCCACTGTCCGCGTAGATCGTGCCGAACAACCCGTTGAGCCGCTTCAGTGCCTGATTGACCAGCAGCCGCAGCGGCCGCAACGGGTGATCGGCCGGCACGAAGTCTTCCAGCTTCACCGTCGTGAACAGCGGTTCTTGCATCTCGTCCATTCCACGCATCGGCTCATCCGCTCAAGGTCATGAACACGATATCTCTAACGCACCGCTCGCAAAGCCCGTTTACACCGTTCCCAAATTCAACAGCCTGCTAGCAGCTTGATGCGCTGATCGATGCCATTCCACCTATCCGGGGCAAGCGGGGACATCCTCTGCACAAGCCGAAAATCGTACAAGGCGACCGGGGCTATAGCTCCGAGCCCCATCGACAGCGCTTGCGTGAGCGAGGCATCACACCGATGCTCGCCAAAATCGGAGCGCAGCACGGCAGTGGACTGGGCAAAACGCGTTGGCCAGTAGAGCGTTCGATTGCCTGGCTGCACTCGTTTCGACGACTCAAGATTCGTTACGAACGCTACGCTCATGTTCACGAGGCCTTCATGTCTTTGGCTTGTGCCTTGATTTGCTGGACTCGTCTCAAGCCTCCGTTTAACTAATTTCGCAACAGCTTCTTAGACACCGACCGCCTGCTTGGTGGGCGACGTCATGAAAACGAGTCAGAGTCTTTTTAATCCAGCACTGATGGCATATTAATGGCCCGCCACGTCCGCGCACCCGGCGCATAAAACTTGCCCCGGACATCGACGAAACATGTTTGTCCACGCAACGAAATCGATACTGATGATGTACGGTATGCCACTTGCGGTCGAGTAATACAAAACCCGCATCCGCAAGGTAAGCCCGAAGCATTTTGAAACGTTCGTCGCGGGTTGTCACTGAAACGGGGTCTCGCTACTAACTA
The DNA here is from genome assembly GCF_020420125.1 of Burkholderia sp. AU30280. NCBI lineage: Bacteria > Pseudomonadati > Pseudomonadota > Betaproteobacteria > Burkholderiales > Burkholderiaceae > Burkholderia > Burkholderia sp. AU30280. The sequence continues at coordinate 30,859 of NZ_JAIZRY010000001.1, forward strand.
TAACTGGAAAAGAGGCGCATCCAGCATCTGTCCATTGCCGGATACCGAGAGCTAGATATCGTAGTTCAATATTCGGGTTAAAGCGCACAAGTCGCACGCATTGCCAACGCCGGTAGTACAACCTGACTCGCCATCCTTCGGAACAAGTCGTTCTCTGTCGCTCAGACCTCGATATACGATACCGACTGTGAAGCCACCAGCTTCGATGGCGCTGGACATTCGCTCTGACAGATGTCGTCACTTAACGTCGACTGTCGGCCATCGGGTCCGGGGCTCAAATGAAGTGGGCCGTCGCACACGATCACACCGATTGTCCTGCAGACCGGGCGCCACACTGGATCGGGCTCGCACGCCTGCTCGCGGTCCACAATCCGGCATGTAAATCCGAGCTAAGTCGATCACCGAGGTGACACTAGTCTCCAACCTGCGTAGCGGTGCTGCCAATCAACATGCAACCGCATTCGGTGTGGTGACCATGTAGCGCAACACGCTCGCCGCCAATTGTCAACGTTGGATGTGCTTCAATGATCTTGTTAACGCCGTGCAATTTGCCATCGGGATATTTCTCTGGGCAGTCAGCGAGATCATGCAGACGAGCAATCGCCTTACCTCCAATCGTATGGATATCCGAGCCGCTGATCACGCGCCCCCCATGCGATGTCATATCTCCGACCACGATGATAGCTAGTGCCATTTTGCACCTCGACAAAGTTGAGAACGAGTTTCTGCGTGTTGTCTGGACAGAGGTGCGCGTGCATCAATCACCTTCTTGATTGGATTCCTCTTCGGGATAAGACGGGTAGGTGCTTGCTATCCTACCTTTGATGTAGGCTATGCGGCCGTTATATGCTTTCATCAAGCAAGCGTTATCACTACAGGAATTCCGTACTGTCTTGATCCAGTTGATTTGATTCAGTCTCACTGGATCTTGGTATGAAATTTCTTTCGAATTGGTCAGCATCATCGCAACGTAGCCACGATTGACGGTTGCATCGAGTTTAATCAGATCTGGATTCTTGCATATAAGGTGTTCGACATTCGTTGCGGCTTTACTGCAGTCGAAACTTTGCTCCGCATTTGCTGGCGCATGGGTTTGACGCGCGAAGGCGTACGCCCAAGAACCGTCGAGCAACACCATCTCGTCCTGCGATCGATAGATCATCGCAGATCGGAGGCCCGAGCAGAGCGGTGCGTCGACATCACCCAGAATATAGGTATCAGTCAGCGCCGCGCCTTTCGCATGGAACTTCGCGGTCAGAAAAGCATTGAATTTGTCTCTGGAACCGAACGAGTGAGAGATGACCGGGTCGACATAGAAGTTCATTTTCTTGTCGATCTTTACGTTGCAACTGTGCCCGGTGTAATGAAGTGCAAACGCACTGTCATCGAAAGTGAGAAAAGCCGCGGTCTGGGGATTGACCGGAAAGGGCAACTGGTGTGTGTCATGTCCCGGTTCGAACTGCGCTGCACCTATCATTCGATATATTTCCTCGGCCGAAGCATGCGCCGGCCCAAAGGCTACCGACATCAGGAGGAGTAAGCTCAGTGTGAGTTTCTTCATGAAAAAAGATATCGTTCGTTTAATGGTTGGAATTGTAAGTGCCTAGACAAAACATGTCGTGCTCTCGTTCGCGGCGCGTCTTGTTGTCGGCGATTCGTTGGCAACTCGGCAGCCAAGCGCATACGAAATCCTTTTAAACAGCGCCCCGGTCATCAAAGCGAAGCGCTTTTCAACAGCCTGCTAGGAAAGTCCGCCGATTGCCCCGCCTCCCGTCTGCTCGTTTCGGCAAATCGCCGACGATCTCGATACCGTCATCGATCGGATAAGAAAACCACGCCGCTCGCGACGCGCCATGGCAAGCGCATCAAAACGCCGTCGCCGCTTCACCGCATTGCATCGTGCGAGCGCTTCGACCTTTTAAATCCTCGAGGCGGCTCGGGCGGAAACGCCCGTGATCGATCATGCGGAAGGTGCGCGGCAACGGCCACCGGCAGGTTCGCTTACACGACGGTCAGGCGGCCCTTGCCTTACCCGATCCGCCACCACCGCGGCAGCAGGTCGCGCACTTCACGCCGCCGGTAACGATCGTCGATCAGATGCACGACGCCCTCGTCGCGCTCGGTGCGGATCACGCGCCCGGCCGCCTGCACGACCTTCTGCAAGCCCGGGTACAGGTACATGTAGTCGTAGCCGTTACCGAAGCGCGCGTCCATCGCCTGCCGCATCTGTTCGTTGACGTCGTTGACCTGCGGGAGCCCGAGCGTCGCGATGAACGCGCCGATCAGCCGCTCGCCGACCAGGTCCACGCCTTCCGAGAACGCGCCGCCCAGCACCGCGAAGCCGACGCCGCGCCCACCCGCGTCGAAGCGCGCAAGAAACGCGTCGCGCTCGCTTTCGGCCATGCCCGGCGCCTGTGCCCAGACCGGCACGTCCGGATGCCGTGTCTGCATCAGCGCGACCACGCGCCCCAGGTAGTCGAAGCTGCTCAGGAAACCGAGGTAGTTGCCGGGCCGCGTCGCGTATTGCTCGGCGATCAGGTCGACGATCGGCTCGAGCGAACGGTCGCGGTCGCGCCAGCGCGTCGACACGTGGCTCGCGACGCGCACCGTCAGTTGCTCGGCGCGGAACGGCCCGTCGACGTCGAGCCAGCCCGTGTCGCCGGGCAACCCGAGTGTGTCGCGGTAGAAGTGAAACGGGCTCAGCGTGCCCGAGAACAGCACGGTCGCGCATGCGGCTTCGTAGCGCGGCGCGAGAAAGCCGGCCGGGATCACGTTGCGCACGCACAGCGTCGACTGGACGCGGCGCCGGCGGCTCGCCGACGCAACACCGTCGAGCGCCGGCTGGCGCGGCATCGGTTCGCCGTGCAGCGTCGCGTCGAAGATCGACGCACTGTCGAACGCTTCGGCAAGCACGCTGAACTGGATCGCCTCGAAATGAAACCGCAGCAGTGCGTCGCCGTTCGCGCGCGGCGCATCGGCCAGGTGTTCGCCGAGCGCCGCGACCAGATTCTGCACGGCCGACACGATCGGGCCCGGTATTTCCGGGTACGCGGCATAGCGCCCGGCCTGTGCGCGACTGAGCGTGCCCCAGGCGCGGGCGAGCCGGTCGAACGCCTTGCGCAGCGCCGCGGGCGCAGCCTCGCGGGCCGCCGCGAATGCGAACGGATCGAGCGATGCGCTGTACATCTTGCGCGCGCGATCGAGCAGGTTGTGCGCTTCGTCGACGAGCACGCCGACACGCCACTGGTTCTGCTGCGCGAGCGTGTACAGCATCGCGCTGCCGTCGTAGTAGTAGTTGTAGTCGCCGATCACCATGTCGGACCAGCGCGCGAGTTCCTGCGAGAGGTAGTACGGACAGACGTCGTGCGCGAGCGCGGCCGCGCGCACCGTGTCGCGGTCGAGCAGCCCGGCCTCGATTGCCGCATCGCGCGCGGCCGGCAGCCGGTCGTAGAAGCCTTTCGCGAGCGGACACGATTCGCCGTGGCATGCGCTGTCCGGATGCTCGCATGCCTTGTCGCGCGCGACGAGTTCAAGCACGCGCAGCGGCAGCGCCGGCGAGCCGGCGCCGAGCGTCGTCGCGGCCTCGAGCGCGAGCGCGCGGCCGGGCGTTTTAGCGGTCAGGAAGTACACATGGTCGAGCTCGCCCTCGCCGCAGGCCTTCAGCAGCGGAAACACGGTGCCCAGCGTCTTGCCGATGCCGGTCGGCGCCTGCGCCATCAGGCAACGCTCGTCGCGTGCCGCACGATAGACGGCCACCGCCAGCTCGCGCTGGCCGCTACGGAACTGCCCGTGCGGAAACGCAAGCGCACGCAGCGCCGCGTCACGCGCCGCGCGGTGTGCCGTCTCGCGTTCGGCCCAGCCGACGAAGCACGCGCACTGCTCGGCGAAGAACGTCGCGAGCTCGGCCGCCCCCAGCGTTTGCGTCAGCACCGTCTCGCGCTCGGACACGATGTCGAAATAGACGAGCGCGACGTCGATTTCCTGGAGGCCGCGCGCGTCGCACATCAGGTGCGCGTAGACCTTCGCCTGCGCCCAGTGCAGCACGCGGTGGTTGGCCGGCATCGCATCGAGGCTGCCGCGATAGGTCTTGATCTCCTCGAGACGGTTTGCCACCGGGTCGTAGCCGTCCGCGCGACCGCGCACGGTGAGCGTGCCCCACGTGCCCGCCAGCGCGATCTCGGTTTCGTAGCGGGCGCCGCGCTTTGACGTGACCGCACCATGGCCGGCAATGCCTTCCAGCGCGGTCGGCGCGGGCGTGAAGCGCAGGTCGAGATCGCCGCGTCGCGCGGTGAACTCGCACATCGCCCGCACCGCGACGACGTAGCTCATGCCGACAGGGCCGCCGCTTCGGCGTGCGCGACGTCTTCACCCGCCCACTCGACGTCGATCACGCGCACCGGGATGCCGTGCGCGACGCAGTACGCGAGCCAGCGCGTCTGGTTATCCTGAAGGCGGTCGCCGGGGCCTTTCACCTCGATCAGTTCGTAGCGGCGCTCGCCGGGCCAGAAGCGGACGAGATCGGGCAGCCCCGACCGGTTGCTGCGGATATCCGCGAGCAGGCGCGTGAACCACAGCCGCAAGTGCTCGGGCGGCAGGCACGCGAGCGCCGCGTCGAGCAATTCGTCGCTCAGCACGCCCCAGAACACGAACGGCGATTGCAGCCCCGCCTTCAGCGTGAAATGCCGGCGGATCGTGTCGCGATAGGCGCCCGAATCGAGCTGCGCGAAGCACGCGGCAAACGCGTCCGCGCGGCGCGCGACGAAATCGGGCGCGTGCAGGTCGGCCGGGCCGCGCTGGAACGGGTGAAAGAACGCACCGGGCACCGCGGCGAACACGGGCTCCCAGCACAGCAGCCCGAACAGCGAATTGATCAGCGTGTTTTCGACGTAATGGACGGGCGAAGCGGGTTGCGCGAGATGATCGCGCACCGCAAATTCGACGCTGACGAACGCATCGGGGCGCGCAAGCACGAGCGTTTCGCGCGGCACGTCCGCTGCCGCGGCCGCCCGCTCGACGCGCTGCCCGAGCCGGCGCTGCAGACGCGGCAGCATGCGCTCGACCCGCTGGCGCTCCTCGTCGCTCTCGAAGCCGCCGCGCGCATCGAGCGCCAGCGCGAGCGCATCGTCGTCACGCCCGCAGCGTTCGAGCACGCGGATGCGCCGATGGCGGCTGCCGGGCCATGCGCTGCGTGCATACGCGTCGAGCGCGGCGGCCCAGTCGGCCCGGCGTTCGCAGGCCTGCCCGAGCGCGAACAGCAGCTTCGCGCGACGCGTCGCGAGCCACGGCTGCCCGCAATCGACCGCGTCGATCGCGCGTATCAGGTCGTCGAACGGCAGATCGCCGGGCCATGCGTCGAGCGCATCGCGGCACACCTGCAGCGCGAGATACGCATCGACGTCGCCGCGCTGCTGGAACGCACGCGACGACGGCGCGATCGGCACGCTTTCGTACTGGAACACGCCGAGATCGGCGAGCACGAACTCGCTCCAGTCCTGATGGAGATTGCCGAAGAACATCAGGCGCAGCCGGTCGCACAGCGCGCCGACCGTCACGCGCAGCACACGATCGCCGTCGTGTGCGCCCCATGCGTCGAGCGGTTGCGCGACGTCGTGCGCGGGACGCAGCCGTTCGAGCCATTCGGGCTTGCGTTCGCCCGCATGCGCGGCGAGGGCCGGGAAGATGCGCAGCAGATCGGCCTTGGTCGACAGCGCGAACAGTTCGTCGAGCGTCAGCGCGGGCGCCGGGTCGACCCAGCCGAGTTCGACGAGCGGCGCGGCCGCGGCGAGTGCGCAGCCGATTTCGTCGTACACGAGCTTGCTTGCCCGGAAGTCGCACCCGTTGCGCATCAGCATCCGCACGAGCAGCGCGCGCGACGCCTGCGGCAGCGTCGCGAACCGGCGGACGAACGCGTGCTCGTGCGCGTCGAACAGGTCGTCGTAACGCTCGCCGAGCCAGGCCAGCGCGCGTTCGAAATTGGTCAGGTAGTAAAACGCCGGGGGCGTCGGCGATGCAGGCGTCACGGGATTGATCACTGTACATTCGTACAGGTCGGAATCATATCAAATGTGACGGCAGATGCCGCACGCCCCATCGGCCCGCTGCTGCCCGGCCCCGCTCAGAACTGGTAATTCACCGACATGTCGAATACGCCGTTGGTCGACTGCTGCGTGATCGGGCTGCGCGCGGCGCGGCCGACGAGTTGCTCGATCGCGCCGTCGATCGTGACGAACCAGTGCTTGTTCACGAACCAGGCCATCGTCACGCCCGCGCCGTACGACTTGAGCCCGGCCCCCGACGAATAGGCCGGCAACCCGGAACGCGCGGCGGCGCCCGGGTTCACGCCGAACCAGCTGTTCATGTAGCGCGAATCCGCGAACGACACGGTCGGCCCCGCGAACCAGAAGAAATGCTCGTTGCTGCCCGGCAGCGGCATGTACGCGGAGAAATCGCCGACCCAGCCATTCGAGCCACCGATGCTGCGCCGGATATCCGCGCGCAGCACGAGCGGAAATTCCTTCGAGATCACGTAATCGGCCGCCAGTTTCATCACCGGGGCCGCGTTGATGTTGTCGAGGCCGTTCAGGTGCTGGATATCGTCGGCCGAGCGGCGCCCGAGGTCGTAACCGACGGACAGGCTCACGCGCCAGTTCGGCCCGCGCAGCACGTTCGCGCCGAGCCCCTCGCCCGTCGACAGGAAGAACAGGTCGCGATAGCGGATGTCGACATTCGGGCCGCCCATCACGCGATAGCGGTCGGAGCCCGCATAGCGCGGCTGCAGCGTCATCGCGGCGCCCACGCTGATATTCCAGGTGGAGATGTTCGGGTCGTAGAGTTTTTCGAGCGGCACACCCGCCGAGTATTGCCACTCGCCGAGCGGCGAAGGCGTCTGGGCCGACGCATCGCGGGCGCCGGCCGCGGCGAGCGCCGCGCAGGCCGACACACCGGAAACGAACCGGCGTGCGCCGGGTGACAGCAAAGGGCGAGCAACAGTCATCACGGCGGTCCCTGGCAGTTGCGCGAAACGAACCTGAAGGAAAGCGCATTGCGCCTCTTCGGCTGCAGCGGCTGGCGGCCTGCGGCGCGAACGTAGCGTGCGCTGAATTAACGGACATCCTACGCGACGCGTGCGCGGACGCAAAGCGCCCGCTGCGGGCGGGCACTTTGCCAGCCGCAGGAATCGTCCGGTGAAGCGTGGTGGAATCAGAATCGCTCGACGTGATAGTCGCCGGCCAGCGCGGCCGGGCTGCGCGTCGACATCATCCGCGAGAAGCCGTCGGCGAGCCGTCCGAGCGCGAGCTGCTTCTGGCTCGCGTCCCAATGCGTATAGGCGTCGTACGCGGCATCGTCGAACGAAACAGTGACGGCAACCGGGCGGCCGCTGGCGCGAAAGCCGATCTGCAGCACGCCGCCCGGCAGTTCCTCGATGTGATAGCGCAACGAGCGCGATTCGAAATAGCGGCCCAGCACCTGAGCGATCGCGCGCTTGTCTGGCGATTGCACGTGAATGTCCATGAGGGTCCTCCCTTTTTCAGTGTTCGCGCGGACGCGTGTGATGCACCGCTTCCTCCCGGCATCCGCATCGGTGACGGGTGCGACGGCGGGTCACCCTGCGGCAGCCCGTCGGGCACGGGCGGATCGACGGGATCGTCGTGCCCGGGCGTCGGGTTCGGGTCGACGTCGGGCGTCGTCGGTTCGGGGCGGTGCAGCGTGTATGGCGTATTCATGTCTCTCCTGCGCGACGGCGCGCGTCTCGATGGCGCCGCAACCCTGCGCAAGCGGTGTGCCCATTGCCGCGGCATGTGCCCCGGTTGGCCGCCCCGGTCGGACGCTGTCGCGTGCTCAGAGTCCTCATGGGCCGTCATCACGAGCCACAACGTGCGCCCGTCGGCGGTCGGCCGTACCGCGAGCGCGAATCGGTCGGACGGCGCGCATGCCGCGACGAGCGCCTGCTGCGCGTGCTCGGGGCCGTCGTCGTCGGTGTCGTTCGGATCGCGTACCTCGTCCTTGCCGTCGAACGTGCGCCGCTCGGGCCTCGGGCCGATAGACCGGCGACTCGCGCTGCCACGTGTCGAAACGCTCGTGCACGTGGCAGAAATCGCGGCCGCAACCGTTCGCGTCGTAACGTATCCTTTCAGTGGATGCCTTCATCACGATGTCCTCTCGTCCACGCCGACGGCGTGCGTGGCTGCGCCGCGCCCCCGTGCGGTTTCGCCGACGCGCAAGCGTCGTGCCGTCGGTCCCGCGCAGGCATCGCGCTTGCGCCCCCATCCATGACCCAGGAGGTACGACCATGACCGCTCACGCCCCCGGCCGCCACGACGCCGTGTCACCGGCTGCCGGACTGCTCCGGCTCGCCACGTCGCGCCCGCCGTCCAAAGACAAGACGGAGGAACGCATCGACGAGGGCCTCGAGGAAACGTTTCCGGCCAGCGATCCGCCCGCCGTTGGCGGCGCGACCCGTATCGATCCTGCCAAGCCGTCCGGCGAGCGCGAACGCCGCGCGCCGCACGTTCCTTCCCCGCCCCCCGATCACGGCTGACGGCGGCAACCGGCTCGCACTGCGCAGCGGCGCGCCGGAGCAATCCGGAGTCGATCCGATGAAAGGCCTTGAACGCAGATGGCATGAAATCAGCGGCGCCGCCGGCGTCGCAGCGCTGGCGGCGATCGAAAGCGCGGTAGTACTCGCGATCGTCACGATGACGGGCATCGGGCACTGACGTCCTGCCCCACCCGTTCGCGGCTGCCGCCGTGGAAGATGTACAAGCGGGCTGGCAAATTTCTCCGTCGCCTGGCCGTCGAGGCCCGGCGTGTGCGGCCCGCGCGCGGCACGCCAGCTGCTCCTGGATTGTCTTGTTCACGAAGGAGGCATTCATGTTTCGCGTCACCGAGATCATGTCGCGCGACGTGGTGTGCGTCGCGCCGACCGACACGATTCGCCACGCGGCCGAACTGATGCGGCGCTTCGATATCGGCGTGCTGCCCGTTTGCGACGGCCCCGAACTCGTCGCGATCGTGACTGACCGCGACCTCGCGGTGCGCGGACTGTCGCACGGCCATTCGTCCGATACGCCCGTGCAGGCGGTCGCATCCAGGCCCGTGCAATGGTGCGTCGAGGACGACGGTGTCGGCGACGTCCAGCAGCGGATGGCCGACGTGCAGTTGCATCGGTTGCCGGTGCTCGACCGCAACCGGCGGCTGGTCGGCATCGTGTCGCTCGGCGACATCGCGACCCGCGCGGGCGGCCCCGAGCGGGACGAGCTGGCCAATACGCTCGAGGACGTGTCGCTGCCGCGCCGGCGTTGACCGGCGCCCATTCATGCCGCGTGGCCCGCCCGGGTGCCGCTTCGACCAGGAGGTGTTCGATGACAACGGACAGACCGTCGCGCGACGACACGCGCATCGTCGGCGGCAAGCGCCGCACGGCCGGCGGCGGGCCGGGGCCCGACGTGATGGCCGCCCGCACGCTCGAAGGCGATCGCGTCCTGACGATGGACGGCGACGACGTCGGCCAGGTCGCCGACATCATGCTCGACGTGCGCTCCGGCCGGATCGCGTATGCGGTCGTGGCGTCGGGCGGCCTGCCCGGGATCGGCGACAAGCTACTCGCGGTGCCGTGGAACGTCCTCGTGCTCGACGTCGAGCGCCAATGCTTCGTGCTGCCGGTCGCCACCGAACGCGTGCGCGAAGCCCCCGGCTTCGACAGGAACCGCTGGCCCGCAATGGCCGACCCGGAGTGGGCCGAGGCGCTGCATGCGTACTACGGCAGTTCGCCGTACTGGCTGATCGAGGAAGGCGAAACGGCGCTCGACTCGCCGCCGTACGAGGCGTCGCCGGGTGGCCCCGACGCCCCTGAAAGCCCCGAAGGCGACGAGCGGTAGCGCGATCGCCGCTCAGTGCGCGGCCGCTACCGCCTGCGCGAGTTGCCGGGCGGCGGCCAGGTGCGCGTTCAGCATCGGCAACGCGTTGGCCGCGAACGCGCGAAGCTGCGGATCGCGGCCGTTCCGCGCCTCGGCCTCGTAGAGCCGGATCGCCGCTTCCTGCGCGCGCGGGCCCGCCAGCGCGACATAGGCCGTGTCGAACGCGTGGCCCGCTTGGGTTCGCATCGCGGTCACGGCCGGGTCAACGAGCATCCGCGACTGGACCGGCAGGCCCTTGGCCGCGCCAAGCTGCCGCAACTCGCCGGCGATCCGCCCGTGATCGTTCACCATCCTGCGCGCGAACGCCTTCACGTCCGGATTCGACGAGCGGTCGAGCGCGAGCTGGCTGGCCTGCCGCTCTACCTTGCCGATCATGCCTGCCTTGTCGACGAATTCAGCATCGATACCGGTCGGCCGCTGCGTCATGCCGGCCTCGTCGGCCGTCGTGCCGGGGCGGATGACGCCCGGCGCGACTTGCGCCGGCGAAGCGGGCGACGCCGGCCCCTGCGCGAACGCGACGTTCAATGCGCCGACGGTCGCGGCCAGCACGATCGCCGTCGGCCGGCCGGTTCGATTCGTTTTCATCCGGACCTCCGTATGTCGCGACGGAGCGCGCCGGCCGCGCGGGTTGCCGTTGCATCCATCGCGCCGCCTTTCCTCGTCGATGACCCGGCGAGCGGCCCCCGGCGTCTACCGGCCGCGCCCCTTTCGATCGTGCGCGGCGGCCGGCGCGACATCGGCGATCACGCTCGCGAGCGTCGGCATGTCCACCGGCTTGCGCAGATACGCGTCGAAACCGGCCGCCATCACGCGGTGCCGGTCGGCGTTGCCGGCGTGCGCCGTGATCGCGACGACGGGCACGCGCCCGCTGCCGCCCGGCAAATGTCGGATACGGTCGAGCAGCCAGAAGCCGTCACCGTCCGGCATCGCGAGATCCGACAGCACGACGTTCGGCGCCTGCCGTTCCACCACGTCGAGCGCGTCATGCCCCGATTGCGCGGTCGACACTTGCGCGCCCATCGTTTCGAGTGCCGCGGCGAGGCTCGCGCGCGATGTCGCATCATCGTCGACGACGAGCACACGCTGGCCGTCGAGCGTCGTCGTATCCGGCGTGCCCGCCGTGTGCGGCAGATTCTCGGCGGGTTCGTCGACGTCCCAGCCGGCCGGCAGCGTGACCGTGACGGTCGTCCCGCGTCCGGTGCCGGCGCTCGTCGCGACGACTTCGCCGCCAAGCAGTTGCGTGAGGTTGCGCACGATCGACAGGCCGAGCCCGAGGCCGCGCTTCGGCGACGCAAAGGCGCGTTCGGGCCGGCTGAACGTCTCGAACAGATGCGGCAGGTATTCCGGCGCAATACCCTGCCCGGTATCGGCGACCGACAGCCGCACACGCTCGCCCGCCCGGGCCAGCGACACGACGATGCGGCCGCCCGGCGGCGTGAACTTGATCGCATTCGACAACAGGTTCGACAGGACCTGGCGCACGCGCTCGCGGTCCGCCGGAATCACGCAGGTGGGCATCTCGTAACGGGTCGACAGCTCGAGCCCGCTCGCCTGTGCGGTTGCATCGAGTTCACGCGTGGCATCGCGCACGACCCGCACGAGATCGACCGGCACCCGCTCGAGGCGCAACCGGCCCGTCGCGAGCGACGACGCGTCGAGCAGGTCGGCAACCATATGCGACAGCGACCGTGCGCTGCGATCGATCGCGTCGACCGCCTGTTGCGCGAGCCCTTGCCCGTCGATGTTGCGCAGCACCTCGACCCAGCCGTAGATCACGTTCAGCGGCGTGCGCAGTTCGTGCGACACCGTGGCCAGCAGTTCGTCCTTCAGCCGGTTCGACGTGTCCGCCTGCAAGCGTGCGTCGCGCGCGCCGCGCAGCGAGCGCATGTGGCGCCGCTCGTCGCGGCGTCGTGCGTGCGCGTCGCGCAGCGTCATCGACAGACCCGTGCAGTTGCCCTGCGCGTCGACGATCGGCGACGCGGCGACGGTCGCGCGAAAACGGCCGCCGTCGCGTCGCACGCACAGCACGTCGAAGGGACCGACCGGCGCAGGCAGATTCGCGAACGACGCAGGCAACGGATGGCGTCGCAGCCAGCGCGGCGCGATCATCGCGGTGATGTCGCGGCCGGCGGCCTGCGTTGCGTCGAGGCCGAAGATCCTTCGCGCCGCCGGATTCCAGCTCGTGATCCGGCGTGCGGCATCGACGCCGACGATCGCGTCAGGCGACGCATCGACCACGCGGCGCAGCAGGCCGTCGTCCGGTACGGGCATGCGCGGGCCGGGCGTCGGCTCGCGACGCGGCTCGTGCGCATCGGCGTCGCCGTCGTTATCGGGTTCGCGCAGACGATCGTTCGCGAGCAGCGGCTTCATCGCCCTCACGAGCACGCACTCGACGAAGCTGATCGCGGCGAATGCGCCGACCTGCGCGAGCGGCGTGGCCATCGATGCGTCACGCCACCCGAGCGCAGCGATCACGGCGACGCTGAACGCGGCGGCAACCAGGCCGCCGCCGAACGACGTCAGCCACGCGGCAGCCGCAACGCCTGCGTAAAAAGGCAGCGGCGCAAATGGCGCGTGCTCGCCGCCGACGCGAACCGCCCACGCCTGCAGCGCGGACGCCAGCCCGACGGCCAGCACGATCCATGCACCCTGCCGTAACAGCTCACGGGTCAGGGTTCTCATTGCATCCTTGCCTCGCGCCGGCTCCGGTCGCACGGCGTCACGCCGCGGGTCGACCATCCGGCCTGCCGTGCGGCGTGCCGGGCGAGCGTGATGGGGTCAGCAAGTGGCATACCCGGTTCGGGCTGCGGATGGCCGGATGGTGTGCCACGCCGGGTGGCCTGGCTGCGTGGCAACCCTGCGGGCCGGGCTGCAGCGGCCGGTGTCGCGGGCCGCGTCAGTGCACCCTGGACGCGACCGGTTTTTTCAGCGGAATGATGTAAAAAAGCACCGACCCGATACCGCGATTCGTGTCAGGAACCGCGATGGCCTGATTCTTCCGTCCCCGCCGCGCACATTGGAAATTTCTATTTTGCGGCACCTTCACAGCCGTTTCGCTGTCGATGAAAATATTGCAATCAACGGAACGCGTGATGCCGATTTTCAAAACGGCCCGCGAAACGCAGATGGGAGATATCGCAAACCGTATGAAGCAGCGGGTCGACGGGCGCCGGTTGTCCGGCCGGTCCTCTGCGATGCGCACGCTGCTCGATCGCATCGAGAAAATTGCACCGACCCGCGCCAGCGTGATGATTGCCGGCGAAAGCGGGGTCGGGAAGGATATCGTCGCGCGCCGGCTGCACGATCTCAGCGCCCGGCGGGACGGCCCGTTCGTCCCCGTGAACTGCGGCGCGATTCCGCCGGATATCGCGGAATCGCAATTGTTCGGGCACGAGAAAGGCAGCTTCACCGGCGCGATCGCGCAACGGGAAGGCTTCTTCGAAGCCGCGCGCGGCGGCACGCTGCTGCTCGACGAGATCGCGGAAATGCCCGCGCCGCTGCAGGTGAAGCTGCTGCGGGCGATCGAATCGAATGTGATCGTGCGGGTGGGCGGCACCGAGCCGATTCCGCTCGACGTGCGGATCGTGTCGGCCACGCGCCACAACCCGGCCGAAGCCGTGCGCGACGGCCGGCTGCGCGAGGACCTGTTCTACCGCCTCGCCGCGTTTGCGCTGTACGTCCCGCCGCTGCGCCAGCGCGACAGCGACATCGAGACGATCGCACTGGAGTTCGTCGAAGCCCTCAACGCACGCCATCATGCGCACAAGCGGCTGACCGGGGCGGCGATCGCGGCGCTGCGCGCGTATTCGTGGCCCGGCAACGTCCGCGAGCTGCACAACACGATCGAGCGCGCGTACATCCTGGCGGACGAAGGCATCGACGTCATGCTGCCGAAGCCGGTGATGCCGCCCGAACGGCTGTCGGAGAACACGATGGCGCTGCCGCTCGGCGCGACGTTGCACCATGCGCAGCAGCGCTTCATCGCGGCGACGCTGCACCACTTCGACGGCAACAAGCCGCGCGCCGCGAAAGCGCTCGGGATCAGCCTGAAAACGCTCTACAACCGGCTCGCGCTGATGCCCGACAACGGCCGCTCCTGAGCGGCGCGGCCGTCTGTTCCACAAGCCGCGTCAGGCGACCTTGAACCGCCCGACCGTGGTCGCCAGCGCGTTCGCCTGCGATTGCAGCGCGGTCGCGGCGGCGGTCGACTGTTCGACGAGCGCCGCGTTCTGCTGCACCATTTCGTCGAGCTGCGTGACCGCGCGATTCACTTCCTGGATGCCGCGCGTCTGCTCGTTCGCCGCGTGCGTGATCTCGGAGATGATCGTCGTCACGTTCGACACGTTGGACACGATCTCGCGCATCGTGTCGCCGGCCTGACGCACCTGCCCGGACCCGGCCGACACGCTCGCGACCGTCGATTCGACCAGCACCTTCACTTCGCGCGCGGCCTGCGCGCTGCGTTGCGCGAGGCTGCGCACTTCCTGCGCGACGACCGCGAAGCCGCGGCCCTGCTCGCCCGCACGCGCCGCTTCGACGGCCGCGTTCAGCGCAAGGATGTTGGTCTGGAACGCGATCCCGTCGATCACGCCGATGATGTCGCCGATCCGGCCCGATGCTTCCTCGATCTTCTCCATCGTCGCGACGACGTCCGACACGACCACGCCGCCGTGCGACGCGATCCGCGACGCGGCCGCCGCGCGTTCGTCGGCCTGGCCGGCGGCCGCCGCCGACTGGCCGACGGTCGCGGTGATCTCTTCCATCGATGCGGCCGTTTCCTCGAGGCTTGCCGCCGCCGATTCGGTGCGCGACGACAGGTCCTGGTTGCCCGCCGCGATCTCGTTCGCGGCCGTGCGCACCGATTCGCTCGCATCGCGGATCTCGCGCATCACGTCGTTCAGCTTGTCGACGAAGCTGTTGAACGAGCGGGCGATGTCGGCCACTTCGTCACGGCCCTCGGCCGGCAGGCGCTGCGTCAGGTCGCCAGCACCCGAGCCGATCGCGGCCATCGCCTGGCGCACTTGCGACAGGCGGCGGAACGCGGTCGCGGTGATCGCGCCGATGATCAGCGAAGCCACACCGACGATCACGAGCAGCGTGATCAGCGAAGCGGTCAGCAGCGAGCGCATCCCGGCCGTCGCTTCGTTCTTGTCGAGCAGCACCAGCGCGTACCAGTCGGTGCCCGGCACCGGGCGCGCGCGCACAAGCTTCGCGTCGCCGCCGACCGTCACCTCGACGGGCGCGGTCGCGGCCGCGATCGTCGCGCCGTTCATCGCGCCGAGCTCGGGCGACACGTCGGCGACCGGCTTCAGCGTGAGCTTCGCGTCAGGGTGTGCAACCACGTGGCCGTTGCTGTCGATCAACATCCCGAAGCTCGCGGGCGTCGGGTGGATCGTCTTCACGTTCGCGATCACGGTGTCCATCGAGACGTCCGCTGCGACGACGCCCTTGAGCGCGCCGTCGCGCAGGATCGGCACCGCGAACGTGACGACGAGGTTGCCCGTACCGGCGTCGACGTACGGCGGCGTGACGACCGGCTTGCCGGCCTGCGCGGCCTGCTTGTACCACGGGCGGCCGGTCGGATCGTAGTCGGGCGGAATGCCGGTCGGGTCGGAGAAGTGGAACACCTTGTCGGCATAGCCCGCGTAGACGTTCGTGAAACCGCCGGCCGCGGCCATCTGCTTGAACACCGGCAGCGGATCGGGCGTCAGCGCGGCATCCTGCAGCGACGCGATCATCCGGCTCCGGGTAGCAACCCAGTCGGCGATCCCGACCACGTGGCCGCTGGCGACGGAGGTCAGGTTGCGGTCGATCGCGTCGTCGTTGTACGAACGCGCGATGAAGTAGTTGATGAGCGTGGTGGCGACGAGCGCGAACACGACGATGGCGACGCACGCGGCGAGGATGCGGGCGCGGATGGAGGAGAACATGGCAACGACTCGGTAAGGGAGCGCGAACGCCCGGTGGACGAATTCACCGGGTAAACGGCAATCGCGCGGCTTACTTGAGGCCGCCGTGACAATTCAGTGAAACATATGACAAAAGACCGTGCCGCCTGTCAGGAAATTGTCGGGAGATTGTCGGGATGACTGCGCTAGCCGGCGCATCGGCCGCACCGTCACCGGACGCGACGACAGCGCAACGACGGTACCAACGATCCTGGGAGCGGCGATCGAAGCGAGGTTTGAACAGGCCGGTTTGCTGTCGACGGATGCACGAATGTCGACCAGGATCCGGCCCTGGCCTTGCGACGGATCGTGTCGCGTCCGCGGCGTCAGCCGCGGCGCTCGACCGTCACAGGCGATGGCTCGGACGCGGAACGGCGTCCGCGGGCGGCGCATCGGCCCGCGTGTCGTTATCGAGATCGTCCTGCTGGCGCATCCGGTCGCGGAGGTGCCGGATCGCGAACACGTGAATGTAGTCGTGCACCCGCGCGCCGGACGACAGTACGCGCACTTCGTCGTCGAGCATCGCTCGTAACTGATCCGAACCGATCGCGCGCTGTTTGGCGGCTTCCTTGAGTGAATCGAGCAAATTGTCCTTGGACATCGACGGACTCCTGACGGTCGAGGAACGAAAAGAAGAAGGTACCGGAAGCTTAAAGACTGAATGGCAGCCCGGCGTGCGATGCGCCGGCGCGTGTTTGCGCGCGATCAACGACACGTTGCGTGCGGTCGTGCCGGTCCGTCCCCGAACCGGCCGCGCCATATCCGCGGCGCAAACTGCCCGCGAACGAGACTGGAATCCCTGCCACGCCACCCCGGGGCGCGGCACCGGTCGACTGGCAAACGATGGAACGCCGCTCGACGTCGATGCACTGGCGAACTTAGACCGGCCGAAATCATGCGTCAAGCGACGTCTGCCGCGCGCGGTCCATTCGTCGGAATGAACGCGACGGATCGCCGCCGGGACGGCCGATCGGCCGCCCTGCGTGTCAGCGGATTCCGATAGGCGCCGCGCATTACCTGACAGCGACTTCAGCGCGCGCTGCTTGGCAGCGCACGGGCGCCACACGATACTGGTGACATGGACGAAACGTTCATACGGGTCATCGCTCAGCCGGCCGTCGAGCCGGCACGCGGGGCCTGGCGCAGGAGACCAACCATGGGACATCGCAACTTACCGGGCCGGGACGGCCAGCGGCGCGCGTCGGGCAACGCGCGCGCCCTGCCCGCCAAGGCCGTGCCGGCCGGCAATCGTCCGTCCGACAATATCGACACCTTGCTTGCGCTCGCCCGCGAAGCCGGGTTGCTCGTCACGCTCGACGCGCAGATCGGCCGCGAAAAGTACCAGAGCGTCGCGGGCTCGGTTCTCGCGTTGCAACGGTTCGCCGCGGCACTCTGTGCGCGGGCCGCACCCGACGCGCCGACCATTGAGGAGCCACGCCGCAAGGCGCGCCCCGGCTGGCCGCACGCGAACCGCCTGCGCAACCGCACGTGCAGCGCGTGCGCGCCGCTGCATGTCGCGCACCAGCGCTCGCGGGTGCGCCGCGGCGCAGGCCGACGGCACGACCTGCGCTGGATGCTTCGCGCGACCTGAGCGTTCAGGCAGCCGTTGCATGGCACGGGGTCGTGCGACGGCAAGTGCACCACGTACGCCGGCAGCGGCGCGCATGCCGTAACGCCACCGCGCGCCCTCACGCAACATGACGCGCCGTTCCACACGGCCGCAACGACAACGATTCCTGCGAGGCAAGCAAACCAGACGGGGCCAACTACAACACGAACGAGGAAAGCGGGCGGGGTGGCTTGCACCCCGCCCGTCCCCCAAGGCAACCATCGGCTGCCTACCCTCGTGCCAGAGAGTTCTTGATCAGATGACGCGCCGTGCATCGCACGTTGCGGCTCTGGAAATGGATGTCACGGCTGTGAATGCACCGTCGATCGCAGCCTTTGATGCACGCGTTGCGACGTGGCAGCGCAATGCACGACAGACCGCCCGCGTTGCCGGATGTTCCGTCAGTCAATGTCTCACGCGATATGCGCTCCGTTTCTGATGCAGGTCAACCCAACCCTGCTTCGCTCTCGACATCGCACGATTTATTCGGCACCGCGCACGAGCAGCACGGGCACCTGTGCGAGATGCGCAACGCGGCGTGCGACGCTGCCGATCAGCCAGGCGGCGATACCGCGCCGGCCGTGCGTGCCGACCACCAGCAATTCCGCACGCCAGTGCACGGCGTCGCGCATCAGCGCATGGGCCACGTCGTCGCTGGTCGGACGGGTCTCGACGACACCGCGCTTGGTCGGGTTCCCGGTCGCATGGAACAGCGGGCCGACCTTCGCGAGCGCGTCCTCGCCCTCCGCGCGATAGGCATCCTCCAGCGCGCGCACCGGCACGATATCCGTCAGACGAACCGCACGATCGATCACATAGGCCGCGTACAGCAACGTCGTCGGCGTCGCGAAGCCGAGCCCGACGCGCACCGCGTGCAGCGACGGCTCGCTGCCGTCGACCGCGAACATCAGCCGCTGCAGGCTGCCGTCCGACGGCCGCGCATACGCGGCCGGCACGATCAGCAACGCGCAGCGCGCGCGCGACGTCAGCGTGTCCGACATCGCGCCTTCGACGAGCCGCAGCAGCCCGTGATGCGGATTCGCGCCGACCACCAGCACGTCCGCGCCCCATGCCGACGTGTCGCTCACCAGTGCATCGGCCACCGAGCCGCCCGTCACCGACGTATCGACGATGGCCTGCTCGACCTCGATGCCGCTATCGGCGAACAACGCCGCGATCCGTTCGTTGATGGCTTGCGCCTCGCGCATCAGGTCCTCGCGCGCGGATGTCAGCAGTGCGTCGATGCGCGGGATGTCGGGCAATACGAGGCGCGGGTTGTCGATCGCGCAGACGATGCGCAATCGCATGCCGGGACGCAGCAGCGTGCGCGCATAGCGCGCGGCGGACAGCGATTCGGGCGTCGGATCGACGGCCAGCGCGATTCGCGCAAGCGTCGGGATGGGCTGGGCAGGCTGCATGGCGAAGGCCTCCGTGCGTGCGCGTCGTCGCGGAACGACGACGGGAGCTTCGCGCTGAAGTGGCGCACGGCGGCCGGACGGCCACCGTGATCGCGACGGTTACTGGGATCGGCGGGTTGCCACGCGAAGCGCGGACAATCGATTCGTTCAGCATAGGTCGTCCGGCCCGCACGTGCATGATCGCGATCAAGGGGCGCTCGGCCCCCTGCCCGTGCTGCTTACGACTTCGTCGGCACAGATACCGCCGGACGGTTCGCGTAGAACAGCGCATACGCGATGCCGAGCAGCACGATCCATACCGGCCCGATCACGAGCGCGACGCGCGTGTCGGGCGTGAACGCCATCAGCACGACGACCAGCACGAGAAAGCCGAGCGCGACGAACGAACCGAGCGGATAGAACGGCACGCGGATCGGCAGGCGCGCGATCTTGTCAGCCGACAGCGTGCGGCGAAAGCGCATCTGCGCGATCAGGATCACGCACCACGTCCAGATCGCACCGAACGTCGACACCGACGTGAGCCACGTGAACACGTGCTGCGGCGCGAGATAGTTGAGCAGCACGCCGATCAGCAGCAGCGCGACCGACACGATCACGCCGTACACCGGCACGCCGTTGCGATTGACCTTGCCGAGCGTGCTCGGCGCCTGGCCCTGCTGCGCGAGGTTGTAGAGCATCCGCGCGGTGCTGAACAGACCGCTGTTGCACGACGACAGCGCCGCGGTCAGCACGACGAAGTTGATGATGCCGGCAGCGGCCGGGATGCCGAGCCGCGAGAACGTCATCACGAACGGGCTGCCCTGCGTGCCGATCTGGTCCCACGGATACAGCGACATGATCACGAACAATGCGCCGATGTAGAAGATCAGCACGCGCCAGAACACCGAGTTCACGGCCTTCGTCAGCGACTTCTCCGGGTTTCGCGCCTCGCCGGCGGTGAGGCCGAGCATCTCGACGCCGAGATACGCGAACATCACGATCGGCAACGCGGCGATCACGCCGTTGAGGCCGTTCGGCATGAAACCCCCGTGCGCCCACAGGTTCGACAGGCCGATCGCGACACCGCCGTTGCCGATGCCGAACGCGATCATCAACCCGCCGCCGATGATCATCAGCACGATCGTGACGATCTTGATCAGCGCGAACCAGAATTCGAATTCACCGTACAGCTTGACCGCGATGAAGTTCACCGAGCCCATCGCCATGAGCGCCGCGAGCGCCCAGATCCAGTTCGGCACGCCGGGGACCCACATGTGCATGTAGACGCCGACCGCCGTGATTTCCGCCATGCAGGTGACGATCCACACGAACCAGTAGGTCCAGCCGGTCAGGTAGCCGGCCAGCGGCCCGAGGTAGTCGCGCGCGTAGCGGCTGAACGCGCCGGCGACAGGATTGGCGATCGCCATCTCGCCGAGTGCGCGCATGATCAGGAAAATCGCGATGCCGCCCAGCAGGTAGGTCAGCAGGATGGCCGGGCCGGCGACGCGGATCGCGGTGGCCGAGCCGAGGAACAGGCCGACGCCGATCGTCGCGCCGAGCGCCATCAGGTTGATGTGCCGCTCTTCCAGCCCGCGGTGCAACTGGTCTTCTGGTTGTTTCAAGTCCGTCTCCTGGCAGCCGCGAACGGGCCGCCGTCATTGTCGATATCAATGCGCGGCCGTTCATGCCGAAAACGAAATAATCTCCGCCGTCGCTTCCTGAATAAGAAACGACACGGATGCTGCGTCAATCCGATTGGAATCGCCGCGGATTATCGATATTTTCCGGAACAATCCGGAAAACGGATCGGGACTTTCACGGAATACGCCCGCGCGGCCCGTGTGACGCGGCTGAGCGCGTGACGGGCGGCAACGGGATCAGTCGCTTTCAGCGCGAACGAACGCGCGTCGAGTGTGCGCGATCAGGCGCACGCAATAGGCAGGCGGGATTATAAGAATGATCAGACGTTTCACGCCAGCCGATTTTCGTAAAAATCGGAGTGCGTGAAATCAGAGGTGGGATTCGGATGCGCGCGACATCGCGCGCGCATTTACTTGGACAACGTCGCCCTTACCGTATATTCGCCTTCGAGCGCGCCGTGGTCGGGACGCACGAAATAACGCGACGCATCGAGATCGGCCGGCAGCGGCTCGACCGGATAGCCGTGCTTTTCCCACGCGTCGAGCCCGCCCTTCAGCGCGCGGATGTTGTGGATCATCTTCTTGCGCTGCATCTTCGCGATCAGGCGCTTCGCAGTGGCCTCATTCGGACACACGCAATAGACGACGATCGGCCGTTTCAGCAGTTCGGGGTCCAGCAAGTCCGGTGAATCGAGATCGACCGGCACCGCGCCGGCGATCCGGTACGGTTCGCGCTCGCGGATCGCTTTCGGCCGCGCGTCGAAGATCAGCGGCGGCTCGTCCGACGTCATCATCTCGACGAGCTGCGGCGGCGAGATGCGCACCTGCGCGAGATAGCGGCGGAACTGCACGCGACGCACCCAGCGGTACAGCAGGAACGTGACGAAGATCGCGAGGAACGCATCGAGGATCGTGCCGCCGCTCGCACGCACCCACAGCACGAACTGGACGATCTGATCGTGAACGGCCGCGCCGCCGACCAGCCAGAACGCGGCCCACAGCGACGCGCCGGCCAGGTCCCAGAACAGGAACACGCCGACGCCGATGGCGGTCGTGCCGAGCAGCGGCGCCGATACGAGGCCGAGGCCCGGCAGGAATTTGGACAGCACGAGCAGCGGCGCGCCGTATCTTTCGAATACGTTACGTGCGAAACGCAGCGTCGTGTCGAGCGACAGCGAGAAGCGCACGAGGCCGTTCAGCAGGCGACGGCCGCGCGTGCGGCCCATGAAGAACCACAGCGAATCGGCCAGCATCGTCGCGCCGATCGCCGCCGCGAACATGCTGACCCAGGACGCCTGCCCCATTGCCGCCATCGTACCGCCGAGAATCAGCATCGGGACGGCCGGCACCGGCACGCCGAGCTGCGTGATCAACACGCTCGCGAATACGGCCCACGGGCCGAGCGACGACGGAATAGCGATGGGAAAGTGCCACACGGCGGCGCTCCTGGAAGGCATGCAGCCGCGCGACGGTGGCCGCCGGACGGCTGCGCAACGGGCGCCGCGGCACGTCCGCAGCCGACCTGATGCATCACGGCATTCTAAACGGGTTTGGCCGCGATCGCGCGGAACACGCCCCATCGGCACCGGCTTCGCGCCACGGGTTGCACCGCCGTGACAGTCACCTATCCGTGCGCTGACGCTGAGCAAGCTGCACGACGTGTTCCGCATAGTCGGGAAACGCGGCGGCCAGCGCGGCTGCGTCGGCCAGTTCGAATTCCGCGAACTCGAAGCCCGGCGCCACCGTGCAACCGACGAGCGCGACGTGCTCCGGCGCCGCGCAGCGGGCGCCGAACCAGCTCCCGGCCGGCACGACCGCCTGAAACACGGTGCCCGGATGCGTGAGCGGGTTGCCGAGCCGATGGATCGTCAGCCCGTCTCGCTCGTCGAGCACCCACACTTCGATCGGGTCGCCCACGTAGAAATGCCAGACTTCGTCGGAACGGATCCGGTGCCACGACGAATACGCGCCGTCGCACAACAGGTAGTAGATCGCGGTCGACGCGGCACGTGACGCGCCGTCGGCCGGACGCACGACCGAATCGGTCGCACGGTAGGTTTCGCGGAAATAGCCGCCTTCGGGATGCGGCTGCAGGTCGAACTGGCGAATCAGGTCGGTGGCGGAAATCGGCATGGCGGATGACGTCGGTAAGGTAAGGAGCCGGGCACCCGGCGCACGGCCACGCTTCGCTCATCGCGAACGTGCGCCGCATGCCGCCGGATGCTGCTGCGTCGATCGCCGCGGCCATGCGCGCGGCGAACAAGCGGACACCGGTCGATGCTGCCAGAACTGCGTGTCGGGACGCAACCGCGGGCACGCGAAACGCGCCCGTCGGGTGCGTCGGGCGTACCGCCCTCGCCCGGCCGATGTGACAGACGCGACAGCCGTGCTCACGCGCCGCGCGTCGTGGGTTTCCGTTTCGTCAGGACGTCATCCGGCGAATGGGCGGGACAGTCGCCGCCCGCGACCGCCCATGCGCCAGCGTCAGCGCCTTGCCGCGCGCGTCACGCAGCCGCCGGTGCGCCGGGCTCGCTGTGCCGCACCAGCAGCACGGGCCGGTCGGCCGCGCGCAGCAGCGATTCAGCGACACTGCCGAGCAGCAGCCGGCGCAGGCCATGCCGCCCGCTCGTGCCCATCACGATCAGGTCGGCGCCGGCTTCGGCCGCCGTGCGCATCAGCACCGTGGCGACATCCTCGCCGTAGGCGTCGAGCGCGCGCACGGTGCCTGACACACGCTCCTGGGCGAGCGCCGCTTTCGCATCGTCGAGCACCGGTGTCGCGGCATCGGCCGCAGCCGCATCGCCATCGCGCTCGGCCGCGAAGCCCGCATCGACGTCGACGAGCTGCGGCCGGTGCTCGACTACGTACGCGCAAGTCACTTCGCCGCCGGACGCCGCCGCGATCCGGATCGCCTCGTTCAGCGCGAGACGCGCACTCGGGCTGCCGTCAAGCCCGACGAAAATCCGCTTGTACATGGTCCGTCCCTCCGACCGGGCACGCATCGCGCGTTGCGCGACGGCGGCCCGTAATCGCCACCCGGCCCGGTGCCCGGTGGCCTGCCGAACAGTCTGCCCCACGTGCCGACGCGCCCGTTGATGCGCGTCAAGCGCGCCGGGCGCGCCCACTGCTTCACGCCGGTTGCCTCAATTTCCAGTGCCCCATTACAAAAAACATGTAAATCGCGCACAATTTCATCTTGAAAATAGACGTTCCGTGCGGCCGGTGCGAGTTTTGCCCGGTTTTGCTGCGCTGCCCTCGTGCCACGGGGCGGCCCCCGACAACAGAATGGCCATCGAATGACCGCAAGTGGAACCCCGACGCGTGACGCCCGAGGGCCCACGCGCCTCCAGATCATGTTACGCCAGCCGCTCGCGGCCGGCGTCGTTGCACTGTGCGCCGGCGCCGCGCTGTCGCTCGGCGTCGCGCTACTCGTGCGCGAGCAGTGGCAAGGCGCCGTCCATACGCGTTTCGAACGCCGCACGACGCACGTGACGGCGATGCTTCGCCACGAGCTGCAATCCGGCGCGGCCGTGCTCGAAGGCGCGCGCGGTGCGTTCAGCCTCGTCCCGGGCATGACGCCCGAGCAATGGCGCCGGTATGCGGACACGCTCGACCTCGACAGCGGCCGCTCGCCGGTTCGCCAGATCGGCTATGCGCCGCTGCCGCCCGCGACGCGCATCGCCCTCGCCGGCGCGAAGCCGATGCCGATGCCGATGCCGATGCCGGCCGGCACGCTCGCGACCGCCGCGCTCAGCGCACCGGCGTCGAATTCGCCCGTCGTGCGCTTCGGCGCGTCCGACGCCGCACCGCTTGCGCACGCGCTGCAGACCGGCGACGTCGCGCTCGGCGTCCACCCTGCCGACGACGACGCGTCCCGCGACGCCCGCACCTTCACGCTGTTCCTGCCGGTTGCCGCGTCGCCGCATGCGGCCGCCACGCCGCCCGGCCTGCGCGAAACCGGCGCCGACGGCGTGCTGTTCGCGGCGTTGAGCCCGCAGCGCCTGGTCGAGCGCGCGCTCGACGCGGAACGCGGGATCGACGTGCGGATCACCGCCGGCGGCGATCGGCGCGTGATCGTCAGCGTCGAAACGACGACTGACGAGGCCTCGGCATCGCCCGACCTGATGCGGCGCACCGACGAGCTGAATTTCGGCGGCACCGCGCTGACGCTCGCGTATTCCGCGGACGGCCGCCCGAGCGCGACCGGCGCGCAGCGCGCGGCCGGCACCGTGCTCGCTGCTGGGCTGATCGCGTCGATCGCGTTCGCGGTGCTCGTCCATGCGCTGCTGCGCGGCCGCTCCGGCGCCGCCGATCCCGGCCGCGGCATCCTCAACGAGGCGCGGATGATGGGCATCATCCGTTCGTCGATGGAAGCGATCATCACGATCGACGAAAAGCAGACGGTCGTGATCTTCAATCCGATGGCCGAGCAAGTGTTCGGCGTGTCCGCGATGGAGGCGATCGGTGCGCCGCTGTCGCGCTTCATCCCCGAGCGGTTCCGCGCCGCGCACGCGAAGCACGTCGACCAGTTCGGCGTGACGGGCGTGTCCGAGCGGCAGATGGGCCGCCAGCGGGTGCTGTTCGGGCTGCGCGCCAACGGCGAGGAGTTTCCGATCGAGGCCTCGATCTCGCAGATCCGCGACGCGTCCGGCAAGCTTTATACGGTGATGCTGCGCGACATCACCGAGCGGCAGCGCGCCGACACGGCGCTGAAGCAGTCGCGCGAGGAATTGCGCGAACTGTCGGCGAACCTGCAGAACGTGCGCGAAGAGGAAAAGACCCGCATTGCGCGCGAGCTGCACGACGACCTCGGCCAGCAGCTCACCGCGCTGAAGATGGATCTGTCGGTGGTCGAACAGCAACTGCGCGTGCCCGGTCGCACGCAACCCGACGAAGTCATGCAGTCGCACCTGCAGGGCATGCGGCGGCTGATCGACGCGACGGTCGCGTCGGTGCGACGCATCGCGGCCGACCTGCGGCCCGTGATGCTCGACGATCTCGGCCTCGTGCCCGCGATCGAATGGCTCGCGAGCGATTTCACGAACCGCTACGGGATCGATGTCGAACGGCACATCGAAACCGGCGGCCTCACGTTCACCAGCGCGGGCGCGACCACGTTGTTCCGGATCGTCCAGGAAGCGCTGACGAACGTCGCGCGCCATGCGGATGCGACGCGCGTCGCGCTGCGGCTCGACGTCGAGGACGGCTTCTGCGTATTGCGCGTCGCGGACAACGGCCGCGGCTCGGCGCCCGGCGGCCCGACCCACGAAGACAAATCGTTCGGCCTGATCGGCATTCGCGAACGCGCCCACATGCTGGGCGGCACCGTGACGATCGACACCGCGCTCGCGCGCGGCTTCTCGATCACTGTCGCCTTCCCGCTCAGTACCGTACAACAGGAAACGCTCATCACATGATCAAGGTGCTCATCGCCGACGACCATACGCTCGTACGCGACGGTCTGCGGCACATTCTCCAGAACGCCACCGGATTCGAGGTGGCCGGCGAAGCCTGCGACGGCCCGTCGACGATCGCGCTCGTGCGCGCCACGCCCGCGCAGGTGCTCGTGCTCGACCTGTCGATGCCGGGCCGCAACGGCGTCGAGCTGATCAAGCAGATCAAGGACGAGAAGCCCGCGTTGCGCGTCCTCGTGCTGACCATGCACGCGGAGCAGCAATACGCGGTGCGCGCGTTCCGCGCCGGCGCGTCGGGGTATCTGACGAAGGAAAGCGCGAGCGCCGAGCTGGTCGGCGCGGTCACGAAGGTGGCGTCGGGCGGCGTCTACGTGAGCCTCGCGATGGCCGAGCAGTTCGCGCAGAGCCTGAACGAGCCGGCCGAGACGCTGCCGCACCAGCGGCTGTCCGACCGCGAATTCGACGTGTTCCGGCGGATCGCCGCCGGCCAGACGCTGACCGAGATCGCGAACGCGCTGTGCGTGAGCGCGAAGACGGTCAGCACGTACAAGACGCGGATTCTGGAAAAGATGCAGATGCCGCACGAAGCGGCGCTGGTGCGTTACGCGATGCGGCACAAGCTGCTCGACGAAACGGACGACGTGTAACGGGCGACGTCCGGCAGCGGATGGCGTGTGTCGCCCGGCCGCGCGGCACGCGTTGGACCGGGCGGCGCACGACGCTTACTTGGCCGGCACCGGGCACGCGAGATCGCCTTCCTCGCACGACAGATAACCCTTCAGCGTTTCGGTGCGCGCTTTCGTCAGATCGTCCAGGCAGGTCGACACGACCATCGGGTACGCACTGCCGCCCTCGGCGTTCGCGCTGGAGAAGTTGCATTCGGCATCGCGGTACGCGATCCAGGCACGCTGCGCATTCACGAGTTTGTCGGCAAGCGGCCGCGCATCGCGCAGGCGCGCGGTGACGGCCTGGTAGGTCCGGTTCAGTTCCCCGTCGGATTTCTTGTACGCGCGATCGGCGCATGCCGTCATCGCCGCCTGATCCGTCGCGTCGGCACAATTCGCCTGCGCATGGGCGAGGTTCGCCGCCAGCGCCAGCGAGCACAGCAGACCGGTCAAGACACGCATGGATGCTCCTTGTTGTTCGTTGAAGTCGTGGAACCCGGTGCCGCGCCTGCCGCGCTGTCGCGCATCGGCGGCCGTCTCGCGGCGACACCGATCGCGATGCTAGCGCACGCGCGCCGGCTTGTCAGCCGGCGTCGCAGCATGCGACGGCTTGCATATCGGCCCTCCGCACCTACACTTAAAAATCGATACGCCGCTTCAGGCCCGCGCTATCGCATCCATCCCGTCTCCGCTTCCGCGCATTCCTCAGCGCAATTCGCGTTCGCATCGCCGAGCGGGGTGACGATTCGTCGGTCAGCTTCCTCCCCCAGCCCAACGTGCCATCGCCGTCGCTCCCTGGAGGGAATCATGAGCTATCACCTTGAAGGCCGTCTGCTCGAGGTCTGCAACTGTCGCGTACTCTGCCCGTGCTGGATCGGCGAGGATCCGGATTTCGGGGTCTGCGACACGATCGTCGCCTGGCATGTCGACAAGGGCACCGTCGACGGCCTCGATGTGGGCGGCAACACGATCGCCGCAGTGTGCCGCGTGCCGGGCAACATCCTGCAAGGCAACTGGACCGCTGCGATCTACCTCAGCGACACGGCGTCCGACGCGCAGGAGCAGGCGCTGCTCAAGGTCTACACGGGCCAGGCCGGCGGCCCGATCGCCGAGCTCGCGAAACTGATCGGCACGGTCGTGTCGATCGAACGCGCCCCCATCACGTTCAACGTCGAAGGGGCGCGCGGCACGCTGTCGATCGGCACCGACTACCACGCGGAACTCGAGCCGTACCTCGGCCCGAGCGGCGCGCAGACGACGCTGACCGACACCGTGTTCTCGACGGTGCCCGGCGCGCCGGTGTTCGTCGGCAAGGCGCCCGTCTATCGGTCGAGGAATGCGGCGATCGGGATCGACGTCGATCTGAAGAATCACAACGCGCTGCAGAGCACGTTCCTGTTCGACGCGTGAAGCGCGATCGCGCGCCAACGGTCATGGCTGCGTCGCTGCATCGGCGCCTGTTCCCGCTCGTGCTCGCGAGTCTCGTCGCGTTCGCTTGGCTCACCCTGTGGGCGTGGACGCGTAGCCCTTACGGGCGCTACCTCGACCACGGCGGCAGCGCGTCGGCCGAACCGTTCAGCGCGCTGTGCCGCGCGCTGCCCGGCGGCACGCTGTGGCTGCCGGCCGCGTTCGCCGCGGCCGGCTGGACGCTGATGATCCTCGCCATGATGCTGCCGACGACGCTGTCGCTGTTCGATGCGTTCGCCCGCGTCGTCGCAAGCCGCCCCGATCAGACGCGCCTGCTGGCGCTGGTCGGCGTCGGCTACGTCGCCACGTGGAGCGGCTTTGGGCTCGTCGCGCATGCCCTGCACGGGCTGCTGCTGACCGGTGTCGCGCGGGTGCCGGCGCTCGCGTGGCGTGGCTGGCTGATCGGCGCGGCCGTCTTCGCGCTCGCCGGCGCGTTCCAGTTCAGCGGACTGAAGACGCACTGCCTCGACCGGTGCCGCACGCCCTACAGTTTCGTGATCAGCCGCTGGCGCGGCCGCGCGCCGATGCGTCACGCGTTTGCGCTCGGCGTCAGCCACGGGCTCTTCTGCGTCGGCTGCTGCTGGGCGCTGATGTTGCTGATGTTCGTCGTCGGCGCCGGCAGTCTCGGCTGGATGCTGGCGCTCGCCGCGTTGATGGCCCTCGAGAAGAATGCGTCGTGGGGGCAGGCGCTCACCGCGCCGCTCGGCGCCGCGTTGTTCGGCGCGGCCGTGCTGATCGTCGCCAGCCACGCATGAGGCCCGCGATGCGACCGCCCGCCTCCGCCTTCGAGCGGCATGTCCGGCCGGGCGTGCGCGTCGCCGCGCTGACGTCGATCGCGATGCTCGCCTTCGCGTCGAATTCGCTGCTGTGCCGACTCGCGCTGCAGGCCGGACGGATCGACGCGGCCAGCTTCGGCAGCCTGCGCCTCGTATCCGGCGCGCTGCTGCTCGCGATCGTCGCGCGTGCGGGGGCACGACAGCCCGCCCCGCGAGCCGACTGGCCCGCCGCGGCGATGCTGTTCATCTACGTCACGTGCTTCTCGTTTGCGTACCTGACCGTCAGCGCGGCCACCGGCGCGCTGATCCTGTTCGGCGCGGTGCAATTGACGATGTTCGCGGCAGGATGGCACGCCGGCGAACGGTTTGCCGCGACCGGATGGGCCGGGTTCGGCGCGGCGCTCGGCGGACTGGTGTATCTCGTGTCACCCGGGCTCGCCGCACCGACGCCGCGCGGCGCCGCGCTGATGACGGCCGCCGGCATTGCATGGGGCATCTATTCGATACGTGGCCGTCGGCCCGTCGATCCGGTCGCGGCAACCGCCGGCAACTTCCTGCGTGCCGCGCCGCTGGCACTCGCGCTGAGCGTCGCACTCGCCGCCCGCTTTCACGTCACGCCGGCCGGCATCGCGCTCGCCGCAATTTCCGGCGCGCTGACGTCGGGCCTCGGCTACGTGGTCTGGTATGCCGCGCTGCGGCACCTCACCGCGATGCGCGCCGCGGCGGTTCAGCTCTCCGTTCCGCCCGTCGCCGCGTGCGGCGCCGTGCTGTTCCTGTCGGAACAGCCGACATGGCGGCTCGCGCTCGCATCGGCCGCGATCCTCGGCGGCGTCGCGGCCGTGCTCGCGACGCGGGCACGGCAGGCGGGCAGCATGCGGTGATGCGCATCAAGTTGCAGTGCGCGCGCGGCCCCACCCGTGCAGGCGGCAAAAATGCAAAACCCGTACACGGATACCGTGCACGGGTTTCAGATGAAACGGCAAACCGTGCGCCCTCGCGGACGCTGCCTGGTTTAGTGGCCGAAGAACACCGACGAACGATCGGTTGCGGCCGGCACGACCACGCGCTGACCCGATTGCGACGTCGCGGCGGCGTTCGCACCGTAGCCCGTTGCATCAGCTTGCGCGCCCGTGTTTTGCGCAGCGGCGATCTTTGCCTGTGCCGCCTGGATGTTTTCCGGGTAGTTCATCCAGTCGTTCGGGTTGTAGCCGGCCTTTTCGAGCTGGACCAGCTCGGCGCGCACTTGCGCGCGCGTCAGCGGTTGCTGGCTCTGTGCAAACGAGACAACCGGTGCGGCCACCAGGGCGGCCAGTGCAACTGCCTTGATCAGCGATTTCATGATGCGTTACCTCCAGGATTGTTTTGTCAGGCGCTTCGGACTCGGGGTCGTTGCGCATGAGGTGAAGTCTAGGAGGCCACGCTATCAGGGTAAATACTTAAATCGCGAATTCACTGTTGACGGAAAACATACAATCGCCGCGGAATCCCTCAAGTCGTCAGACGATTGCCGTCATTCACGCACTGAATACTCTGACGCCGCACCCGGTGCGCCTGGCCGCGCATCAGCGCCGCCGATCGGTATCCGACGACGCCATCAGCCGGTCGAACAGCAGCGCCTTGAGGCGGATCAGGTCGTCGGCGCCGGTCTCGCCGAACGCCGCGTGATGCAGCGTCAGCGCGGGCGTCGCCGGATCGGCATGGACGGCCCGCACCGTGCTGTCGAGCGCCAGCAGTTCGACCCGGTCGCCGGCCGCATACGGAAGCTGCACGCGCAAGGTTTCGCCGATCGCGGCGATCGGCCGGTCGACGGCAATCGACAGCCCGCTGACACTGATGTCGTGCACCATCCCGATGCCTTCCGCGCCCTCCGGCCCGCCCGCACAGCAGGCCGCGATCCGCACCGCCACGCGCGGCTCCGCGCGCGTACGCAGCCGGTCGACGAAGCCGGGCGGCGACAGCATCAGGAACCGCGCGGCACCCGCCGCGTGCACCGACTCGACCGTCGCGCCGAAACGCGACACCGCGGCACGGCCGATCGCCACGGCCTCGATATCGTCGCCGGGCGTGAAGTCGATCGCGGTCGCCGGTTGCGGCTCGACGAACAGCGTGCCCGATGCGGCAATGCCGATCAGACGATAGCGTTGCAGCCCGCGTGTCGTGCCGACCCGGCGGCGGATGCCGATCGACGCACCCGCCGACAACCCCATCCGCGGCGCGTGAGGCACCGCGTCAGGCACGCGCGGCTCGGCTACGGCTTCGGCGTCGTCGCGCCGCCGCACCGGCCGGAAATGGTCGAACAGGAATGCATGCTGCGCGGCATCGCGCAGCGTCGTACCGGCCGGCAGCAGCGCGGCGCCGTCGGCATCGTAGAGATCGAAGCCGAGCGGGACGCCGGCGGCAAGATCGTCGCGCGTGAGCGCGACGTAGTCGGTAGATAGCCTCATCGGGGCAGCGCGGAGCGACCGCGCGAGCTGACATGACAACAGGATTACGGCAGCTTCGCGCGAAATCTGAACGGCTCCGTTACTGCGACGCGCCGGTCGCGTCGGGTGCGGCCGGTACGGGCGCCTGGGACGGTGCGGCCGAAGGGGCGGCAACCGGTGCGGCGCCGAGGCCCGCGCTGCCTCCGCCCGCCGCGCTCGCCCCCGCTGGCGGCTGCGGCTGCGGCTGCGACGCGCCCGCCGACAGCGCGGCGGCCGACGCGGCCACTTCGGACGCCGGCACCCATTCCTCGACGATGCCGCCCGATGCCGCTTCGGGCGCCGATGCGGCCGAAGCGGCCGAGGCCGCGCCGGTATCAGCCTCGGGCGCACGCTCCACCCGCTGCGTCCTGACCGGCGCAGGCGCTTTCTTCGCCTCGGGCGGGAACCACGTGTCGAACAGGTCCGTCACGCGCTCGCGCAGCGACGCGAACCAGCCGGGCGACGGCTCGGTATCGAATTTCGCCTTCGTGTCGACGATCCGGGCGCGCTGCGCACGCTGGAAGAAATCGCCGACGATCGGCAGCGCACTGTGCGCGCCCTGCCCCCAGTAGTCGCTGCGCAGCGTCACGCGCCCGTCGTCGAAACCGACCCACGCACCGGCGACGAGGCCGGGCTGCATCAGGATGAACCAGCCGTCCGCGTTGTCCTGCGTCGTGCCCGTCTTGCCGGCCACGTCGCCGCGGATCCCGAAGCGCGTGCGGATGCTGGCGCCCGTGCCCCGCGTCACGACATCACGCATCACGCTGAGCAACGTCTTGTCGGTTTCGGCGTCGAGCGCGCGCTCGGGCGGCGCCGGCGCGTATTCGGCGAGCACGTCGCCCTGGCGGTTCTCGATGCGCGTCACCATCTGCGGCTCGACATACAGCCCGCCGTTCGCGATCGTCGCGTACGACGCGACCATCTCCTTCAGCGTGACCGGGCTCGTGCCGAGCGCGAGCGAAGGCACGCGTTCGAGCGGGCTTTCGCGCACGCCCATGTCGCGTGCGAGCCTTGCCACGGCAGCCGGCCCGACCTTCTCCATCACCTGCGCGGTGATCCGGTTGCGCGACAGCGCGACCGCGTCGCGCAGCGTCATCGGTTTACCGGTCGGCGGCACGTCGTCGTTCGGCCGCCAGATTTCGCCGCCTTTCAGCGGGATCTCGACCGGCTGGTCGATGAAGGTGTCGTCCGGCTTCATTCCGCTCGCGAACGCGACGCCATACACGAACGGCTTGAACGTCGAGCCCGGCTGGCGCCGCGCCTGTGCGACGTGGTCGAACGGCTCGCTGGTGAAGTCGCGGCTGCCGACCCACGCGCGGATCTGCCCGTTGCGCGGATCGATCGCGAGGAAGCCGGCCTGCACGTCGGTCTTCGTCTTGCACAGCGCGCGCATGAAGCCGCGGTCGGCCGCGAGCAGCTTCATCGCGGCCGCGTCGTCCTTGCCGGCGTCCTGCGCGGCCTTGTACTCGGGCGACTCGCGCATGAAGGTGCGGAACACCTCGTTGTCGGTGCCGCAGCCGTCGCGGCCGCTCCATGCGTTGTTCGCGATGCCCTGCAACTGGTTGCCCTGCAGCATGAGCGCCTGGGTCGCCATCTGCTGCAGCCGCGAGTCGATCGTCGTGCGCACGATCAGCCCGTCCGAGTAGATGTTGTAGTCGTTGCGGTCGGCCCACGCGATCAGCCATTTGCGCAACTGCTGCGCGAAATGCGGCGCCGGCCCCGGCGGCTCCTTCTGGCGCTCGAAGTCGACGCGCAGCGGCCGGCGCTGCAACTGCGCGAACTGCGCCGGCGACAGCTTGCCGTACTTCACCATCTGGCCGAGCACCGTATTGCGCCGCTGCAGCGCCCGCTCGGGATTCAGCACCGGGTTGTAGTAGCTGTTGCCCTTCAGCATCCCGACGAGCGTCGCGCTGTCGAGCACGTCGAGCTCGTCGGCCGACTTGTCGAAATAGGTACGCGCGGCCATCTCGACGCCGTACGCGTTGTACAGGAACGGCACCGTGTTCAGGTAGGTCTCGAGGATCTGGTCCTTGCTGTAGACCGCCTCGATCTTCAGCGCGGTGATCGCCTCCTTCACCTTGCGCGTGAGCGTCGGCGCACGGCCGATCTCGTCCGGATACAGGTTGCGCGCGAGCTGCTGCGTGATCGTCGAGCCGCCCTGGCGGCTGCCCGAGAACGTATGGAGCGCGGCCGACGCCGTGCGCTTCCAGTCGAGGCCGTGGTGTTCGTAGAAGCGGTGATCCTCGGTCGCGATCAGCGCGTCGACCATGTGCGGCGAGATCTGCTTGAGCGGCACCCATTCGCGGTTCGACGGCTTGAATTCGGCGAGCAGCTTGCCGTCGGCGGACAGCACCCGCGCGGGCTGGTCGACGCGCGCCTTGCGGATGTCGCCGATGCCCGGCGTGAACGGGATCAGCACGACCACGTACACCACGAACAGCGCCGGCACGGCGGCGCCGGCGAGCAGCACGCCGCGGCGCGTCGGGTGACGGACATGGTGCCACGCGGTGGCGGCGAGAGGCTTGACCCGCGCGACGGCGGCAGCCGCGACGGGTTGGGCGCGCGCGACCCATCTGGCACAGAAGTCACGCACTGACGGCACGTTTCGGCGATTCACGCGGGTGGAGCTCGGCTGAAAAGGGTGCATCGTACCAAACTCGCGCGGCCCGCCGGACGGCAATGGCGCGGCGGCGGCACACGCGGGGCGGCTGCGCGGCGGTTCACGCGCAAAAAAGGCGCGCGCCCCGCAACGGGAACGACGCGCCAAGCCTGGTACGACAAACGGGCGGCCGCGCCAGGCGCGGCGAATCGGCGCGGCACCTCAGCGCACGAGAAAACCGTAGGTCAGCGGGTCGCGTTCGTCGACGATCCAGTTCGCGAACCCGCAGATATGCGCGCTGCCCTCCACTTCCGGAATCACGGCCGGGATGGCGCCGACCGTCGTCTCGCGCAGCACGCGCCCCTTGAAGACCGTGCCGACGATCGATTCGTTGACGAGCGTGTCGCCGGCCGCGAGCAGGCCGCGCTGGTAGAGCTGCGCGACCCGGCCGCCGGTGCCGGAGCCGGTCGGCGAGCGGTCGACCTCGCGATCCGCGAACACGCAGCAGTTCGCCTGCGTCGAGCCCGGGTGGCGCGGCGCGTTCGCGATGATCGTGCCGTAGATGTGGTTGATTTCCGGAATCTCCGGATGCACGACCGGGTACTTCGCGTTCGCGGCGGCCTTCACTTCCGCGCCGAAGCGGATCAGCCTTTCCACCGCCGCCTCGCGCACCGGCAGGTCGAACGGCGTGCCATCGACGTAGAAATAGAACGCGCCGCCGTATGCGATGTCGCCCGTCACCGTGCCGAACGACGGCGTCTCGACCGACACGTCGCGTTGCCAGATGAACGACGGCACGTTGACGAAGCGCACCGGCCCCGCGTGCTCGCCGTCCCACTTGACGAACGCCTCGATGAAGCCGCACGGCGCGTCGATGCCGACCCGCGTTTCCGGCACCGTGCGCTGCACCCAGCCGAGCTCGACGGCCGCGGTCGACAGCGCGATCACCCCGTGCCCGCAATGGTCGCTGTAGCCTTCGTTGTGCACGAAGATCACGCCGAAATCGGCGTTCGGCGACACGGGCTCGGTCAGGTAGCCGCCGTACATGTCGGCGTGGCCGCGCGGTTCGAACATCAGCGCGCGGCGGATCTCGTCGGCGTTCTCCTTGAGCCATGCGCGACGCTGGACGATCGTGTCGCCCGGCAGGCGCGGCAGCCCGCTCGTGACGATACGGAACGCTTCGCCGCCGGTATGGACTTCGACGGTGGAAAGGGATCGGGAAATTTTCATGGTCGATCGAATGCGTTGAAACGAAAGACGGCGGCCGCGCCGCCGTCCGATGGCAGGCTGGCCGGTTACTTCGCGTACGGTTCGGGCAAGCCGTTGCGGATCACGTAGACGGTGGTCGGCGCGCCCTTCAGGTCGCCGTTCGCGTCGAACGAATAGGTGCCCGCGACGCCCGCATAGTTCGACTTCGCGAGTTGCGCGATCAGCTTCGCCTTGTCGGTGGTCGTGCCGGCCTTGACCATCGCGTCGGCGAGCAGCTTCATCCCGTCGTAGTAGTTCACGCCGTAGACCTGCGTATCGGTGTGATACGTGTCGTGGTACTTCTTCAGGAATTCGCGGCCGGCCGCCGTTTTCTCGAGCGCGACACCGCCCTGCGCGCAGTAGACGATCGACGCCGCGTCGCCCGCGACCTTGCCCATGTCCGCCGAGCAGATGCCATCGCCGCCGAGCAGTTTCGCGCGCAGGCCGCGCTGCTTCATCTGCTTGGCCATCGGCGCGCCCTGCGCGGCATAGCCGCCGAAGAAGATCACGTCGGGGTTGCTGGCCTTGATCTTGGTGAGAATGCCAAGGAAATCGGTGGCCGACGAATTCGTGAATTCCTGGTCGACGATCTTGATCCCGTTCGCCTTCGCGACGTTCATGAACTGCTCGGCAACGCCCTGCCCGTACGCGGTGCGATCGTCGATCACGGCTGCGGTCTTCGCGTTCAGCGTCTTCGCGGCGAAGGTGGCCATCGTGCCACCGAGCTGTTCGTCGCTCGCGCCGATCCGGAAGATGTTCTTGAAGCCCTGCCTGGTCAGCGCCGGGTTCGACGCCACCGGCAGCATCGGCACGCCGGCAGTCGAGTACACGCGCGATGCGGGAATCGCGACGCCCGAGTTGTATGGCCCGAGCACCGCGACGACGCCCTTGTCGACGAGATTCTGTGCAACCTGCACGCCGGCTTTCGGATCGGCCTGGTCGTCGTCGGAAACCAGTTTGAAGGTGACGGTCTTGCCGGCGACCTTGATGCCGGCCTTGTTGAGTTCGTCGACGGCCAGGCGCGCGCCGTTTTCATTGTCCTTGCCGTTCGCGGCCTGCGGGCCGGTCAGCGGCGCCGAATGGCCGATCATCACGACTTCCTGCGCATGCGCGGAAGTCAGCGCGCCGGCGGCGATGGCCACCGAGAGCGCGGTAACGAGGTGTCGCATGATGTCTCCTGATTGGTTTTGTGTGAAACCAATGTAGGACACGCGTGGTTACCATGCAAGCAATTCAAAAATAAAAACTTCGATTCTGGTCATTTTTCAGACCAGAACGGGCCGGCGCGGTCACTTCGGCGCGATGTCGCGCCGCACGCGCAGGATGTGCTGCTCGACATAGAACGCCGCCGCATCGGCGTCGCCGGACACGATCGCCTCGTAGATCAGCCGGTGTTCGGACACGTACAGCCGGATCCGGCCCGCATCGTAGATGCCGTCGTCCTTCAGCCGTTTCCACAGCGGCTGGTCCATCGTCTTCGCGACTTCGTCCGCGATCTTCACGATCAGCGCGTCGCCGGTCATCAACGCGAGTTGCCGGTGGAACAGCCGGTCGCTCTCGTTCCACAGCGCGCGCTGATGCGGATCGTCGACGTCGGTAATGGTCTCCATCTGGGCCAGATAGCGCTCCGCGCCGGGGTCGGCGCGGCCGTGCGCGGCCGCGAGGCGTGCGATCGCGGGCTCCAGGATCAGCCGCACGTCGAGCGTCGACGTCGGGCTGAAATCGGCTTCGGACGCCCGGTGCATGTCGCCGCGCTGCGCGAGCACGTCGAGCGGCGACGCCACGACGTAGGTGCCCGAATTGCGCTTCGTGAACACGAGCCCTTCGTTCTGCAGCGCGCCGAGCGCCTCGCGCACGGCCGGCCGGCCGACCTGGAACAGCCCCGCGAGCTCGCGCTCGGACGGCAGCCGCGACTCGGCGGCATAGCGTCCCGCGCGGATCTCGTCGCGGATTTTCTCGGCCACCTGCTCGTAGATTTGCAGCGGCCTGAAACCGCCTTCGAGTGTGTCGGGACGCGCGGACATCATCGTGTAGCTCCTGCCCGGTCGCGGGCGTGAATCTGGAATGGGTTCGCACTATACCGGAGCGCGCCGGCAGCGAGGCCATGGCGGCCTTTCTGGATAGATATTAGAACCAAAACAGGCGAGCCGCTTTATTTTCTGGGTTGCGGATGGGCCAGCAAGTGGTATAGATTCGATCCACACTGCCCTGTGTCTCGGTATCCGGCAGCCCCGTGGCGGGCGCGGCATGCGCCCGTCGTCCACGCTCACCGACGCATACGACGTACACGATGACCGCTCTCTCCCCGATTCCCGTTCTCGATGCAGCCGACACGGCCGCGCTGCTCGACTACCCGGCGCTGCTCGCCACGCTCAGGCAGGCCGTCGCCGACTATGCGGCGGGCGAGATCGTCAGCCCCGAACGCCTGGTCGTGCCGCTGCAGGCCGGCGGCGTGATGCTGTCGATGCCGTCGAGCGCGCGCGACCTCGCGACCCACAAGCTCGTGAACGTGTGCCCGGGCAACGGCGCGCGCGGGCTGCCGACGATCCACGGGCAGGTCACGGCATACGACGCGACCACCGGCGAAATGCGCTTCGCGCTCGACGGCCCGACGGTCACCGGACGCCGCACGGCGGCCATCACCGCACTCGGCATCCAGGCGCTGCATGGCGCCGCGCCGCGCGACATCCTGCTGATCGGCACCGGGAAACAGGCGGCCAATCACGCGGAAGCGCTCGCCGCGATCTTTCCCGAAGCGCGCCTCCACGTGCGCGGCACGAGCGCCGACAGCGCGGCTGCATTCTGTGCCGCGCACCGCGCGCACGCACCGCGTCTCGCGCCGCTCGACGGCGACGCGATTCCCGATGCGATCGACGTCGTCGTCACGCTGACGACGAGCCGCACCCCCGTCTATCGCGAAGCCGCGCGCGAAGGCCGGCTCGTGGTCGGCGTCGGCGCATTCACCGCGGACGCGGCCGAGATCGACGCGAACACGGTGCGCGCCAGCCGGCTGGTCGTCGACGACCCGGCCGGCGCGCGCCACGAAGCCGGCGACCTGATCGTCGCGCAGGTCGACTGGCAGCACGTCGCGTCGCTCGCCGACGTGCTGGGCGGCACCTTCGACCGCACGGGGCCGCTGCTGTTCAAGAGCGTCGGCTGTGCCGCGTGGGATCTCGCAGCGTGCCGCACGGCGCGCGATGCGCTGGCGGCGCGCCAGGCCGGCTGAGTCGGCCCGCCGGGGCCGCACACGAGGCACGTCACGAAGCGGCCGTTCCGGCGGTTTCCGGTACGCGTTGTAGGAATTGCCCTACAACGCGTCGCCGCGGCCTACAGCAACTTCCAATTCGGCCGATTTCATTTTCGGCGGCGCAACACGATACTGCCGGCATGAATGCCAGCCAGTTCCCCCCCGCGCTCCGGGTGTTTCTCGTCGATCACGCCGTCGCCGTCCGGCAGCGGATCGCGCTGCTCGTCGGCGCGATCCGCGGTGTCGCCGTCGTCGGCGAGGCGGAAGACAGCCAGGACGCGTGGACGCATATCCGCAGCAGCCAGGCGGATGTGGTGATCGTCGACCTGCGGCTGGCGGACGGCAGCGGTCTCGACCTGATCGGGACGCTGTCGAAGGCCACGCCGCGCATCGTCACCATCGTGCTGACGAATCACTCGGCGCCGGCATTCAGAGAGGCATGCGCATTGGCCGGAGCCGACTACTTTTTCGACAAGACCGTCGAATTCGACGCCGCATGCCGTGCTATCGAATCCCTGGTGCACGCTCGCGCGCACCGCCCCTGACGAGCCGGAGTGACTCATGTCCACAGCCACCCCCTGTGCCGCCGACGTATCCATCGTGCCTCGGCCGGCGATTCCGCTTCGCGCGGTCACGCGCGCCGACGCCGCCAAACATCCCGCCGCGCGCTGCTCGGTATGCGCGATGCGTTCGATGTGCCTGCCGCCACACCTGACCGCGGCCGAATACGGCCGCCTCGACGCGATCATCTGCACGACCCGGCAGGTTCGCCAGGGCGACGCGCTGTTCCGCACCGACGATCCGTTCCAGAGCATCTATGCGGTGCGCGCGGGTTCGTTCAAGACGGTGATGATGCACCGCGACGGCCGCGAACACGTGACGGGCTTCCAGATTGCCGGTGAAACGCTCGGGATGGACGGCATCGGCAGCGGCCAGCACTGCTGCGACGCGATCGCGCTCGAGGACAGTGTCGTGTGCATCATCCCGTTCGGCGCGCTCGAAGCGGCGTGCCGCGAGATCAAGCCGATGCAGCACTTCCTCTACCAGATGCTGAGCAGCGAGATCGTCCGCGAATCGAGCCAGATGCTGCTGCTCGGCACGATGTCGGCCGAGCAGCGCGTCGCGCATTTCCTGCTGAACCTGTCGTCGCGCTTCGAGGCGCGCGGCTATTCGGCGACGGAATTCAACCTGCGGATGACGCGCGAGGAAATCGGCTGCTATCTCGGGATGAAGCTCGAAACCGTGAGCCGGATGTTCTCGCGGTTCCATCGCGAAGCGCTGGTCGAAACGCGCGGCAAGCGCGTGCGCATCATCGACTCGCAAGCGCTCGCACGGGTCTGATGGAACAAGGCCTGAACGACGCCCGGCCGCCGGCGCGGTTTCGCGCGCGATGCATCATTGCACCGCGCCGCCGCCCGCCGCGTTGCGCAGCTCCGCCCTTGCATCGCCCGCCTGGCACGCGATCAGCGCCTGCTCGGCCTGCATGAACGCGCGGCGCAGCACGTCGTCCAGATCGTCGCCGACGCACGGCGGTAGCGGCCAGAGCGCCGTGTCACGCATCACGAGGTCGAGCCGCACGTCGTACCGGCGTGCGCCATCGGCGGAGGCACGCAATTCGATGGCGAGATGGCAACCGCCGATCAGCGCGCGGAACCGTTCGAGCCGCACCAGCTGCGCGCCGGCTTCGGCCTCGACCGCGGCGGAACCCGCGAATCCGTGGCAGGCGATCTGCATGCCCACGCCCATGTCGTGTCTCCTGACGGGGCCGCCCGCTCGTCGACCGCCTTGCAAGTGCCGCCCGCACCAAAAAGCGGCGGCACGTGTTACCCGTGGCACGGCGCGATTTCTTCGATCGCTGCCCGGCCGATAGCCTGCCCGCGCCTTCGCCGGCGCGGGACCGTTCATACGTTGAAGGTCTGCGACGTCTTCATCTCGATCCACGTCATGCCGGCCCGCAGCCCTTCGATCATCGCCTCGCGTTCGGTCGGATACGCATGGCTGTGCTCGAACGTGTGATGAAAACGCGCGGCGCCGGTGCCATGCTCGACCGTCACGCGGCATCGGAATTCGCCCGATTCGCACGGTCGCGTCTCGACCTCGACAGACCAGTCGCGTTCGTGAATGTTGCCCTGCAATGTCATGCGCCCTCCTGCGGTATCAGTCTTCGAGCCGGAAGTGGCCGCTGTGCAGCAGCACCGGCCGGCCGCCGATTTCCTCGAGCATGCGTCGCGCCATCGCTTCGATCGCCGACCGGTGCGCGTCGAATGCGGTCAGCAGGTCGCGTTCGAGCAGCGACGGCGCCCCGAAATGATCTTCCAGCGCCTCGGCCGTGACCGCGCACTGTACGCAACGCCCGTCGACCAGCGCCGAAAACGCCACGACCAGGTCGCGTGCGCAATATTCGGGTGGTTCCGGCGGGAAGGCAATCTGCATCTGTCCGCCTGTCATCGTCGTGATGGCTCCATGACAAGAGCATAGTGGCGCGCGCGCCCGCACGCTTGACCCACGTCAACGGGTTCGCTGCGCCGCACGATAACGGCGCGGCGGCTTACCCGGCGCGGCTGCGCGATGCCGCTCGAAGCCCGGCTTGAGCCCGTTTCAGTCCGCTTTCAGCCCGCGTCCGGCTCGATCGCCGCACCGCGTTCCGCGAGCAATTCGCGCAGCACGCTGCGGTGGCAATGGCGTTCGTCGTCGCAGTAGCAGTCGACCGAGAACGCGGTGGTCGCCGACAGCGCCGCCAGCAGGTCCAGCACCTTCGCCGCATCGCCCTGCGCCATTTCCGCGCGGAAGCGGCGCCGGAACGCGTTCCATTCGGCATCGGTTTCGGCGGCCTGCGCCTGCGCGACGAGTTCCGGGCTCGGCGACAGCGTCGGCAGCCATACATCATAGTAGTTGCGCGACGCGAATTCCGCCTTCGGCACGCCGCGCGGCGGCCGCCGCACCGTTCCGATCCGCAGGCCCTCGCCGGCCGCGCGCGGCGTGCCGAGCTGGATGATCCGGATGCCCATGTCGCTCCTTCCGAGTTGCGTTCGATTCCGTGATCGTAACGCCGCGCCTGCACCCGAGTCAGCCCGGTGGCGCACATTGCGGCCGCACAACAAAAAACCGGCTGCCCCCCCTTGCGGGAGACAGCCGGTTCGGCCAGCCGCGTGGCGCGCCGGAGCGCGCCGCGCTCAGACGCCGCTCTTCAGCACCTTGCCGATGGCGTCGGCGACGATGGCGACGTTCGAGTCGTTCAGGCCCGCCACGCACATCCGGCCCGAACGCAGGATGTACACGCCGTGCACTTCGCGCAGCGCGTCGACCTGCGATTCGGTCAGGCCCGTGTACGTGAACATCCCGCGCTGCTTCACATAGCGCGTGAGTGCCTCGCCGCTCACGTGGTCGCGCAGGCCGTCATGGATCGACTGGCGCATCCGCGCGATGCGGCGGCACATCGCCGCCAGTTCCTCTTCCCACTGCTTGCGCAGCGCAGGCGTGCCGAGCACGGCCGCCACGACCTTCGCGCCGAAGGTTTGCGGGTTGCTGTAGTTCGAGCGCACGGCGCCGGCCAGCTGGCCGAGCACACGGTCGGCCGCGGCGGCATCCTCGCAGACGACGCTCAGGCCGCCCACGCGCTCGCCGTACAGCGAGAAGTTCTTCGAGAACGAGTTCGCAACCAGCGTCGGCACGCCGCGGCGGGCGAGTTCGCGCACCGCGAAGGCGTCCGCGTCGAGGCCCGCGCCGAAGCCCTGGTACGCCATGTCGACGAACGGCAGCAGCCCGCGCGCCTCGATCACGTCGATCAGCTTCTCCCACTGGCCGTCGTCGAGGTCGACACCGGTCGGGTTATGGCAGCACGCGTGCAGCAGCACGATGCTGCGCGCCGGTAGCGCGTCGATCGCCGCGAGCATCGCGTCGAACTTCAGGCCGCCCGTCGCTTCGTCGTAGTACGGATACGTGTTCACCGTGAAACCGGCGCGCTCGAAGATGAAGCGGTGGTTTTCCCAGCTCGGATCGCTGAGCCACACCTGCGCATCCGGGAAGTAGCGCTTCAGGAAATCGGCGCCCACCTTCAGTGCGCCCGAGCCGCCGAGCGTCTGCAGGGTCGCGATGCGGCCGGCCGCGCGGGCCGGGTGATCGGCGCCGAACACGAGCGCCTGCACGGCGTCGCGATACGCAGGCAGGCCGACCATCGGCAGGTACGGCTTCGGGCCGCTCTCGCGCTGCAGCGCGGCTTCGGCTTCGCGCACGGCGCCCATCACCGGAATCCGGCCTTCGGCATCGAAGTAGATGCCGATGCTCAGGTTGACCTTCTGGTCGCGCGGATCCTTCTGGAAGTTCTCGTTGAGCGTCAGGATCGGGTCGCCCGGGTACGCGTCGATGTGTTCGAACATGGCTTGAATCGGTCTCGTTTGGAAGAATGATCGGTCGTGGCCTGCGTCAGCGCGCGGATGCGCCGTCGTGCACCGCATAGCCTGCATTCTTCTGACGGAAGCGATACCCGACCGCGAGCACCGCGAGCCATACCGGGATCAGGTACACCGACAGGCGGAGATCCGGCGTCAGGTACATCACGACGAGAATGCCGGCCATGAATGCCAGGCACAGGTAATTCGTGAAAGGATAGCCCAGACTGCGGAAGGAAGTCTCCTCCCCGGCCGCGCGCTTCGCCTGGCGGAACTTCAGGTGGATCAGCGTGATCATCGCCCAGTTGATGATCAGCGCCGACACGACGAGGCCCATCAGCACCTCGAACGCCTTGCCCGGCATGAAGTAGTTGACCAGCACGCACACGCCGGTCGCGAGCGCCGACGCGCCGAGCGCGGCGAGCGGAATGCCGCGCTTGTTCACCGAGCACAGCACCTTCGGCGCGTTGCCCTGTTTCGCGAGGCCGAACAGCATCCGGCTGTTGCTGTACACGCCGCTGTTGTAGACCGACAGCGCGGCCGTCAGCACGACCACGTTCAGCACGTTGGCCACCACGTTGCTGCTCAGCGCATGGAAGATCAGCACGAACGGGCTGCCGCCGGTGACGACCTTTTCCCACGGATACAGCGACAGCAGCACGGCGAGCGCGCCGATGTAGAAAATCAGGATGCGGTAGATCACCTGGTTGGTCGCACGCGGAATGCTGCGCTTCGGATCGTCGGCCTCGGCCGCGGTGATGCCGATCAGCTCCAGCCCGCCGAACGAGAACATGATCGCGGCCATCGACATTACGAGCCCCGACACGCCGTTCGGGAAGAAGCCGCCGTGCTGCCACAGGTTCCGGACACTCGCCTCCGGCCCCGCATGGCCGCTCGCGAGCAGCCAGCCGCCGAAGCCGATCATCCCGACGATCGCGGCGACCTTGATGATCGAGAACCAGAATTCCGTCTCGCCATACGACTTCACGCTTGCCAGGTTGAGCAGGTTGATCGCGACGAAAAACACCAGCGCCGACACCCAGGTCGGCACGCCGGGCCACCAGTACTGCACGTAGATCCCGACGGCGGACAGCTCGGCCATGCTGACGAGGATGTACAGCACCCAGTAGTTCCAGCCCGACAGGAAGCCGGTGAAGTGGCCGACGTACTTGTTGGCGAAGTAGCTGAACGAGCCGGCGACGGGCTCGTCGACGACCATCTCGCCGAGCTGGCGCATGATGAAGAACGCGACGACGCCCGCCACCGCGTAACCGAGCAACACGGACGGGCCTGCCATCTTGATCGTCTGCGCGATGCCGAGGAACAGCCCCGTGCCGAGCGCGCCGCCGAGCGCAATCAGCTGGATGTGCCGGTTCTTCAGCCCGCGCTTCAGGCCGTCGCTCTCGTTTCCAGAAACCATGTCTTCTCCACTCTGTCCGCCTCCGCCTGAAGCGGTGCGGCGCGCCTCGGTGTGCCGGGC
The DNA here is from genome assembly GCF_020420125.1 of Burkholderia sp. AU30280. NCBI lineage: Bacteria > Pseudomonadati > Pseudomonadota > Betaproteobacteria > Burkholderiales > Burkholderiaceae > Burkholderia > Burkholderia sp. AU30280. Next base: position 75,116 of record NZ_JAIZRY010000001.1, read on the forward strand.
GCTGTTTTTGCTGTGCCGGGGCCGTTCGTGGAGCCGCCGGGTTGGGGACTGCAATCTTCGCGTGGCGGCGCCCGATTCGCGTCGGCGTGCCCGCCAGACCGGCCGCCGACTGTCGCCGCGCCCGCATGGCTGCGTTCGCACACGAAAATCCGGCGTCAGTTTAGCGTCGCGACGGCGAAATCGGGTTTCGTAACCCGTTCATGCAAACCCTACATTATGAGATAAGATTGCATCCAGGAGACGAATGAGGAAACAAAAATGCATGAACCGGTTCTGGATCGCCTCGATCGGCACTTGCTCGCGATCCTGCAGGAGAACGGCCGCGCGTCGAACCTCGATCTGGCGAAGGCTGTCGGCCTGTCGCCCGCGCAGACGCTGCGCCGCCACCGGCGGCTGGAAGAAATCGGTGCGATCCGCCGCTATGAAACCCGGCTGTGCCCCGACACGCTCGGTTTCGGCGTGACCGCTTTCGTGCACGTGACGATGGAGCGCGGGCATATCCGCGACCTGTCGAAGTTCCAGAAACTGGTGTCCGATCTCGCGCAGATCCAGGAGTGTTTCTCGGTGACGGGCGACATCGACTATGTGTTGAAGGTCGTCGCACACGATCTGAAAGGCTTGTCGCGGTTCCTGCTCGAGACGCTGATGCGAATCCCCGGCGTGAGCGGCGTGCATTCGAGCGTGTGCCTCGACGAGATCAAGTGCACGAGTGCGATGCCGGTGGAAGGCTGAAGCTGCGGGTCGCGCGCTCAGCCGGCCCGGTCACCTCACCGCTTCAAACGCACTGATCAGCAACGCCCCCGCCGCGATCACCACGCAACCGGCCGCCCGGCGCGGCGTCAGCCGCTCGCCGAGGTACACCCGCGCGATCAGCGCCGCGAACACCACGCTCGTTTCCCGCAGCGCCGACACCGGCCCCATCGGCGCGCGATCCATCGCCCAGATCACGATGCCGTACGCGAGCGCCGCGAACACGCCGCCGCAGGCGGCCTTCGCCGTTTCGCCGACATCCTGCGTCAGCCGCAGCGGCCCCGCCCGCAGGCGGTAGTACGCGGCCATCATCGCCCCCGTCAGCACGAACATCCACGCGGTATAGCCGACCGTGTTGCCGCTTTCCCGCACGCCGATCCCGTCGACCACGCTATAGGCCGCGATCGACACGCCGGTCGCGAACGCGGTCGGCAGCACCTGCATCATCCGGTGCTTCGCACCGCGCCCGCGCTCCAGGCCGATCGCCAGGATGCCCGCGCAGATCAGCACGAGCCCGCATTGCGCGCCGACATTCAGGTGCTCGCCCGCGAACGCCGCCGCGCCGAGCGTGACGAGCAGCGGCGCGGTGCCGCGCGCGACCGGATACGCGACGGTCAGGTCGCCGTGCTCGTACGCGCGCACCAACAGCAGCGTATAGACGACATGCAGCACGGCCGACGCGACGACACAGAACCAGCTCGCCGGCGCGATCGGCGCCGCGCCCGGCAGGAACAGCAGCGCGAACAGTCCGATCGCGATCTGCAGCACGGTGGCCGACCGCAGCCGGTCGCCGCTGCTGCGCACGAGCGCGTTCCATGACGCATGCAGGAACGCCGCACACAGAACGGCAAACAGAACGGGGATCGGCACGCTGAATACTCGCAGACGGTCGGCCACGCGAAATCGTCGCCGCAGGGCGTTCATCGTATGAATACGTCATCCGATTGTCAAAATACCTGCGCCGCGTGCCCCCTCCGCAAACCGGGCAGCAACCTCCTCTCGCCCGCCCCGCGCGGCATCCGCGGCAGTGCCTCCCGGCGCCGCGGAATGTGACGCAAAGGTGGCACGTGGTTCATTCCTTTCCGCTTTCTTTCGCATTGCGTCGCGCCGTAATGAAATCGATACCGCAGCGCAACCGTCGCGAAATCACTCCGTCCCCATATCTTCATACGGGACTGTTTCAATGCGCGTGCTCTCTCGCGAGCTCCGCGTCGAACCCACACGGCGACGGGGCCGCTCTCCACCATCGAAGACCTTACCTGGAGTTTCCCGATGTTCCGTCAAGCCTTGCTTGTCACCGCCTGCGCTGCCGCGGCGCTTGCGCTGTTCGCCTGTGGCGGCAGCGATCCGACGTCGACGCCGCCGGCACCCGTCGTGTCGTCGCAGGACGCGCTGCAGACCGCCACGCCGATCAAGCACGTCGTCGTGATCTACGGTGAAAACATTTCGTTCGACCACTACTTCGGCACCTACCCGAACGCGACGAACCCGTCGGGCGAACCGGCGTTCACCGCCAAGTCCGGCACGCCGACGCCGAACGGCCTGACGGGCACGCTGCTCACCGCGAACCCGAACTTCACGAACACGGCCAACGGCACCGACGCGGCGAACCCGTTCCGCCTCGACCGCACGCAGGCCGCGACCGCCGACCAGAACCACGCGTACACGGCCGAGCAGCAAGCGGAAGATCTCGGCGCGGCCGACCTGTTCCCGAAATACACCGGCAGGGGCTCGTCCGGCGGCGCCGGCGCGTTCGGCACGAAGGGCCAGGTGATGGGCTACTTCGACGGCAACACCGTGACCGCGCTGTGGAACTACGCGCAGCGCTTCGCGATGAGCGACAACACGTACACGACGACGTACGGCCCGTCGACGCCGGGCGCGCTGAACGTCGTGTCGGGCCAGACCAACGGGATGCAGATCGTCAAGACGTCGGCGCAACCGTCGACGCTCGCGAAGAGCTCGTACTACATCAACGACGGCCAGACCGGCTACACGATGATCAACGACGTCGACCCGGGCTATGACGTGTGCTCGAGCACGACCGACCAGGCGATGATGACGGGCAAGAACATCGGCGACCTGCTGAACAGCGCGAAGATCACGTGGGGCGGCTTCATGGGCGGCTTCAACCTGTCGACGAAGAACGGCAACGGCACCACGGGCTGCGCCCGCAGCACGGTCGCCACCGCCGTGAACGCCGCGACGTCCGACTACATCCCGCACCACAACTGGTTCCAGTACTACGCGTCGACCGCGAACCCGCAGCACACGCGCCCGAGCTCGGTCGCGGCGATCGGTTCGAGCTTCCAGACCGACGGCAAGACCGCCGAACCGGCGAACCACCAATACGACACGGACGACTTCTTCGCCGCCGTGAAGGCCGGCAACTTCCCGTCGGTCAGCTACCTGAAGGCCCCGGCCGCACAGGATGCGCACGCGGGCTATTCGGATCCGCTCGACGAGCAGGCGTTCGTGACGAAGGTCGTCAACTTCCTGCAGCAGCAGCCGGACTGGCAGAACACGGCCGTGATCGTCACCTATGACGACTCGGACGGCTGGTACGACCACGTGTACACGCCGCCGACGCGCGGTTCGTCGGACCCGGTCGACCAGGTGAGCGGCAACGGCAAGTGCGGCTCGGGCGGCACGACCGGCGTGAACGGCGGCACCGTGAACGGCCGCTGCGGCCCGGGCGTGCGCATTCCGCTGATCGTGATCTCGCCGTACGCGAAGCAGAACTACGTCGATCACACGATGCTCGACCAGTCGTCCGTCGTGCGCTTCATCGAGGACAACTGGCTCGGCGGCCAGCGCATCGGCGGCGGCTCGTTCGACGCGACGGCGGGCGACCTGCGCAACCTGTTCGACTTCACGTCGAAGCCGAACACGACGCCGCTGTATCTCGACCCGACGCTCGGCACCGCATTGAGCTCGGCACCGGCGATCTGACCGGCACTGCCTGACCGCATGGCCGGCGCATGGTGCGCCGGCCGTTTCCGTTTAACGCGCCGCTTCGTGCGGCGCCCGATTTCCGACCGACAGCATGACAGCTCGCCCTGCGTTCCCGTCTCCCGACACCACCGGCACCCGCGCACCGCGCACGCCGTCCCGCCTCCTGCGCCGCGCGGCATGCGTGATCGGCGCCGCCGCGCTCGGCTACGGCGCGTTCGCGATCGCATTTCCGTCGCAGGTGCCCGCGGCGATCGGCACCGTCGTCGCCGACTGGACGGGTGCGAACCCGCATCCGGTCGTGCTGCAGCGGCCCGCCGCGCAGCCGCTGTCGGCGGTCGCGCAACTCGGCCGCGCGCTGTTCGCCGATCCGTCGCTGTCCGCGTCGGGCAAGCAGTCGTGCGCGTCGTGCCACAGCCCCGATCATGCGTACGGCCCGGCGAACGCGCTCGACGTGCAGCCGGGCGGCCTCGCAATGACGCAGCACGGCTATCGCCCGCCGCCGTCGCTGATGTACCTGTATCGCCAGCCGAACTTCAGCATCGGCCCCGATGCCGGTGAAAACGACGCCGCGCCGACCGTCGCGCAGCAGGCCGCGTCGGCGGCCGGCGTCGTCAAGGCACAGAAGGTGGCCGGCACGTCGGCCGCGCCGCAACTGGTGCCGCAGGGCGGGATGTTCTGGGATGGCCGCGCCGATACGCTGCAGCAGCAGGCGTTCGGCCCGCTGCTGAATCCGGTCGAGATGGCGAACGCGAGCATCGACGACGTCGCGCGCAAGCTCGCGCAGTCGTCGCACCGCGCGCAACTCGAGCAATTGTTCGGCGCACGCGTGTTCGACAGCCCGCAGCTCGTGGTGTCGGAGGCAATGTTCGCGATCGCGCGCTACCAGGTGGAGGATCCGTCGTTCCACCCCTACAGCAGCAAGTACGACCGCTGGCTCGAAGGCCGTGCACGGCTCACGCAGGCCGAACTGCGCGGGCTGCGCCTGTTCAACGATCCGGACAAGGCGAATTGCGCGGGCTGCCACCTGTCGAAGCCCGGCAAGGACGGGCTGCCGCCGATGTTTACCGACTACCAGTACGAGGCGCTCGGCGCGCCGCGCAACAAGGAGCTGGCGCAGAACCGCAACCCGGCGTTCTACGATCTCGGCGTGTGCGGGCCGTTCCGCGAAGACCTGAAGGACCAGACGCAGTATTGCGGAATGTTCCTGACGCCGACGCTGCGCAACTCGGCGACGCGCCGCGTGTTCTTCCACAACGGCGTGTTCCACACGCTCGACCAGGTGATGGCGTTCTACAACGAGCGCAGCATCTCGCCGCAGAAGTTCTATTCGCGCGGCGCGGACGGCAAGGTCGACGAGTACGACGACATCCCGCCGAAATATCGCGCGAACGTCGACGTGACCGATGCGCCGTTCGATCGCAAGCCGGGCGACAAGCCCGCGATGACGGCGCAGGACATCAAGGATATCGAAGCGTTCCTGGGCACGCTGAACGACGAGCCGGCGCAGCACTGAGTCAGGACGACCGCCGCGCCGCGGCGTGTCAGCAGCGCGCGCGGATGCAAAGGAAGGCCGGGGCCAGCGACAGCTCCGCATGGAGCCGCTCCGACGCGGCCCTCATCTCGGGCAGCGGCTTCGGCTCGACGAACCGGTCGAGCCGCCAGCCGCCGTCGGCCACTGCGTTCAGGATGTCGGCGAGCGGCCGCCGCCACGCTTCGACGTAGGGTTTCGGTTCGCCGAAACCCGACCAGTGAAAGCCGAAGCGGGACGTATCGAAATAGGTGCCCTCGCCGCGCGTGCGTTCGTCCATCCAGTCCCGCATCGGATGCGCCATCGAAAACACGAGCGTGGCGCCCGGCCGCGCGACGCGCCGGAATTCGCGCAGCGTCGGCGCAAGATCGCGCACGTAGTCGAACGCGAGCGAACAGACGATCTTGTCGAACGCATCGTCGGGCAACCAGGCGAGCGGCCCCTCCAGATCGCCCTCCACGATGTCGACCGGGAGGCCCGCGCAACGCGCTCTCGCCAGCGCGACCATCTCCGGCGTGACGTCGAACGCATGCACCGTCGCGCCGTGGCGTGCCAGGTGCGCGCTGCAGATACCGGGCCCGCAGGCGGCGTCGAGCACCGTCAGGCCGTCGACGTCGCCCAGCAGCGCCATCGTTGCCGGACGTTCGTACAGCGCGTTGTGCGCCTTCGTCGGCGCGATGTCGGCATAACGTTGCGCGAAGCTCGCGTACGCCCGGCGGCCGGGCGGTTCGTTCGGATCGGTCATGCAGCCTCCCTCGGCGGAAACGGGGTGGGCCGATTATCCACCGGCGGATGGCGATCTGCGCCCGGGCCGCCGATATCAGGCCGTGCCGCCCGCCTCGCGCCCAGTCGCGTCGGAACAGATACATCCCCGCGAACGAACACGACGCACGGGAACAGCAGCGTCGTCATGCACTATCCCATGATGTCGCGCACGCCGGGCCCGGCAATCGCGATCGTGGAAACGGGGAGGAAAACGGCCACTGGCGGTGCGATCGGCGCCGCCGGTGAAAAGGTCGGATGCGGGTGCGTTATCGGCCGGCGGTCGCAGGTGCGCTCACGGTTGCAACCGGATTCAACCGCTGCTCGGCCAGCCGCTGCGCGAACCGATACGCGACCAGCGAGCCGGCCACGGCAAGCAGCATCGGCACGAGGCTGTCGTGATCCGCGCGCGTGAACTCGAGCAGCAGCACGACCGCCGTGATCGGCATCTGCATCGACGCGGCGAGAAACGCGGTCGCGCCGATGAGCGCACACCCGCCGATCGACGCGCCCGGCCACACGAGGCTCCACAGCCCGCCGAGCACGACACCGAGCAGCGCGCCGTTCGCGAGGCCCGGTGTCAGCAGGCCGCCTTCCGCGCCGACGCGCAGGCTGCCGGCCTCGATCAGCACCTTCAGCACGAGCAGCGTTGCGGCGAGGCCGATCGTCAGCGTGCCGTCGAAACCCAGCGACGCCGGGCCCTTGCCGTTGCCGAGCAGTTGCGGGAACCGCATCGCGAGTACGCCGATCACCGCGAAGTTGAGCAACGCGAGCACGGGCAACCGCCCATCTTTGGGCGCGTCTGCCCGCGCACGCGTCGTGAGCCGCACGAAGCCGTACGCGGCAAAGCCGAACAGCGGCCCGCAGACGATCGACCACACCACCAGCGGCGTGCTCAGCACGAACGGCGGCACCGTGTACTGGTGTTCGTTGCCGAGGCCGATCCACGCAACGGCCGCGGCGATCGCCGATGTCGCGACCGCCACGACCAGCGCCCGCAGCGCGAACGTGCCGAGCAGCACTTCGAGCACGAAGATCGCCCCGCCGAGCGGCACGTTATAGACGGCCGCCAGGCCCGCGCCCGCGCCGCACGCGACCATCAGCCGGCAATCGTCGGGCGTGAGCCCCGCCGCATGCGCAAGCCGCCCGGCAAGCAGCGAGCCGATCTCGCGCGGGGCGACTTCGCGACCGAGCGGCGAGCCGAGCGCGACGGTGACGATCTGCAGCAGCGCGTGAACGGTCGTGCTGACGACCGGCATCCGCGGATCGGCCGCACGCACCGCGCGGCGGATGCTGACGAGCGGCCGGCCATACCGGTACAGCGCCCACCAGCCGCCGCCGGCGACGATCCCGCAGACGATCAGCACCGCGAGCCGGCGCAGCGGATCGGCGCCGGTCACGCCGGTGAGGAAGCTCTCGGTGCCGATCACGTGCGCGATGCCGTAGCCGTACGCGACGTGCTGGATCGCATGCAGCAGCAGCGCGAGCAGCATGCCGCCGAGGCCCGCGCCGACGCCGGTCAGGATCGTGACGACCGCCACGCGCGCGAACGGGCTGGCGGCCGGCGAGGAGGATGCGGGAGCGGACGGGAGATCGAGGCGCATGGGGTCGGCGAATGGGATCGAAAAGACGGCGTGCAACCCGCACGCCGTTGTCAGGACCGCATCGTAGGCCCGCGCCAATCATGAGACAAACGTATTTTTCGAATTGACTCATGCATTTGATGAATACATGAAGCCTGGCGGGCCTTGACCGCCCGCCGTGCACGTCAATCCGGATACGTGACGCGCTCCGGTTCGCGCCGCATGATGATCTTCCCGTGGCGGATCGACAGCGTGGCCTTGGCCTGCCGGCGCACGGCTTCGTAATCGCTGTCCGCGTCGAGCACGACGAGATTCGCCGGACGCCCGACCGCGATGCCGTAGCGGTCGCCGAGATGCATCGTCGTCGCGCTGTGGTCGGTCACGAAGTCGAGGCAGCGCTGCAAGTCCTGGTAGCCCATCATGTGGCAGATGTGGAGGCCCGCATCGAGCACGCGCAGGATGTTGCCGTTGCCGAGCGGGTACCACGGGTCCTTGATCGAATCCTGACCGAAGCACACGTTGATGCCCGCGCGATCGAGTTCCGCGACACGCGTGACGCCGCGCCGCTTCGGAAACGTGTCGAAACGCCCTTGCAGGTGGATGCTCTCGGTCGGGCACGAGATGAAGTTCAGGCCCGCGCGCTTCAGCAAGCGGAACAGCTTCGAGCAGTACGCGTTGTCGTACGAGCCCATCGCGGTCGTGTGGCTCGCCGTCACGCGCGCCCCCATCCCGCGCACGCGCGCTTCTTCCGCGAGCACTTCGAGAAAACGCGAATGCGGATCGTCGGTCTCGTCGCAATGCACGTCGACGAGGCAGCCGGTGCGCTCCGCGAGATCCATCAGGAAGCGGATCGAGCTGACGCCCTGCTCGCGCGTGTTCTCGAAATGCGGAATCCCGCCGACGACGTCCGCGCCGAGTTCGATCGCCTGCTCCATCAGTGCGCGGCCGCCGTCGAACGACTCGATGCCTTCCTGCGGAAACGCGACGATCTGCAGGTCGATCAGCCCGCGTGCTTCGTCCTTCACTTCCAGCATCGCCTTCAGCGCGGCAAGCGTCGGATCGGTGACGTCGACGTGCGTGCGCACGTGCTGAATCCCGTGATCGCGCAGCATGCCGATCGCCGCATGCGCGCGCGTCTTCGTGTCCTCGTGCGTGATCGTCGCCTTGCGTTCGGCCCAGCGCTCGATGCCCTCGAACAGCGTGCCGCTCATGTTCCACGCGGGCTCGCCGGCCGTCAGCACCGCGTCGAGGTGAATATGCGGCTCGACGAGCGGCGGAATCGCAAGGCGGCCGCCCGCGTCGACATCCGCTGCGCCCGTGGGTGCGACCGGCGCCGACTGTGCGTCGACCCGCGCGATCCTGCCGCCGTCGATGCCGATCGTGAACAGGCCGTCGCGGCCCCGCAGGCGTACGTTGAACAGATTCATGTGAAGTCTCCCCGTGGCATCCATGAAAACGGCCGCGCGTGGCGCGGGCGGCCGTGCGATCCAGTTGACGCGTATCGATGAAACGTACCGATGCGCGCGCGTCTTCGCACGCGTGTAACGCCCGGCGTCGGCGCGAACGCCCCATTCTCCGCGCACCGGTCACGACGATCAACCGCCGTGCCGCGCGCCGCGCATGTTGCAACGATGCGACAGCCGGCCACCGAGGCGCGGATGCCACGCGCACGCGATCGCGCAAAAGCCGCCCGCGTCAGGCGCACGCGGCACGTCATGTCGGTTTTGTGAAGGACTCTTGCCGGATCCGGAAAGGTGCGCTCGCGGCCCCCGGCGGCCTTGCACGTGGGATGCGTTCCTATACTTGCGCCGAACTTTCGTTGCCAGTCCCACACGCAGGAGCCTTGATATGAAAAAAACCCTCGTCGCCGGCGCATGCACCGCCGCGCTGTTCGCCCCGCTCGCTCACGCACAGAGCTCGGTCACGCTGTATGGCCTGATCGACGCCGGCATCGTCTACACCAACAACGCCAACGGTGCGTCGCTGTGGCGCCTGAACAGCGGCACCGTCAACGGCAGCCGCGTCGGGTTTCGCGGCACCGAGGATCTCGGCGGCGGCCTGAAGGCGCTGTTCGTGCTCGAGAACGGCTTCAACGTGAACAACGGCGGGCTCGGGCAGGACGGCAAGCTGTTCGGCCGCCATGCGTACGCCGGCCTGAGCCAGAACGGCTATGGCACGCTGACGCTCGGCCGCCAATACGACACGATGGTCGACTTCGTCGCGCCGCTGTCGGCCACCGCCGGCGACTTCGGTGACACGAGCTTCGCGCATCCGTTCGACAACGACAACCTGAACCACTCGCTGCGCATCAACAACGCGGTCAAGTACACGAGCGAGACCCATGCGGGCTTCAAGGTCGGCGCGATGTATGCGTTCTCGAACGCGACCAGCTTCGGCGCGAACCGCGCGTACAGCGTCGCGGCAAGCTACACGAACGGCCCGCTGAAGCTGGCCGGCGCGTACCTGCAGATGAACGGCACGAAGGGCTCGACGAGCGCGAGCCCGGGCGCGACCGATGCGGCCGAAGCGAAGAGCCTGAACCAGGGCGGCTGGTCGATCGGCTCGGACCGCATGCGTTCTTACGGCGGCGGCATCAGCTACGGATTCGGCCCGGCCACCGTCGGCTTCGTCTATACGCGCTCGCAGTACGACAACACGGGCTCGTTCGGCTCGACCGGCCAGGTCGCGTTCAACAACTACGACGTGAACGTGCACTATGCGGTGACGCCGGCCGTCAGCCTCGGCGCGGCCTACGTGTATACGGACGCCAGCGTGTCGAACCCCGACAGCAGGCACGGCACCGATCCGAAGTGGCATCAGGTCGACCTGCAGGCCGTCTACAAGCTGTCGCGCCGCACGGACGTCTATGCGGAAGCGATGTATCAGCACGCAGCGGGCCGCGGCTACCAGGCGTTCATCGACGGCTCGGGCGGCGCATCGAGCACGGCGAACCAGATCGTCGGCACGATCGGCATGCGCACGCGCTTCTGACCGGCGCGATGCATCGCCGCCCGACGGCCGCGAACCTGCGTTCGCACACGGGTTCGCGGCCCGCGGGCGGCTTGCGCCAATGTTGTTCCATCTGGAAGGCAGCCTGCCTGGAATCAGGGTTTTTACGCGCGAGGGTGCTGCGTAGACTGCCAGCAAAGGTCAGGGTCACGCATCGCGTCGATCCGGCCGCCCACCCCGTACCCAGGAGAACCTCGTGAAATCGCTCGTCGCTGCCGCCGCCGCTACCGTCCTGCTTGCTGCACCGGCCCTGTCTTTCGCCCAGTCGGCCCCATCGCCCGTCACGCGCGCGCAAGTGCTGCAGGAGCTGGTCGATCTCGAGTCGGTCGGCTACAACCCGGCGCGCGGCGAAGTCAACAACTATCCGGACGACATCATGGCGGCGCAGGAACGACTCCACGAAAAGCGTCTCGCGGAACAGAAGGCGGCACACGCCTCATACGGCCCGGCCGGCGAACCGGCAACGGAATCGGGTGCGGCCGCCAGGCCCGCGCGGTAACGGCACGACGAAGCGCCCCGCCCGCGTGAACCACGTACCGCGGGCATGGCGCGATTCGCGTTCGCCTGGTTGGCTTGACGAGAAAACGCCGGCCGTGCGGGCAATGCGCCGACGCGCGTGCGCCGCTCAGGCGGCCTGCGGTTCGCGATCGATCGCGCTCAGCATCTCGACGTCGCGCGCGATCATTCCCGGCACCTGGGCACGCAGCATCTCGACCCAGGTCCGCACCTTCGCATCGATGAAGCGGCGCGACGGATATAGCGCGTAGACGTTCATCTTCTGCAGGATATGCGCGGGCAGCACGCGGACGAGCGTGCCGTCGCGCAGTGCGTCGATCGCCGAGTACAACGGCAGCATGCCGATCCCGATGCCGTCGCGGATCGCGAGGGCGAGCGATTCGGCCGTATTGGTCTGCACCGGCCCGGTGACGTGGATCTGTTCGACGCCTTCGGGCCCTTCGAGCACCCATTCGTGTGTCGGGAACGCCGGCGTGCACAGCGTCAGGCACGCGTGCGCAGAGAGATCCTGCGGGCGCGCCGGCGCGCCGTGCCGTTTCACATAGTCGGGCGACGCGCACAGGATGCTGAAGGTCGAGCCGAGCAGGTGCGACACGAGTTCCGAATCGGGCAGCGACGACGCGGTCACGACGGCCATGTCGCTCGTGCCGTCGAACAGGTCGGGCATGCGCTGCGACAGCGACAGCTCGATCGATACGTCGGGGAACTGCGCGTGATAGCGCGTCAGCGCGGGCAATACATAGTGATGACCGACGCTCGCGAAGCTGTGCATGCGCAGCACGCCGGCCGGCCGTTCGTGCGCGCAGCTCGCCTCTTCTTCCGCGCGGTCGACGTCGGCGAGGATCTGGCGGCAACGCCGCAGATAGTTTTCGCCGGCCGACGTGAGCGCGAGACGGCGCGTCGAACGATTCATCAGACGGGTGCGCAGGCGCGCCTCGAGCTCCGACACCGCGCGCGACATCGCGCCCGTCGTCGAATTCAGCGATTGCGCGGCGGCGGTGAAACTGCCCGTCTCGACGACGCGCGAAAACACCCGCATGTTTTGTAGGGTATCCATTCCTGTGAGCAACCTGTAGCGGAGCCGCCATTTTCCTCCACGCGATGCGACAGATTGTTACTCCGGCTGCAACTATCGTTTCCCCGCAACTGCGTTAATGCGCGGGCGCCGCACTCCTACAATCGGCGCCTCAACAGTCGAACGGACCCGTTCGGACGCGCCGCGCATCTCGCCCGGCCCCGTGCCGGCCCCCTCTTTTCATGAAGCCACAACCTGCGATCGAGCGACCTTCCATCGAACCGGCACGATGGAGCACATGGCTCGATCCACTCGGCGACGCGGCACGCGACTGGGCCGCGAGCGACGGGCTGATCTGGCTGCACCTCGCGAAAACGGTGTTCGCGGCGCTCCTTGCGATGGGCATCGCGATGCGCCTGGAGATGTCGCAGCCGCGCACGGCGATGACGACCGTGTTCGTGCTGATGCAGCCGCTGTCGGGGATGGTATTCGCGAAGAGCTTCTACCGCGTGCTCGGCACGGCGGCCGGCCTCGTCGCCGCACTCGCGCTCGGCGGGCTGTTCGCGCAGCAGCCCGAGCTGTACATGGCCGGCATCACGCTGTGGATCGGCACCTGCATCGCGCTCGCGGTGCGCAACCGCCACTTCCGCTGGTACGGCTTCGTGCTCGCCGGCTACACGGCCGCGCTGATCGGCCTGCCGGCCGTGACGACCCCGCAGACACTGTTCCAGTCCGCACTCACGCGCGCCGCGGAAGTCGCGCTCGGCATCGCGTGCTCCGGTGCGGTCAGCGCGCTGATCCTGCCGCTCAGCTCCGCGAAGGCGCTGATGCGCTCGCTGGGCACGCGCCATGCGACGTTCGCGGCGTTCACGGCCGGCGCGCTCGCGGGCGACGTCGCGCGCGGCGATTTCGAGCGGCGCTTCGCCGATTTCGTCGACGACATCGTCGGCTTCGAGGCCAATCGCGCCTTCGCGTCGTTCGAGGATCCGCACATTCGCGCGCGCAGCCGCCGCCTCGCGCGGCTGAACAGCGAATTCATGAACGCGTGCACGCGACTGCATGCGCTGCACCAGCTCGTCAAGCGGCTGCGCGCGAATGGCGCGGACGCGGTGCTCGACGCGCTGGCGCCGCACGTCGACGCGCTCGCGCAGCGCTTCGCCGCGCTGCGCGACGAGCGGCCGCGCGGCGTCTCGCCCGCCACCGGCGCGCTGCTCGAACTGCGCCGCTTCCACAGCGCGCTGCCGAAAGCCGCGCGCGCGTCGCGGCGAAACATCGAGGATCATGCGGCCGGCGGCCTGCTCGACTTCGATACCGCGATCGAGCTGCTGTACCGCTTCATCGGCGAATATCTCGGCTACGCCGACACCTATGCGTCGCTCGACCAGGACGATCACGCATTCGAGCGCTCGGTCACGCATTACGCGGTGAAGACCAACGCGTTCTTCGTCGGGTTCGCGTTCCTGCGCACGATCGTCGCCGTCGGTGCAATGAGTGCATTCTGGCTTGCCTCCGAATGGCCGAGCGGCCCGCTCGCCGTGATCGCCACCGCGATCGCGTGCGCGCTCAGCTCGACGTCGCCGCGCGCGCCGAAGTTCGTTGCGCAGATGAGCGTCGGCGCGGCGTTCGCGACCGTCGTCGGCTACCTGTTCCTGTGCTACGTGTATCCGAACATCGACGGCTTCCCGCTGCTGTGCGCCGCGCTCGCGCCGGTGCTCGGCCTCGGCGCGTTTCTCGCGATGCGGCCGGGATTGTCCGGCTACGGGATCGGCTTCGCGGTATTTTTCTGCCTGCTCGCGGGGCCCGACAACGCGATCGCGTATACCCCCGAGGTGCTGATCAACAACGGCCTGGCGATCGTCGTCGCGATGCTCGCGTGCGCGCTCGTGTTCGCCGTCGTGTTCCCGACTCACATGCCGTGGCTCACGGGCCGCATCGCGCACGACCTGCGCCGCCAGGTCACGCTGGCGTGCGAAGGCGCGCCGGATGGCCTCGCCCAGCGCTTCCAGTCGAGTACGCACGACCTGATGGCGCAGCTGCGCACGCTGCTCGTGCGGCGCACGCGGCAGCATCGCGACGCGCTGCGCTGGATGCTGTCGACGCTCGAGGTCGGTCACGCGGTGATCGACCTGCGCGACGAGTTGAACACGTTCCGCGCATCGAAGCCGCCGCAAATGCTGCGCTGGACCGGTTCGATCGACGCGGTGCTGCGCGAGCTGCCGCGCTTCTTCGACGACCCAACACCCGGCCATCACGCGCGCACGCTGAAATCGGTGAATCTCGCGATCCGCGCGGCGCAGCACACGCTGCAGGCGTGGTACGCCGTGCCCGACGAGCGGCACCGCATGCAGCGGATCGTCGGCTGCCTGCACTTCATGCGCAGCGCGCTGCTGGACAAGGACGCGCCGTTCAACCGGCTCCGCCATTGAGGATCGGTGCGCGCGCAACCGGATCCTTGTTCCGGATGGAAATAAGCTCTACAGCCGCGGTGATTAATCTTTAAGCAGTGCGAGCCTATAGTTTCCTCACTGCCAGCGAGACTGGCACTCATCCAGGAGAAACCAACATGAAGCCGCTGCACCTCGCCCTCGTTGCCCTGTCGCTCACCGCTGCCGTTGCTCACGCACAGCCGGCTCCGGCAGACGTCGCACAGCAGCAGGCGAACCGCGCCGAAGCCGTCGCAACCGCAGGCCGCGTCGATCGTTCGCAATCGAAGCAGGAAGACCCGAACGCCTGTGTCGGCCCCGTCAGCTTCTGCAACATCTACTTCGGCAGCTGAGCATGACGCCGCGTCGTCACGGCCACGCCCGTCCCGCCCGCCTTGCATGCGCGGGCGAGCGGCGGCCCGGCCGCTCGCCGCATCACCGCTCTCCCCCGCGCCGCGTCGATTGAAGCGGCGCATGTCGTTTCAGGCGCCGCGCCCAGGCCGCCAGCCCACCTCGCGCAACGCATCCAGCAAGCGCGCCTGCCCCAGCCCTTCGACCCGCGCACCGCGCGACTCGACGTCGCCGCCCGCGACGAGCGCGTTCACGATCGCTTCCTCCACCGCTTCCGCCGCGGCGACGAACAGCGCGGAAATATGGTCGTTGTTGACCATCTGCACGCCGGTGGTCGGCGCGCCCTTGCTGCCGTAGTTCGCCGCCGGCAGGCCGTCGTTGCCCGTTGCGAACGCAAGGAAGATGTCGCCGCTCGAATCCTCGGTGCCGCCGCCGACGCGCGCCAGCCCGACGCTCGCACGCTGCGCGAGGCGCGTGCATTGATGCGGCAGCAACGGCGCGTCGGTCGCGATCGTCACGACGATCGATCCCATCCCGGCCTCGCCTTGCGCGTCCGGCGCGCGGAACGGCGAAGGCACGTGCCGCAGCACTTCGCCGACCGGGTAGCCGGCCACGCGCAGCATCTCGCGCACGCCGTAGTTCGCCTGCACGAGCGCGCCGACGGTCCAGCCGCCCGCATCGGCCGCGACCACGCGCGACGCGGTGCCGATGCCGCCCTTGAACTCGTGGCAGATCATCCCCGTGCCGCCGCCCACGCCGCCTTCGGCAACCGGCCCCGGCTGCGCGGCGGCCAGCGCGCGCTGCACATGCGCGGCGCTCACGTGCTGCCCCCAGATGTCGTTCAGCAAGCCATCGTAGGTTTCCATCACGACCGGCATGCACCAGTACACGCGGCCGGCCGCCGCTTCGCGCTCGTTCGCGACGAGTGCATCGCGCACCGCGCCGACGCTGTGCGTGTTCGTATAGGCGATCGGCGTGGTCAGCAGGCCGGCCTCGCGAATCCATTCGAGCCCCGTCGCGTCGCCGTTGCCGTTCAGCACGTGCACGCCCGCGAAACACGGCGAATCGTGCGCGGCGCCCGCGCGCGGCTCGATGACGGTGACGCCGGTGCGGATCGATGCGTCGCCGTTCTCGACGTTCAGCGTGCAATGCCCGACCCGCACACCGGGTACGTCCGTGATCGCGTTGAAGCGGCCCGGTGTGCCGAGTCCGATGCGGATGCCGAGATCCCTCGTGCGCATGATGCAGTTCCTCCAGTCTCTCAATGGTTCGGTGTTTCAGTGCTTCGACAAGGCTAGCGCTCAGAGCGAGCGGAAGGCCTCGCTGTGGCGCGCCCAGACCGCATACATCACGAGCGCGGCGATCAGCAGCCCCGCGATGATGATCAGGTCGGTCGGTTTCGTGGCCGTCGCGAGCGTCGTGTAGAGCGTATAGGCCGCGCCGGCTACCGCGACGAGCGGCGTCACGGGCCACAATGGCATCCGGTAATGATGTTCGACGTCACGGCGCACGAAGCGGCTCGCGAGTGCGGCCAGCCCGACGACCAGATAGATCAGCAACAACAGGTCGACCGTGAACGCGGTCAGTTCGTCGAGGCTCGACACGAACACGAGCCCGGCCGACGGCACCGCAAGCGCCAGGGTGGCGAGCCACGGCGATTCGAGGCGCGGATGGATCGTCGAGAACGCACGGTTGCAGGTACGCGACCAGAGCGCGTGCCGGCCGCTGCTGTACAGCAGCCGGCCCATCGTGATCACGATCGCGATGATCGCGTTGAACACCGACAGGAAGATCCCGCCGCTGACCACGCGCGACACGGCCGGGTTGCTCAGCGAACGCACGACGTAGCCGATCGGGTCGGCGCTCTTCGTCAGCTCGGTCAGCGACGGTGCGCCGAGCACGATCGCGGTGAGCGGAATCAGTTCGACGACGAGGATCACGAGCAGCGAGTAGATCACCGCCTTCGCGACATTGCGGTTGCCGCCGCGCAGGTCTTCCGCGAGATAGGCGGCCGAGCCGAAGCCGTTGTAGCAGAAGATCGCCGTGCCGATCGCCGGGACGATCGCGGCCAGTGTCGCCGGCACGAGCGCGTTGCCGCTCGCGACGACCGGCGCGATCAGCGCGTCGGCGCCGCGATGAGGCGAACCGAAGCCGAGGCCCGCGATCAGCATCAGCACGCCGATCTCGACGACCAGGAACGCGCCCGTGATCCACGCGTTCGTCTTGATGTTCAGCATGCCGAGCAGGTAGCTGAGCAGCACGATCGTCAGCGCGACCGACTGGTTGCCGAAATGCGTGCCGAGCGCGTTGTTCAGGTAGGGCGCGGCGCCGCTCGCGAGCACGGCCGGGATGAACACGCTAACGGACAGCACCGTGATGAAGGTCAGGTAGCCGGGCAGCGTGCCGAACACGCGCTTGGCCATGACGTATTCGCCGCCCGCACTGCGGTGCGCGGCGCTGAGCTCCGCGTAACAGAGCGCGAACGCCAGCGCGAGCACACCGCCGAGCAGGAACGACAGCACCGCGCCGCTGCCGGCCTGCTGGATCGCGAACGGCGCGATCACGAAGATCGAGCTCGCGGGCGTCACGCCGGATACGGTGATCATCACCGCATCGCGCACGCTGAGCGTCTGCGACAGCGCGCGCGGCGCGTCTTCCGTTGCAGGCGCCGCTTGCAGCGTGCCCGTCGATTCCGACATCATCGCCATTTCGTTCTCCTGTCCTGCTTTGCCAACGTTTTTTGAACGCCCATACTCGGGCCCGACTGATTGCGTGGCAGTCTAGGAAGCCAATTTCAGGACCGCTATTCCCCCTTCGTGTTACGCCCTTCCGGTGGTGGTATGGATCGTCTCTTTTCCGAAATCGCGATGCACCAGGCGCTCGGCCGCGCAATCGATCATCTCGGCCAGCCGCGCTTCTGGCGGTTTCTGGTGCTGTTGCTCAATGAAATGGCGCCGTTCGACAACGCGCTCGCGACCGCGATCGGCCGCGACGGCGTGCCGCTCGTGCTCGACGAATACGACACGGGCGGCACCGATGCCGCGTCGCCGGTGCCGCTTTACCTGAATGGGTTATATCTGCTCGATCCGTTCCTGCAGGCCGCTCACGACGGGCTCGCCGACGGCTGCTACCGGCTCGAGGAAGTCGCGCCCGACCTGTTCCGGCAGAGTGAATATTTTCTGAGCTACTTCCGCGATGCGGTTGGCGACGACGAGATCCAGATCCTCGTGCGGCCGAACGCCGACCTGCTGCTGTCGCTGTCGCTCGGTGCGGGTAAGCGATTCGACGTCGAGCCGCTCGGCAAGCTGACCGCCGCGATGCCATGGGTGCTCGCGGCGATCCGGCAGCACTGGCGGCTGGTGGGTGACGCGGCACGCGCCACGCCCGATGCCGATCTCGGTGCGCGGGTCGAGCAGGCGCTTGCGCGCTTCGGCGCGGGCGTGCTGACCGATCGCGAGATGTCGATCGCGCGAATGGTGCTGCGCGGCAATTCGTCGAAGGCGATCGCCGAGCGGCTGGCGATATCACCCGAAACGGTGAAGGTGCACCGGCGGCATCTTTACGCGAAGCTTGGCATCTCGTCTCAGCCCGAGCTGTTTTCGCGCTTCATCCAGGCGTTGGGGGAAGATGCGGCGGGATGAACACGCCGACACATCGACCAAGGCGGATGGCAGCGGGCGCGGAATCGTGCAATATCCGTGAATCGCCGCCTTCCCTGGTTGTCCGTTGAAACACATACGGACGATCCGTCGACAACGAGACTGCCCCGAAACAGGAATCCCGATTCATGTCGCTCATTCCGCTCGTCGGACTTGGCTGGTTGCTTCTGTGTGCCATCAGCGCCGCGTCGATCGTGCTCGCGCCACCGCTGCTGCTGGTCGCTTACCTGATGGGGAAGGATGTCTGGTCGATTCTCACGCGTGGCCGGCTGCAGTTCGCGTTCCTGGCCTACCTGGGTTCCGCGCCGGTGCCGGCGGTCTTCACGTTCCTGCTGGAAGCCGGCGCCGCGGCCGGGAGTGCCGGCGGCTCCGCTTCCGACGCGTTGAAAGCGTGGAACGAAAGAGCGTTCTTCGTTTTCGTCGGCGCGGCCGCGCTGTGCGGGCTGCTGCTGTTGCTGCGGCCCAGGAGCAGGCCCCCCGTGAACGTCGAGCCGTCCCGGCCGGCGCAATAGTCGAGGGGCAAGCGCGCCGGCCACCCCGCTCAGTTCGCGTTCAGGTGCGCGCTGACGAATTCGACCACCCGTTGCTGCGCATCCGCCCGCGCCACCGGCTCCGTCCCTTCGATCGGCACCACGCCGGCCTTCGTCGTAAAGGCGGGCATCGCATGCACGGGCATGTCCGGCCAGTCGAAGTCGTGGTACGCGCCCGGATACGCATGAAACGTTGCTTCCGTACCGGGTGCAACCGAGTCGAATAGCGTTTTGCACGGGGCGTACGGCGTCCAGACATCGTCTTCGCCGATCAGCACCAGCAACGGCACGGCGCTTTGCCACACGGCACCCTGTGCCTTCACGTTGCAGCTTGCCGGATAAAACGCCACCGCCGCGCGGAAATCGCCATCCGGCAGCGAGGCAGGCCGCGCCGGGCTCGACGCACGGATCGCGTTCAACACCGTCCCGCCGCCCAGCGACCACCCGACGACGCCGATGCGATCAGGCCGCACGGTATCGAGCGACTGCAGATACTTCAGCGCGCCATACGCGTCGAACGGCCGCGCGCGATAAATCTCACCGACGAAATGCGCAGGCGCGCACATCTCGCCGTGATGGCGCGGATTGAAGCTGTCGACTTCGAGCACCGTGATGCCGGCCGCGTTGAAGCGGGACGCCCAGTCGCGCTCGCGCGAATAGATCTTGCCGGATTTCGCGAACATGCCCGAACAGCCGTGCAGGAACACAAGTGCGGGATGACGGCCGGCGCCGGGCGCGGGGAACAGGTAGCCGTCGAGCATCGTCGATGGCGGGCCGTCCGTCGACGGAAAGTGAACCACCGTCTGCGCACTCGCGATCGCGCACGCACAACCCAGCACCACGGACAACAGCAGCTTGCGCATCGGACGCTCCCGATTGGTCGGATGGCACGACAACGCAATCGGGGAGGTGCCGGTTGACATGCTCGGCCGGGCGACGCTCCGCGCGCTGCCGGCGACAGTCAAACGTCAGCTTCACGGGGCGCGGCGCCCCGTTTGCCGCCGCTGCGCGCGACGCGTTCGCGCGATGCCGCTGCCGCCGCTTCCCGTCAGCCCCGTCGGTGCGATCGCCAGGTGCAACGCCCGCTCCGGCCGCCGCGTTACGTTCAGACCCTCGCGCAGCGTCCTGCTACTTCCACTTCGCGCCGATCTGCGCGAGCCCGGCATTCCGGAGATCGTCCGGCAACATCACCACGCGGAACTCGCAGTCCGCATTCAACATCAGGAACCACGGCTCCGCGAGCGCCGGGATCCGCGACGGGTCATCCAGATCGACGATCACGACCGCCCCGCGCCCGCCGTTCTGCTCCGTGAAATACACGGCTTCCGGCTTGACCGCTTCGAGTATTCGCGAGATCACGTCGCCGACGCTGCCGTCGCGCACCAGCGTATTGAACGGCTCGTGAGGGATTCGTATGTTGAGAAGCATGCGCATGACCGTCTCCTTGGGCTCCGCCCGGCGTGGGCCCTTCAAGCATAGGTGCTGCGCGACGCCTTGCCAGCGGCGCCAAAAGGCGCGGCCGGCATGCATTCACATTCCGACGATTCGATGACGCCGCATTGCGCGAACGGCAATCGTTCACGACACGCGAGCCCGGCGAGCATGTCGTCGCGTTCGACGCCCCCGTCGCATCGGCGCCCGGCTCCCCCGGGCGCGCCGCTCGCATCACTCGGGACCGCCGGCCGCGGCGGGCGCGATCGCGAGATGCAGCGGCCGCTCCGGCCGCAGCGTCACGTTCAGCACCGGCCGCGGCGGCTTCATGCCGGGCGGCGCCGACAATTCGTAGCGCTGCAGGATCATCGCGGCGACAACCGTCATTTCCGTCATCGCCAGATGCTGCCCGAGACACACGCGCGGGCCCGTGCCGAACGGCATGTAGCTTCCGCGCGGCGCGGCCGGCGCGTCGTCCGCAAAACGCTCGGGACGAAACGCGTCGGGCTCCGCAAACCATCGCGCATCGCGTTGCATGAGCTGCAGCGGCAGCATGAACAGCGTCCGCGCGGGAAACTGCCACGGCCCCAGCACGATCGGCCGGGCCGCCCGGCGGCTGATCAGGATCGGCGCGGAAGGATACAGGCGCAGCGTTTCCTCGAGCGTGTGCGTCAGGTAGCGCAGCGACGATCGCGTCTCGGCGGACGGCGCGCGACCGCCCAGCACGCGCGCCACTTCGTCGCGTGCGGCGGCCTGCGCCTCCGGATGCGCCGCCATGCACCACGCCCACCAGGTCAGCGCCCCGGCCGTCGTCTCGTGGCCCGCGAGAAACGCCGTCATGCATTCGTCGCGCACGGCCCGCGCCGGCCATCGCCGCGCGTCGTCCCGATGCAGCCGCAACAGGCGCGACAGCAGATCGTCGGGCCACGCGTGCATCGGCAGGTCGAGACGCACCTGCAGATGCCGGTCGATCAGCCCGTTCAGCACGGCTATCGCCCGCGCCTTGCCACGCTTCCACGGCATCCAGTCCGGCGTGCTTGCCGGCCAGTAGAAATCGGCGTTGGCCGCCGCGCTCACCACGCGCACGGCTTCCTCGGCCGCACGCGCATCGTCGCCGATCGCATCGGAGAACATCGTGCGCATGATCACGTCCATCGCGAGCGACGTCAGCGCGCTTTCGATCGGCCAGTCCGGATCGCGCGCTGGCCACTGCGCAAGCGCGTGCCCGGCCGTCGCCGCGATCGACGGGACGAACGCCTGAACCGGCTTCGGCATGAAATTCGGCTGCAACGCGTGCCGCTTGTCGCGCCATGCGTCGCCTTCGGCGATCAGCACGCTATGGCCGTGAACCTCCTCAAACACCCGGACGGCGCGCTCCCAGCGCCCGAGCGCATCGTGATGCGTGACCAGAAGTTCGCGCACGAGCGCGGGATCGGTCACGACCACCGCATGCTCGGGCCACATTCGCAAGTGCACGACATCGCCGTATGCGCGCTGCCAGCCGGCCAGCGTGCCGAGCAGGTCGCGCGACATCGTGCGCAGCAGCCCCCAACCCGTCAGGCCGGCACGCGGCCCCGGCGGCCACACGCCGGGCGGGTGAAGCACGGGCGCCGAAGCCGGGGCGCCCGCATGGAATGGACATTGGGAAGTGGATCGCGTATTCATGGGCCGGATTGTCCGCATCGGCGTGCCGGCGGTCTTGAACGCAAACGACATCGACACGTGTCTGGCCTGTCCCTATACTCCGGCGTCATGTTCTCCGATCCGTTATCGATCTCGCCGTCATGCCCCGATCCGCTGGCACGCGCCCCCCGCGTGCTGAGTGACGGGCGGTCGCCGCACGGGCGGCTGTACCCCGCGCCGGCGGCCCTGCAGGGCGCGGTGGTCGCGATCGTGTTGCACGACACGCGCGGGTTCGCGTTGAGCGACGCGCAGCGGCTCTCGCATTTTCCGGCCACGCCGCTGGTATGCGTGTCGTGGTATCGGGATCTCGATGTCGGCTTCGTCGAACCCGCGGCCGACGGGCCCCGGTGGCGCCCGTTCGGCGCGGCGGCGACGCTGTCGGGCAGCCATTCCGCCCCTACCGTGGCCTGGGCGCCGACGGGTGGAAGGATCGGCCTGATCTGCTTCGCCGCCGATGCGGCGCGGGCGCTGTTCGGCATCGCGCTGCCGGACATCCACGACCGCGTGCTCGACGCGCACGCGTGTCTCGGCCACGACTGGCACCCGCTGCTCGACGGCCTGCTCGGCGCGGAGCGCGATGCCGATGTGCTGGCGGCCATCGACCGTCATCTCGCGCCGCGCTGGCAGGCGCTGCGGCCCGCGACACCGCTGTCGTCGCTCCGCCACGCGGGGCGCAGCTGGGTCGAACGCCTCGCGCTGCAGGCACGCGAATGGCGCGGCACGCACAGCCCGCGCCAGGTCGAACGGCGCATCAAGACCTACAGCGGCCGATCGCTGCGCGAATGGCAGGCGCTCGTCAGGACGGAAAGCACGTTCTTCGCGGCGCGCGACCGGTACGAAGCCGGCACCGCTTTCAACTGGGCCACGCTGGCGCTCGACGAAGGGTTCGCCGACCAGGCGCACCTGAGCCGCGAGGTCAAGCGCATCACCGGTTTCTCGCCGAGCGAATTCAAGCAACGCTTCATCGAGGACGAATCGTTCTGGATGTATCGGCTGTGGGTGTGACACGGCGGCGGCCGGGTTCCGAAACATCGTCCTGAGCTTCATCGATAGTCGAAGCGAACGCGGATCGGCACAGCGCCTGCCGTCTCGCGGAGCATTCCCCGCCGTGACGTGTACTCGCCCGATTGCCCGTTCCGACCCGCACGGGCATGATGAGCGCGGGCCATCCGCATGCCTGCCGTCCGCGGTCGATCCCTCCTCTCTCCGCATCTCACCCATGTCATTACGCGCATTCAGAACGCTGGTCGCGATCGCCCGATACCGGACGTTCGCGCGCGCCGGCGAAGCCATCGGCCTCACGCAATCGGCGGTGAGCCTGCAGATCAAGACGCTGGAAAGCGAATACAACGTGCAGTTGTTCGATCGCTCGCGCCGGCAGCCGGTGCTCACCGAAGCCGGCAACATCCTGCTGGCGCAGGCCGAGCAGGTGCTCGCGATGGTCGACCGGATTCCCGATGCGCTCAGCGACGAGAAGAAGCTGGTCGGCCGCCTGCGGATCGGCGCGATCCAGACTGCGCTGTCCGGCCCGCTGCCGGACGCGCTGCTCGCGCTGCGCGCGGCGCACCCGGGGCTGCGCGTGCACGTGTCGGCCGGGATGTCGGCCGAACTGGCGAACCGCGTCGCGGCCGGCGAACTCGATGCGGCGATCACGACGCGCCCCGTGCGCCCGCATCCGGCGGAACTGACGTGGACCACGCTGTACGAGGATCGCTTCTGGCTGCTCGCGCCGCCCGACCATGCGGAACGCGACGCGGTCACGCTGCTCGACGCGCTGCCGTTCATCCGCTTCGATGCGCAGGCCTGGGCCGGCCGCATGATCGCCGCCGAGCTGCGCCGCATCGGCGTGCGCGTGCGCGAGGAGATGGTGCTGGACAGCGCGGAAACGATCGCGTGCATGGTCGCGAGAGGGCTCGGCGCGGCGATCGTCGCGCTCCCCGATGCGACGCTCGCGCGCCTGCCGCCCGTCACGCGCTTGCCGTTCGGCCAGCCGCAGATGGGGCGCGCGGTCGTCCTGCTCGAACACCAGTCGCGTCCGGCCGAACGTTTCGCGCGTGCGCTGGCCGCCGAAGTCACCGCCTCGTCAATGAGAATTTCTCATTGAACGCCCGATAATTAACCATTATTCCTGTTGATTGCGCGTGTTAACTTGGCGGCATCGTCATTCTCTCGATTGCGTGTCGCCATGTTGCCCGCCGATTGGATTCCCGCCTCGTTCCGCCGCTTTGCGTGCCAGCCGCTCGCGGCGGCCCGCACCGCCGTCACGGCTCGCGTGAGGGCGCGCCGATGATCGGCCCGATCCTGCTCGCGCTGGCGCCTGTTGCGCTGCTGGTCGCGTTCGGCCACGGCCTGCGGCGCACGGGCTTCATCGCCGACACGTTCTGGCCGCAGGCCGAGCGACTGTGCTACTACGCGCTGCTGCCCGCGCTGTTCGCGGACGGCCTCGCGAACGCGCGGCTGCAGGCGCTGCCCGTTTTACCGCTTGCGGCGGTGCTGGTCGGTTCGACCGCGCTCGCCGCGACGCTTCTCCTGCTGGTCCGCCCGTTCGTGCGGGTCGACGGCGCCGGCTTCACGTCGGTGTTCCAGGGGGCCGTGCGCTTCAACAACTATGTCGGCACCGCACTCGCTGCCGGCCTGTTCGGCGCAACAGGCATCGCGCTCGCGGCCGTGTGCGTCGCGGCGATCGTCCCGACCGTCAACCTGATGTGCGTGCTCGTGTTCGCGCGCTACGGCGGCACGCGGCTCGGCGCGGCGGCGCTCGCGCGCCAGATCGTGTCGAATCCGCTCGTCGTCGCGTGCGCGCTCGGGATCGCGATGCAGGCCGGTGGCCTCACGTTCCCGGCGGCCGTCGAGCCGGCCATGCGCGCGCTCGGCGTCGCGTCGATGCCGCTCGGCCTCCTGTGCGTGGGCGCGGCGCTGAAATTCGATGCGGCGCGTGCGTGGCTGCAGCCGGTCTGTGTCGCATCGGCATTCAAGTTCATGGCGATGCCGCTCATCACGCTCGCCGCCGGCCGCCTGTGCGGGCTCGGCGACGTGGCGCTGACGGTCGCGCTGCTGTTCCAGGCGCTGCCGACGTCGTCGGCGTCCTACATCATGGCGCGCCAGCTCGGTGGCGACGCGCCGCTGATGGCCGGCATCACCGCGTTCCAGACGATCGCCGCGGCGCTCGCGATGCCCGTCGTGCTGACCGCGCTCGCGTCGGCGCCGGTGTTTCGCTGACGACGCAGCGCCCCCCATCCCCCTGAATCCAGCCTGCCCGCCGGCCATTGCGCGATGCGGCGTCGTCCGCCGCGCGCGGCCGCTCATGCGCTGCCGCAGGTGCTCACCGAGAAACCCCGTCACATGAACGCTCCCGCCCCGTCCGCCGCCCGCGTTGCCGCCCGGCCGCACGCCGCCATCTACGTGAAGCTCACGCTCGTCGCGCTGTTCTGGGGCGGGACGTTCATCGCGGGCCGGATCCTGGCCGCGTCGATGTCCGCGACCGCCGCGGCCACCGGCCGCTTCGCGATCGCCGCGCTGCTGCTGGTCGTGCTGACCTGGAAGATCGAAGGCGGGCTGCCGAAGCTGAGCCGCCGCCAGATCGTGACGACCTTCGGGCTCGGCGCGACCGGCATCTTCCTGTACAACGTGTGCTTTTTCGCGGCGCTCGCGCGGATGCCGGCGGGGCGCACCGCGCTGTTCGTCGCGCTGAATCCGGTGGCCACCGCCGTGCTGCTCTCGATCGTCGTGCGCGGGGAACGCCTGTCGCTGTCGCGCTGGGCCGGCATCGCCGTCGCGCTGTCCGGCGCGCTGGTCGTGATCAGCCGCGGCGAATTGCTGCGGGTGCTGACCGATCTCGGCAACACGTTCGGCGCCGGCGAACGCGCGATGCTGTGCGCGGTGCTGAGCTGGGCCGCCTATACCGTGATCGGCCGGCGCGCGCTCGACGGGCTGTCGCCGCTGGCGGCCACGACGTATGCGGCGCTGTGGGGCCTCGCACTGCTGATCGTCGCGCACCTGTTCGGCTCGCCCGCCAGCAGCGGCGCGCCACTGACGTGGCAGGCCGTCGCGTCGATGCTCTACCTCGGTGCAATCGGCACGGTGGTCGCGTTCGTCTGGTATTCGCAGGGGATCCGCGCACTCGGGCCGGCCCGCGCGGCCGTGTTTACCAACCTGGTGCCCGTATTCGGCGTGCTGCTGTCGGTCGCGCTGCTCGGCGAGCCGTTGTCGCCGTCGATGCTGGCCGGCGGTGCGCTCGTGATCGCGGGTGTCGCGCAAACCAATCGCGCGAGACGCTGACGCACGGGCAGGCGCAGCGCGCACTCGGGGACGGATGTCAAATACCGGCGCCGGCGCATGGCAACGATCGCGATGCCGTCGAGTAACGCCGACGCGCGGCCGATACGCCCCCAATGTTCTCGCAGCCGCGCCAAAAACCGCCTATCGTGAATGGAGCGCCCCGTTTGCCGCCATTCGACCCTGCGTCGCTCGCACCGGCGGCAACGGCACCGCGTTCCGGCACCCTTCATCGCGATCCCGGCGCACGCTCGCCCGTGCACGATCGCGGCCGCCCACCGGATTACAGGAGGCCCTCATGAAAGCCGCGCTGCTCGTCAGCTCCGCCCTGCTCGCCATTGCATCCGCTTCGGCGTCGGCTCAAGGCTCGATCACCAAGGTCGAAAACGGTTCGCTCGTCGCAGCGAACGGAATGACCGTCTATACGTTCGACAAGGACAAGGCCAACGCCGGCACCAGCGCGTGCACGGGCCAGTGCGAATCCTTCTGGCCGCCGTACAAGGCCAGCGCGACCGACGTTCCGGTCGGGCCCTACACGATCGTCAAGCGCGACGACGGCAGCCCGCAATGGGCATACAAGGGCAAGCCGCTGTACTTCTTCTCGAAGGACATGAAACAGGGCGACCGCAACGGCGACAACTTCAAGGACATGTGGCACGTGGTTGCGCCGTAAGCGCTCGTCCGCCGTCTTCCGCGCACGCTGCGCCTGCGCAAGAAAGCCCGCGCGGATCGTCGATCCGGGCGGGCCTTCTCGCGATCGCGCCGGCCGCGCTGCGTCGTCCGCCGTCATGCGGGCGGGCGACGCATGCGGCCGGGTGGCGCGTCAGCGGTTCGACGGGAAGCTGAACACCGTCCCTTCGCGCACGCCGGCCGACGGCCAACGCTGCGTGATCGTCTTGCGCTTCGTATAGAAGCGCACGGCGTCCGGGCCGTACGCGTGCAGGTCGCCGAACAGCGAACGCTTCCAGCCGCCGAACGAGTGGTACGCGACCGGCACCGGCAGCGGCACGTTGATGCCGACCATGCCGATCTGGATGTTGTCGCTGAAGTAGCGCGCGGCCTCGCCGTCGCGCGTGAACAGACACGTGCCGTTGCCGTACTCGTGCGCGTCGATCAGCGCCATCGCCTCGTCGAGCGACTTCAGCCGGATCACGCCGAGCACGGGCCCGAAGATCTCGTGCTGGTAGATCGGCATGCCGGGCTTCACGTTGTCGAACAGGCACGGGCCGAGGTAATAGCCGCCGTCGTGGCCGTCGACCTTCACGCCGCGGCCGTCGACGACGAGCGTCGCGCCCGCTGCCACACCGGCTTCGACGAAACCCGTCACCTTGTCGAAATGCTGCTGCGTGACGAGCGGGCCCATATCGACACCCGCGCCGTTGCCCGGGCCGACCTTCATCTTTTCGATCTCGGCCTTCAGGCCCGCGACGACCTGGTCGCCCGTCTCGTCGCCGATCGCGACGACCAGCGGAATCGCCATGCAGCGTTCGCCGCACGAGCCGTACGCGGCGCCCATCAGCGCGTTCACCGCGTTGCCGATGTCGGCGTCCGGCATCACGACCGCGAAGTTCTTCGCGCCGCCGAGCGCCTGCACGCGCTTGCCGTGCGCGCAGCCGGTCGAGTAGATGTATTCGGCGATCGGCGTCGAGCCGACGAAGCTCACGGCCTTCACGCGCGAGTCGGTCAGCAGCGTGTCGACCGCTTCCTTGTCGCCGTTCACGACGTTCAGCACGCCCGGCGGCAGGCCGGCTTCGAGCGCGAGCTCAGCCATCCGCAGCGTAGACGACGGCGTGCGCTCCGACGGCTTCAGCACGAACGTGTTGCCGCACGCGACGGCCATCGGCCACATCCAAAGCGGCACCATCACCGGGAAGTTGAACGGCGTGATGCCGGCGGCGACGCCGAGCGCCTGGAACTCGCTCCACGAATCGATCGCGGGGCCGACGCTCTTGCTGTGCTCGCCCTTCAGCAACTCCGGCACGTAGGTTGCGTATTCGACGTTCTCGATCCCGCGCTGCAATTCGCCCATCGCATCGGCGAGCACCTTGCCGTGCTCGGCCGTGATCAGCGCGCACAGCTCGTCGGCATGCTCCTCGAGCAGCGTCTTGAAGCGGCTCATCACACGGGCGCGCTTCAGCGGCGGCGTGTTGCGCCAGGCCGGAAACGCGGCCTGCGCGGACGCGATCGCCGCTTCGACGGTCAGCTTGTCGGCGAGCGCGACGCTCTTTTTCGATTCGCCGGTGGCCGGGTCGAACACCGGCTGGACGCGGCTGCCGCCGTCGACGCGCTTGCCGTCGATCAGGTGGCCGACGGTGGAGGTCACATTGCTGTCGTGTTTCATCGTTCAGGCTCGTTCGTGAATTCGGTTGTCGCTTGAGGGCAAGCCGCGGCTCAGTCCACTTCGTTCAATGCGTCGGACAGCGCGTTGACCAGGTTGTCGATCTCGCGCTTCTCCGAGATGAACGGGGGCGCCAGCTGGATCGTGTCGCCGCCGTAGCGCACGTAGAAGCCCTTCGCCCAGCAGCGCATCGCGATCTCGTAAGGGCGCCGTGCCGGCTCACCCGGCAGCGCCGCGATCGTCAGGCCCGCCGCGAGCCCGTAGTTGCGGATGTCCGCGATGTGGCGCTGGCCCTTCAACCCGTGCACCGCAGCCTCGAAATGCGGCGCGAGATCGCGCACGCGGGCCACCGCGTCTTCCTTCACCAGCAGGTCGAGCGCCGCGATGCCGGCCGCGCACGCGACCGGGTGCGCCGAATACGTGTAGCCGTGCGGGAACTCGAGCATGTACTCGGGGCCGCCCGCGGCCATGAACGTGTCGTAGATTTCCTTCGTCGCGATCACGCCGCCGAGCGGCTGCGCGCCGTTCGTCACCTGCTTCGCGAAGTTCAGGATGTCCGGCACCACGCCGAACGCGTCGGCGCCCGTCATCGCGCCGGCACGGCCGAAACCCGTGATGACCTCGTCGAAAATCAGCAGGATGTCGTGCGCGGTACAGATGTCGCGCAGCCGCTTCAGATAGCCCTTCGGCGGCACGACCACGCCCGCCGAACCGGAAAACGGCTCGACGATCACGGCGGCGATGTTCGATGCGTCGTGCAGCGCGATCAGCTCGAGCAGGCGGTCGGCCAGTTCGGCGCCGTGCTCGGGCATCCCGCGCGAAAACTTGTTCTCGGCGAGTTGCGTATGCGGCAGGAAATCGGCGTCGAGGCCCTGGCCGAACAGCTTGCGGTTCGGCCCGATCCCGCCGACCGAGATACCGCCGAAGTTCACGCCGTGGTAGCCCTTCTCGCGGCCGATCAGGCGCGTCTTCGTGCCCTTGCCCTTCGCGCGCCAGTAGGCGCGGGCCAGCTTCAGCGAGGTATCGGCCGCCTCCGAGCCCGAACCCGTGAAGAACACGTAGTCGAGACCGGCCGGCGTCAGGTCCTTGATCTTGTTCGCGAGCTCGAACGATTTCGGATGACCGAACTGGAACGCCGGCGCGTAGTCGAGCTGCGCGACCTGGCGGCTCACGGCTTCGACGATTTCCGTGCGACCGTGACCGAGGCCCGTGCACCAGAGACCCGACAGGCCGTCGAAGATCTTGCGGCCTTCGGCGTCCGTGTAATACGCGCCCTGGCCCGACACGATCATGCGCGGATCGGCCTTGAACTGGCGGTTGGCGGTGAACGGCATCCAGTGCGCGTCGAGCCAGGCGGCGTCGGTACGGATGGTCGTGTCGTCCTGCTGCGCGGCGGTGGTGATGTCGGTCATGTCGGTCGGCGCGGCGCGCCCCTCCTTCTTGTGATGATGTTGCGCATTGTCGGGAGGCCAATTAGTCTCTTCAATATCGCAATATCAATGTTCACTTGCGCAACTATGCAAGCAAAGAAACCGAAGAGCCGCGCGCTGCTCGGGCAGCTCAGCGACATGGATCTCCGCCTGCTGCGGGTCTTCAAGGGCGTCGTGCAGTGCGGCGGGATGGCGGCGGCCGAACTGGAACTGAATATCGGCATCTCGACGATCAGCCGGCACGTGAAGGATCTGGAAACGCGCGTCGGCCTCGTACTGTGCCGGCGCGGCCGTGCGGGCTTCACGCTGACGCCCGAAGGCCAGACGGTGTACGAGGAGACGCTGCGGCTGCTCGCGTCGATGGAGGCCTTTCGCAGCAGGATAGACGGTATTCACGAGCGGATGGGCGGAGAACTGCACGTCGCGGTGTTCGACAAGACGGCCACCAACGCGAACGCGCGGCTCGGCGACGCGATCCGCCAGTTCACGGACGAGGCCCCCGACGTCGCGCTGAACCTGCATGTCGCGTCGATCAACGAGGTCGAGCGCGGGATCATCGACGGCAGCTATCAGGTCGGGATCATTCCCGCGCACCGCAATTCGGGCAGCCTCGTGTATTCGGAGCTGTTCGACGAACGGATGCTGCTCTACTGCGGCCGCCAGCATCCGCTTTACGATGCGCCGCACGGCAAGCTCACGTGGACGACGATCCGTAACCACGCGTTCGCGGGGCTCGGCTTCCATTCGCCGAACATGGAACTGAGCCATCGCGCGAAGCTCACGCGCAGCGCGACCGCGTCGGACCAGGAGTCGATCGCGACGCTGATCCTGTCCGGCCGCTATCTCGGCTTCCTGCCCGACCATTACGCGGAAAGCTTCGAAACCAAGGGGCTGATGCAGCCGATCGCGCCGCACCGGTTCAACTACCGGTGCCGGTTCGTGAGCCTGCTGCGCCGCTCGCCGCGGCCGTCGCGGGCCGCGCTGCTGTTTCAGTCGTGTCTCGAAGCCGCGCATGCGGCAGATCGGCCGGGGGCGTGATCATTGGCGTGGCTAGGCGGCTGAGCGCTAAACGGCTGAGTACCGAAGGACTGAACGCTGAACGGCTGCGTGTCGAACGGCTGAGTACTGAACGACTGAGCGCTGTCCGGCCGAACAACTGAACAACCTACGCCCCTTTCACAGTCGATCAAACACCATCGCCCGCACCGTCCTGCGCACGCATGCGCTTCAGAAAATGCGTCGCGACGAGCGCCGCGGCAAAACCCGACATCGCGCCGACCCCGAGCGCCCAGCGAGGACCGAGGTGGTTCGCGACCCAGCCCGCCACCGGCGCGCCGATCGGCGTGCCGCCGAGCGCCACCGCGAGACGCAGCGCCATCACGCGGCCGCGCATCGCCGGCTCGGTCGACAACTGCATCAGGCTGTTGGTCGAGTTCATGAAGGTGATCGCGGCGACCCCGGTCAGCACGAGCGCGGCGCCGAACAGCCAGTAGCCCGGCGCCAGCGCGGCCAGCGTGCAGCCGAGCCCGAACAGCGCCGCGCCGATCCACAGATGCCGGAAGCGCGGCCGGTCCCGGCGCGCCGCGAGCAGCGCACCGGTAATCGTGCCGACGGCCATCATCGACGACAGCACGCCGAAGCCGCGTGCGTCGACGTGAAACACGCTGGCCGCCATCGTCGAGATGAACAGCTGGAAATTGAGCCCGAACGTGCCGATCAGGAACAGCATCGCGAGGATCGCCTTCAGGTCCGGGCGCTGCCACACGTAACGGAACCCGTCGAGCAGGCTCCCGCGCGTGCGGCCGGCCCGCGCGTGCGCGCGCAGCTCGTCGGCACGCAGCATCGACAGCGACGCCAGCACCGCGACGAAGCTGAGCCCGTTGAGCAGGAACGCCCAGCCGGTGCCGATCGACGCGATGATGAAGCCGGCCGCCGCCGGCCCGATCATCCGCGCCGCGTTGAACGACGTCGAGTTGAGCGCGACGGCGTTCGCCAGCTCCCGGTCGGCGACCAGTTCCGCGACGAAGGTCTGCCGCACCGGCGCATCGAACGCCGACGCGCAGCCGAACAGGAACGCGAACAGATACACGTGCCACAGCTGCGCGACGCCGGTCACCGTCAGCAGCCCCAGCAAGAGCGCGAGCCCGCCCATCAGCGCCTGCGTCGCCATCAGCAGCTTGCGCTGGTCGAAACGGTCGGCCGCGTACCCCGTCCACGGCAGCAGCAGAAGCTGCGGGCCGAACTGCAGCGACATCACGATGCCGACGGCCGACGCGTCGTGATGCGTGAGCTGCGTGAGGACGAGCCAGTCCTGCGCGGTGCGCTGGATCCACGTGCCGATGTTCGACACCAGCGCGCCGATCGCCCACACGCGATAGTTGAAGCCGCGAAGCGAGCGGAACACGCCCGCCGCCGGCACGCTCATGGCCGCTCCCTGTCGGGCTCGTTGCCGCCGTGCAGCTCGCCGAAGCGCCGCGCGAGGAACAGGCCGAGCAGGAGGATGCCGAGGCCGAACGCCACCGCGTCGGCCGTGACCCGGAGGTCGAAATCGCCGACCCGGCACACCAGCCCATACGCCATCACGAGGTTCGCGACGGCCCACACGACATTCACGGTGGACGACGACAAACCGCGCCCGGGCGGATTCGCGAACGGGGTCTGGAATGGCTCGCCGCGCAACCCGCTGACGAGGTGCGGCACCCCATTCGCGAGAAACGCGCCGCCGAAGCAATACGACACGAGATGCGGGAAATTCATGTTCGGGTTGTCCTTTCGGCGAGCGGGGCGAGGCGGTTTACGAACGCGGCGGTTCCTGGAATTCGGCGAGCCGCTGCAGCAGCTTCACCGCCGATGCAAGCTCGGCCTGCTCTACCTCCGACAGTTGCGCGTGCAGCGCGCGGAACAGCCAGTCGTCCTTGGCCGCGCGGTTGGCTTGCAGCACCTTGCGGAAACCGGGCGTGAGCGCGATCAGCGTCTGCCGGCCGTCGGAAGGATCGGGCTCGCCGCTGACGGCGCCCAGCGTCTCGAGCGTCGCGACCGTCACCCGCATCGACTGCGGCCGCACGCTCTCGGCGCGCGCGAGCGCCGACACGGTCGCGGGGCCGTCGCGGTCGAGCCGCAACAGCACCGACTTCTGCGATGACGTGAGATCGTTCGGGTGGATCTGCTCCCGCATCCGCCGCATCAGCTTGCCGACCGAGATGCGGAGTTCGCCGGCAAGGCCGGCCAGCGGGAGCGCTTCGGAGGGAGGCAATGGCGTGTTCATGCATTCAGGATAGCCGATATACAGAAAAACTGTACAGTTTAGCTGTGTATTTCAGGCTGTAAGGATCGCCTCGTCGCATGCGCTCAAGCCGATGCGAAGCGTCCCGTTCGGCCGCACGAGCCGGCTCTGCGATAATGCGGGCTCCCCATTTCCGCTCCGCCTCCCGCCATGACGCAGCCGTCCGCCCCGCTCTCCACCGACCTGCCGCCGATCTCGTGCCTGCCCGGCGACGCGCTGCCGTGGCTGCCGATGAGCGCCGACCTGCCGGGGCTGGCGATCAAGTACCTGCACATCAATGCGGCCGAGGACACACTGACCGCGCTGCTGAAGATGCCGGCCGGCGGCACGCTGCCGCGCCACCGTCACGACGGCGAGGTGTTCGTGCATACGCTGCAGGGTGCATGGCGCTACCGCGAATACGACTGGGTGGCGCACGCCGGCTCGACGGTGCTCGAACCGGCCGGCTCGGTGCACACGCCGGAAACGCTCGGCGCGCCGGGTGAGGACGTGATCACGCTCAACGTGATGCGCGGCGATCTCGTGCTGCTCGACGATGACGGCCGCGAGACCGCGCGCGAGAACTGCCGCGTCGCGCTGCTGCGCCAGCGCAAGCATGCGCGCACGGCGCCGGACGCCGCCGCGCCGTTCGTCACGCGTTGAGTGCCGGGCGGCCGCGGCGATCGAACGCGCCGCTCGCCGCCGTGATCGTCGCCAGGACAGGCAGAACCGGCGGATGCCGATGACGGTTCAGGCCGTTTCCCGCTCGTCCGCCCGCGCCTCGCGCCGTATTGCCTGCGGCGGTACGCCGAACCCGCGCACGAACGCCTCGCGCATGTGCCGGCGGTCGCGAAAGCCGTTTTCCTTCGCAATCACGTCGAGCGAGTGGCGGCTCTGCTCGATCATCAGCCGCGCATTCTCCAGCCGCAGCCGCTCGATCGCCTTCGCGGGCGACTGCCCCGTTTCGAGCGTGAACACGCGGCTGAACTGGCGCGGGCTCAGGTGCACGGCTTCGGCGAGATCCTCGACGGTCAGCGCGCGGCCGAGATGCTGCCGCGCGTAGTTCAGCGCGTTCTGGATCCGGTCGGATTTCGGCGCGAGCTTCAGCATTTCCGAATGCTGCGACTGGCCGCCGGCCCGCCGCTGGTGCATCACGAGCTTGTGCGCGACCGATCGCGCGGCATCGGCGCCGAGATCCTTTTCCACCATTGCAAGCGCGAGGTCGAGGCCGGCCGTCATCCCGGCCGACGTCCAGATCGGGCCGTCGACGATGTAGATCCGGTCGTCCTCGACGCGTATCTCCGGATAGCTCCGCTGCATGTCGCGGCCGAACGCCCAGTGCGTCGTCGCGCGGCGCTGCGCAAGCAGCCCGGCCTCGGCCAGCACGAACGCGCCCGTGCAGATGCCGGCGATTCGCTGCGCGCGTGCGTTGGCGCGGCGCAGGAACGCGACGACACCGGCCGGCGCCGGCGAAGCGATCGGATCGTTGACGCCCGCGACGATCCACGTATCGACGGCGATCCGCCCGCGCAGCGCGCGCGTGGCGACCGACAGCCCGAGCGACGAGCGCACGTCGCCGCCGTCGACCGAATAGTTGTCCATCACGTAGAACGGCTCGCTCATGCCCATGTTCGCGTACTCGAACACCGATTGCGCGGCGAGCGCCATGATCTGGAAACCGTCGCTGATCAAAAAGCCGATGCGGTGCATGTGCGCTCTCCCGTCCCGGGCGAGTGGGTCGGCCCGATGTCCTGAATCATACCCATCTACGTCATTTGTGTCGCAGCGATTCGCGGCCAGAATGGCTTCACGCCATCCGGCCATTCCCATCGAAACGGAGCACATCATGACGCAAGCACATCGCGGTACCGCCCTCATTACCGGCGCCTCGTCGGGCATCGGCGCCGTCTACGCGGACCGCCTCGCGCGCCGCGGCTACGACCTGATCCTGGTCGCGCGCAGCCGTGAGCGGCTGGCCGCCCTCGCCGAGCGCATCACGAACGACACGCAGCGCAGCGTCGAGATCATCGACGCCGACCTCAACGACCGCGCCGCACTCGCCGCCGTCGAGGCGAAGCTGAAGCAGGATGCGAGCATCACGCTGCTCGTGAACAACGCGGGCGTCGGCACGCACGCGCCGCTGCTCGACAGCGACGTCGACGCGATGACGCGGATGATCGACCTCAACGTGACCGCGCTCACGCGCCTCACCTATGCGGCGGTGCCCGGCTTCGTCGCCCGCGGCCACGGCGCGGTGATCAACATTTCGTCGATCGTCGCGATCTCGCCGGAAACGCTGAACGGCGTATACGGCGGCAGCAAGGCGTTCGTGCTCGCGTTCAGCCAGTCGCTGCATCACGAGCTCGCCGACAAGGGCGTGCAGGTGCAGGCCGTGCTGCCCGGCGCGACCGCCACCGATTTCTGGCAGACGGGCGGCCTGCCGCTCGAACATCTGCCGAAGGAAATCGTGATGCCGGCGCCGGACATGGTCGATGCGGCGCTGGTCGGTTTCGATCGCGGCGAACTCGTGACGATCCCGTCGCTGCACGCGGGCGACGAATGGGCCGCTTACGAGGCCGCGCGCCGCACGATGGCGCCGCACCTGTCGGCCGACACGCCCGCGCCGCGCTACGCGACGGCAAGCTGAGCACGCGGCATCCCGCAGGTCGAAAGCGACGAGCACGTCGAACCCCGGGATGGGCTGCGGAACACGGTGATGCGTGGCGAATCGTCCGTCACCGTCCGAGGTTCCGTGGCCCGTTTCCGGGCATGTGCCGACCGGGGGATTCGTCTGCGGAAACACGCATCGGATTCTTTCCTGGCCTGCACAAATGTCGCGAAAAGACAGACGATTCCGGTTCGCTTGCCACGTATTCCGCGCAACAGTAAGCTCTGCGACTGCAGTCCCCAAGCGACCTCGTTCGACCGGTATTCGTCCGATCACGAGGGCCATCGTCCGTTGCGGAATTCGACCATGCGGGTCCGTATGTTCATCACCGAGACGGGTGACGCGCCGGCCTCCGCACGCGGTTCGGCCAACCGTCAGCCCACGCTCCCACCCCTGCCGGAACTCGGCACCGTCTGCCGTGTCGCGCGTGCGCATTTCAGCGCCGCCGGCGCGTTCATTACGCGCGCCGACGCCGGTGCGCAGCGCGTGCTGGCCGTCGACGGCGAACTGCCCGACGGGCTTCCCGATTCACTTCCCGCCGACGGCTTGCCGCCCCAAGCCGGGCCGCCCCCCGCTGCCGAGGCCCGGTTCGCCCTGCACGGCGCGAACGCCACCGGGCAACGCAACGAAGGCTCTCCTCTTGCGCTGCGGATCGTCGCGGCCTGCAAGCTGGCCGCGCCCGATGGCGCGACCCTGGGCACGCTGTGCGTCGTTGACGACAGACGCCCGGCGCTCGACGCCACGCAATACGCGCTGCTGTGCGATCTCGCCACGCTCGCCGCCGGCACGCTTGCCCGCGCGACCGAAGCAACCGCGTTGCGCGAACGGCTCGGCGTCGTCGAGGAACACAGCACGCTGACCACGCTCGCGCTGACCGAAAGCGGCACCGGCGTGTGGGATCGCAACGTGGAAACCGGCGAGATCCATTACTCGCCGGCCTGGAAGGCCATGCTCGGCTACGCGCCGCACGAGCTCAGCACCCGGATCGAGGACGCGTACGAACGGCTGCATCCGGACGACACCGCCGACGTGAAGGCCGCGATGCTCGCGCACTTCGAGCAGCGCACCGACTACTACGCGGTCGAGCACCGCATCCGCTGCAAGGACGGCTCGTACAAATGGATCTGCAGCCGCGGCAAGGTGATTGCCCGCGACGGCAACGGCCGCGCGCTCCGGATGGTCGGGACGACCACAGACATCACCGCGCTGCGCGAGCTCGCCGTGCGATTGCGCGACTCGGCCGCGCTCGTCACGGATCTCACCGACCAGGTTCCCGGGCTGGTGTTCCAGCTGCGGCAGGCGCCCGACGGGCGCCGCTTCTTTTCCTACGCGAGCGCGGGTGTCCGCGACATCTACGAACTGACGCCCGAGCAGATCGCCCGCAGCGCCGAGGCGGTCGAGACGCGCATCCATCCGGCCGACCTGGTCGCCTATCGGCAATCGCTGCACGACTCGTCGGTGCGACTGACGCCGTGGCGCCTCGAATACCGCGTGCTGCTGCCCGGCCAGGGCCTGCGCTGGCGCGAAGGCGACGCGCGCCCGCAGCGCACGGCCGACGGCGGCACCGTGTGGCACGGCTTCATCACCGACGCGACCGACCGCAAGCACATCGAGGCCGAACTGCACCGGATGGCGACCACCGACCACCTGACGCAGCTGTCGAACCGCCATGCATTCATGCGGCAAAGCGAAGCCGCGCTGCGCGCCGTGCGCACGACCGGCCAGGCCGCCGCGGTGCTGATGCTCGATCTCGATCACTTCAAGGCGCTGAACGATCGCTGGGGCCACCCGGTCGGCGACCGCGCGCTGCGGCATTTTGCGCGGCTGCTGCTCGCGGAAACCGGGCCGGACGGCATCGTCGGGCGGGTCGGCGGCGAGGAATTCGCGATCGTGCTGCCGGGCGCGGATCTCGACCGCGCGCTGGCATTCGCGCAGCGCGTGCAACAACGCGCGAGCCAGGCGCGGCTCACGCACGAGGATCAGCAGGTCACGCTGACCGTCAGCATCGGCATCGACGCGATGCGGGCGTCGGACTTCGGCGCATACCAGCCGCTGTCGCGCGCCGACAAGGCGCTCTATCTCGCGAAGGAGCGTGGCCGCAACCGGATCGAGGTTTATCGGGCGTAGGTTTCGACCCGGTGACGCTCGCTCCTCGCCTGGCGTCCTGCCGCCCCCGTTGCGCGACCGATTCGGGACCGATCGTGTAGGCTAGCGCCCCCGCCCCTACCCACTCCGACTTGCCATGGACAATGCCAAACGCACCGCGCGAATCGCGTCAGGTCTTCTCGTCGTCGCGCTCATCGAGCTGCTGGCGCTTCTGATCGGCTATGTGTTCGCCAGTTCGCTGGACGATCCGTACACCGGCGTGCGCGTGCTCATCACCGCGCTCTTCTGGGCGGCGGGCCTATCGGCCATCGGGGTCGTCGCAGCCGTCGCCTGCCTGTCGATCGACCTGCAGGCGCGCGGCGGCACGATCTACGGAGCGCTGGTGCTGCATGGCCTGCTCGTCCTGCCCGGGCTGTTTCTGTCCCTCCACTGACGCGCACCGTCGCCGCCCGCGTCACACCGCCCCTTCACGCGGTGCCGCCCGCACGCCCAGCAGCATCGCGACCGCGCACGCGGCCAGCAGCGCCGCGATCATCAGCATCGCCGGATCCATGCTGCCGGTTCTCGTGCGGATCAGCCCGACGAGCCACGGCGTGATCATGCCGCTCGATACGCCGATGCTGCTGATCAGCGCGATCCCGCCCGCCGCGCCTGCACCGGAGAAATACGCGGACGGCACGGCCCAGAACACCGGATGCGCGGCAAAGATCAGCATCGCCGCGACCGACAGCAGCGCCATCATCGCGACGATGCTCGGCAGGTGCAGCGTCAGCAAGGCGAGCGCAACCGCACCCCCGAACGCGCATGCCGCGAAGTGCCGGCGTCGTTCGCGCTTGCGATCGGAGCGCCGCGCGATCACGATCAGGCCGGCCGCGCCGATCGCGTTCGGGACGACCGACAACAGGCTGATCTGCACGACATCGTGGATGCCGAATTCGCGAATCATCAGCGGCATCCAGAACAACAGCATCAGGAGCGCGGTGGTCAGCGAGAAATAGATGAATGCGAACAGGTACGTGCGTGGTTCGGCCAGCACCTGCCGCAGCGAGTGCGGCGCCGGCGTAGCGGCACCGGCGCGATCGGCGGCCAGGTCGGCCGCGAGCCGCTGGCGGTCGGCGTCGGACAACCAGCGCGCGTGCTCCGGACGATCGCACAGCCAGAACCACGCGATCACGCCGAGCACGATCGCGGGCGCGCCTTCGATCGCGAACATCCATTGCCAGCCGTGCAACCCGAGCACGCCCGACATCCCGCGCATCAGCCAGCCCGACAGCAGCCCGCCGACCATCCCGGCCACCGCGACGCCCGCGTAGAAGATCGACAGCACCGACGCGCGCCGCCGCGCCGGATACCAGTACGTCAGGTAGAACACCACGCCCGGAAAGAACCCCGCTTCGAATACGCCGAGCAGGAAGCGCAGCACGTAGAAATGCTTCGCGCTGTCGACGGTGATCATCGCGACCGACACCGCGCCCCACAGGAACATGATCCGCGCAAACGTGCGGCGCGCGCCGAAGCGGCGCAGCAGCGCGTTGCTCGGCACCTCGAACAGCACGTAGCCGACGAAGAACAGCACCGCGCCGAGGCTGTACATCGCGTCGGTCAGGCCGAGGTCCTGCCGCATCTGCAACTGCGCGAAGCCGATGTTGCTGCGATCGAGGATCGACACGATGTAGCAGATGAACAGGAACGGCACGATCCGCGCGCCGATGCGGCGGTACAGCGCATCGGCGTCCGGTGATGCGACACCTGGCGCGACGGCACGCGCGGCGGCCGCTTGAAGGGGGGCTGACATCGATCGTCTCCTCGATGGATTCGGGTGCGGGTCCGACACGGGGTGCCGGTCGCCGCCGCCCGCCAGCAGCGACCGGCCGTTGCCTGCCTAGTCGCGCGGCGCGCCTTCGCCTTTCACGCCGAGCATCAGCGCGACGCCGCTCGCCACCAGCAGCGCGGCCAGCAGATACACGGCGAGATCCATGCTGCCGGTGCGCGTGCGGATCATCCCGATCACCCACGGGCTGACGATGCCGCTCGTGATCCCGATGCTGCTGATCAGCGCGATCCCGGCCGCGGCCGCGTTGCCCGACAGGTAGCGGGTCGGCACGGCCCAGAAAATCGGCAACGCGGCGAAGATCAGCGTCGCCGCGACCGACAGGCACGCGAGCATCGCCGCGAAGCTGTGCAGGTGCAGCGTCAGCGCCACGAGCGCGAGCCCGCCGCCGATCGTGCAGCACGCGAAGTGCCTGCGGCGCTCGCCGGTGCGATCCGAACGGCGCGCGATCAGGATCAGCCCCACCGCGCCGACCGCATTCGGCACGACCGTGTACAGGCTCACGGCCACGACGTCGGTCACGCCGAAGTCGCGGATCATCAGCGGCATCCAGAAGTTGAGCGTCAGCGACGCGCAGGTCAGCGAGAAATAGATGAACGCGAACAGGTACACGCGCG
Source organism: Burkholderia sp. AU30280 (assembly GCF_020420125.1). Classification (NCBI taxonomy): domain Bacteria; kingdom Pseudomonadati; phylum Pseudomonadota; class Betaproteobacteria; order Burkholderiales; family Burkholderiaceae; genus Burkholderia; species Burkholderia sp. AU30280. The sequence goes on from NZ_JAIZRY010000001.1 coordinate 115,838, forward strand.
GGTTCGCGAGGGCCGCCACGAGGCTGCGGCCGTCGTGCGCGTGGCCGGAGCCGCGGCCGTCGGCGCACAGCGCGGCAACCCGCGCCTTTTCATCGGACGTGAGCCACGTGGCGTCCTGCGGCCGGTCGACCAGCAGCGTGAACGCGGCGAATGCGAGCAGGATCGCCGGTGCGCCTTCGATCGCGAACATCCACTGCCAGCCGTGCATCCCGAGCACGCCGCTCATGTCGCGCATGATCCAGCCCGACATCAGGCCGCCAAGCACGCCGGCCACCGCGACGCCCGCGAAGAACACCGAGATCGCGGCCGCCCGCCGGTTCGCGGGGAACCAGTAGGTCAGGTACAGCACGATGCCGGGAAAGAACCCCGCTTCGAATACGCCGAGCAGGAAGCGCAGCACGTAGAAATGCGACGGCTGCGACACGAACATCATCCCGGTCGACGCGATGCCCCACAGCAGCATGATCCGCGTGAAGGTGCGGCGCGCGCCGAAGCGCGCGAGCAGCAGGTTGCTCGGCACTTCGCAGAACACGTAGCCGACGTAGAACACCGCGGCTCCGAGGCCGTACATCGCATCGCTGAAGCCGAGATCGTGCTTCATCTGCAACTGCGCGAAGCCGATGTTGATACGGTCGAGGAACGAGATGACGTAGCAGAGGAACAGGAACGGCACGATTCGCCACGCGATCTTGCGGAACAGCAGCGCGTCGTTCGTCGCGGCGGAAGCCGAAGCGCTCGCGTGCGCGAGCGCCGCTTCGGCGGGAAGCGATTGAGGCATGTCTCTCTCCAAACAGGCTGCGCGATTCGAGCGCGCAGCCGTCTCCCGGGGCGTACGTGCGCCCTGCTTTCTTGTGAGAACGGATACGGCGGACGGACAGGCGGCAGGAAGCCGTGGCCAGTCGCCGCGTCAGAAAAAAGGCGGAGCGCCCTGTCGGACACCCCGCCTGTGCAAGCCGCTCAATCCTGCAGCGCGGCCCACATTTCCTTGTCGCGCTGCGCCGTCCAGATGCGCGGATGCGTGATGCCGCTCGCTTCGTCGAACGCACGCGACACGTCGAACGGCAGACAGTGCTCGTAGATGAACACGTGGCCGAACTTCGGGTCCATCGCTTCGCGGGTGAGCGCCATCGACGCCTTCAGGTCGAGCTTCTGCTCGACGGCCTTGCGGCCCTGTGCGAGCAGCGTCGTGACGAAATCCTTCGTGTAGTCGAGGCCCTTGTTCACGTCGGCCGGGTTCAGCAGCGCGGGGCCGCGGCCCGGCACGAGCTTCTCGGCGCCGAGCGCGCGCAGCGCCTCGAGCGTGGCCGGCCATTGCTCGAGCTGGGCGTCGCCGCAGTAGCACGCGGCGTCGTATTCGACGAGGTCGCCCGAGAACAGCACCTTCTGCGACGGGATCCAGACGATCGTGTCGCCCTTCGTGTGGCCCGAGCCGACGTGCATGATCTTCACTTCGAGCTTGCCGAGGAACAGCGTGATCTCGCGCTCGAACACGAGCGTCGGCCAGGTCAGGCCCGGCACCGTCTCGACACCGGCGAACAGGCGCGGAAAACGTTCGATCTCCGACTTCATGTCGGCCTCGCCGCGCTCGACGATCATCTCGTAGGTGCCGCGGCTCGCGATCACGTGCTGCGCGCCTTCGTCGAAATACGCGGACGCGCCGAGCACGCGCACCGCGTGGTAATGCGACAGCACGACGTGCTTGATCGGCTTGTCGGTCACGCTGCGGATCTTCGCGATCAGGTCCTGGGCCATCGCCGGCGTCGCGGTCGTGTCGACGATCAGCACGCTGTCGTCGCCGATGATCACGCCCGAGTTCGGGTCGCCTTCGGCGGTGTACGCGTAGGCGTTCTCGGACAGCTTCGTCCAGGTGACTTTCTTCTCTTCCAGATCGGCTTGGGAGGCGAATGCTTTGGCCATGTTGCGTTCCGTGGCTGCGAGCCATGTGTTGAGGGGAGTGAGCGGATCATCTTCCTGCGTCGAATATTTGTCAATGACAAATACGCTTGCTATTGTTTAATACGGGTAAACCTGCGGGCTGGCGCGATAAATGGCGTCGGATACCATGCGGGGTTTCGTCAACGGAAGATTCATCGCGTGCAGAACCACGAAGCCAGCGCAGACGACGCGCCGCCCAAGGCGCAGCGCGGGATCCAGAGTGTCGAGGTTGGCGGCCGGCTGCTCGACGCGCTCGCGCGCCGGCGCAAGCCGCTCGGCCTGTCCGAGCTGGCCGCGGCGGCCGACCTGTCGACCGCGCAGGCGCACACCTATCTCGTCAGCCTGACGCGGCTTGCGCTCGTGAAGCGCGATGCGATCACCGGCAATTACGAGCCGGGGCCGTTGTCGCTGCGGCTCGGGCTGATGTCGATCGAGCGCCAGCCGGCCTATCGCGCGGCGCTGCCGCACGCGGCGCGACTCGCGGAAGCGGTCGGCCTGAGCGTCGCGCTGTCGGTGCCGGGCGTGCTCGGCCCGACGATCGTGCGCATCGAGCACGGCGGCTATCCGCTGCACGTGAACCTGCACGTCGGTTCGGTGATGTCGCTCGACACCACGGCCACCGGCCGCGTGTTCCGCGCGTTCGGCGATCCCGCGCAACTCGACGCGATGGCGGCCAGCCAGGCCGGCGCGGGCGCCACGCTCGCGGGCGCGGAGCAGCCCGTGCCGGACGCCGGCGTGCCGCGGGCCGAACTCGATGCAATCCGCGCACGCGGTATCGAGCGCGGCGTCGACCTGCCGAGCCCCGGCGTCAGCGCGATGTGCGTGCCGGTGTTCGACGCGACGGGCGCGCTGCAGCTCGCGTTGACGGTGATCGGTTCGACGGGCTCGATCGATGTCGATTGGGACGGCCCGATCGCGGCGGCATTGCGCGACGCGGCACGGCAGGCCACCGCCTTGCTCGGCGCGGCGCACGACGCCCCCCTGCCGGCTTCCGGCCCGGCCCCGGCCGCCCCGCGCGTGCCGCCTGCCCTGGCGGACGATGCGAAGGCTCAGCGCGGCATCCATGCGCTCGACAGCACCGGCGAGCTGCTGCTTGCGCTCGTGTCGGCGGGCCGCGCGCTGCCGCTGCGCGATCTGGCGGCGGCCGCCGGCATGCCGGCCGCGAAGGCCTTTCCGCATCTCGTCAGCCTGCAGAAGATCGGCTTGCTGAGCCGCGACGACGCCGGCTGCTTCGGCGGCGGCCCGCTCGGGCAGGCGCTCGGCCTGATCGCGATGCAGCGCGTGTCGCCGACGCGCGACGCGGAAGCCGAGATCGTCGCGCTGGCCGGCGCGACCGACATGAGCGTCGCGGCCGCGACGCTCGGTCCGCTCGGCCCGACCGTGATCCGACTCGAAGAGTCGGCGCGGCCGCAGCACGTGAGCCTGCAGGTCGGCACGGTGATGTCGCTCGTCAATACGGCGATCGGACGGATCTTCGCGGCCGGCATGTCCGACGACGTGCTGGCCGACCTGCTCGCGGACGAACCCGTGCGCCTCGCGGGCAATGCCGCCGCGCCGGCCGACGATGCGTTCCGCGCTCGGCTCGCGACGATCCGCGCGACCGGACTCGATTTCGCGTTCGACGCGCCGGTGCCGGGCATCGGGACAGTCGCCGCACCCGTGTTCGATCACACCGGCAGCATCCGGCTCGTGATCGCGATCATCGGCTCGTCGCGCGGCTTCCCGCGCGGGCCGGACAGCGACCTCGCGCAGGCGCTGCTCGCCGCGACACGACGGCTGTCGTGGCGGTTCGGGTGGATCGGCGGGTAAGCCGCCGCCCGCCGCGACCGACCGCCTCCCACCGCTCGAATTCCATCTCCTGCCCCATGCGAGGCCGTGCGGGCGCGGCCTCGTCGCGCCCGCACGGCCTCGCGCAGGCAGCCGATATGGCAGCCGACATTCATGTTGCGAAGCCGCAACATGAATTGTCAGTAATTCTCATATAACGAAATCGCATTTCACAAAGCGGAGGTGTTTCGCTATGATTAGGGTTATCCCTAACTCGCCACCTATACGGGGCTTCGTCATGCAAACGTCTAACATCTCCGACCGTTCCACCGAATCCGCTGGCTGGCTCGCACGTATGGGCGAGCTGATTGCAGAGGCATGGGCACTCCACCTCGAGAATTGCGAGGTCATCGCCGAAGCACACGCACGCCTGCCGCGCTGAACGGAACGACCGGCCGCCTGCAGGCCGTCCGCACGTTGTCTTGCCTGATCCGCTTGCTTGCCCGGACGCGCGCCACGAGGCCGCTGCGTCGGGCAACGGCGTGCAAGGCCGGTCACTGGAAACGGGCCGGATAGTCCTGTTGAACACGCTCCGTATCGGGAGCGCGTCGAAGTCGTTCTGAAGTTGCTTTAAAGGCGATACCGGCGCCGATCGGCATCGGCGCGATTTTGTCTGACGGTTGCCCCGGCCCGCAGCCGTTATCCAACCTGCACGCGGATACGCCGGATCGCCGCGGACGGAAGATTCATCCGCGTCGCCGGCCTAGGTACCGAATCGCGCCGTACGCCTTGCCCCTCGCCCGCTTGCCGGCTTTCTCCGCGCAAACGCGCAACCCCATGCGCCGTCGTTTCACCCACGGCCGCATGCTCGTCCCCATTCTCGTCACACCTGAATCGACGGCACGTCCTTCATGCAGCGCAGCGCGAACATCGAGCGGCTGTGACGGATGCTCGAAATCTTGTACAGCTTCTCGCGCAGGAAACGCTCGTAGCCGGCCGTGCCGTCCACCGCGACCTTGATCCAGTAGTCGTACTCGCCCGATACGAGATAGGCCTCGAGCACCTCGGGCAGTGCGGCGAGTTCCTCGCCGAAGCGCGCGAGCGCGTCGTCCTCGTGACGATCGAGCGTGACTTCAAGGATCACGATGTCCGCGTAGCCCAGCTTCCGCTGATTGACGAGCGCGACGTAACCGTCGATGTAGCCGTCCATCTCGAGCTGCCGCGTGCGGTTCCAGCACGCGGTGGTCGACATGCCGATCTGTTCGGCCAGTTCGGCGTTCGACAGACGCGCATTTTTCTGCAGTGCACCAAGGATTTTGCGATCCTGGCTGTCGAGCGTTTTCGGCGAGCGTTCACGTGTGGCCATGGCGGAAAGAATCTTCTACTTAAAAATGGAATTCTATCTGAACGACATTCCGGATTTGTGTCGGTTTGTGTGGAAAAGCGGAAGCCTTTTAATCCGGCCCCTTGATATATTTTTACCCATGCCTGCTGTCCGGCACGCTCCCCGCGACACCCTTCGCACCGGGACGCACGGCCGCAATCACGAGTTGCGGCGCCGGCCAGCAGGCATGCAACTCCCCGCCGCCCGCGCGCCTATCCGGCTGCGCGGCATCGGCGCCCATGTTCCTGTTCCCGCGCTACCCGTCATGTCGTTCAGGCTTTACCTGTCGTTTCTCGCTGCCTCCGCCGTTCTCGTCTACGCCCCCGGCCCCGTCAACCTCCTCACCATGAACCAGGCGCTACGCGCCGGCTGGCGCCGCGCGCTGCCTTGCGTCTGGGGCGGCACGCTCGCCGTGCTGCTGCAACTCGCGCTGACCGCGCTGTGCCTGAATTCGCTCGTGCATCTCGACGAGCGCGCGCTGACCGTGCTGCGCTGGGCCGGCGCGGCCTACCTCGTCTGGCTCGGCTGCAAGCAATGGCTCAGCCGTGCGCCGGCCGGCGCGCCCGCCGCCTCGACCGGGCCGGCCGGGGCAACCCCGGCGGACACCGACTCGCACCGCGCGCTGTTCTGGCGCGGCCTGGCGACCTCCGGCCTGAATCCGAAGACGCTGCTGTTCTTCCCGTCGTTCTTTCCGCAGTTCATCAGCCCGAGCGCCGACTGGAGCCTGAACCAGCAGTACCTGCTGCTCGCGGCGACGTTCGCGGTGCTGTTCGCGGGCGGCGTCGCGTCGATGGCGCTGTTCTCGCACCGGCTGAGCCGCGCGCTGCAGCGGCCTGCGCGGATGCGCGCGATGAACCGCGTCACGGGCGGGCTGCTCGTCGGGATGGGCGCGATCATGGTCGGCTGGAACTGAACACGGCCGGGCGGCGGCTTCCTCGCGGCCGCCTTCAAGGCCCCTCGAAAAAGCAGCCGATCGCCGAATGCTTTAGGGTAGCGGCTGTTTCGTTGGACATGCCCGGCCAGCCGGGCGACTGGATGAAGCCCCTCACTACCCGCCTGCGGCGCGTGTTCGCGCCGATCGGCCTGCACTGGTATCTCGCTCTCCTCCTCGCGCTCGACGCGCTCATGGTGCTGCGCCCCGTCGTCGAGCATGCAAAGCTCGGCGTGCATCGCGCGTGGCTCGCCGATGCGCTGAACCTCGTCGACAACGCCGGGCTCGTCGTGTTGCCGCAAGTGGTCGTTGCGGCCGGCCTCGCGACGATGGCCATCGGCATCGTGCTGCGCGCCCGCGTCGCGTGGGTGCTGTCGATCCTGCTGCTCGTCGCCGCCGCCGCGATCAGCGTGCTCGGCGGCTATCGCAGCCACGCCGTGTTCGTCTACACGGCCGTGCTGGCCGTCGCGCTGCTGTACTACTGGCGGCACTTCGACCGTGCGAGCGTTGCCGCGAGCAGCCTGTTCGCGTTGCTGAGCATCGTATCGCTGCTGATCTACGCGACCTTCGGCGTGCTGTATCTCGGCGACCAATTCACGCCGCCCGTCCACGATCTCGCCACGGCCGTCTATTTCTCGATCGTATCGATGTCGACGGTGGGTTACGGCGACATCGTTCCGCACGCGCCGACCGCGCGCCTGTTCACCGCGTCGGTGATCGTGCTCGGCATCACGGTGTTCGCGACGTCGATCAGCGCGGTCGTCGGCCCCGTGATCGGCGGCAATCTGAAACGGATCGTCAAGGGAGGCATTTCGAACGTGATCCGCAAGCATCATTACCTGATCGTCGGCGCGACACCCGTCGCGCATGCGGTGCACGACGGGCTGCGCAAGCGCGGCTACGCGGTAACCGTCGTCGTGCCGGCCGGCGTCGAGCACAACTATCCGGCAACGACCGACCTGATCGTCGGCGATGCGACCGACCACGCGGTCCTGGAAAGCGCCGGCGCGGCGACCGCGCGTGCGGTGCTCGCGCTGCGCTCCGACGACGCCGAGAACGCCTTCATCATCCTCGCGATCCGCGAGATCGCGCCCTCGGTGCGCACCGTCGCACTCGTGAACCACCAGCGCAACCTCGAACGGCTGCGCCTGCTGAAACCCGACATGGTGTTCTCGCCGCAGCAGCTCGCCGGCGAACTGCTGGCCAGCACGCTCAACGACGAACCCGTCGACAAGTCGGTGATCTCGCACCTGCTGTTCGGCACGGCCGATGCCGCATGACCGCATGACCGTGTGACCCTGTGCCCAAGTTCGGCCGGCGCGCGCCCGCTACAATCGCGCGATGTCCGACTTGCTCACTTACGGCGGCCTGTTCGCCGTGTCGATGGTCGCCGCGACCCTGTTGCCGCTCCAGTCCGAAGCCGTGCTCGCCGGCCTGCTGCTCGCCGGGCGCGAACCCGTGTGGGCGCTGGTGCTCGTCGCGAGCATCGGCAACGTCGCCGGCTCCGTGATCAACTGGGCGCTCGGGCGCGGCATCGAGCACTTCCGCGAGCGCCGCTGGTTTCCCGTCAAGCCCGCCGCGCTCGCGCGCGCCGAACGCTGGTACGCGCGCTACGGCCGCTGGTCGCTGCTGCTGAGCTGGGCGCCCGTGATCGGCGATCCGCTGACGATGATCGCGGGCGTGCTGCGCGAGCCGCTGCCGACCTTCCTCGCCATCGTGACGATCGCGAAAGTCGGTCGTTATCTGGCCGTCGCGTGGCTCATGACGCATTGACACCCGCTTCTCGCCGCAGCCCCGCGCGACGGCCGCACCTGCCGGCGCCGCCATCGACGACGCGCCGCTAAAGATTTCGCCGAAGTTGCCGTATTAACCGGGCAACTAGCGGTGACGCGTGCGTTCCGCCTCCTCTCCCTCCCCACTCAGGATGTCGCATGAGATTGACTCAATTGGGCCGGGTGAGCGTCGGCGCGCGTCTTGCGGCGCTGGCGTGCGCGCTCGTCGCCCTGCTGTTTACCGTTTTCGCGTGGACGCTCGCGCATTTCGCCGGCCAGCAGCTGGCTGAAGAAGCCCACATGCGGATCGTCGACAAGGAACAGTCGATCCGCGCGATGGTCGACCTGTTCGACAAGGCGCTGTCGGCCGAAGCCAACCGCTCGATGTCGCTGTTCGCGAGCTTCCTGCCGCCTGATTTCACGCTCGACCCGGCGCGCACCGTCGACATCGGCGGCGTCGCCGCGCCAACCCTCTCCGCGGGCGGCCAGCCGCTCGACCTCGACTACTCGATCCCCGACCAGTTCCTGAAGAAAAGCGGTGCGATCGCGACGATCTTCGCGCGCGACGGCGACGATTTCGTGCGCATCACGACGTCGCTGAAGAAGCAGGACGGCGCACGCGCCGTCGGCACCAGGCTCGACCGCGCCGGCCCCGCGTACGCACCGCTCGTCGCCGGACGCAGCTACACGGGCCTCGCGAAGCTGTTCGGCCGGCCGTACATCACGCAGTACAAGCCGGTGACCGATGCGACCGGCCGCGTGATCGGCGCGCTGTTCGTCGGCCTCGACATCGGCGCGGAGCTCAAGCTCGTCGAGGACGGCATCCGGTCGCTGAAGATCGGCGACAACGGCTACTACTTCGTGCTCGATGCATCACAGGGGCCGTCGCGCGGCACCTTCGTCGTGCATCCGGATGCCGACGGCCAGCCTGCCGACGAGACCCGCGCGCCGTACGCACAGATGCTCGCGGCCGGCCAGGGGCGGCTCGCGTACACGTCGACCGACCCGGCCGCGCACGACGGCGGGCCGACCGCAAAATTCGTATCGTTCACGACGATTCCGCAGTGGCAGTGGCTCGTCGGCGGCATCGCGCTCGACGACGAACTGCTGGCCACCATGCGCGCCACCCGCAACCGCTTCCTGATGATCGGCGCCGTGCTCGTGGCGGCGTTCGCGACGCTGTTCGTCATCGTGGTACGCCGCGTCGTGAGCCGGCCGCTCGATGCGGCGGCACGGGCCTCCGAGCGCTATGCGGCGGGCGATCTCAGCGTGCGCATCCGCGATGGCGCGGCCACGCGCGGCAAGCCGGGCGACGACGAGATCGGCCGGCTCGTGCAGGCGGTCGACGGGATCGGCGACGGCCTCGCGCGGATCGTCGCGCAGGTGCGCAACAGCTCCGCCGACATCGCGCGCGGCACGGTCGACATCGCGGCCGGCAGCGGCGACATCGCCGCGCGGATCGCGACGCAAGCGAGCAGCGTCGAACAGACGGCCGCCAGCATGGAACAGATCACCGCCGCCGTGCAGCAGAGTGCCGAGCATGCGGCGCAAGCCAACGCGCTGGTCGCGGACGCATCGGCCGCCGCGACGAACGGCGACGCCGCGGTGCGGCGCGTGGTCGCGACCATGGACGACATTGGCCGCGCGACACGCCGGATCGCCGAGATCACGGGCACGATCGAAGGCATCGCGTTCCAGACCAACATCCTGGCGCTGAACGCGGCCGTCGAGGCCGCGCGCGCGGGCGAACACGGCAAGGGCTTCGCGGTGGTCGCGGCCGAAGTGCGCGCGCTCGCGCAGCGCAGCGCGGCCGCGGTCAAGGAGATCGACGCGCTGAGCGCCGAATCGTCGACGACCGTCGAGCAGGGTTACCGGATCGCGGAGGCCGCACGCGGCACGATGCGCGACATCGTCGCGCGAGTCGACCAGGTCCGCACGCTGATCGGCGAGATCAGCGCCGCGTCGCGCGAACAATCGACCGGTATCGAGCAGGTGAACCTGGCCGTCACGCAGATCGGCGACGCGACGCAGCAGAACGCGTTGCTGATCTCGGGTGCCGAACGCGCGGCCGTCGCGCTGCGCGACCAGGCCGCGCACCTGTCGGACGCGGTCAGCGTGTTCCGGCTCGAACGGAAGGCGTGACGGAGAACGGATAGCCGGCTACGGCCGGCGCATCGCCTACTTCTTGTCGCCGCCCGCCAGGTCGATCGCCTTGTCCGATCCCACCGCGTTGCGCAGCTGGAACTTCTGGATCTTCCCGGTCGACGTCTTCGGCAGCTCGCCGAACCGCACGGCCTTCGGCACCTTGAAGCCCGCAAGCAGCGCCTTGCAATGCGCGACGATCTCCTCCTCGGTCGCGCTCGCGCCTTCGCGCAGCTCGACGAACGCGCACGGCACCTCGCCCCACTTCGGGTCGGGCATCGCGACCACGGCCGCGACCGCCACCGCCGGGTGCCGGTACAGCGCATCCTCGACCTCGATGCTCGAGATGTTCTCGCCGCCCGAGATGATGATGTCCTTCTTGCGATCCTTGATCCGGATATAGCCGTCCGGCATCAGCACGGCGAGATCGCCGGTATGGAACCACCCGCCGTGGAACGCCTCGTCGGTCGCCTTCGGGTTCTTCAGGTAGCCCTTCATGCAGATGTTGCCGCGGAACATGATCTCGCCGAGCGTCTCGCCGTCGGCCGGCACCGGCGCCATCGTGTCGGGATCGAGCACCGTCGCGCCCGCTTCCAGGTGATAGCGCACGCCCTGGCGCGCATTGAGCCGCGCGCGCTCCTCGTCGCCCAACGCCTCCCAATGCGACTGCTTCGCGCACACGGTCGCCGGCCCGTAGACCTCGGTCAGCCCGTACACGTGCAGCAAGTCGAAGCCGATCTCCTTCATCTTCGCGATCACGGCCGGCGCGGGCGCCGCGCCCGCGACCATCGCGTGCACCGTGTGGTCGATCCCTTCGCGGAACTCGGCCGGCGCGTTCGCGATCGCGCTCTGTACGATCGGCGCGCCGCAATAGTGCGTGATGCGTTCGCGGCGGATCAGGTCGAACACCGTCTTCGCGTCGAACTTGCGCAGGCAGACGTTCACGCCCGCGCGCGCCGCGACGGCCCACGGGAAACACCAGCCGTTGCAGTGGAACATCGGCAGCGTCCACAGGTAGACGGCATGCTTCGGCATGTCCCATTCGAGGAGGTTGCTGATCGCCGCGAGATACGCGCCGCGATGGTGGTAGACCACGCCCTTCGGGTCGCCGGTCGTGCCGGACGTGTAGTTCAGCGCGATCGCATCCCATTCGTCGGCGGGCGGCGTCCATGCGTAGTCGGCGTCGCCGCTTGCGACGAGCGCCTCGTAGTCGGTCGCGCCCGCGAAGCGCGCGGGATCGGCCGGCATCGCGTCGGCCACGCTGACGATCTTCAGGCCCGGCACCTCGAGCGCCGCGCGATGGGCGAACTCGGCGTATTCGGTGTCGACGATCAGCACCTTCGCCTCGCCATGACGCAGCATGAACAGCACCGACGACACGTCGAGCCGCGTGTTGATCGTGTTCAGCACGGCGCCGGCCATCGGCACGCCGAAGTGCGCCTCGACCATCGCCGGGATGTTCGGCAGCATCGCCGCGACCGTGTCGCCACGTTCGACGCCGAGCCGCGCGAGCGCGCTCGCCAGTTGCTTCGCGCGCGTGTAAGTCTCGCCCCAGGTACGCCGCACGTCGCCGTGCACGATCGCGAGGCGCTCGCCGTAGACTTCGGCCGTCCTGACCAGGAAGTCGATCGGGGTGAGCGGCACGTAATTCGCGTCGCGGCGGCCGAGTCCGGCCTCGAACATCTGCGTCATGATCCTGTCTCCCGTGTCCTGTCGACCGGGGCCTATCCACCCCGGATCGTTTTGATGTGGTTCAATTGCCGACAGCCTAACGGGCGCTATTGTGAGCCGTCTGTCATCGAAACGACAGAGTGCCCGTCACGCGCTGCGCGTTATCCCTAACCTCGCAAACCCGCACCCATGCACGACCCACTCGCTGCACCGCCCGACGCGCCCGCCGACCCGGCCGATGCCCTTCCCGAACCGGGCCGGCTGCCGGCGCTCGCCACGCTGTTCGGCCAGTGCGCGTGGTTCCGCACGCTCGCGCCCGAGCACCAGGCGCTCGTGCTCGCGCAGTCGCACGTCGAGCAGTGCGAGGCCGGCGACGTGATCGCCCATCGGCTCGCGCCATCCGAATACTGGATCGGCGTGCACCGCGGGCTGCTGAAGCTCGCCATCTTCAATGCGTCGGGGCGCGGCTGCACGTTCTCCGGCGTGCCGTCGGGCGGCTGGTTCGGCGAAGGCAGCGTGATCAAGCGCGAGCTGCGCAAGTACGAGGTCGTCGCGATCCAGCGCTCGACCGTGCTGTTCGTGCCGGCCGACACGTTCCATGCGCTGCTCGACACGAGCCTGCCGTTCACGCGCTTCGTGATCCACCAGCTGAACAACCGGATGGGCGAATTCATCGCGTCGATCCAGAACAGCCGGCTGCTGGACGTCGACGCACGCGTCGCGCAGTCGCTCGCGCAGCTTTTCAACCCCGACCTGTACCCGGACACCGGCCCGTCGCTGTCGATCTCGCAAGAGGAACTGGGGATGCTCGTCGGCGTATCGCGGCAGCGGATCAACCAGGCGCTGCAGCAGCTCGAGAAGCTCGGCGCGCTGCGGCTCGCGTACAACCAGATCGACGTCGTCGATCTCGGTGCGCTCGCGCGCGTCGGGATCGAGCAGATCTGAGCGCGGACCGATGAACGGAATCGCCGCCGACGCCGCTCGCCCGTCCGGTATCGTGGCCGTTTTCCGGCCGTCGCGCCGCGCTGCGTTTCCTCTGCCGAATCGGCAATCGGCCGCCGCGCCCCAAACTGACAATTCCGCCAGTTTCGCGACAGTAACCCGTTCCACGCCGACGCCTATCATTCGGGTTCCATTTACCCACGCCTGATCACCGCCTGTCCCGCCGCCTCCATGTGGATCGTCAATCTCGCGCTCAGGCGCCCCTACACGTTCATCGTCATGGCCATCATGATCGTGCTGGCCACCCCGCTTGCGCTGATGCGCACGCCGGTCGACGTGCTGCCCGCGATCAACATTCCCGTGATCAGCGTCATCTGGAATTACAGCGGCTTCTCCGCGACCGAGATGACGAACCGCATCACGTCCGTGCATGAGCGGATCCTGACGACGACCGTCAACAACATCCAGCACGTCGAATCGACGTCCCTGCCCGGCATCGCGGTCGTGAAGGTGTTCCTGCAACCGGGCGCGAACGTGCAGACGGCGATCGCGCAGACGGTTTCGTCCGCGCAGGCGATCGTGCGGCAGATGCCGCAGGGCGCGACGCCGCCGCTCGTGATCACCTACTCGGCGTCGAGCATTCCGGTGATCCAGCTCGGGCTGTCGAGCCAGACGCTCAGCGAACAGTCGCTCGCCGACATCGCGCTCAACTTCCTGCGCCCGCAGCTGATCACGGTGCCGGGCGTGCAGATTCCGTTCCCGTACGGCGGCCGCACACGCGTGGTCGCGATCGACCTCGATCCGCAGGCGCTGCTCGCGAAGGGGCTCACGCCCGCCGACATCGTCAACGCGGTGAACGCGCAGAACCTCGTGCTGCCGACCGGCACCGCGAAGATGGGCCAGACCGAATACCGGATCGACACGAACGCGTCGGCCGACACCATCGCCGACATCAACAACCTGCCGGTCCAGACCGTCAACGGCGCGACGACCTACCTGCGCGAGGTGGCGTCGGTCCGCGACGGCTTCGCGCCGCAGACCAACGTCGTGCGCCAGAACGGCCAGCGCGGCGTGCTCATCTCGATCCTGAAAAGCGGCGATGCGTCGACGCTCAAGGTCGTGTCGGACCTGAAGGCGCTGCTGCCGAAGGTGATCCCGACGCTGCCCGAAGGGCTCACGATCACGCCGCTGTTCGACCAGTCGGTGTTCGTCAACGCGGCCGTCCAGGGCGTGATCCACGAGGCACTGATCGCCGCCGTGCTGACCGCGATGATGATCCTGCTGTTCCTCGGCAACTGGCGCAGCACGCTGATCATCGCGATCTCGATCCCGCTGTCGATCTTCACGTCGCTGATCGCGCTGTCCGCGCTCGGCGAGACCATCAACATCATGACGCTCGGCGGGCTCGCGCTCGCGGTCGGGATCCTGGTGGACGACGCGACCGTCACGATCGAGAACATCGAGCGGCACCTGCATCTCGGTACGAACCTGCACGACGCGATTCTTGAAGGCGCGGGCGAAATCGCGGTGCCCGCGTTCGTGTCGACGCTGTGCATCTGCATCGTGTTCGTGCCGATGTTCTTCCTGACGGGCGTCGCGCGCTACCTGTTCGTGCCGCTCGCGGAAGCCGTCGTGTTCGCGATGCTCGCGTCGTACGTGCTGTCGCGCACGCTGGTGCCGACGCTCGCGATGCTGCTGTTCCGCCCGCAGCAGGCGAGCACCGGCCCCGATCACGCGACGTCGCGCTTCGCACGCATCCATCACGCGTTCAACGATGCGTTCGAGCGACTACGCGCGTGGTACATCGTGCTGCTCAGCATCCTGCTGGTGCGCCGCCGCTTCTACGCGATGTGCTTCCTCGGCTTCTGCGTGCTGTCGACGGGCCTCGTGTTCGTGCTCGGCCGCGATTTCTTCCCGAATGCCGATTCGGGCAACATCCGGCTGCACATGCGCGCGCCGACCGGCTACCGGATCGAGGAAACCGCGCGCCTCGCCGACCAGGTCGAGCGCGTGATCCGCGAAACCGTGCCGCCCGACGAACTCGGCGCGATCGTCGACAACCTCGGCCTGCCGGTGAGCGGCATCAACCTGTCGTACAGCAACGCCGGCACGATCGGCACGCTCGACGGCGAGCTGCTGATCGCGCTGAAGCCCGGCCACCGCGCGACCCAGCACTACGTGCAGGCGCTGCGCACGGTGCTGCCCGAACGTTTCCCGGGCGTCGAGTTCTTCTTCCAGCCGTCGGACATCATCACGCAGATCCTCAACTTCGGCCAACCGGCCGCGATCGACCTGCAGGTGCTCGGCAACGATCTCGCGAGTAACATGACCATCGCGAGCAGCCTGATGAAAAAGTTCAGGCAAATCCCCGGCGCCGTCGACGTGCACGTGCTGCAACGCAACGACGAGCCGACCCTGCTGGCCGACATGGACCGTACGCGCATGCAGCAGCTCAACCTCTCCGCGCAGAACGTCGCGCAGAACATGCTGATCTCGCTGTCCGGCAGTTCGCAGACGACGCCGTCGTTCTGGATCAACCCGCGCACCGGTGTCCAGTACCCGCTGCAGATCCAGACCCCGCAATACAGCATCTCGTCGGTCGACGACCTGCTCGGCACGCCGATCTCGGCGAGCGGCCGCACGGGCATGCCGCTGCAACTGCTCGGCAACCTCGTGCAGGTGCGCAGCACCGCGAACCCGGCCGTGATCACGCACTACAACATCCGCCCGGCGATCGACGTGTACGTCAGCGTCGAAGGCCGCGACCTCGGCGCGGTCGCGGGCGAGATCGACCGCATCGTGTCCGACGCGCGCGCGACGCTGCCGCGCGGCACCGAGCTGACGATGCGCGGCCAGGTCGAGACGATGCGCACGTCGTATCTCGGCCTCGGCGCGGGCGTCGCGATGGCGATCGTGCTCGTCTACCTGCTGATCGTCGTCAATTTCCAGTCGTGGCTCGACCCGCTGATCATCATCAGCGCGATGCCGGCCGCGCTCGCCGGCATCGTCTGGATGCTGTTCATCACCGGCACGCACCTGAGCGTGCCGGCACTGACGGGCGCGATCATGACGGTGGGTGTCGCGACCGCGAACAGCATCCTGGTCGTGTCGTTCGCGCGGCAGCGCCTCGAGGCCGGCGCGCCGCCGCTCACGGCCGCGCTGGAAGCAGGCGCGACGCGGATCCGGCCGGTGCTGATGACGGCGCTCGCGATGATCATCGGGATGGTGCCGATGGCGCTCGGCCTCGGCGAAGGCGCCGAGCAGAATGCGCCGCTCGGCCGCGCGGTGATCGGCGGGCTGCTGTTCGCGACCGTTTCGACCTTGCTGTTCGTGCCGCTCGTGTTCGGCGGCGTGCATGCGCGGCTGGCCCGCCGGCGTGCGCGCCAGGCCGGACACTGACTTTCGTTCCACTACCCGGTTGATTTGGTTGAATTCATGGAAGAGAAACATCACAGCTCCGTCGGCATCCAGGTGGACGAACGCGGCATGCACCTGCCGACGCGCACGTCGGTGTCGCGACGCGGGAAGATCGTCCTGATCGCGATCGGCGTGCTGCTGGCCGCCGGCGCCGCGCGCACGGTGGTCGTCAACGTGCTGAACCGCAACCGGCTCGACGCGGTTGCCGAGCAGAACACGCGCCAGTACGTGAGCGTCGCGCATCCGGTCGATGCGGCCACCGGCGGCAAGCTGACGCTGCCCGGCACGCTGCGCGGCTTCGTCGAGGCGCCGATCTATGCCCGCGCGAGCGGCTACGTGCTGCGCTGGCAGGCCGACATCGGCGCGCACGTGAAGCAGGGGCAATTGCTCGCCGAACTCGACACGCCCGAGCTGAACCAGGAACTCGCGCAGGCCACCGCCCAGCGCCAGCAGGCGCAAGCCGCACTCGCGCTCGCGAAGACATCGTTCGACCGTGCGCAGCAGTTGCGCCAGCGCGATGCCGTCTCGCAGCAGGAGCTCGACGACCGGCAAGGCGCGTTCAACCAGGGCACCGCGAACCTCGCCGCGGCCGATGCGAACATGCGCCGCCTCACCGAGCTGAAAGGCTTCCAGCGGATCGTCGCGCCGATCGACGGGATCGTCACGCAGCGCAACGTCGACGTGGGCGATCTCGTCAGCTCCGGCAACGCCGGCCGCTCGCTGTTCACGGTCGTGCAGGCCGACCGGCTGCGCCTCTACGTGCAGGTGCCGCAGGCGTATGCACAGCAGGTCAAGGTCGGCCAGCACGTGAGCGTCGCGCAGGCCGAGCTGCCGGGCCGGACCTTCGACGGGACGATCACGCGCACGTCCGAGGCGATCGACGTCGCGACGCGCTCGCTGCAGATCGAGATCACGCTGCCGAACCCGGACGGCAAGCTGCTGCCCGGCGCGTATGTGCAGGCCACCTTGCCGATGACGCCGGTCGGCCGCCTGCAGGTGCCGGCCAATACGTTGCTGTTCCGCGCCGAAGGCCCGACGGTCGCGACCGTCGACGCGAATGGCCAGGTGCGCCTGAAACAGGTGACGGTCGTGCGCACGATCGGGCAGACGCTCGAAGTCGACGGCCCGCTCACGCCGAATGACCGCCTCGTCACGAACCCGAGCGACGCGCTCGCAAACGGCGACCCGGTGATCGTCGCGGCGCCGGCGGCGAAACCAGCATCCGGCGCCGCGGAGGCGAAGTCGTGATCGCGATGCGCCTCCGCCGGCGCCCTGCCGCCGTCTCCGCCACCGTTGCGCTCGCGGCGGCCGTCGCCGGCTGTACGGTCGGCCCCGATTACAAGCGGCCCGACGTCGACACGCCGGCCGCGTGGCGGCTCGACCCGGCGGATTCCTACTGGCATCCGGCCGCGCCAGCTCGCGCGCCGCTCGATCCGGCATGGTGGACCGCATTCGGCGATCCGCAGCTCGATGCGCTGGAAACCGAGGCGCTGCGCAACAACCAGAACCTGAAGGCCGTCGCCGCGCGCTACGACCAGGCGAAGGCGACGCTCGCATCGGTCGCCTCGGCGCAGTATCCGGCCGTCGGCCTGACCGCGAGCGGCCAGCGCTTCAAGATCTCGGCCGACCGGCCGCAGACCAACTACGCGACGCCGAACGCGTCGACCGTGCAGAACGACATCCAGGTCGGCGCGAGCGTCAGCTACGAGCTCGACCTGTTCGGCCGCGTACGCCGCAGCGTCGAGTCCGCGCAGGCGACCACCGAGCAGGCCGGTGACGATTTCGCAAACGCACGCCTGGTGCTGACCGCCGATCTCGCATCGAGCTATTTCGCGCTGCGTGAATTCGATACCGAGATCGACGTCGTCAGGCGCTCGATCGACTTGCAGCAGAAAGCGCTCGACTACGTGAGCGCGCGCCACGACCTCGGCGCGGTGTCGGGCCTCGACCTGCTGCAGCAGCGCGCGCAGCTCGACGCGACGCGCACGCAGGCGCAGTTGCTGCTCCAGCAGCGCGTGCAGGTCGAAACCGCGATCGCGACGCTGGTCGGCACGCCGGCCCCCGCCTTCTCGATCGCGCCGCGCGTCGTGCCGATCAACGCGCCGGCGCTGCCGACCGGCCTGCCGAGCGACGTGCTGCAGCGGCGTCCCGACGTCGCGTCGGCCGAACGCGCGATGGCCGCCGCGAATGCGCAGATCGGCGTCGCGCGCGCCGCCTATTTCCCGCGCATCGTGCTGTCGCCCGATATCGGCTGGGATGCGACGCGCTTTGCGGGCCTGTTCACCGTGCCGGCGCTGCTGTGGTCGGTCGGCGGGTCGCTCAGCCAGCCGCTGTTCGAAGGCGGCAAGCTGAAGGCCGGCGTCGATTTCGCGCAGGCCGGTTACGTTGCCGCGCAGGCCAGCTACCGGCAGACCGTGCTCACCGCGTTCCAGGAGGTGCAGAATGCGGTCACGGGATTGTCGGTGCTCGCCGACGCCGCGCGGCAGGCTTCCGCGGCCGTCGACGACGCGCGCAAGCTCGTGTCGCTCGCGCAGGATCGCTACGCGGGCGGCCTGACGCCGTTCATCGACGTGCTGACGGCCGAGCAGCAGTTGCTGACCAGCGAGCGGCAGGCCGTGCAGATCCAGGGCCAGCGCGCGGCGCTCGTCGTGTTTCTCGCGAAGGCGCTGGGCGGCGGCTGGGATGGCCATGCCGCGGCCGGCCCCGCGCCGGCCGAGGTTGCCACCGCAGCCCCGGCGCGCCCGAGCCCTTAACCGGATTACCCGGACAACGGATTCGAACATGAAAGTCCTGATCGTCGAAGACGAACCGAAAGTCGTTGAATACCTGAAGAGCGGCCTGACCGAGGAAGGCTGGGTCGTCGACACCGCGCTCGACGGCGAGGACGGCGCGTGGAAAGCCGTCGAATTCGAGTACGACGTGGTCGTGCTCGACGTGATGCTGCCGAAGCTGGACGGCTTCGGCGTGCTGCGCGCGTTGCGTGCGCAGAAGCAGACGCCCGTCATCATGCTGACCGCGCGCGACCGCGTCGATGACCGCGTGCGCGGGCTGCGCGGCGGCGCCGACGATTACCTCACCAAGCCGTTCTCGTTCCTCGAGCTGATCGAGCGGCTGCGCGCGCTGACGCGCCGCGCACGCGTGCAGGAATCGACGCTGATCTCGATCGGCGACCTGCGCGTCGACCTGATCGGCCGCCGCGCCACGCGCGACGGCACGCGCCTCGACCTGACCGCGCAGGAATTCCAGCTGCTCGGCGTGCTCGCGCGGCGCAGCGGCGAAGTGTTGTCGAAGACGACCATCGCCGAGCTCGTGTGGGACGTGAACTTCGACAGCAACGCGAACGTCGTCGAGACGGCGATCAAGCGCCTGCGCGCGAAACTCGACGGCCCGTTCACGGACAAGCTGCTGCACACGATCCGCGGGATGGGCTACGTCCTCGAGGCGCGCGAGGACGGCGACACCGAGAGACCCGCATGAAACGCTCGATCGTCCGGCGGCTTTCGGCGATGTTCGGCATCGTGTCGCTGCTCGTGTTCACGCTGGTGGGCTGCGGGCTGTTCGTGATGATGGAGCGCCAGCTGTTCGCCGAGGTGCGCGCGACGCTCGACACGCGCACCAAGGTCGCCGAGATGATCGTGTCGCATGCGACCACGGCCATGCGCGGGCGTCTCATGCAGGAAAAACTCGCCGATCTCGAACCGCCCGACGGCTCGACGCGCTACCAGGTCGACAGCACCAATCCGGACTTCCGCTTCGGCGCGCCCGTCGACGGCGTGCCGGTCGGCGCGCCGTTCGGCGCGTTCCAGCGCTACGCGCTGAACCACAGCACCTACGACGTGATGACGAAGACCGTCACGGTGGCCGGTAACGGCGAGCGGCCGACGCTGAAGCTGATCGTCGCCAGCTCGTGCGAGCGCACGCAGCGGATGCTGCGCCGCTTCGTCTGGACGCTCGCCGGGCTGATCACGCTCGCGACGCTCATTACGCTGCTGCTGAGCCGCGCGGTGGCCCGCTTCGGGCTCGCGCCGCTCGACCGGCTATCGCAGGACGCATCGGCGATCAGCCTCGCGAACCGCCGCCAGCGGCTGCAGACCGACGCGCTGCCGGCCGAGCTGCGCGATCTCGCCACATCGTTCAACGGTGCGCTCGACCGCATCCAGCAAACCTACGCGCGGCTCGAGGCGTTCAACGCGGACGTCGCGCACGAACTGCGCACGCCGATCAGCATCCTGATCGGCCAGACCCAGGTCGCGCTGACCAGCCGCGACCGCACGGTCGACCGGATGCAGCAGACGCTGCAGTCGAACCTCGAGGAATTCGAGCGGCTGCGCGTGATCATCAACGACATGCTGTTCCTGTCGCGCAGCGACCGCGGCGAACGTGCGACCGACCTGAAGGACGTGTCGCTCGCCGACGAAGTGCGGCGCATGCTCGACTTCCTCGAAATCCCGCTCGACGAGGCGCAGTTGCACGCCGAACTGAACGGCGATGCGCGCGCGGCCGTCGATCCGTCGCTGTTCCGCCGCGCGATGACGAACCTGCTGATCAACGCGATCCAGCATTCGGCGCCCGGCGCGACGGTCGGCGTGACGATCGTGCGCCGCGACACGCTCGTCGAAGTGTCGGTCGCGAACCCGGGTGAGCCGATCGATCCCGCACGGCGCTCGCACGTGTTCGAGCGCTTCTACCGGCTCGAGGAAGCCCGCGCGAACAGCAAGGAGAACCACGGGCTCGGGCTGTCGATCGTCAAGGCCGTCGCCGAGATGCACGGCGGCAGCGTGTTCGTCGCCTGCTCGGGCGGCATCAACACGTTCGGGTTCTCGGTGTCGACGCAACCGTGCGCAGGCGGTCCGCTACGCGCTGGCGACGCAGCCGACGCGGCCGGCTCGGCCGATTCGCGTCCGGCCCACGCACCACGCGCGCTGCATTGACGGCGGCCGCGCCTGTCGACGTCCGGCCGCCTCCGATCGGCGCTTGCCAGCCACGAACGCGGCCCGGAACGCATTACGCGCGTGGCTTGCCACCCTGCTCGCGCCACGCCCGCGGCGACATCGCAAACCGCTCGCGAAACACGCGGCTGAAATGCGACATGTCGTTGAATCCCCAGCGCAATGCGACGTCGGACACGCGCAGCGCCACGCATTGCGGATTCGCGAGATCCTGCGCGCACCGTTCGAGTCGCAGGTTCCATACGTAACGCATCAGCGACGTCTCCTCGGCCTCGAAGAGCTTGTTGATGTACCGCGACGAAATCCCGATCGACCGCTCGATCATCATCGGGTTCAGCTCCGGATCGTGCAGGTGCTCGAGCACATGCCGCTTCACACGCGTCAGTGTCAACGCCTTCATCCTCGATTGCGCGAGGTCGTTGCGCTGCATGCCCCCCAGCGTCATCGCGATCAGCGTGATCGCGGTATCCGACAACTGCCGCATCTCGTCCTCGGTCACGCTACGGATCTGCGACGACATCTGCTCGAGAAACGCACGCATGACGCTGCCGACGCCCTCCCCGGTTTGCGTCGGGCACGCCGTGCGGTGCTCCATCCCGATGACGAGCTGGTTCAGCGTCGCGCGGGGAATGCTGACGACGATCTCGCGCCACGACTGGCCGAACTGCAGGTGGTGAGGCCGTGTCGCGTCGTAGATCGCAAAATCCCCGGGGTGCAGCGTGACGATCTTGCCGTCCTGCTCGACCGACTGGCTGCCCTCGAGCATCAATACTCCGAAATACTTGTCCTCATACTCGCTGCGCGCCTGGCGATAACGCCGAATCACGGCCTGCTCGCTCGCGTGGATTTCGGAGATTCGCATCTTTTCGCACTTGCGCTGCCGCACTCGACCGAAGAAATCGGCTTTCTGCACGGCCGCGATCTGCACGTCCGCGAACAGGCGCAGAATCGTCTCGCGCCAGAATTCGATACGCTGGCTGACCGAGCCGTCGGGCGGCACCTCGATGGCCGCGTTCGCCCGCTCGTCCAGCGGGCTGTCGGACGCCAGACCGGTCGCGTCGCCGCTTGCGGCGCGCGGGAAAGGACGCATCGTCATGGTCGTGCCCCACATGGGTTAGCAAACACGCAGCCGGTAGCGTGCCCGTTCAAAAGCGCATTGTCCAATCGATGGCCGCGTCCGCCGCGTTGCCGGTCGGACCGACACGCGGCGCAGCGGTAACGCGCTACCGCGCCGGGCATGTCATGAGCATGTCGTCCGACGCCAGTCGGAAGACTGTTCATACGCATACGCAACGCGATAGAGCGTCGCCTCGTCGAAACGGCGCCCGACCAGTTGCAGCCCGATCGGCAGGTCGTCGGCTACCCCGCACGGCAGCGACATCGCCGGATGCCCGGACACGTCGAACGGCGCGGTATTCGCGAGCATCTCGAACGCCCTCGTCAGCGACTCGGACATCGCGCAACCGGGCTCCGGCAGCTTCGACGCGCGCATCGGTACGGTCGGCATCACCAATACGTCATACGACTGCAGCGCCGCGTCGTAAGCCGATCGCAAGCGCCGCGCGAGGTTCTGGCACTTCGCGTAGTAGCGCCCGCGATACCGGCTCGTGAAATATTCGCCGAGCAGCATCGTCACCTTCACGGTATCCGGCAACTCATCGGCCCGCTCGCGCCAGCCCGCGTGATGATCGATCATGCCGGTCACGTACAGGCCGCCCCAGTTGAAACCGTGGCTGTTGCCCTTCATCATCTGCTGCGTCGCACCCTCGGCCGCAATCGGCAGCCAGATCGCAGTGCCGGCGGCATGCAGCGGCACCGACACTTCGTCGACGCTCGCGCCCAGCTTGCGCAACCGATGCGTGGCGGCCAGCACGGCCTCGTCGACCACTTGCTCCGAATTCGCGAGCCCGAACGCCTCGCGCAGGATGCCGATCCGCAGTCCCGCGATGCCGTCGCGGATCGCGCCGAGATAATCGGCGCGCAGCGGCAACGCCCGTTGGCGCGGATCGAGTCCGTCGCCGCCCGCGATGACATCGAGCAGCAGCGCGTTGTCGAGCACGTTGCTCGTCATCGGCCCCAGATGATCGACGGTTGCCTCGATCGGCATCGCGCCGGTGTACGGCACGAGCCCGTGCGTCGGCTTCATCCCGTAGATGCCGCAATAGGCGGACGGGATCCTGACCGAGCCGCCCTGGTCGCCGCCGAGCGCCATGTCGACCTCGCCGCTCGCGACCAGCGCGCCGCTGCCTGACGACGAGCCGCCGGACGAGTGCCCTGGCTTGCGCGGATTGTGCACCGGCCCCGACGCGCTCGTGTGCGAGCCGCCGGAAAAGCAGTAGTACTCGCAGGTCGACTTGCCGGCGATCGTGCCGCCGGCGTCGAGCACCCGGGTGACGACGGTTGCATCGACGTCGGGCACGTAGCCCTCGAACGTGCTCGCGCCGTTGCGCATCGGCACGCCGGCAACGCAGATGTTGTCTTTCACGACCACCGTCTTGCCGCGCAGCTTGCCCTCCGCGGCACCGTGGATCGTGCTCTTGCGCGCCCACGCGCCGTAACGGTTCTCGTCGCCTTCCGGGCGGTAGCCGGGCGTGCGCGGATACGCGACGACGGGCAGATAGTCGGGCAACGCGTCGATGGCGTCGTACGCATCGAAGTTCGCCTGCAGGGCATCGTCGTATTCGGCGAGTTGGCGGGAATCGACATGAAAGCCGAAACCGGCTGCAATGTCGGACAGTTGTTCGCGAGTCGGGCGTTTGATGGCCATCGACGTTCTCCAGTTCGGTAAGCGGCGCCGCCGGCGCCGGCGGGATTCAGCGGGTGACGGCGTCGCGCATCAGTCCGGTGCGCGGATGGCAGTTCACGTATTCGTAAACCTGATGCTTGGCGTCGAAGACGGACACCTCGTGATACAGCCGCAGTTTCGACAGCCCGGTCACGACGCGGAAGAACGTGACGAAGATCCGCAGGTGCGTCGGATGGGATTCGGCCCAACGCTCGAGGCGGTCGAGCGAGCGCCAGTGGCCGATGTTGTAGCTCTCGTCGAGCACGTTGCCGTCGAGATCGATCGAGCGCACGTAGCGATTGCTGTAGCAGCCGACGTCCGCGCCGTTGTCGCGCAGAAATTCCATCCCGCTGCGCAGCGTCGGCTCGATCTCCTCGAGATACAGTCGGCGCTCGTCGCGCTCGGCCGCGCGCCAGTCCTGGCCGGAGCGAATCAGCGCGATGTTGTCGTGTGCCAGTACGACCACTCGGCCGCCACGGGCCGGATCGCCCTCGACGACGCGCAACTCGCCGTCCGCGCGCATCCAGTCCGTCTGCGAGATCGGGAACCGGTCGCGCATCGATCCCCAGTAGCCGTGCTCCTCGATCTCGCCGCTGACGCCGTCCATGATCGCGCCGACGCCGGGGAAATCGCTCGTGAATGCGTAGAGCGTCTCGAACTGCTCGGCGCGCGGCGCGACGATTTCCCGGAAGTAGCCGATCCCGTCCGCGAGACGCGCGTCGGAGGCCCACCATTCGACGAGTGCCGGCAACGCAATCCAGCGCGCATACGCGGCCGGATCGCGCCAGTAGCCGACGGCGATCAGGTTCTCGTAGCCTTGGTCGTCGGTGTGTTGTGTCAGATCGAAGTTGTTCGGGCCGTCCTGCGCACCGAAATCGGCGACGATCCGGCGCAACGCGGCCAGCGCCGTGGCGCGCTTGTCGGCGCCGCGATACTGCACGCCGAAATAACCCATCACGACCTGGCTCAGGTCTTCGGCGGCCCGGGCGACATACATCGGGAACGGTGGCTGGTAGTCGTCGGCGACGCGGCGCGACAGCGTCCGCGGGCAGATCAGGTGTTTGTCGATGGCGGATTCCATGCGTGACCTCTCTGGAAAGGGAATCGGATGTCGAGGTATCGACGTTGGGGACACGGAGCGAGATGCACCGGGTGTATCCCGGCGCATGCGGGTCGTCAGAAGATGTGCGCGTAACGCAGGCCGGCGAGCAGGCTGTTCTTCGGGCCGTTGCGCACGCTCAGATCGGTGCCGAGCTGGATTTGCACCTGATCGGACTTCGTCACGAATTTCGCCGCGGTGATCCGCATGCGCGTCGTGCGAAGCGCGTCGTTGTTGTCCGCGCCGCCCACGCTCGTTTCACCGCCCCAGAGCTGCGTGATGCCGATCCCGAGCGACGTGCCCGGATCGGGCATGTAACGCACCATCGCCTGTGCGCTGTAGCTCATCCGCTGATGCAGCGTCGTGCCGCTCGCGCCGTACGACGTGTTGTTGCCGTACCAGATCGCGTCGCCGACGAGATCGAGCGCCCACTGCGGCGAAAAGTGCTTGATGTAGGCCGCCTGGAAATCGAGCGACCAGCGGTTGGCACCGAGATTGAGACCGCGGTTCTGGTCGTAGCTCCCTGTCGGCGCGTAGACGTAGACCGTCGCGGCGACGACGTCCTTCGCGTCGTTCAGGCGGAATTTCAACGGTGCGGTCAGGATCACGTCGCCGACACCGTTCGTACTGCCAAGCGCACCGGCATTGCCGAAGCTGCTGATGTGACCGAACGGCAGCAACACCTGCGGATCGATCGTGAGCCTGTCGGTTAGCTGGAACACATGCAGCAGGCGGGCGATGCCGATATTGGACTGCAGGTCGAAATCCGACGTCCGGTGGCCGTTCGCGTAGTAGGCATTCGTCGCGGAGTAGTTGTAGTACAGCACGCCGATCGTCGCGCCGGCCGGATACTGCTCGTAATCGCCGGGATCGACCTCGACCGCGCCCGCGTAATGCGATGCGACGGCCATCAGCGACAAGCCGATCCAGCGCGCGATACGCTTCAGTTTCATTCTGTTGACGTTGTCCATCATGCTCCTCACCTGGATGCGCAGACACCGCCGCGCTCGACGTACGACGAACGGGAATCGTTGCCGGACGGTGGAATCGCGGGGTGTTGGCTGACTGTTGTTCCGCCGTTACTGCGGGAGTACCGGCGATTCGCGACATCGAACGGCCGTCGCTTGAGGGTGAGAATAGAAAGGCAAAATCCGCATTTCTGTTTTCCGGCGGAACAAGAAATTGGCTGTGGCGGACCTCCGCGACCCGTGCCATACGGCGGTCGCACAACGTGCGCCGGCGGCCGCCGTTGCGTGCCGGGCGCCCTGTCGATGCCACGAATCGCCGTGCCGCCGTTGCGCGTCGGCCCCTGCCGCGCCACGGGACCGTCTCGGCATAGTTTCCGATCCGTGCCGGCAAAGAACCGCGCTTTTTCTCTTCTTACCCTGCTCGTCGAGCGTGACCGACACCACGCTTCCACGCCCCGCCACCGCAGTACCAACGCGATGGCGGCGGTCAACCCGAACCACCACAAGGAACCCCACGATGAGCGCGATCCCTTCCGCGGAAACAGCCTCGACTCCCGGCGAACGTGCCTGGGCGCTGTTTCGCGTGATGAAAGAGAAGAACCTGATCCCCGACGGCTATATCGAAGGCCTGACCGAGCTGATGTCCACGACCTGGGATCCGGCCAACGGCGCACGCATCGTCGCGCGCGCGTGGGTCGACCCGGCGTTTCGCGAACTGCTGCTGAAGGACGGCACGGCCGCATGCGCACAGTTCGGCTACACCGGGCCGCAGGGCGAATACATCGTCGCGCTCGAAGACACGCCGTCGCTGAAGAACGTGATCGTCTGCAGCCTGTGCTCATGCACGAACTGGCCGGTACTCGGGCTGCCGCCCGAGTGGTACAAGGGCTTCGAATATCGTGCGCGACTCGTCCGCGAAGGGCGCACGGTGCTGCGCGAACTCGGCACCGACCTGCCCGACGACGTCGTCGTGAAGGTCTGGGATACGACCGCCGAAAGCCGCTATCTCGTGCTGCCGGTGCGGCCGGCCGGCAGTGAGCACATGACCGAGGAACAACTGCGCACGCTCGTCACGAAGGACGTGCTGATCGGCGTGGCGCTGCCGCGCGTGCACTGACTCGCACCACATTTCGCTTTCGACCTTCATCTCGGAGTCACATATGGACGGCTTTCACGACCTCGGCGGGTTCCAGGGTTTCGGCCCGGTGCCGCACACGATCAACAGCCTCGGCTACAAGCCGGTCTTCAAGGAAGACTGGGAGCATCTCGCGTACAGTCTGATGTTCGTCGGCGTGGACCCACTGAAAAAATTCAGCGTCGACGAGGTACGTCACGCAGTCGAACGCATCGACGTGCGCCAGCACGTCGGCACGCGCTACTACGAGCGCTACGTGATCGCGACGGCCACATTGCTCGTCGAAACCGGCATGCTCACGCAGGATGAGCTCGACCGCGCGCTCGGTTCGCATTTCCGGCTCGCAAACCCGCCGAAATCCGGCGGCCGGGCGGCACCGCCCGACTCGACGCGGTTCGAGGTCGGCGATCGCGTCGTCGTTCGCGCCGAATACGTCAGCGGACACATCCGCGTGCCGGGCTATGTTCGCGGCAAGGAAGGCGTCGTGCTGCACCGGACGACCGAATCGTGGCCCTTCCCGGACGCGATCGGCCACGGCGACACCGGAGCCGCGCATCAGCCGACCTATCATGTCGAGTTCCGCGTGAAGGATCTGTGGGGCGCCGCCGCCGACGACGGTTACGTTGTGGTCGACCTGTTCGAAGGCTATCTGGCTCGCGCGTCCGGGCAGAGCGCATGACGACGCCGGACGATCGACAAGCGCCGGCCGCCGCGCCGCCGAGGATTCCGGTCACCGTGCTGTCCGGCTTCCTCGGCGCCGGGAAGACGACGTTGCTGAACCACATCCTGCGCAACCGCGCCGGCTTGAAGGTCGCCGTGATCGTCAACGACATGAGCGAAGTGAACGTCGATGCCGACGACGTGCGGCGCAACGTCGAGCTGCGTCGAGGCGAGGACGAACTGGTCGAGATGAGCAACGGCTGCATCTGCTGCACGCTGCGCGCCGATCTGCTCGAGCAGATCAGCACGCTCGCGCGGCAGCGTTGCTTCGACTATCTGCTGATCGAGTCGACCGGTATCTCGGAGCCGATGCCGGTTGCGGAGACGTTCGCGTTCCTCGACCGCGACGGTTTCAGCCTCAGCGAACTCGCGCGGCTGGACACGCTCGTCACGGTGGTCAACGGCGAGACGTTCGAGGACATGATCGCGTCGGCTGAACCGGTCACGCGCGACGCCACGCTCGCGAACGGCAGCGATTCCGGTCCGCCGCGCAAGCTGTCGGACCTGCTGATCGAACAAGTCGAATATGCGAACGTGATCCTCGTGAGCCGACTCGACCGGATCGGCGACGCAGGTTTCGACAGGCTGCGCGCCATCCTTGCTTCGCTGAATCCTTCCGCGCGAATCCTGCCGATGCAGCACGGCGAGATCGATCCGTCAGACGTCCTCGATACGCGGCGTTTCGATCTCCCGGCGCTCGTCGAATCGCCGGGATGGATGCAACGCATGCAGGCCGACGAACGCCCCTCGGAATCCGACGCGTACGGGATCGCATCGTGGACTTATCACGAACGTGCGCCGTTTCATCCGGCGCGCCTGCTCGCGTGGCTGCGTCGCCCCTGGGCCAACGGCCGACTGCTTCGCTGCAAGGGATATGTCTGGGCTGCGCACCGATATGCCGACATCGCCATGCTCGTGCAAACGGGCGGCACGTTCCAGTGGGGTTACGTCGGGCGATGGTGGCGATTCGTTCCTCGATCGGACTGGCCGCACGACGACTATCGTCGCGACGGCGTGCTGAAAAAATGGGAGGAGCCGACAGGCGATTGCCGGCAGGAGATCGTGTTCATCGGGCAGTCGATCGATCACGTCCGGTTGCGTCGCGAACTCGATGCGTGTCTGCTGACGGTCGAAGAAATCGATGCAGGCCCGGAGTCGTGGCTGCAGCTTCCGGAAGCCGACGTGTTCGACGCGCTCTCGACTACCGCCCGTCCGTGACGTGAGACTCGACGACTGCGGCTGCAACGGTGCTTCCAACGACTTTCGGTCGCGGTGAGCGCGGCGACCGGTTCGGCGTCACGTGAATCCCGACAGCGACGCCGAGGGCAGTTTTCTTCAATACCGACACGCGCGGCTTATTTAGTCTCGATGCGACTTTGACATTCGCATGGAGACAATCAATGAGCATGCTGGTTTCGATGGCCGCGTTCGCGCTCGCCTCGTCGATCACCCCCGGTCCCGTCAACATCGTCGCGCTCAGTGCCGGCGCACGGCACGGCCTCGGCGCGAGCCTGCGCTATGCGGCCGGCGCGACGCTCGGCTTCGTCGCGCTGTTCCTGCTGATCGGCCTCGGGCTGCACGCGGCGCTCGCGCGCTGGCCCGTGCTGACGACCGCCACGCAGTGGTCGGGAATCGCGTTCCTGCTCTATATGGCGTTGCGGCTCGCGCTCGATGACGGCCGGCTGTCGGCCGATCCGGACGTGGCCGGCCCGTCGGCGGCAGCCGGCGCGGCGATGCAGTGGCTGAATCCGAAGGCCTGGCTCGCATGCGTGGCCGCGATGGGCGCCTATGCGGCCGACGGCGACCGCACGCAGGTCTGGCAGTTCGCCGCGCTGTATCTGGTGATCTGTTTTGCGTCGATCGCGTGCTGGTCGTATGCGGGCGCGTCGCTGCGGCACCGGCTGGCGAACGCGCGGCACATGCGCCTGTTCAACCGGCTGATGGCGCTGCTGCTCGCGGGCAGCGCACTGTTCCTGCTCGACGTGTAGCGCGCGCCGTTCAGCTCGTCGCGCTGCGGTACTGGCCGGGCGTCGCGGCCGCGATCCGCCGGAACGCGCGCTGGAAATGGGCCTGATCGGCAAAGCCGGCGTCGAGCGCGACTTCGGCGATCGGCCGCCCACGGCGCAGCTCCGTGCGGCCGTACTGGACGCGGCGATCGATCAGGAAGGCATGCGGCGTCATCCCGTAGCGGGCGTTAAACGCGCGGATCAGGTACGACGGCGACAGATCGGCCTCGGCGCAGATCGCATCGAGCGTCACGCCCTCGCGGCAATGCGCGGCGATGTAGTCGGCCGCGCGCGCGAGCCGGGCGTTGTCGTCCCCGGCGCGCGGGCCGGGCAATTCCCGATCGAGCGCGCCGTGCAGCGCCGTGAAGAACTCGACCGCCGCGCTCTCCTTGCCGAGCGGATCGATGCCGGGCGCGACGAGCGTGCGATAAAAGCCGCCAAATTGCGCGAACAGGTCACCTCGCTCCGTCAATTTCGCCGAAAAGCCGTGAAAACCGCCGTTCGGATCGCGGCCCAGCGAATGCTGAAGCCGCGCGAGCCACGGCACGTCGACATAGACCATCCGGTACGCCCATGCGTCAGGGCCGTACGGATTGCACGCGTGCACCTGTTCCGGATCGATGATCACGAGCACGCCGCGCCCGACGTGCTCGTTCGTCGCGCCGTTCACGTAGGTGCTCGTGCCGCCGACGATCGCCCCCACCGAAAACGTGTCGTGCGTGTGCTTCGCATAGCAGATCGCGCGGCCGTCGTCGACGGTGCGCGCCTCGATGAACGGCAGCGCGGCATCGCGCCAGAACGGCGACGGTACGACGGATCGGTTGGCGGTACGGCTCACGCAGCGGGCTCCCGGTTCGGACGGCGAACGCTCACCGTACAAGACTGTGCGGCGCCGCGCAACGGGATCGGCGGCTTCGACGCCGGATCGCGCCGTTTCGCCCAACGGAACGCAGAAGAACGAACAAACCCATCACCACGCTTCGCCACACGCGAGCAGGCGTGGCACGTGACCACCTGATACGTCGAGTCTTCTACAATCGGCAATGTTCGCAGGCGCATCTCAATGCCCCATCGCCGGTCGTCGCATTTGCGCAGCGCGTCAATCTGAATCGGATCGCTGCCATCCCTCATGAATTGTGCCCACGAAAACGATCGTGGGCACAATCCTGCCCCCGCCGACGCGTCAACACGAGGGGCGGTGGATTTCGCACTTACGATGAAACAATCTCCCCCTACCTGCTTCGCCCCTGTGTCGACAGGCGTTTCCGCCTGCCCGGGCGCTCAGGTCGAGAGGACTGGGTCAGGCCGGAACGTAGATCTTCGGATCCCACCAGTAGTAACCGACCAGCTCTTGGTTCTGCCCGCCGACGAGCTTGTAGAGCGCGAAGCACACGCCGAAGTATTCCGTGCCGCTATTCCGGACCGACGAGTCGAACGTCGCAAACGTGAGCTTCTTGTTCAGTGCGGGGAGGCCATTGCGGGTCGGCGAATCCGGATTGGGTTCCACCGCGCCATTGCGGGTGACCGTGTTGCAGTTGAACTGGTTGAATACCTGATCACCCTTGTAGTGCTTGATGTCATAGATGATCACTGCGTCATCGGAGTTGTCATAGATCGACACACCGGAAAACATGACGCGGTCACGAGGAAATGCAGTGAATTCCAGGTCAGCCGTACCCTGCCCCTTGATATCGCGCGCGCCGGTGCAAATCATGAACTGGCCATTGTGTGCAATGCCGGTCGGTTCGGCCTGAACCTTGCTCGGATTCGGGTACGTTTTCTTGACCCATTCCGTATCGATAACCACGAGGATGTTAATGTCCTGAGAGCTTGACGCAAGAGTGACTTCGGAAGCCATGATCAACCTCCATTCAACGTTATGGATTTAATATGACGGCGCCTCGATAGCGCGCCACGGACAATATCCTCCTCTTTTAGACGAAATGCACCTGTCTGAGTAAACAGGATAATTTGCACAAAAAGCAAATAAGTCACGACGACAATATCAATAAAAAAATCAATTACAGGACGATTACACCACAATAATCATTGGGCCCCATATGTAATAGCCGAACACGTCTTGTCGCTGTCCATTGGATGAGAGCGCAAAAAGCACAAAGGCTATCTCAAGCCGTTCGATACCGCGCCCCTTGATGGTCGAATCGAAATGCAGGAAACGCGCTTCGCCCTCGATTGGGGGCAGACCATTGCGATCGGCAGAATCCGGGTCGGGCCATACCGCGCGCTCCCTGACGTCGAAGACGGGTTCGAAGCGATCGAGCACCCGCCTGCCTGATGCCGGCCGGACGTCGTAGGGAAGCACGGCATCGTCCGAATTGGCGCCAGTCGAAAGCACCCGGACCGCGATGCGGTCACCTGCTTTTGCCCGCAGTTTCAGCTCGCCCGTGCCCTGCCCATGAACGATACCGCGTGAGCTGGTACAGATCAGGAATTGGGGGCCGCAATCAATCGGCACGGGACTCGATCTATCCTCGTTCGGCCCATGGGCCTGTTTGACACCGGTGGTATCAATGACCGCCAGCACGTTGATTTCATGTCTTCGCACTTGTTTGCCCCAGGTCGTCATCGTAACGATTCCCGCTTCGCCAACGAACGGCAATCTCCTCCAAATCAGGACGGCGCGCACCTGTCAAAGCCATCAGGCCGGATACGCTTACCGGTATCTCAACGAATTGCCGCAGGCGAAAGCGATGATTATCTCCCACATCACGCACCGAAGGTAATCCGATTCACAAGATGCCTCTTTTCACCGTCCCCAATTAAATTTAAATAATGATACCGACTTTTTCTCCAGGTCAGCACTGTCGCCGCCCCAGAAAATAAAAATGACGCTCATTAAAATCACCCCCCATCAAACCTGACAGGTATAAATTCAAATATAAATGGAAGATACTAACCAAGCGCATCGCCGATGCGTCATTACCATCGAACGGGCAATTGGCCTACCATGGAGGTATCTCAATGGAAGTCGACCTGAACAACATCAATCTGGAAAAAAACCCCGAACTGATTCACATCCTTGCGGTAATCGACACGAATTATGTAAAGACGAGATACCCCAATCCGAGCACGAATCCGCATAGACCGACGGGCATCAGCAGCAATGCCGTGTACATGGTCAACGGCGTCCTGCCCGGCGTGAGCAGTTCGGAGGGGACGGGCAATCTGAATCTGAAGTTGCGGGTAGGCGACAAAGTATCCCTGATGGGGACGTCGCTAGTCGACAACTCGGGGGACACGGCGCTGATCTACAACGTCCGGCACTACACGGGCGACGACATCTTCAATCCGTTTTCGACAAAAACCATCGTACAGGCTGAGGCACCGTCTGCCGCCGAAACACCGAATGTCATCCCGACCTCGGCAGAGTCCCAGGTTTTTTACAGTTTCAACTCCTCTGCAAGGTCATCCGGATCCGAGGTCCTTGCAACGCTCTTTGGGCTTTATACGCGGAGTCAAAACAAGAAAACCTTGCTCGGCTACTTCTACTGGACGTGGCACGCCTCCGCCGCTTGAGGCAAGTGCCCAGACAACTCGCTCCGAAGCCGCACCGGAGCGATTCGGGCTGGCAGGTCTTGCGCGACGCCTCACCGGGCGCCGCCGTCCTTTCCCACGATCAAGCCAAAACGGAGCACCACATATGACATCCGATCTTCAAAACATCAATCTCACTGCGGCGTCGCGGCAAATCGACATCCTGGCCGTCATCGACACGGAATACATCAAGAGGAAGTACCCGAATCCGAGCAAGCAGCCCCAGTCACCGATCGCGGTAGATCATCACGCCGTGAACTTGCTTTACACCGGGGCGCGGGGTGGAGCTATCGGGATTGGCCCGTCCGACCCGCTTCTGACGCTGTATCCGGGCGACAATGTTTCACTCAGGGCGGTATCCGTCTATGAGAACGCGGATGACGCGGTGCTCATTTACCAGGTTGCGCACCTTTTCGGCGACCAAATTTTCAACCAGTTCCAGCAGGACACCCTCGAGATAAACGCCGTACAACTGAACCCTGAAACTGCCGACGGCCTGCCGCCTGTGACGAGGCCACAAACGTGCTCCAGCATTGGCGCCAAGGTGAGGGCGAGCGGGATCGAAACGCTTGGCACCTGCTTCGGGCTCTACACGTTGGAAAGAAGTACCCAGGAGCTATTTGGGTACTACTGGTGGGACTGGTTCGCCATGTGCCCCTGATATTCGCGTTCCGTTGTCGAGGTTCTCAAACGCTGCACTGGTCACGGGACGTGCTAGCGGTATGTCCGACACCCGCTAGCATCGTCCATGGCGCCGGTCGTTCCGAGCCGGAAATCGATATCGCAGCCTGTGACCGTATCATCGGTTGGGTACCAGGTGGAGCACGCGCGCGATCTCGACCGCGCTCCCGGTTGGCCTGGCCGACAGGGATCTCCCGCCTCCGCAAGAAAGCGTTGCCGGTGAAATTCCGGTCGACGGTTCAGCCGCCAAGGAGAGGCCCATCTGTCTCGTGGAAGCCAACCCATGGAACCTGCCCCGTCAGGACGTCAGGGCACGTGGTCACCTCCCGAATGACGAGCCGGCCATCGAGTTGCTCTGGCGGGCGCTGCACAACGTGCAGGCCAGAGCCGTACGAGCCGCCTTCGACTGGAAATCAGCTGTGAGCCAGCTTGCCATCCTGTTCGGCGAGCGATTCACTCAGGCGCGCGGATGACCGTATTGTTCAAGCGCCTCTCCCACGACAATGCGGACAGGTTCGCAATCGCCTAAGCTTTGAATTCCGTCCGCCGCGGCACTCGCAGCGGTTCCCGTTCGTTCCTCTCCCCTCACGCACATGCATATCGATCTGAAAGGCAAGACCGCGGTCGTCACCGCCTCCACCGCCGGTATCGGGCTCGCAATCGCCGAAGGGCTCGCGCGCGCCGGCGCACGCGTCGTCGTCAACGGCCGCAGCGATGCGTCGGTGCAGTCCGCGCTCACGCACCTGCGCGCCGCCGTCCCCGATGCGAACTTCGACGGTGTCGCGGCCGACCTGTCCGATGCCGCCGGCGCTGCGCGCATCGCGCAGCACACGCCCGCGGCCGACATCCTCGTCAACAACGCGGGCATCTACGGCCTGAAGGCGTTCTTCGACATCGACGACGCCGAATGGGAGCATTACTTCCAGACCAACGTGATGTCCGGCGTGCGCCTCGCGCGGCATTACCTGAAGGGGATGATCGAACGCAATGCCGGGCGCATCGTGTTCATTTCGTCGGAATCCGGCCTGAACATCCCGGTCGACATGATTCATTACGGATTCACGAAAACCGCGCAGCTGTCGATCGCACGCGGGCTCGCGAAACTCGCGGCCGGCACCCGCGTGACCGTCAACTCGGTGCTGCCAGGGCCGACGATGTCGGACGGCGTGCGGGCGCTGCTGAAGGAAACGGCCGACGAAACCGGCCGCAGCGTCGAGGACGTGGCCGTGGATTTCGTGCGCAACCACCGTTCGAGCTCGATCATCCAGCGGCCCGCGACGCCCGAGGAAGTCGCGAACCTGGTGGTCTACGTGTGCTCGCCGCTCGCTTCGGCGACGACGGGCGCCGCATTGCGGGTGGACGGCGGCGTGGTCGACACGATCGCGTGACGGCCAACGGGCACGGCCGCCGCGTTAGCGCGACGCGGCCTTGCCCGGCTGGAGCGTGCCCTTGCGGTCGGCGTTCATGCAGGAATCGAAGCCGTGTTGCGTGACGACGCCGGCCTTGTCGAACACGACGAAGTATTCGCGGTGATCGTTGCCGTGCTCGATGAAGTAGTTGTAGCAGACGCCACTGCCGTTGCGGACCATCCATACGCTGCGCGGATTGCCGCCGGCGCGGACGACATCGGCGCGCGTCGCGCCATGCCGCGACGCGGCCCTCGCGAGCGGCGTACGCGAATACGAGAATGGCAGCCACGCGTCGAACCACGCGCAGCCGTGCAACATCAGGCAGCTGGCGGCCAGGGAGAGCGTCGCTGCGGGACGGGCCATCGGAATCAATCGCATGCTTGGGAAAATCTGCTGCGCCGCGCCGGCGCGATCGAAAGCCCCATGCTACTAGACCTTTGGGTCCGGATCGAAAAGAAATGTAGAGATCTTTATCCGAATCCTCGCATTGCCTGCCTCTGCACAACGCGGATCGTCGCCCGTCGCGGCGGCCGATGCACGCCTGGACGTGCATCCGCACCGCCGCGTCATGCCGCCGGCTCGGCACGCACCGTCATGCAATCCATTCGGCCCACAGCATCGTCAGCACGGTCATCAGCGCGGGGCCGACGAACAGCCCGATCAGGCCGAACGTCTCGGCGCCGCCGAGGATGCCGAACAGCACGAGCAGGAACGGCAGCCGTGCGGAACTGCCGATCAGCACCGGCCGCACGAAGTGCTCGGCGACGAACACGACGACGAACCCGAGCACCGCCACCACAATGGCCCACACGGTCGCGCCCTGCACGAACAGCCAGAGCGCCGCCCCGCAGAACACGACCGGCGCGCAGAAGGGCAGCATCGCGGCGATCGCCGTGACGAGGCCGAGCAGCGCCGCATGCGGGACGCCGGCCAGCGCATATGCGATGCCGAGCAGCGCGCCCTCGCCGAGCCCGACGACGACGAGCCCCGTCACCGTGCCGAACACGGCCGCGACCATCCGCTCGATCAGCGCCGCGCCGCTGCGCCCGAACGCGCGCCGCGCGCCCTGCAGCAACGCCCCCGACAGCTTGTGGCCGGCGCGCAGGATCACGAACAGCGTGACGAGCATGAAGCCGAATTCGAGTAGCCAGTGCGCAAGCTTCGTGCCGAACTGCCGCCCGAACGCGAGGAATTTTTCGCCGTTGACGGCATGCATCGCGCTGGCCGCATGCAGCGGGTGGCCGAGGTTGGCCTGCCACCATTCGGTGACCTGCGCCGCGCCGTAAGGCAGCCGGCCAACCAGGTCGGGCACCGGGATGCCGTTGTCCTGGATCGTGCGCAGCCACTCGCGCAGGTCATGCGCCTGCCCGATCGCCTGGGTTGCCGCGACGGCCACCGGCAGCACGACCAGCAACGAGATCGCCGCCGTGATGACGAGCGCGATGAGCGTCGGGCGATTGCGGAACAGCCGGTGAGATTCGAAGCGCTTCAGCATCGGCCACATCGCGATGGCGATCACGCAGGCCCAGGCGATGGCGGGAATGAAATCGCGGATCACCCACAGCGCGATGACCAGCAGCGCCGCGTACAGCACGGCACGGGAGACCTGCTGCGTACGCGGCCGTGCGGCAGGATCGGGAGACGACGGGACATGTGCGCCCATGGCACCTCTGTCGAAATGAGAAAATGGCGGTTCGCTCAGGCAACCGGCCTGCGCGAACCGCCATTCTATCCATCGGCGCCGGATCGGCGGCGCATGTCATGCGCGCGCCGCCCCGGCGCCCCGCCCGCTCAGGCCACCTTGTCGGCGCTCCGGTAGCGCTCGAGCCAGTGCGCGTACGGCGCGGGCAGCGTCCACGACGGACGCTCGACGCCGAGTTGCTTGGCCGCGTAGTACGGCCAGTGCGGGTCGGCCAGATGCGCGCGGCCGACCATCACGAGATCGAGCTGTTCTTCCGCCACCACGCGGTTCGCGAGTTGCGGCGTGTCGATCCCCCACGCGGACGACACCGGCAGCCCGGCCTCGCGGCGCACGCGCTCGGCGATCGGCGCGAGGAACGCCGGCCCCCACGGAATCTGCGCGTCGGGCGTCGAGAACCCGACCGACACGCTCAGCATGTCGAGCCCTTCCCGCTTCAGCCGCTGCGTGAGCGCGATCGACTCGGCGAGCGTCTCCTCGTCGCGCCCGTCGTACTCGATCACGCCGAAGCGTGCGGTCAGCGGCAGATGCTCCGGCCACACCTTGCGCACGGCCGCGAGTGTCTCGACGAGGAAGCGGCCGCGGTTCTCGGCCGAGCCGCCGTATTCGTCGTCACGCTGGTTCGCATGCACCGAGAAGAAACTCTGCGCGAGATAGCCGTGCGCGAAGTGCAGTTCGAGCCATTCGAAGCCCAGGTCGCGCGCGCGCTTCGCCGACGCAACGAAGTCGGCCTGCACGCGTGCGATGTCGTCGCGCGTCATCGCGCGCGGCGTCTTCGGCAGATGCGCGCCGAACGGCACGGCCGAGGGCGCGATGGTCTGCCAGCCGCGCGGATCGCCTTCGGCGATATGGTCGTCACCTTCCCACGGACGGTTCGCGCTCGCCTTGCGGCCCGCGTGTGCGATCTGGATGCCGGGTACCGCGCCGGCCGCCTTGATCGCCGCGACCGATGGGGCGAACGCTTCGGCCTGCGCATCGTTCCACAGCCCCGCGCAGCCCGGCGTGATGCGCCCTTCCGGCGCCACGGCCGTCGCCTCGGCGATCACGAGGCCCGCGCCGCCACGCGCGATGCCGGCCAGATGCACGTGATGCCAATCGTTGACGACGCCGTCCTCGGCGACGTACTGGCACATCGGCGGCACCGCGATGCGGTTGCGCAACGTGACATCCTTGAGTTTGAACGGTTCGAACAGGGCAGACATCCACGGCTCCTTTGCTTGGTTCTGCAAAACGACTGGAAACGCGTCGCGCAATACGCACGACGGAACGATCAGGCCATCGCCGGGCCGGCCCGCGCCCGGCGACGGATACGGTACGGCGCCGGCCCGGCCGGCGCCCTCGGCTCAACGGTGGCCGAGCTGCACGAGCAGCGCCTCGGCGACGGGCTCCGACGACGCGGGGTTCTGCCCCGTGATCAGCAGCCCGTCGGTGACGACATGCGGCGCCCAGTCGGCGCTGCGCTCGAATTGCGCGCCGTTGGTCTTCAACATGTCCTCGACGAGGAACGGCACGACTTCCGTCAGTTCGACGGCCGCTTCCTCGCTGTTGGTGAAGCCCGTTGCACGCTTGCCGCGCACGACCGATTCGCCGGTCTGCGGGTTCTTCACGTGACGCAGCACGCCCGGCGCGTGGCACACGGCCGCGACCGGCTTGCCGGCCGCCAGCGCGCGCTCGATCAGGCCGATCGAATGCAGATCCTCGGCGAGATCCCACAGCGGGCCATGGCCGCCCGGGTAGAACACGGCGTCGTAGTCGTCCACGGACACCTCGGCCAGCTTGCGCGTCGACGCGAGTTCGGCCTTGGCCGCCGGATCGGCGTCGAAGCGGCGCGTCGCGTCGGTCTGGGCCGTCGGATCACTGCTTTTCGGATCGAGCGGCGGCTGGCCGCCCTTCGGCGACGCGAGCGTCAGCTCGACGCCCGCATCCTTGAACGTGTAGTACGGCGCGGCCAGTTCCTCGAGCCAGAAGCCGGTCTTCTTGCCGGTGTCGCCGAGCGTGTCGTGCGAGGTCAGGACAACCAGGATCTTCATGATCGGATACTCCTTCGAAATGGATGAGGGGAACGGGGCCGCGCAACCGGACAATCCGGCCGGTCGGCGCGGCGCGCCTGTCGGTTAGTCAGCTGAGACGCGTCAACGTGCGACCCGCGTATCCGAATGCGGCACTCGCCTATTAGACCAGTCGTCTAGAACAATTCGAAATAAAACGACGGCGTCTCGCTGCACCATCAGCATCGCAGTGCGGAATGGCATTCAAATGGCATTTCGCGTCTTCGTTGCATGCGCCGCGGACGTCGTCGCATTCATGAGGACGGATGATAGCCGTGGATTAGACCGGTCGTCTAGTAAATGGATAATCGCCCCTGCTACCGTCATGGCCTTTTCGCAGGGGGCGCGATCCGCCTGCGTCCGCAGTCACTCGGCGCTGGCAGCACGGCAGATGCGGTTCGCAGGAACCGCCCGCCCGGCATTGCGCCGGGCGAGTGCGGCCCCGCCTGTGTCACGACCGGGTCAGAGCAACCCCATCCCGCCCGACGCGATGATCTCCGCGCCGACGATGAACGCGGATTCCGGCGCGCTGAGGTGCAGCACCGTCGACGCGATCTCCTCCGGCGTGCCGAACCGGCCGACCGGCACGAGGCCCTTGATCTTGTCGGCGGTTTCGTCGAGCGTCGCCGCGTCGAGCCCGAGCTTGCCGTAGAGCGGCGTCTGCACGGGCCCGGGGCTCACGACGTTCACGCGCACACCCTGCGGCAGCAACTCCGTCGACAGCGTCTTCGCGAACGAATTGACGGCCGCCT
This sequence comes from Burkholderia sp. AU30280, assembly GCF_020420125.1. Taxonomy (NCBI): domain Bacteria; kingdom Pseudomonadati; phylum Pseudomonadota; class Betaproteobacteria; order Burkholderiales; family Burkholderiaceae; genus Burkholderia; species Burkholderia sp. AU30280. The sequence continues at coordinate 155,605 of NZ_JAIZRY010000001.1, forward strand.
TGCTCGCCGCGTACACCGACGAGCCGGGCATCCCGATGTGCGCGTTGATCGAGCCGTTGATCACGATCGACGCGCCGCGGTTCAGCAGCGGCACCAGCGACTGGATCTGGAAATACGCGCCCTTTACGTTGGTGTTGAACACGAGATCCCACATGGCCTCGTCGCTGTCGGCGAACGGCGCGAGTTTCGCGACGCCGGCGTTGATGAACACGGCGTCGAGCCGCGCTCCCGCCGACGCGATCGCATCGGCCAGCGCGCGGGCCGATGCGACGCTGCCGGCCTCGTTGCGAATTGCGAGCGCACCGGCGCCGAGCGTTTGCCGCGCGGCCTCGAGCGTCTGCGGATCGCGTCCGGTGATGATGACGCGCGCACCTTCTGCCGCGAATGCGTTGGCGGCCGCCAGGCCGATGCCGCTGTTGCCGCCCGTGACGAGGACCGTCTTTCCTTCGAAGCGTTGCATGATGTTCTCCTGTGAACCGGTGAGTTGACCGTGAACACAGGATGCGCGCGGCGCCCAGCCCTGCCGTACGACGTGCGCGACGAACATGTTCGAAATCGTCGAACGTGTTCGAGCGGGCAGGTTCGCTTGTCCTGCCCTGATCCTCGCCGCGTCAGCCAGCCACGTCGATACCGTCGAGCAGGCGCTGCGCGAGCCGCGGCTCGCGCAATTGCTCGAGCCACCATTGCAGCGCGCGGCCGTCCCGGTCGCCGTGCCACGCGACATACAGCCGGTTCGGCTCACGTGGGTCGGCTGTCTGTTTTTCGACGAGTTCGCCGCGCGCGAGCAGCGACGCCACGCGCCGGCGCGGCACCCAGCCGACACCGAGCCCGTCGCGCTGCGCGAGGATCTTCGCGCGCATCGACGGCACCGCGAGCACGGCCTGTCCGCCGAGCAGACCATACGCACGGCCGGCCGCGCGCCGCGACGAATCGGCGACGACGACCGCCCGGTGCGCGCCGATCACGTCCCGCGTCAGCGCGCCGGTCGCGGCGGCCAGCGGGTGGCGTGGCGACACCGCGAACACCCACTCCATCGCGCCCAGTTCGAACCATTTGAAGCCGGGAATCGCGGGCGGCTCGTTGGTCGCGCCGACCACCAGGTCCGCGCGGCCGTCGCGCAGGGCTTCCCAGGTGCCGCCGAGCACTTCGTGCGTGAAACGCAACGACACGCCCGAGTCGAGCGCATCGAATGCGCGGACGACCGGCAGCAGCGTGTCGAACTCCAGCACCTCGTCGCTGACGATCCACAGCCGGTCTTCCCAGCCGCTCGCAACCTGCCGCACGCGCTGCGTCAGCCGTGCGACGTCCAGCGCCAGCCGCGCCGCCTCGTCGGTCAGCAACTGGCCGGCCGGCGTGAGCTGCAGCCGGTAGCCGCGCCGGTCGAACAGCAGCGCGTCGAAGCGGGTTTCGAGCTGGCGCGCCGCGTGCGACACCGTCGACGGCGCCTTGCCGAGCCGCGCGGCCGCGCGCGACAGGCTGCCGGTGGCACGGATCGCGTCGAGCAGCGCAAGTTCGTCTTCGGACAGCATGGGCTCGCTCCGGTCTGGGGTTGTCGTGGATCGTAAGGCAGCGGCGGGCCGCGGTCCAATCGGCGGATACGGACAGCGGACGCGAGTTACGGGGCCACCCGGCCGGTTCGGCCCGCCTCCCCGATTGCTTGCGGCTTGGCGACCGGTGCGGGCGCCCCGCCAAGCGACCTCCACGGCGGACTTCCGGTATGCTGATCGGCACGAAATCACGGCAATCGAGGTAACCACCGCGATGGACATCGCCATCCGCATCGAAGGCCGTCACGACCTGACGGGGCAGATCTTCCGGCAACTGCGCACCGCGATCGTCGACGGGCGGCTCGCCGGCGGCGCGCGGCTGCCGTCGACGCGCGACCTTGCGAAACAGCTGGGCGTCTCGCGCAAGACGACGCTCGACGCGTTCGAGCGCCTCGTCGCCGAGGGCTACCTGACTACCCGCGCGGGCGACGGCACGTTCGTCGCCGACGGCCTCGCGCGCGTGCCGCACGCTGCCGCCATGTCGGCGCCGTCGCTCGTCGAGGATACGCCGCGCGTCGACGCGGTCGATGCGCGCGCGCTGTGGAACGACCTGCCCGATGCGCTCGCGATGCCGATGCCGCACGATTCGCCCGGCTTCGACTTCCGTGGCGGCGTGACCGACAAGGCGCTGTTCCCGTTCGACGCGTGGCGGCGCTGCCTGCATCACGCGTTGCGCCAGCAGATGCGCGGGCCCGCCCAGTACCACGACCCGGCCGGCGATCCTCAACTGCGCGGCGCGATCGCGCGCTATGTCGCGTTCAGCCGCGCGGTCGCGTGCGGCTGGGACGACGTGCTCGTCACGCAAGGCGCGCAACAGGCGCTCGACCTGATCGCCCGCGTCGTCGTGCGGCCCGGCGACGTGGTCGCGGTCGAGGATCCCGGCTATCCGCCCGCGCGCGCCGCGTTCGCGTCGCTCGGCGCGACGGTGATCGGCGTGCCGGTCGACGCGCACGGGCTGCTGACCGAACGGCTTCCCGACGACGCACGCCTCGTCTACGTGACGCCATCGCATCAGTTCCCGCTCGGCATGCCGATGACGCTGGATCGGCGCGTCGCGCTGCTCGAATGGGCGCAGCGCCGCCGCGCGGTGATCATCGAGGACGACTATGACGGCGAGTTCCGCTTCGAGGGCCGGCCGGTGGAGTCGCTGAAGAGCCTCGACCGCACCGGTCTCGTCGCCTATGTCGGCACGTTCTCGAAGACGATCTTTCCGGAACTGCGGATCGGCTACGCGATTCCGCCGCGCGCGCTGCGCGGCGCGCTGGCCAAGGCGAAGCAGATCGTCGACTGGCACACCTGCACGCTGACGCAGGCGGCGCTTGCCCGCTTCATGCTCGAAGGTGATTTCGCGCGGCACCTGAAGCGCGTGCAGAAGCACTACGATGCCCGCCGCAAGATGCTGATCGCCCATCTGCGCGGCGCACTCGCGCCGTGGTTCGATGCGATCGTTCCCACCGCCGGCATCCACCTCGCCGCCTACCTGAAGCCGGGACTCGACGAAGCGGCGCTGGTCCGCGCGGCCCGCGCGCAGGACATCGGCCTGTACGGCATCTCGACGTTCCACGTCGGCGTGCCGGTGCGCGCGGGGCTGCTGTTCGGCTATGGCGGGATCGACGCGCTGCGCATCGACACGGCGCTTGCGAAGCTGGCCGGCCTGCTGGGTTCGGACACCGTCGGCGCCACGGCACTGGTTACCTGAATTTCCCCAAAATTGGCCATTCAAGCAGGCCAGCATGCGTCCTAAAGTAGGTCCTGTCGCGCCACCGTGCGCTCCAACCGAAAAAGGACCTGCCATGCAACCGCGCCTGAACTTCTATGCCGCCAGCCCGAATGCGATCAAGGTGATGCGCAACGCCGAGGAATTCCTCGCGAAGAGCTCGATCGAGAAGCCGCTCGCCGAACTTGTTCGCCTGCGCGCGTCGCAGATCAACGGCTGCGCGTTCTGCGTCGACATGCACACGACCGATGCGCGCAAGGGTGGCGAAACTGAGCGCCGCCTGGCCACCGTCGTCACGTGGCGCGAAACGCCGTTCTTCACCGAGCGCGAACGCGCGGCGCTGGAATGGACCGAGGCGCTGACGCTGGTCGCCAGCAACCACGTGCCCGACGCCGTGTGGGAGGCCGTGAAGCCGCACTTCACCGACGAGGAACTGTTCGACCTGTCGATGCTGATCGCGACGATCAACTCGTGGAACCGCTTCGCGATCGCGTTCCGCAAGATGCCCGAGTAAGGAGACGACGATGACTCACGCTACGCGCCTGCGTCGCGCCGCCCTGTACGCGTGGCTCGCGGCCGGCGCCGCGCTGCTGCCGGCCGCCGCCCGGGCGCACGACGCCGGCGACAACGTGCACACGATCATGCAGCAGGCCGTGCCCGAAGCGCCCGGCAAGCTCGCCGTCGTCGCGACCGTCGACTATGCGCCCGGCCAGGCTTCCGAAGCCCACCGGCACCTCGGCTCGGTGTTCGCGGTCGTGTCGAAAGGCGAGGTGCTGTCGCAGGTGAACGGCGGCCCGCTGCGCCGCTACCGTGCCGGCGAAGGCTGGTACGAGGCGCCCGGCTCGCGCCACCAGGTGTCGCGCAACGCGAGCGCGACCGAGCCTGCACAGCTCGTCGTGTTCGGGCTGACCGGCGATCACGTGCCGCTGACGTCGCCGATCGATCAGTAGCCGCCTTTCGGGGGCGCGCGCCATTGCCCAGGCACGCGCCCTCGCTTCGCGTCCGGGTCCATGCCGCCGGCGCCATGCTGCAGCCCCGCTCGTTTCCCCCGCCGTTTCTCCATTAGCTGTTCCCTACACTCCGCCGCCGGCTGGCTGCGCCGCGCCGCGTCACGTCACCGCCTCGCCTGCCCGCGTCCCCATTCGACGCTCGCCTGATCTCGATCAACCCGGGCGAAAACCCTTCCTTGAAATTAACTAACTCATCAATTAGCGTCGATTTCATGAACGCGAAATCCACCGTCGCCAGGCCGCGCGGGCGCCGCCCGTCGGTCGACGATTTCGACCTGCGCGACCACATGCTCGACGTCGCGATGCAGTTGTTCGCCGAGCGCGGCATCGCCGCGACCACGGTCGCGCAGATCGCCGCCGCGGCCGGCGTCACGTCGGCGATGGTCCACTACTACTTCACGAATCGCGAGCAACTGCTCGACGCGATCGTCGAGGAACGGCTCGCGCAGGTCATCGCGTTCGTGTGGCGGCCAACCGAGCCACGGATCGAAAACGACCCGTTCGCGCTCGTCGCCGAACTCGTCGACCGCTTCTTCGACGTCACGCATCGCATGCCGTGGCTGCCGTCGATCTGGCTGCGCGAGATCGTCCACGAAGGCGGGTTGCTGCGCGAACGGATGATCGGCCGCATTCCGCTCGACCATGTCGGGCGCTTCGCCGAGCGCATCCGCGGCGCGCAGCAGGCCGGCACGCTGAACCCCGCGCTCGAACCGGCGTTCCTGTTCCATTCGATCATCGCGCTGGTGATGCTGCCGCTCGCGACCGCGAAACTGTGGCAAAGCGCGCGCGGCCTGCCGCCGATCGACCGCGACGTGCTGCACCGCCATGTCCGCGCGCTGCTCGGTTCGGGCCTGCAGCCGCCGGCCGCCGCGCCGCGCGCGCCGGTCCGCTCGCCACGGAGCCCGTCGTGAATACAGCCCGCGCGCTGCCGATCGCACTGGCCGCCGCCGTCGCGCTCCTCGCCGGTTGCGAACGGCAGGCGAGCAATGGCGCGACCTACCAGGGCTACGTCGAAGGCGAATTCGTGTACCTGTCGTCGTCGCAATCGGGCACGCTTGCGCAGTTGTCGGTCGCGCGCGGCCAGACCCTCGCCGCCGGCGCACCGGCCTTCTCGCTCGAGGCCGTCAGCGAAACAGCCGCGCTGTTGCAGGCGCAGCATCAGCTCGCGGCCGCCCGCGCGCAGCTTGCCGACCTGCAGACGGGCAAGCGCCCGCCCGAAATCGCGGTCACGCAGGCGCAGCTCGCACAAGCCGCCGCGCAGGCCGCGCGGGCCGCCGCGCAACGCGTGCGCGATGAAAGCCAGTACGCTGCCGGCGGCCTGTCGAAACAGCAGCTCGACGATTCGCGCACGGCCGCGCAGACGACCGCCGCGCAGATGCGCGAACTGCAGAAACAGGTCGACGTCGCGCGCCTGCCCGGCCGCGCGCAGCAGGTCGCCGCGCAGGCCGCCCAGGTCGACGCCGCGCAGGCGGCGGTCGCCGAGGCGCAATGGAAGCTCGACCAGAAGCGCGTCGCCGCGCCCGCCGCCGGACGCGTGTACGACACGCTGTACCGCGTCGGCGAATGGGTGCAGGCCGGCAATCCGGTCGTGCAGATGCTGCCGCCGCAAAACCTGAAGGTGCGCTTCTTCGTGCCGGAAGCCGCCATCGCCTCGCTCGCGCCGGGGCGCACGGTCGCGATCCATTGCGACGGCTGCGCGGCCGACGTGCCCGCGCGCATCACCTATGTGTCGAGCGAGGCCGAATACACGCCGCCCGTGATCTACAGCAACGAGAGCCGGACCAAGCTCGTGTTCATGATCGAGGCGCGCCCGGCCGTCGCCGACGCGCCGAAGCTGCATCCGGGCCAGCCCGTCGCCGTGAGGGTGCCATGAACGTGCCGCCCGCACCGTATGCGATCGACGTCGATCGCCTGAACAAGCATTTCGGCGACAAGCATGTCGTGAAGGACGTGTCGCTGCGCGTCGCGCGCGGCGAGATCTTCGGCTTTCTCGGGCCGAACGGCAGCGGCAAGACCACGTCGATCCGGATGATGTGCGGGCTGCTCACGCCCGACTCGGGCAGCGGCACCTGCCTCGGCTACGACATCGTGCGCGACAGTGCGCAGATCAAGCGGCACGTCGGCTACATGACGCAGCGCTTCTCGTACTGGGAAGACCTGTCGATCCGCGAGAACCTCGACTTCGTCGCGCGCGTGTACGGGATGCCCGACCGCAAGGCGGCCGTCGCGCGCGCACTCGACGGGCTCGGCCTCGCGAGCCGCGCGGACCAGCTCACGGGCGCGCTGTCGGGCGGCTGGAAGCAGCGCCTCGCGCTGGCCGCCTGCATGCTGCACGAGCCGGCGCTGCTGCTGCTCGACGAACCGACGGCCGGCGTCGATCCGGCCGCGCGCCGAGACTTCTGGGAAGAACTGCACCGGCTGGCCGCACAAGGGATCTCGGTGCTCGTCAGCACGCACTACATGGACGAGGCCGAGCGCTGCCACAAGCTCGCGTACATCGCGTACGGCGAGCTGCTCGCGCAGGGCACGTCGGCGGAGATCGTCGCGTCGCAGGGGCTCGCGACCCGCGCGATCACCGGTGCGCACCTGAGCGAACTGTCCGCGCGGCTGCGCACGATGCCGGGCGTCGACCAGACGGTCGTATTCGGCTCGGCACTGCATGTGAGCGGCCGCGATCGCGCGCGGCTCGACGCAACGCTCGCGCAGGTCGCGGCGCAAGCCGGCGGGCCTGCCGCGCTGCAGGTCGCGCCGATCGACACCGGGCTCGAGGACGTCTTCATCTACATGATGGGCCGCGCGTCGCGACCGCCCGGCGGAGCGTCGTCATGAACGCGTGGGCGCGCCTGCGCGACGCGTTCTCGGTCGCCCGCTGGTGGAGCATCGTGCTGAAGGAATTCCTGCAGCTGCGGCGCGACCGTGTGACGTTCGCGATGATCGTCGGCGTGCCGATCATCCAGCTCACGCTGTTCGGCTTCGCGATCAACACCGATCCGAAGCACCTGCCCACGGCCGTGATCGTCGCCGATGCGAGCCCGTTCGCGCGCAGCTTCGTCGCCGCGATGCGCAATTCCGCGTACTTCGACATCGTCGAGACGCTGCCCGACGAGGCGGCCGGCCGGCATGCGCTTGCCCGCGGCGACGTGCAGTTCGTGCTGACCGTGCCGGCCGATTTCTCGCGGCGGCTGCTGCGTGGCGAGCGTCCGTCGCTGCTCGTCGAGGCGGACGCGACCGATCCCGTCGCGACCGCGTCGGCGATCGGCGCGCTGCCGGGCCTCGTGCAGCCCGTCGCGGACAAGGACCTGACGGGCCCGCTCGCCTACCTGAACGGCCGCCCGGCCGCGTTCGACGTCGTGCTGCACCGGCTGTACAACCCCGAGGGCATCACGCAGTACAACGTCGTGCCGGGCCTGATGGGCGTGATCCTGACGATGACGATGGTGATGATGACGGGCCTCGCGATCACCCGCGAACGCGAGCGCGGCACGATGGAGAACCTCCTCGCAACACCGGTGCGGCCGCTCGAGGTGATGACGGGCAAGATCGTCCCGTACGTGCTGATCGGGCTGATCCAGGTGTCGATCATCGTCGCCGCGGCGCGGTTCGTGTTCGACGTGCCGTTCGTCGGCGGCGTGTTCGCGATCTACCTGTCCGCGTTGCTGTTCATCGCCGCGAACCTGACCGTCGGCATCACGCTGTCGTCGCTCGCGCAGAACCAGTTGCAGGCGATGCAGCTCGCGGTGTTCTACTTCCTGCCGAACATCCTGCTGTCGGGCTTCATGTTCCCGTTCGCCGGGATGCCGAAGTGGGCGCAATTCATCGGCAACCTGCTGCCGCTCACCTACTTCAACCGCCTCGTGCGCGGCATCCTGCTGAAAGGCAACGGCTGGAGCGACCTGTGGCCGTCCGTGTGGCCGGTCGCGCTGTTCACCATCGTCGTGATGGGCGTCGCGCTGCGCTTCTACCGGCGGACGCTCGACTAGGCACGGCACCATGAAACCGGCTTCGCGTCGCCCCTTCCACGTTGACCGCGCTGCTCACGGCTGTGCGCTGGCCGCCGCGCTGCTCGTCGCCGGATGCGCGGTCGGGCCGGATTTCCACGCACCTGACGCGCCAGCCACGCGGCACTACACGCTCGGCGAGCCGCCCGCGACGACGGCCGCCGCCACCGGCGCGGCCGGCGCCCCGCAGACGTTCGCACCGGCCGCGCACACGCCGCAACGCTGGTGGACGCAGTTCGGCTCCGAACCGCTGAACCGGCTCGTCGATACCGCGTGGCACAACAGCCCGACGCTTGCCGAGGCCCGCGCGCGGCTCGACGAAGCGCGGCAGAACCATGCGGCCGAAGCCAGCGCGACGATGGTGCCGAAAGTCGATGCGAGCCTGTCCGCCACACGCGAGCAAGTCGATACGACCGCGTTCGGCCTGCCCGCCAACGTGCCCAGCCCGGGGCCGTTCACGCTTTATGACGCATCGGTGAGCGTGTCGTATGTACTCGACGTGTTTGGCGGCAACCGGCGTGCGCTCGAAGCGCTACGCGCGCAAGTCGACTACCAGTCGTACACGCTCGACGCGGCGCGCCTGACACTCGCGGGCAACGTCGTCGCGACCGCGATCCTGCGCGCGTCGCTCGCGCAGCAGATCGCGCTCACGCGGCAGTTGATCGACGCGCAGGCGCGGCAGTTGCGCATCGTCGAAATGCGTTTCGCGGCGGGCGGCGTTTCGCAGGCCGACGTGCATGCGCAACGCGCACTGCTCGCGCAGACGCAGGCGTCGCTGCCGCCGCTCGACGCCCGCCTCGCGCAGGCCGGCCATCGGCTCGCGATCCTGCTCGGCGTGCCGCCGTCCGATGCCGTGCTGCCCGACCTCACGCTCGAAGCACTTGCGCTGCCGCGCACGCTGCCCGTCGCGTTGCCGTCGACGCTCGCGCGCGAACGACCCGACATCCGTGCGGCCGAAGCCGTGCTGCACCAGGCGAGCGCGAACGTCGGCGTGGCCACCGCGAACCTGTATCCGCGCTTTTCGATTTCGGCGGGGATAGGCTCGGAACGCACGCGCATCGCGGATCTCGTGAGCGGGCTCAATGTGTGGAATGTCGGCCTCGGCCTGATGCAACCGCTCTTTCACGGCGGCGAACTGCGCGCGAAGAAACGTGCGGCCGAAGCGGCGTACGACGCCGCGTTCGCGAGTTACCGGGAAACCGTGCTCGAGGCGCTGCAGCAGGTGGCCGATGCAATGCGCGCGGTCGAGCACGACGCGGCTGCACTGCAGGCCAGAGACACCGCCGCGCAGGAAGCGGCGGCCAGCAACAGGATTGCCGGCGACCGTTACGCGGCAGGCGGGATCAGCACGTTCGACCTGCTCGATGCGCAGCGGCAGACGCTGCAGGCGGCGCTCGACCGTACCCGCGCGCAAGCGGACCGGCTCGCCGATACGGCGGCGCTGTTTCAGGCGCTCGCGGGGAGCTGGACGGATGACGCGGCGGATTAATCGCGCGATGCTGGCTCGATGCAGCGATCGCGGCAATCGCACGAATCGCGCGGGCATAAAAAAACCGGCCCGAAGGCCGGTTTTCATACCGCATGCCGTAAGCGGCGCTCGCGCGCCGCGCGACATCAGAAGCGGTGGATCATGCCGACGCCCAGGCCGATCTGGTTCTGCTTCGAACCTGCGCCCACGCCGTCGCCGATCGACGTCGTTGCAGCGATGATGCCACCCGTCGGGGTCAGCGTGTTGCCGCTGGAGTGCTGGTAAGCCTCAACCGCGTACAGGCCGGTGCGCTTCGACAGGCTGTAGTACTGCGACAGCGTGACCTGGTGGTACTTGGCCGAGCTGGTGATGCCGTTCGACTGCGTTGCCGCCGTGTACGAGTAGCCTGCCGCGAAGTCCCACTGAGCAGCTGCCTTCCAGTGCAGCACAGCGCCTGCCGTGTTGAAGATTGCCGTGTTCTTGAAGCCCGAACCCGTGCCCGGAATGTACTGGACGTTCGAGTACGACGCCGAGATGTCCCATGCCGGCGTGAACTGGTAGCCAGCCGTAACGGCCAGTCGCTGTTGCGACTGTGCGTACTGGTAACCGTTGTTGATCGACGACACTGCCGGCTCAACGCCGTTGGTACCCGCTGCGTTCAAGCCGTTCTGCACCGTCGAGTTCGCACCCCACAGGCCGCCGCCGAGCGTCGCGTTGTTGACCTTCTGGTAGCCGACCGCGATGCCTGCCGGGCCGTTCAGGTACTGGATCGCGGCGCTCCACGTCGAGCCGCGGTTCGTTGCGCCTGCAACGCCGCCGAACGAGTACGAACCGCCGACCGTGAAGCCGTAGAACTTCGGCGACATGTAGACGAGCGAGTTGTTCGCGCGGTAGCTGGTATCCAGCGAGTCGATATCGCCCGGGTGCGCGCCGTAGTAGCCGGTCAGCCAGGTCGTCGGGCTGTACGGCGACAGCAGCGTGTAGTACGCGGTGTACTGGCGGCCAGCCGTCAGCGTACCGTACGTGTTGTTGGTCAGGCCGACCCACGCTTGACGCGTGAAGATGCCGTTGGTCCACTGCGACGAGCCGTTAGCCGTGTTGACGCCGGCTTCCAACTGGAAAATCGCCTTCGTGCCGCCGCCGAGATCTTCGCTGCCCTTCAGGCCGAAGCGGCTGCCTGCCCACACGCCGGTGGACATCTGCACCTTCGAGTGACCACCCGTGGTCGCGCCAGTCGCCGACGAGTTGTTCTGGTAAGCCAGACCGTTATCGACGATACCGTACAGGGTCACGCTGCTTTGAGCGTGGGCGACGGTAGCGGCTGCAAGGCCAGCTGCCGTCATGGCGAAAGCGACGCGCTTTTTCATTGATTCTCCGTCCTCAAAAAATAATTTCTTTTGTGGTGTGGTTTATGACCTGACACATGTGCGAGTACATGCCGGCGCAATTCTGACGGATTACCGACTATTTCCCAACATGCGCGGTCGGTCATCGTATGATCGACGCAACGCATGGGTTCACCAAGCAGTTACATAACACCTGAAAACGCTTACGCGGCAGGCCTTTCCGGCATTTCCCGGTGAAAACCCTAGCTTTACATTTTTACGGGTGCAACGCGACCGTCGGATGTCATCAGATGCCTTCGGCAGGATACGTCTTACAAATGCGCGACCGTGGTTGACGCCACGATTCACGCCGCCGCGAAGGATCGCTGACGTTCATGACACCCACGTTTCGCGAAACGAAATAATGAAAACGTTTTTAGTCGAGGCGCGGGAGATGGGCGGGAGCAGCCCGGCGAACGCGGGCCGAGGGGCGACGCCGGCACCCGTCGGGCCGGCATCGTTCAATGCGATTCAGCGCGTGGCCGGCGGCACGAGATGCGCGCTCACGGCATCGGCGAGCGCGGTCATGCGCGCACGAATCGCGGTGTTCGAGCCGACCAGCGCGAGCGACGACGCCATGATCCGGTAGATGCGCTTTCTCGGCACCTTGGCCGGCTTCGCCGGATCGAGCCACGCTGCGTGGCCGGCCAGCAACTCGAGCGTTTCGAGGCCGATCATGATCGGCCACAGGCACGCGAGCCGCAGTCGCACGAAGCGGCGCGGGATCGCGAGCGTATACAGGCACGCGTCGCGATACTGGTCGAGCGTCACGCGCAGCAGGTCGACGAGTACGCCGCGCGCGCGCGCCGACGCATCGGGCGCCATCAGGTCGGCGACGCCGAGCCCGTGTGCGCCCAGCACGTCGTCGGGCAGGTAGCAGCGGCCGATGCGCAGGTCCTTCCCGCAGTCGCGCAGGATGTTGGTCATCTGAAGCGCCTTGCCGAAACGGATGCCCTTCTCGCACATGTCCGGCAGGTTCCAGCCGCGTGCCGCCGGCGTATGCATGCCCGTCATGTCGGTCCAGAACTCGCCCACGCAGCCGGCAACGAGATACGTGTAGCGGTCGAGTTCGTCACGCGTCGGCAACGACGCGACCCGCCCCGATTGCTCGTCGGGGAACGTGCGCAGGTCGAATACCATCCCCGCCGTCAGCGTCGCGACGACCTTGCGGATCGAGGCGCGGTCGGCGTCCGGCTGCGCGCGCAGCAGCGCGAGCATCGGCGCCATCGAGCCGAGCAGCACGTGTTCGTGCGAATCGGTCTGCATCCGCGTCACGTCCTCGAGCGCACGCGACAGCGCAACGCCGTCGCCGAGCCGTTCGACCTCGTCGCGCAGGTCGGTCAGCAACGCCGCGCGGCGATCGGGTGTGACGAGCGCCGTGTCGGCGATCGTGTCGGCTGCGCGCGCGAGCAGGTACGCGAGGCCGACCGGATCGCGCATGCCGTCGGGCAGCACGCGCAGCGTGAGGTAGAAGGAGCGGGAAACGTTCTTCAGCAGGTCGCCGAGCAGGTAGGCGGAATCGGTTCGAGTCGTCATGGGTCGGGAAAAATCGGCCGGCGCGGGCCCCGGACGCACACGGGCGCCGGGCGCCCGCGCCGGCCCGCGAGTCGCCGCATCGTCGCGCCAGGCGGGCGTCGGCCCCGGCGCGGCGATGCAAAATTCCCGCAAGTTTAGTGCATCCGGCGCGCGGCCTGCCCGAGACGGCCGGAATGCGCCCCACATCGGGCCGCAGTCAACCGCTCTGCCGCCGGTATCGCGCCCTAAAAATATTCAAAAGAAAGGTGAAAGTAATACATATGTAATTATTCGGTGCGACGATCGCGTCCCATTCGACTCCGTGCGACACGCCACGACGGCCGCATGCCGGAGCGATCGCCCCTTTCCGACTCTCGTTTCGAAGGTTCATCGACATGCTCCTCAAGCGCCCGACCTCCCTGCGCTACGTCCCGTTCGCCTGTGCCGCCGCGCTCCTGCTCGCCGCGTGCGGCGGCGACGACGTCGCGTCCGATCCCACCCAGCCGATTTCCGCGAAGGTCCAGGTGGTCGGCCATCGCGGCGCGAGCGCGCTGCGCCCCGAACACACGCTCGCGTCGTACCGCAAGGCGGTCGAGGACGGCGCGGACGTGATCGAGCCCGATCTCGTGTCGACCCGCGACGGCGTGCTCGTCGCGCGTCACGAGAACGAGATCTCGGGCACGACGAACGTGTCGACGCTGCCGCAGTTCGCGAGCCGCAAGGCGACCAAGACGATCGACGGCGCGGAGCTGACCGGCTGGTTCACCGAGGATTTCACGCTCGCCGAGCTGAAGACGCTGCGCGCCCGCGAGCGCATTCCGCAGGTCCGCCCCGCGAACACCGCATACAACGACCAGTTCGAGATTCCGACGTTCGACGAGATCGTCGCGCTCGCGAAGCAGATGTCCGCGCAGACCGGCCGCACGATTCACCTGTATCCGGAAACCAAGCATCCGACCTACTTCCAGTCGATCGGCCTGCCGCTCGAAGACCGTCTCGTCGATGCGCTGCTGAAGGATTCGTACACGGCGCGCACGGCGACCATCTACATCCAGTCGTTCGAGGTCGCGAACCTGAAGACGATCCGCAACCGGATCAAGTCGAGCCAGCCGAACTGGAAGCTCGTGCAGCTGATGGACGAAGCCGGCCAGCGCCCGTACGACTTCGTGAAGGCGAACGACAAGCGCACCTACGGCGACCTGTCGACGCGCGACGGCATGCGCGAGATCGCGACCTATGCGAACGGCGTCGGCCCGTACAAGACGTCGATCATCGCGGTCGCCGCGGACGGCACGCTGCAGCAGCCGACGCCGTACGTGCGCTATGCGCACGAGGCCGGCCTCGTCGTGCATCCGTACACGTTCCGCCCGGAGAACAACTTCCTGCCCGCCTCGCTGAAGGATGGCGGCACGCCCGCCACGCGCAACACCGCCGGCTCGGTGCGGGAAATCCAGGCGTACCTGCGCGCGGGCATCGACGGCTTCTTCACCGACGATCCGGCCGTCGGCCGCACGGCCGTCGATACGTTCAAGCGCTGATCGCGCGGAACGTGCCCGACGTGCTCGACGTGCGTTAACCGGGCGCGGCGTACGACGCGCCGCCGCGCCCCGCTGCACCGCATCGGTCAGATCACGTGGAAGTGATGCGTGCCGTCCCGCTTCAACTGATCGACCAGCCCGTACTCCCAATCGAGATAGGCCTGCATCGCGGCCGCCGCGTTGTCGGTGCCTTCGTATGGGCGCCGGTAGCGGTCGACGCGCGGTGACGCCAGATGCGTCTCGCCGCTTTCGAGCGGCAGCCCGGCCTCGATCCACGCTGCCGTGCCGCCGGCGAGCACCGCGATGTCAGCCGATGCCGGCAGCAGCGCGCGGGCATCGTCCGCCGCGAACCGCGCCAGCAAGCTCGATCCGCACGTGAACACATAGCGCCTGGCGGGCGGAATCGCCGCGAACGCATCACGCAACTGCGCACGCACGGCGAACCACGCACCCGGGATATGGCGCTTCACGTAGTTCGCGCTGGCCGTCACATCGACGATCGCCAGCTCGCCGGGTGCAGCCTCCTTCAGCCAGCCCGCGAGCGTCGCTGGCGACACGTCGGTCACGAGTGGCGGTACCGGCACGTCGCGCGGCGGCTGGCCGCGCTCGCCGAACTTCGCCGTACCGTGCTCCGGTTCGACGACACGCACGTCCCAGCCCATCTGCGCGAGCCACGACGCGGTCATGTCGGCGCGCACGCCGTCATCGTCGGCGAGTACGATCCGCGCGCCGCGCACGGCCGCGTGATGGTCGGTCTCCTGCACGAGCTGGCCGCCCGGCGCGCTCAGAAAACCCGGCAGGTGGCCGGCTTCGTATTCTTCCGGCGTGCGCACGTCGAAGCGATACAGCGTGCGGCCCGGCTCGCCGAGCGCGGCGACGTCCGCGAGTGCAACGCGCGGCACGCCCGCGCGTTCGGCCACCGCACGCGCCGCCCGACGTGCGTCGGCACGCTGCGTCGCGTCGATGTGCTCCGGAAAGCGTCGCGCGGCGCCGCGTTCGAGCGTCTGGCCCGCGAGCGTCCAGCCGATCGTGCCGTTGCGCAGCGCGGCGACCGGATTCGGCAGCTCCGCGTTCACGAGCGACTGCGTGCCGATGATGCTGCGCGTGCGGCCCGCGCAGTTGACGATCACCTGCGTCGCCGGGTTCGGCGCGAGCGCGCGCACGCGCAGCACGAGCTCCGCGCCCGGCACGCTCGTCGACGTCGGGATGTTCATCGTCTGGTATTCGTCGAAACGGCGCGCGTCGACGATCACGACATCGGCCTTCGCGTCGATCAGCGCCTGAACCTCCTGCGCGGACAGCGACGGCGTGTGCCGCTCGGCCTCGACCCATTCGCCGAACGACTTGCTCGGCACGTTCACGTCGATGAACAGTTCGCCGCCCGCGGCGAGCCAGCCCGCGAGGCCGCCGTCGAGCAGCCGCACGTCGGAGTAGCCGAGTTGCGCGAGTTTGGCCGCCGCGCGCGGCGCGAGATCCTCGCCGCCCGCTTCGCCGAACACGACGATCGGCGTGTCGCGGCGCGGAATCCGCGTCCACGCGTCGAGTTCAAGTTTCGACAGCGGAAAGTTGGCGGCCCACAGCGGGTGGCCCTGCGCGTACGGATCTTCCTCGCGTACGTCGATCAGCGCGATCTCGTCGCGGGCCAGCAGGCGCGCGCGCACGTCCTGGTACGACGCGACGGGAAAGCGGAAGGTGGAATCGGCGGATTGCGTCACGATGTCTCTGTCTCGAATGCGTTGAAGTCGGTGAAGAAAACGGTACGGATGAATCTCGGGCCCGCCGACGCGTGCCGGCGGGCAACTGCATCAGGTGTTCGAATAGCCGGACACGAAAGGCTTCACGGTGCCGTCGTCCAGGAACACCGCGCGCTCGACCTTGCCGATGTTCGCGCCGTACACGTGGATGCTGATCGATACCCGATCCGCGAACGCGTTGGTCACGCGGTGGACGTCGCCAATGCGCGGCGACACGGCCTCGATCTCGCCCGGCTGCAGCCGCACGGCGTCGCCCGCCGGCACGGGCTTGCCCGCTGCGTCGAACCGGTACGGCTGCGAGAACTCGCCGCCGCGCAGCATCCCGATCAGCCCCCACACCGTGTGGTTGTGGATCGGCGTCGTCTGGCCGGGCCCCCACACGAAGCTGACGACCGAGAACCGCTCGTGCGGGTCGAGATGCAGCAGGTACTGCCGATAGCGTGCGGGGTCGGGCTGCGCGAATGCGTCGGGCAGCCAGTCGTCGTGTTCGACGAGGGCGGCGAGCAGCACGCCGCCCTCGTCGAGGATGCGCGCCTCGTTCGCGCCGGACGCAAGCAGCGCGCCCAGACCGTCGACGAACGGCCGCAGCGGCGTCTGATGCAACGAAAGCGTACTCATCGGCCGACTCCTCGAATATGATGCCGAATATGATGGATCGTCATGATGCACCCGAAAGACCATGCAGAACAAACATGAAAATTAGCGATATCGACGCTTTTGCAGCGGTCGTCCGCTGCCAGACCCTGAGCCAGGCCGCGGCCGAGCTCGGGATGACGCAGCCCGCGATCACGCGGCGCGTCCAGAATCTCGAAGAAGCGCTCGGCGTGATCCTGCTCGATCGCAACACGAAGCCGCCGCGCCCGACCGACATCGGCCGGCAGGTCTTCGAGCAGTGTCGCGCGATCCTGCGCGAAGTCGATGCGCTGCGGGAGCTGACGGCCGGCAAGCAGCCGCCCGCCGGCGAATTCCGGATCGGGCTCACGCAGGGCCTCGGCGAGCTGATGCTGCCCGCGTTGATCGTCGAACTCGCCGCGCAGTGGCCCGCGCTCGCGACGCAGGTCACGACCGCTTGGGGCGGCATGCTCGTCGAGCGCGTCGCCCGCCGCGAACTCGATGCGGCGCTCGTCTTCCTCGCACGCGAAATGGTGCTGCCCGCGCAGGTCGAGGGCGAACGGTTGCTGGCCACGCGGCTCGTCGCGGTCGGCCGCAAGGGTGACTGGCCGCGCCGCAGCTATCGGCTCGCCGATTGCCATGCGCGTGGCTGGGTGCTCAATCCGGACGGCTGCGGTTTTCGTGCGGGCTTGCGGCGCGCGCTCGATACGCAGGGCCTGCCGATGCCGGTCACGCTCGACACCTACGGCCGCGACCTGCAGTTGCAGAGCGTCGCGAACGGTTTCGGCATCGGTCTGATGCCGTTGCCGCTCGTCGAAGGCAGCCCGCTGCGCGATGCGCTCGACATCGTGCCGCTCACCGATTTCAAGCCTCAGATCGATCTGTGGTTGCTGCGCCGGCACGATGCGGCCCGCTTCGACGCGCCGCTCGCCGCCGTTGCCGCGCATGCGCGCACGGCGTTCGCGTTGCCCGAGCAGGCGCACGGCAAGGCTGCGTGAGCGTGCCGGGCGGCGACCGCGTCGTGCAGCCCGCTCGAGGTACGCGCCCGCCCTGCTCCGCTCACGCATCGGCGCGGCCTCGTCCGGTCTCGTTGACCGGCGCCCCGCGCGTCTCCGACGCGCCCTTTGTTTCGTCTTTCGTTTCGTCTTTCGTTTCGTCTTTCGTTTCGTCTTTCGTTTCGTCTTTCGTTTCGTCTTTCGTTTCGTCTTTCGTTTCGTCTTTCGTTTCGCCCCGGCTCACCGCTTCGAGCACCGCACGCCCTGCCGCCACCGCGATCGCATCGTCCTGCGGCGTATGCACGCGGCTGCACAGCACGTCGCGATAATGGCGTTCGAGCGGATTGGCGCGGCTCAGCCCGTGATTGCCCGACAGCTTCAACGCCTGCTCGACCACGCGGATCGCGTGCTCGGTCACGGCCCGCTTGACGAGGCCGCTCGTCGTGACCGGCGGTGCGTCGCCCGCGTCGGTGCGCGCGATGTGATCGTCGAGCAGCACGCGGTTCGCATGCAGCCAGCCCTCGATTTCGCCGACCGCCTCCTGCACGCGCGGCAGCGTCGCGAGCGGCGCGCCCAGCCCGCTCGGCGCACGCGTCGTTGCGAACTCGACCAGCCAGTCGCGCGACGCGCGCGCCACCGCGTCGTACAGGCCGCCGAGCAGCGCGACCATCCACGCCTGCTGGTCGGCCTGCGCGTCGGCATCCGCATGGGTCGCGGCCGACACGGCCCATGCGTCCGGTGCGCGTACGTCGACCGCGTGATCGGCCGGCAGCCGCACGTCGTCGAACACGACCTCATGGCTGCCTGACGCACGCAGGCCGAGGTGATTCCAGCTTTCGATCACGCGGATGCGATCGCCATCCACATCGCGGTCGCGCGGCACGAGAAACACGCCGACCCGCGGCGCCGGTTCATCGGTGCGCGCCCACACGGCCAGCCAGCGCAGCGCCGGAATCCCGGTGCTGTACAGCTTGTGACCGGACAACCGCCAGCCGTCGCCGTCGCGACGTGCAATGGTTTCCGGCAAGCCGCCGCGCGACGGCGAACCGAGTGAAGGCTCGACGCGCAGCGCGTTGATCAGCGCGCCTTCGGCAACCGCGCTGTCGAACACCGCCCGCCGGAGCCGCGACGGCCAGCGGTTGTCGGCACGGCCGAGCGCGCGATGCTGCAGGTACGTCATCGTCAGCACCAGCGCGGTCGCCGGATCGGCCCGGGCAACGGCGGCCACGATCCGGCTCGCCTGCGCGAGCGTCGCACCGGCGCCGCCATGCTCGCGCGGCACGACCTGCGCAATCAGCCCCGCGCGATGCAGCCGCGCGAAGTTCTCGTGCGGAAAGCGGCCGTCGACGTCGTTGCGGGCCGCGTCGGCGGCCAGTTCCGGCGCGAGGCGGTCGAGCAGTGCGGCGACACGTGTGTCGTGGGCGTCGGCATCGTCGGGGGACAGGAGGCGCAGCGAACGCGGCTGCGGCGACGGCGAGGAAGCGGCAAGGCTGGCGGACATCGAGACGGATTCCCTGGGTAAGACGGACAGGCGGCAACAGCGGCAATCGATCGCCACGCGGCACGGTTTCTCATGAAGTCGGCGGTCTGGAACGCACCGTGCCGGATTCGCCGGCCCTCGCGCGCCCGATCGTTCGTGAGCCCACAGCGTATGCGCAGCGCACCCTCGCCCAAACCATGCAAATCTGATATTCAAATCGGGATTGATTATTTCCGTTTCGCATGATCCCGGCGTTAACCTGCGCTCCATTCCTGCCCGGCCACGCGCCGGGACGTCCCTGCACCGGAGACCCAGATGAGCGTCGAATTCATCGGCATGATCCAGAGCCAGAAGCAGTCGGAAATCCACCCGCCGTCCGGCCCTGTCGTCGATCCCGATTACGTGCGCGACTTTGCACGCGCCCACGAGACGGCCGGCTTCGACCGGATCCTCGTGCCGCACCACTCGACCGGCCCGTCGGCGACGCTGACGATCGCGTTCGCCGCGGCCGCGACCGGGCGCATCCACTTCATGCTCGCGCATCGCCCGGGCTTCACCGCGCCGACGCTCGCCGCGCGGCAGATCGCGACGCTCGACCAGTTCAGCCGCGGCCGGCTCGCCGTGCACTTCATCTCCGGCGGCTCGGACAGCGAGCAGCAACGCGACGGCGACTTCCTCGATCACGATGCGCGCTATGCGCGCACCGACGAATACCTCGGCATCCTGCGGCGGATCTGGACCGAAGCGCAGCCGTTCGATCACGACGGCGCGCACTACCGGTTCAAGCAGGGTTTTTCGGAAGTGAAGCCGTTCCAGCAACCGCATGTGCCGATCTATTTCGGCGGCGCATCGGACGCTGCGCTCGCGGTAGCCGGCAAGCACGCGGACGTCTACGCGCTGTGGGGCGAATCGCTCGATCAGGTGCGCGACCTGACGACGCGCGTGCGCGCCGAAGCCGCTCAGCACGGCCGGCAGGTGCGCTTCTCCGTGTCGTTCCGCCCGATCCTCGCCGCGACCGAGGACGAAGCATGGGCGCGCGCGCATCGCATCCTCGACGAAACGCGCCGGCTGCGCGAAGCGGCCGGCCTCGGCGCCGGCGGCCCGCAGCAGAGCGAAGGCGCGCGGCGCCTGCTCGCCGCGGCCGATCGCGGTTCGCGCGTCGACAAGCGGCTGTGGACCGAGATCGCGAAGCTCACCGGCGCGCGCTCGAATTCGACGGCGCTCGTCGGCACACCCGAACAGGTCGCCGACGCGCTGCTCGACTACTACGACCTCGGCGTGACCACGTTCCTGATCCGCGGCTTCGATCCGCTGGACGACGCGATCGACTACGGCCGCGAACTGATTCCGCGCGTGCGCAGCGCCGTCGCCGCACGCGACGCGGCGCGCCGCGCGGCCTGAGCCCAACGGAGCCATACGGAGCCCTACGCCACCATGTCCGCCGTCCTTTCCTCGCCCGTACGTACCGCATCGGGCCTCGAACTTGCCGAAGCGCCGCGCCAGCATTTCTGGTTCGATCCGCCCGCGCCGCGCATCGACGTCGCCGCCGAGCGCCGTCACCGTCAGGAACGACTCGCAGGCGCGTTCCGCCTGTTCGCACGCTTCGGCTTCGCACAGGGGCTCGCCGGCCACATCACCGCACGCGACCCCGAGCTGCCCGACCACTTCTGGGTGAATCCGCTCGGCGTGCATTTCTCGCAGCTCAAGGTGTCCGACCTGCTGCTCGTCAACGCACGCGGCGAAACCGCGATCGGCACGCGGCCGCTGAACAAGGCCGCGTTCGCGATCCACGCGGCGATCCACGACGCGCATCCGCATATCGTCGCCGCCGCGCATACGCATTCGACTTACGGCAAGGCGTGGTCGACGCTCGGCCGCCTGCTCGACCCGCTCACGCAGGACGCCTGCGTGTTCCATGAAGACCACGCGCTGTTCGACGACTTCACGGGGATGGTCGTCGACACGAGCGAAGGCGCGCGGATCGCCGCGGCGCTCGTGAAGCCGGACCGTACCACGCACAAGGGCGTGATCCTGAAGAACCACGGCATCCTGACCGCCGGCCCGTCGGTCGAGGCCGCCGCATGGTGGTACATCGCGCTCGACAACGCCGCGCACACGCAGTTGCTAGCCGAGGCAGCCGGCACGCCGCAACCGATCGATCACGCAACCGCACGCCACACGCACGGCCAGATCGGCGGCCCCGAGGGCGCGCTGCATGCATTCGACAGCCTGTTCGCGCGCGTCGTCGCCGACGAACCCGACCTGCTCGACTGAGCGCCTTGTCGCACGACCGGAGACCAGACCAACATGACCCGAACCACCGCACCTGCACCCGCGCTCGCCGACGCGCACGACGGCAAACGCCGCACGCTGCTGCGCGCCGCCGGCGCCATCGCGCTCGCCGCGCCCGCGATCACGCTGGGCCGCAAGGCCTGGTCCGCGCCGCCGCTGAAGAAGCTCACGTTCGCGTGGAACCAGAACGCGTTCTGCCTGACGCCGATCGTCGTCGCGCAGGAGCGCGGCTTCTTCGAGAAGAACGGCCTGAAGGTCGAGCTGATCAACTACAGCGGGTCGACCGACCAGTTGCTCGAATCGATTGCGACCGGCAAGGCCGATGCGGCGGTCGGGATGATCCATCGTTGGCTCAAGCCGCTCGAAGCCGGTTTCGACGTGAAGATCATCGGCAGCTCGCATGGCGGCTGCGTGCGGCTGCTCGGCGCGAAGGCAGCCGGCGTGACGACACTGCAGGCGCTGAAGGGCAAGACGGTCGGCGTCAGCGACCTGGCCGCACCCGGCAAGCATTTCTTCTCGATCCTGCTCGCGAAGAACGGGATCGATCCCGAGCGCGACATCACGTGGCGGCAGTATCCGGCCGACCTGCTCGGCGTGGCGGTGGACAAGGGCGAGATCCATGCGATCGCCGACGGCGACCCGAATCTCTATCTGCTCGAGAAGCGCAGCAACGGTGCGTACACCGAACTGGCGACGAACCTGTCCGGCGAATATGCGCGCAAGGTGTGCTGCGTGATCGGCGCGCGCGGCGACCTCGTGCGCAACGACCGGCCGTCGGCCGCCGCACTCGCACGCTCGATCGTACAGGCCACCGAGTTCACGCACGACAACCCGAACGAAGCCGCGAAGGTGTTCGCGAAGTATTCGCCGAAGATCAGCCCCGATGACCTGCGCAAGCTCTACGCGACGCTCACCTACGATCACCACCCGACCAACGTCGACCTGCAGCAGGAAATCGCGTTCTACGCGGACGACTTCCGCCGCATCAGCGTGCTGAAGAAGAGCACCGACCCGCAGCGCTTCGCGCAGCAGGTCTATGCGAACGTGCTGGGGTGACGCGATGTCGACGATCGAACGCGCGCCCTCCGCGCACCCCGCGTCCGCCCCCTCCGGCGGCAGTGCCACCGTGACCGCGGCGCGCATCGCCTGCACCGCGTGCGAAGCGACGCTGGCCGCCGAAGCCCGCCATGCGCGCACCTGGCCGACCGGCATCGCCGCCGCGCTCGCGTGGGCCGCGCTCGGCGCGCTCACGCGGCTGTGGCCGAACCGCGTCGTCGGCTTCACCGACTGGGCGTACACCGACGAATTCGCCGTCGGCGCGTGGACGATCGCCGCGCTGTTGCTCATCGCCGCGACGCTCGGCCATCTCTCACCCGCGACACGCACGCGGCTCGTGCACGTGCGCGCGGCCGGCCCGTGGCTCGTCGCGCTGCCGCTCGTGCTCGCCGTGTGGGAACTCGTCACCGCGAAAACCGGCTGGCTGCCGACCCCGTTCTTCGCGCCGCCGCAGGCGCTGATCGAGGTCTACGTCGACGACTGGCCGCGCCTCCTCGGCAGCGCAGGCAACACGCTGAAGCTGCTCGCGCTCGGCTTCGCGTACGGCGTCGCGGTCGGCTTCGCCGTGGGCGTGTCGATCGGCTGGTCGCGCCGGATCGGCTACTGGGTACATCCGGTGCTGCGCGTGCTCGGCCCCGTGCCGGCCACCGCGCTGCTGCCGCTCACGTTCTACTTCTTCCCGTCGAGCTATTCGGCGGCCGCGTTCCTGATCGCGCTCGCAACCGGCTTCCCGGTCGCCGTGCTGACGTGGTCGGGCGTCGCGAGCGTCAACAAGCAGTATTACGACGTCGCGCGCACGCTCGGTGCGAATGCGCGCTTCCTCGTGCTGCGCGTCGCGATTCCGGCCGCGCTGCCGCACGTGTTCGTCGGCATCTTCATGGGGCTCAGCGCGTCGTTCACGGTGCTGGTCGTCGCCGAGATGATGGGCGTCAAGTCGGGGCTCGGCTGGTACCTGAGCTGGGCGCAGGGCTGGGCATCGTACGTGAACATGTATGCGGCGCTGATCGTGATGGCGCTGCTGTTTTCCGGGCTCATTGCGCTGCTGTTCGCGGTGCGCGATCGCGCGCTCGCCTGGCAGAAAGGAACCGTCAAATGGTGAGCGCCGGTCTCGAATCGTCCGTTGCCTCTTTCGTTGCCGCGGCGCCCGCCGTCACGGCGCCGCGCGGTGCGCGCATCGACATCCGCCGCGTGAGCCATGCGTTCGACGGCCCCGGCGGTGCGCTGCCGGTGCTCGACGACGTCACGCTGTCGGTCGCGGCCGGCGAATTCGTCGCACTGCTCGGCCCGAGCGGCTGCGGGAAGTCGACGCTGCTGCGCCTCGTCGCGGGCCTCGAGGCCGCGCGGCAAGGCACGATCGCACAGGACGGCGTGCCGATCGAACACCCCGATCCGTCGCGCATCGTCGTGTTCCAGGATCCGACGCTGTACCCGTGGCGGCGCGTGCGCGCGAACGTTGCGCTCGGCCTCGAGGCGCGCGGCGTGGCGCGCGTGTCGCAGCATCGTGTCGACGAGGCGCTCGCGCGCGTCGGGCTGCAGGAATTCTCGAACGCATTCCCGCATCAGTTGTCCGGCGGGATGGCACAGCGGGTCGCACTGGCCCGCGCGCTCGTCAACGATCCGCGCCTGCTCATTCTCGACGAGCCGCTCGGCAAGCTCGATTCGCTCACGCGGCTCACGATGCAGGCCGAGCTCGCCGCGCTGTGGCAACGCGACGGCTTCTCGGCGCTGCTCGTCACGCACGATGTCGAGGAAGCGCTGTTCCTTGCGCAGCGCGTGATCGTGTTCGGGCCGCGTCCGGCACGCATCGTCGCCGAACTGCACGTCGACCTGCCCTACCCGCGCCATCGCGGCGACCCGCGCCTCGCCGAACTGCGCCACGACGCGTTGCGACATCTCGGGCTCGATGCGAGCTGGTAGATGCGCGGTGCCGCTCGACGCTGGGCCGCCGCGCGGCGGGAAGGGTGCCGATGAACGCGCCGACATTCGCCGACTGGGCGCTCCTGTTTCTGCAAGGGCTGTATCGCGCGCAAATCGCGCTGGCGCGCGTGCTGCATGCGATCGGGCTGACGGGCGACGCCGACGGTCAGGCCGCCTGGCCGTGGGCCCATCGCATCGCGCTCGAAACGCTGCACATCGACGCGGGACTCACGCGGCAACTCGCGTTCGCCGCGGCGGCGACGGCGCTGGCCGTCATGCTCGCGGGCATCGCGCTCGCTTCACGCAAGTGGCGTGTCGCCACGGCGCTCGCCACGCTGGCCGTGGCGTGGTTCGCGCCGTGGCCGCCGTCTTCGCTGTGGCTCTCGCCCGCCGTGCCGACGAGCTTCCAGCGCGATCCCGCGCCGTTTTCGGTATCGAACGTGATGCGCGGCGCGCACCTGTATGCACGACACTGCGCGGCCTGCCACGGCACGGACGGCCGCGGCGAAGGGCCGCTCGCGGCCACGCTCTCGCGCTGGCCGCCGACCTTCGCCGGCGCGCTGCTCGCCCGCCGTCTCGACGGCGAGCTGTTCTGGCGCGTGCGCCACGGCACGCGCGACGAACACGGCGCGTCGACGATGCCCGGCTTCGCCGCGACGCTCGGCCCGCAGGATACCTGGGCCGTGCTCGACTACCTGAAAGCGCTCGCCGCGGGCAGCGGCGCGCAGGCGCAAGGCGCGTGGCCCGTACCGGTCCCGCTGCCGACGCTCGACGTGCGCTGCGGCGGCGCCGCGCCGCAACCGCTCGAGCGCTGGCGCGAAGGCCAGCGCGTGCGCGTCGTCGCGCTCGCGCCGGGCGCGACGCCCCCGCCGGAAGACGCGCGCTGGCAAACGCTGCTCGTCACGGCACGCGGCGCGCCCGTCGCGCAGGCGAACGGCACCGCGCAAGCCGATTGCGTCGCGTCGACGCCCGGTGCGTGGCTCGCATTCGCGACGATCGCCGGCGTGGCGCCCGACGCGCTCGGCGGCACGCAGCTCCTCGCCGATCGCCGCGGCTGGCTGCGGGCGCGCGCGTTGCCGGGCAGCGCCGGCTGGTCGGATGCCGACCTGCTGTGCCGTTCGGACAGCGCCGCACGACCGGCCGTACCGGCAGCGACCGGCGATCCGCTGACCGCGCTGCTGCTGCGCGTCGACACGGAACCCGTGCGCGATGTGCAGGCCGGACTTCCGCATTGATTGAATCCCTGAACGTCTCTTCCGACCGAACTTCACGATGAATCCGACCCGACGCCATTTCCTCGCACAGGCGAGCGCCCTCGCCACGATCGCCGCGGCACCGGCCGCGCTGCGCGCGCAATCGGGCGCACGGCCGCTGCTGCGCGCCGGCGACCAGAAAGGCGGGCTGCGCGCGCTGCTCGAAGCCGCCGGCGAACTGAACGGCCTGGCGTACGACATCGCGTGGACCGAGTTCCCGGCCGCCGCGCCGCTCGCCGAGGCGCTGAACGCGGCCGCCGTCGATTGCGGGCCGATCGGCGATGCGCCGGTAATTTTCGCGCTCGCGTCGGGTGCACGCATCAAGGTGATCGGCGCGAACCGCTCCGACCCGTACGGCACGGCCGTTCTCGTGCGGCCCGATGCGGCGCTGAAAGGCGCGGCCGACCTGAAGGGCAAGCGCATCGGCACCACGCGCGGCTCGATCGGCCATTTCGTCACGCTGAAGGCGCTCGACGCGGCCGGCCTGCCGCCCGACGCCGTCTCGTTCCGCTTCCTGCCGCCCGCCGATACGATGCTTGCGCTCGCAACCGGTTCAATCGACGCCTGGGCGACCTGGGAACCCTATACCGCGCTCGCCGAAACGAGCGGTCGCGCGCGCGTACTCGTCAATGGCCGCGGGCTGTGGTCGGGGCTCAGCTACATCGCGGCGACCGACGCGGCGATCGCGTCAAAGCGCGACGTGCTGCACGATTTCCTGCGGCGCATCGTGCGCGCGCAGACGTGGTCGTACCGGCATGTCGACGTGTATTCCGCCGCGCTCGCGCGCATCATCGGCATCCCGCCGGCGGCCGCGAGGCTGCAGTTCGAGCGGCGGAACACGCGCTGGCTGCCGATCGACGCGACGATCATCGCCGAGCAACAACGCACGGCCGACTTCTACCTGAAGGCCGGACTGCTGCGCCAGCCGCTCGACGTGCGCACGACGTTCGATCCCGGCTTCCCGCTCGCATGACCGGCCGCGCGACGGCGCGCAGCCGCCCGAACGGCGTCGGCACGATCTGGCACAATCGCAATCCCGCCATCCGCCTTCAGCCAGCGTCATGCCAGCCATCGCCGAACTCTTCGTCTACCCGATCAAATCCTGCGCCGGCATCGCGCTGTCGCGCGCGCAACTGCTCGAAACGGGCCTCGCCTACGACCGCCACTGGCTGATCACCGACCCCGCCGGGCAAATGATCACGCAGCGCACGCACCCGCGCCTCGCGCTGATCCACACCGCGCTTCGCAGCGATGCGCTCGTGCTGAACGCGCCGGGCATGCGCGAGATCCGCACGCCGCTCGACGGCAGCGTATCGCCCGCCACGCCGAAAATGGCCGCGACCGTGTGGCGCGACACCGTCGACGCGATCGACACGGGCGCCGAAACGGCCGCGTGGCTGACCGAATTCCTCGGCGTGCCGACGAAGCTCGCGCGCTTCGGCCCCGACGCGCGCCGCGGCTGCAACCGCAAATGGACCGGCGAGATCGATACGCACACGCAATTCGCGGATGGCTACCCGCTGCTCGTGATCGGCCAGTCGTCGCTCGACGACCTGAACGCACGGCTCGCCGCAAAAGGCGCACCGGCGATTCCGATGAACCGTTTCCGCCCGAACATCGTCGTGTCGGATCTCGCTGCATACGAAGAGGATTTCGTCGAACATCTCGACACGGAAGGCGCGACGCCCGTGCGGCTGCGCCTCGTGAAGCCGTGCACCCGCTGCCCGATGCCGACGATCGACCAGGTCACCGGCGCGCCCGATCCCGCGTGGCCGCACGAGCCGACCGACACGATGCAGACCTATCGCGCGAACCCGAACTTCAACGGCGAGCTGACGTTCGGCATCAATGCGATCGTCGTGCGCGGCGCGGGCAGTTTCCTGGAAATCGGGCAGGCACTCGACGCGGAAATCGGCTTCGGCGACTGACGGACCTGCCAGGCAGACTGCCGGGCCTGCGCGCACACGCGCCGGCAGATCGAGCCTTCCGCTCGCCATCGACCCAGTGCCTGACCAGGGGCGAAAGCGTGCACGTCGTCTACGACGGCTCGGGGCCGAAGACCTTTTCGGGATCGCTCGACATGTCGCGCCCGTCGGGAACCCTCTGCCGGTACATTCCGGGGCTTGGCGGGCCGGGGCGCGATCGTCGTCGACGGACCCGCGGCGTCGGTGTGCTGCCCCCTGTGCCGCAGTATGGCGGGGCCAGCCGTCGATTTAAAATGTGACGCACGCGGTAATTTTCCGCAATGCGTCACCGGGACGAAATGATTCAACCCTGAAATTCAACCAATGCTTTTTTATAAACAATATCGATCATTTATTTTTGAATCTCCAATTCGGTGAGTACTGCATCGCTCACCGTGATTGTTTCATCCGGAATTTTCGGATCGAGATAGATCGTATAGTTCGCCGTGCCGGTTTTCGAATTCCGCGGCGTAACCGAGCTCAAATCCAGCAACGGGAATGGCGCCGGCGGAATGCCGTGCCAGTTGGCGACGGAAACCAATCCGAGGTAACCGTGCAAGTGCATCAAGAAGGTTCGCACCACATTGCTGTGTCCTACGCCTTCCTTTGACGGAAAATTCCAGTAATTCCCGCGAATCGCGATTTTTGTCGGTGCTGGCCGTTGGCTCCAGACAACCACACCCGCACCTTCCACGGAGCCGCTGCCCTCCGGCAGCGAGGCTTGCACGCCTTCTGTATTGAAAGCAGCGGCGAAGGTGATGAGCGGCGCCTTTCCGTTCCCGGACGTGACCTGCCCTCCGCTTACCTTGAATTTCACGACAACAATTTCCGGCAGGACGTCTTCATCGAGTACTGTAGCCATGATGTGGTTCCCTTTCAGTAATCTGAAATTTCGATTCACCCCTAAATCATCAAGACGAGGCCGCGCATTAGACGGCCAATTTATCGTAGGTATAAAGATTCTGATTTTGTAGCTGTCAAAAATAGCAGCGTGTTACGACGACATTAAAATAATCAATGAATTGTCGATTTAACTGTTCCTATTTCTGCAGCTCTGCATCGAGCGCCACCGGCAGCCACGCCGTCACGACCAATCCGCCCCCGGCCGCATCGTCAAGCGTCACCCTGCCCTGATGCACGCGCGCGATCTCGCGCACGATCGACAGCCCGAGCCCCGTCCCTTCGACCGTCTGCGTCTTGCTGCCGCGATGGAAGCGCTCGAACACCGCGTCGCGCTCGGCCGCCGGAATGCCCGGCCCGTTGTCGATGACGTCGAGCCGCGCGTGCTCGCCATCGCGCGATACGCGCACCGTAATCACCGCGCGGTCGCCCGCGTAGCGGATCGCGTTGTCGATCAGGTTGCCGATCATCTCGCCAAGCAGGTCGGACTGCCCGTGCACGTCGATATCGGCCTCGTGCTCGAAGCCCAGATCGATGTCGCGCGCACGTGCGACCGGCGACCAGTCGAGCGTCACGCTGCGCGCGAGCCGGTGCAGCGCGACCGGCTTGTGCGCGACCGCATGACCGCTGTCCGAATCGAGCCGCGACAACGACAGCAGTTGCTGCACGATCTTCGCGGCCTGCCGCACCGCGCCGTTCGCGCGCCGCAGGTGCCCGGTCACGCGCGGCTGCTCGTCGGGCCGCAGCGCGAGCTCGACGCCGGCCTGCACGGCCGCGAGCGGCGTCTTCAGTTGATGGGCCGCGTCCGCGAAGAAACGGCGCCGCGCGACCTGCATCCGCTGCGTGCGGCCGATGTACTGGTTGATCGACTCGACGAGCGGCGCGAGTTCGCTCGGCATCGCGCCGGTATCGAGCGGCGTCGTATCGTCCTCGCTGCGCGCGGCAACCGTCGCCGACAGCCGGTTCAGCGGCCGCAGCCCGCGCCCGACGCCGAGCCACACGATGCCGAGCGCCAGCACGACGAGCAACCCTTCCTGCAGCAGCGAACCCACCAGGATCTCGCGCGCAAGCGCCTGGCGCGCCTCGATCGTCTCGCCGACCATCACCCACACGATGCGCGACTGCGCGGTCGGCACGTCGTGCACCGGGATGCGCAGCGCGGCCATCCGCAACGGCTCGCCGCGATAGACGACGTCGTAGTGACGCGTGACGAACAGCGCGCCGTCGCCTGCGTCGCGCCCCTGTGGCAGCGGCAGGTCCGGGTAGCCGGTGATCGTGTGGCCGTTGTCCTCGCGGATCAGGTAGTAGATCTTGCCGCCGTCGCTCGATTCGAGCATTTCCAGCGCGAGATACGGCAGGTCGACCTCGATCTCGCCGTCGTTGAGCCGCACGCCTTCGCGGATCGACTTCAGCGACGACGACAGCGTGCGGTCGAACGCGACGTGTGCCGCGCTCATCGCGCGCTGGTACGTGAGCCACGAGTCGAGCGCGAGCAGGCCGAGCAGCGGCAGCAGCAGCCACAGCGCGACCTGGATGCGCAGGTTCGGGCGGGTCACGCGCCCCCCCGCCTGGCCGCCGCATGGGACGTCGCAGAGCATCCATCGCGCACCGCTCCACGCCCGCGCCGCCGGCCGTGAATGGCGTGCGTGTGGTTGGCAGGCCGCGAACGTGTCGATCCTGCGTAGCGCATCAACGCGTACACCGGTCCCGTGCAAAGGTCGCGAGCGCGGCGGCAGTTCATTCAGCCGTCTCCGCCTTCGCTTCCAGCAGATAGCCGAGCCCGCGCAGCGTGACGATCGCGACGCCCGTGTTCTCGAGCTTCTTGCGCAGCCGGTACACGTAGATCTCGATCGCATCGGCGTTGACCGACTCGTCCAGCCCGAAAATCTTCTCCGACAGCGTTTCCTTGTTGATCGCGCGGCCGTTGCGCAGGATCAGCACCTCGAGCACCGAACGCTCGCGCGGCGTGAGCGACAGCGGCTCGCCCGCGAGATGGAAGCTGCGGTCGATACTGTCATACGAAAGCGGCCCGCATTCGACCCGCGAATGCTCGTGGCCGAGGCTGCGGCGGATCAGTGCGCGGGCGCGCGCCTCCAGTTCGGTCAGTTCGAACGGCTTCGCCAGGTAGTCGTCGGCGCCGAGATCAAGCCCCTTCACGCGATCCTCGACCGACCCGTGCGCGGTCAGGATCAGCACCGGCACCGGATTGCGCCGTGCACGCAACCGCCGCAGCACTTCCAGCCCGTCGAGCTTCGGCAGCCCGAGATCGAGAATCACCAGCGCGTAATCCTGCGTGCGCAGCACGTGGTCGGCCGCTTCGCCGTCCGCCATGTGATCGACCGCGAAGCGCGCCGCGCTCAGCGCGTCGTTCAACGACTGGGCGAGGTTCGGATTGTCTTCGACGAGCAGCACGCGCATGGGGGTTCCGGTAAGGTCAGCGACAGGCCGCTACATTACATGATCCTTTCCACGGCGACGCCTCGCGCAAACACGGGTTGCGCCACCGGCGCGGGCGCTCGTCGGCCCTCCCGCCGACCGTCCGTCAGCGCTCGGCGGCCGGCCGGTTCCGCGTCGCGACGCGCGAACCGTCGCTTGCCCGCCGCCGCTCGCGCAGGCCGACGGCCACCGCCAGGAACGCGACGCTCGCACCGACCGTGACGACGATCATCGGGCGCGCGGTGCCATCCGACAGCCACGCCAGCACGCCGCCGCACGCGGCCGTCATCGCCATCTGGATAAAGAAGAACAACC
This sequence comes from Burkholderia sp. AU30280, assembly GCF_020420125.1. NCBI lineage: Bacteria > Pseudomonadati > Pseudomonadota > Betaproteobacteria > Burkholderiales > Burkholderiaceae > Burkholderia > Burkholderia sp. AU30280. Next base: position 186,757 of record NZ_JAIZRY010000001.1, read on the forward strand.
CGGACGCCGTCCCGGCGATCGTCGTGTACGGCTGCATCACCGCGAACTGGCAGGCCGGGATCGCGATCCCGACGGCGATCATCAAGAAGAACATCGGGACGACGAGCACCGCCACCGACGTCGGCGCGATCGCACCGCCGATCCACAGCACGGCGGCGCTGGCCAGATTGATGCCCGCCGCCGCCGCGATGACGGCATCGGCCTTCCAGCGCGTGCCGGTCCGCGCAAACACATTCGAGCCGATCAGGTAGCCGAGTACGGTCAGGCCGAAGATCGCGGCATACGCCGGGCCGGATACGCCCCGTTGCCGCTGGAACAGCGTCGACGATTCCGCGATGAACGGGTAGTACGTGCAGTACGCGAAACTGATGGCGAGCGAGTAGCGCAGGAAACGACGCTCGCCGAGCAGGCCCGCGTACGTCCGCAGGAGCCCCTTGCCCGGCGCCGGCCGCGTGTCGCGTTCGCGGGTCTCCGGCAGGTAGCGCAGCACCATCGCCGTCGCGACGAGCCCGCCCGCCGCCAGCAAGCCGAACACACCGCGCCATCCGAGCCACTCGGCCACTGCGCTGCCGGCCAGCGGCGCAATCACCGGCGACAGCGCCATGCCGGCCGAAATCCGCCCCAGCATCGTGGCCTGCATCGCGATCGGGAAGCGCTCGCGCACGATCACCCTGCCGATCACCGTTCCGCTGCAGCCGCCCAGCGCCTGGAAGATGCGCGCGGCAACGATCGCCGTGATGCTGGCCGACCACGCGCACGCGACGCTCGCGACTACATAGAGACACAGGCCGCCGAGCAAAACGGGACGGCGGCCGTAACGGTCGGACAACGGCCCCGACACCAGCATCGACAGCGCATAGCCGACCATGTAGAGGGTCAGCGTGAGCTGCAACTGCGCATCGGTGCCGTGCAGCGCGTCCGCCATCGCCGGCAGCGACGGCAGGTACGCATCGATCGTGACGCGCGGGAGGCACACGACGAGCATCAACAGGAACAGCCAGCCCCACTGGGGTAATGAACGCGTTTTCATGCGGTGAGCCCGTCTCCGGTCGGATTGATGTGGTCGACAGCAATCTAAGGTCAAAGTGATATAAGCTGAAGGACCATTAAATCCGCCACTGACTGGACCACTATGCCGCGAGGCAAAGCCGCGCTTCCGCTCGATCTGCCGTGCCCTGCCGGGTTGTCCGCGGGCAGTCCGCAGTCGAAGCAGGAGTGCATTGCCGACGCACTGCGCGACGCGATCCTGAAGCGCCTGCTGCCCGGCGACAGCCCGCTGCCGTCCAGCCGCACCCTCGCCGTGCGCTGGGGCGTTGCACGGGGCACGGTCGAAGCGGCGTACGACCGGCTGTGCTCCGAGGGTTACATCGCCCGCACGCGAGGATCCGGGTCGCGGGTCTGCGCAGTGGTGCCGGACAGCTATCTGCGCGCGGCCGCGCAGTCGCGCGACACCGGCCTTCCCCCCTCCGACGCCCACCCCGCGACAGCACGCACGACCGACGCCACCGCGCCGGAACAAGGCGTGCGCCCGGGCGTCCCGTTCGTCGCGCGGCTCGCCGATCCCGGCCTGCTGCCGATGCAGCAATGGAAGAAGGCGCTCGGCGCCAGCCTGCTGGCCGCGACGGCGAACGACCTCGGGGCCACGCCCGCGCAAGGCGTCGAGAGCCTGCGCAATGAAATCGCGGCATACCTGCGGGAATACCGCGGCATCCCGTGCAGCGCCGGCGACATCTTCATCACGACCGGCATCCGGCATTCGATCGATCTCGTCGCGCGCACGCTGCTCACGCGCGGCTCGACGGTGCTGATGGAGGACCCCGGCTATGCGTCGGCGTGGCAGATCTTCACGATCGCGGGTGCGACCGTGATCGACGTGCCGGTCGATCGGGAAGGCATCGACACGGCATCGCTGGAACGGCATCCCGATGCGCGCGCGGCCTACGTGACGCCGGCCCATCAGGCGCCGCTCGGCATCACGATGTCGGTGTCGCGCCGGCTCGAACTGCTCGACTGGGCGCAGCGCAACCGCGCGTGGATCATCGAGGACGACTACGACGGGGAATTCAGCTATCAGACCGCCCCGCTGCCCGCGCTGAAATCGCTCGACGCGTGTGATCGCGTGATCTACTGCGGCTCGTTCAACAAGACGCTGTTCTCGGGGCTGCGCATCGGCTTCATGGTCGTGCCGGCGGAACTGCGGCAGGCCCTTTCGGCCGTGTGGCATGCGACCGCACGCTCGGTCGGCGTGGCGCCCCAGCTGGCGCTGGCCCGCTTCATCGCGCACGGCGACTTTGCGAAGCACCTGCGCGCCGCGCGCCACGCGTACCGCCAGCGGCGCGACATCGTGCTCGACCAGCTGGCGAAACACGCCGGCGGTCGGTACGCGGTGTCCGGCGAACACGCGGGCTTTCATTTCGTGCTGTGGCTGCCGCCCGGGATGGACGACGCCACGTATGTCGCCCAAGCCCATGCGGACGGAATCGAATTGCAGCCGATCCGCGGATTCTGCCGGAGCGCCCGGTGCGAAGCGGGTGTCGTCGTCGGGTACTCCGCGCTGACGGCCGCGCATGCGCGGCATGGCGGCCGGCTGCTCGGCAAACTGCTCGCGCAACCCGCATAGCCGCCCTGTCATCGTTGCCGCGCCCCGCGGCAACCCGCTTCCCGCCCGTGCCTGACCGTGCCGCGCGCCGCAAAACGCGCGGCCGCCGCCGCTTCGACCTCGGGAAATCCATGACACAAAGGACACGATTGTGAACGGAAATGAAAGCAGGCTGAAAGTGCGTCGCAATTAACATCCGCTCCACTCGAACAACACCTGGACGTAACTGGAGGAAGACATGCCGTTTGCACCGAAGCACCTCGCCGCCACGCTGGCGGTCGTTCTGGGCACCGCCGCCGGCAGCACCGCCGCGCAGGTTCCCGCCGGATATCCGGGGAGTTACCAGGGCGTGATCGACGCCGCGAAGAAGGAAGGCAAGCTGATCGTCTACTCGACGACCGACACGGGCCTCGTGCGCCCGCTGATCAAGGACTTCGAAAGCCTGTACGGCGTGAAGGTCGAGTACAACGACATGAACAGCACCGAGCTGTACAACCGCTACATCAGCGAGAACGCGGCGAGCAGCACCAGCGCCGACGTGCTGTGGAGCTCGGCGATGGACCTGCAGGTCAAGCTCGTCAACGACGGCCTGATGGCGTCCTACGATTCGCCCGAAAGCCCGAACGTGCCGCAGTGGGCGCAATACCAGAAGCAGGCGTACGGCACGACGTTCGAGCCGCTCGCGATCGTCTACAACAAGCGCCTGATCCCCGAGAACGAAGTGCCGACCACGCGCGCCGACCTGATCAAGCTGCTCACCACGCAAGGCGACAAGTTCAAGGGCAAGGTCACGACCTACGACGTCGAGAAATCGGGCGTCGGCTTCAACGCGCTGACGCAGGACGCGCACCTGAACGAGAAGGTCACGTGGGAGCTCGTGAAGGCGATCGGCGCGACCGGCCCGAAGCTGCAGTCGAGCACGGGCGCGATGATGGAGCGGATCTCGTCGGGCGAGAACCTGATCGGCTACAACATCATCGGTTCGTACGCATACGCGAAAGCGAAGAAGGACAAGTCGATCGGCTACGTGTTTCCGAAGGACTACACGCAGATCGTGAGCCGCCTCGCCACGGTGTCGAAGAAGTCGAAGAACCCGAACGCCGCGAAGCTGTGGGTCGACTACCTGCTGTCGAAGCGCGGCCAGACGCTGATCGCGAACCAGGCGAACCTGTACGCGATCCGCGCGGACGTGACCGGCGAGACGTCGGCCGCGAGCCTCACGAAGGAACTCGGCGATTCGCTGAAGCCGATCCAGATCGGCACCGGCCTGCTCGTCTATCTCGACCAGTCGAAGCGCCTCGCGTTCCTGAAGCAATGGCAGCAGGCGATCAAGCGCTGATCCGCTGACTGACTGCCGCCCGCCGCGCATCGCGCGGGCGGCCCCTTTCCCTCACCGATTTCCTGGAGGCGGCCATCCGGATGGCCGCAGGGGCGAACTCATGCTTTCAACCAGCACACCCGGAACGGCGCCGGCCGTTCCGCCCACCACCGGCCCGCGCGATGCGATTCCCGCGCTGCCGTTCAACAGTCTGCAGCCGCTCGCCGGCATGCTGCGCTGGATCGTCGTCGCGGTGCTGACCATCGCGGTCGCGCTGCCGCTCGGCTTCATCCTGTTCCAGAGCCTGCTGTCCGCGCCGTTCTTCGACGCGAACAAGACGCTCGGCATCGAAGGCTTCCGCTTCATCTTCAGCGATCCCGATTTCTGGTCGGCCGTGAAGAACTCGTTCGTCATCGCCGGCGGGATGCTGTTCATCTCGATTCCGCTCGGCGGCGTCCTCGCGTTCCTGATGGTGCGCACCGACCTGCCCGGCCGCCGCTGGCTCGAACCGCTGCTGCTCACGCCGGTGTTCGTGTCGCCGATGGTGCTCGCGTTCGGCTACGTGGTCGCGGCCGGCCCGGTCGGCTTCTACTCGGTGTGGTTCAAGGAACTGTTCGGGGTGCAGAACGTACCCTGGAACGTGTATTCGATCTTCGCGATCACGGTGATCGTCGGCCTCACGCACGTGCCGCATGTGTACCTGTACTCGTCGGCCGCGCTGCGCAACCTCGGCTCGGACGTCGAGGAAGCCGCCCGCGTGACGGGCGCCCGCCCGTTCCGCGTCGCGCTCGACGTGAGCCTGCCGATGACGATGCCCGCGCTGCTGTTCGCCGGCGTGCTGGTGTTCTTCCTCGGCTTCGAGGTGTTCGGGCTGCCGCTCGTGCTCGGCGATCCGGAAGGCCACCTCGTGCTCGCAACCTACCTGTACAAGCTGACCAACAAGCTCGGCGTGCCGTCGTATCACCTGATGGCCGCGGTCGCGGTGTGCATCGTCGCGATCACGTTCCCGCTCGTGCTGCTGCAGCGCCGCCTGCTGAAGACCGCGAACCGCTTCGTCACCGTGAAGGGCAAGGCTGGCCGCGCGACGGTGCTGCCGCTCGGCGTGTGGCGCTGGGTCGCGCTCGCGATCGTCGCGCTGTGGCTGATGCTGACGGTGATCGTGCCGCTCTCGGGCATCGTGCTGCGCGCGTTCGTGACCAACTGGGGCGAAGGCGTCGCGCTCGCCGAAGTGCTGACGCTGTCGAACTTCATCGAACTGTTCGAGCAGGACAACCTGGTGCGCGCGATCGTCAACACGCTCGGCATCGGCGTGATCGGCGGCGCGCTCGCGGTCGGCTTCTACTCGCTCGTCGCGTTCGCCGGCCACCGCCGCCCCGACTGGGCCACCAAGCTGCTCGACTACATCGTGCTGCTGCCGCGCGCGGTGCCCGGCCTGCTCGCCGGTCTCGCATTCCTGTGGATCTTCCTGTTCGTCCCCGGCCTGCGCGAGCTGAAGAACTCGATGTGGAGCATCTGGATCGCGTACACGGTCGTGTGGCTCGCGTACGGGATGCGGCTCATCCAGAGCGCGCTGCTGCAAGTCGGCCCCGAGCTCGAGGAAGCCGGCCGCAGCGTCGGCGCGACGCGCAGCCGCGTATCGCTCGACGTGACGCTGCCGCTCGTGCGCTTCGGCCTGCTCGCCGCGTGGCTGCTGATCTTCATGATCTTCGAGCGCGAATACTCGACGGCCGTCTACCTGCTGTCGCCCGGTACCGAAGTGATCGGCGCGCTGCTCGTGTCGCTGTGGGCGACCGGCGCCGTCGACCAGGTCGCCGCGCTTTCTGTCATCAACATCGCGATGGTCGGTGCCGGTCTCGGCGTGGCCCTGCGTTTCGGAGTGAAACTTCATGGATAAGCTCATCGTCGACGACCTGCATCTCAGCTACGGCGCCAATCCGATCCTCAAGGGCGTGTCGTTCGAACTGAAGGCCGGCGAAGTCGTCTGCCTGCTCGGCGCATCGGGCAGCGGCAAGACCACGCTGCTGCGCGCGGTGGCCGGCCTCGAACAGCCGTCCGACGGCCGCATCCAGCTCGACGACCGCGTGTTCTTCGACGGCGCGCAGCGCGTCGACCTGCCCGTCGAGCAGCGCTCGCTCGGCCTCGTGTTCCAGTCGTACGCGCTGTGGCCGCACCGCACCGTCGCCGACAACGTCGGCTACGGGCTGAAGCTGCGCCGCGTCGCACCGGCCGAACAGAAGCGTCGCGTGCAGAGCGCGCTCGACCAGCTCGGCCTTGGCCATCTCGCGGAACGCTTCCCGCATCAACTCTCGGGCGGCCAGCAGCAGCGCGTCGCGATTGCGCGCGCGCTCGTCTACAACCCGCCGGTGATCCTGCTCGACGAGCCGCTGTCGAACCTCGACGCCAAGCTGCGCGAGGAAGCGCGCGCATGGCTGCGCGAACTGATCGTGTCGCTCGGGCTGTCGGCCCTGTGCGTGACGCACGACCAGACCGAGGCAATGGCGATGTCCGACCGCATCCTGCTGCTGCGCAACGGCCGCATCGAGCAGGAAGGCACGCCGGCCGAGTTGTACGGCTCGCCGCGTTCGCTGTACACGGCCGAGTTCATGGGCAGCAACAACCGGATCGACGCGCGCGTCGCGGCCGTCGACGGTGAACGCGTGACGCTCGCCGGCGACGGCTGGGAACTGCAGGCGCTCGCCCGCGACACGTTCGCGCCGGGTCAGGACGCGCAGGCCGTGATCCGCCTCGAGCGCGTGCAGGTCGCCGACGGCCCGGGCGCGAACCGGCTGCAGGCCGACCTCGTTACGTCGATGTATCTGGGCGACCGCTGGGAATACCTGTTCCATTGCGGCGACATGCGCCTGCGCGCGTTCGGCCACGTACCGCGCGCGGCCGGCAAGCACTGGATCGAATTCCCGACCAACGACTGCTGGGTGTTCGCGAAAGCGGGCTGACCCACGCGGCGGGCGCTCCGCCCGCCACCTGCGCGCGTTCCGTCGTGTCATCACAGGCAGGTCCGGCGGACGTCTTCGGGCGTCCGCCGCGGCGTGCCGCGCGCCGCATTCGCCTGATCCCGCTTCACCCACTCACAAGAACCAAGGAGACACCGTCAATGAAGTCACGCGCAGAACGTTCCCTTCGCGCCGCCGTCCTGACCGGATCGGCCGCCGTCGCCGGCCTCGCCGCCAGCGCCGTGCACGCGCAGTCGTCGGTCACGATATACGGGATCATGGATGCCGGCATCGAATTCGCCAACCACGCAGCGCCGGAAGGCGGCAATTCGTACAAGCTCAAGTCCGGCAACAAGAACACCTCGCGCTGGGGCCTGCGTGGCGTCGAGGATCTCGGCGGCGGGCTGAAGGCCGTGTTCCGTCTCGAAAGCGGGATCGATCTTGCAAACGGCGCGTCCGACGACGGCCCCGACTCGATCTTCGGGCGCCGCGCAACCGTCGGCCTGAAGGGCAAGTGGGGCGAGATCTCGCTCGGCCGCAACTTCACCGTCACCTACGACTACATGCTGCAGTTCGACCCGATGGGCTACTCGCAGAACTATTCGTGGGCGTCGTCGTCGATGGCGACCGGCGGCCGCAAGGACGGCATGTTCACGCGTTCGTCGAATGCCGTGCGCTACGACGGCGAATTCAGCGGCTTCAAGTTCGGCGCGATGTACGGCTTCGGCAACGTGCCGGGCAGTGTCAAAACCAGCTCGAAGTACGACGCGGCGATCGGCTACGAGGGCGGCCCGTTCGCCGCGGTGGTCGCGTTCGACCGGCAGAACGGCGCAGCCGACAGCGTGACGCCTGCCGATCCGGTCGACTACATCCAGGGGATTCATGCGGGCCTGAGCTACGACTTCGGCAACCTGAAGACGATGGCCGGCTACCGCAACTACAAGCGCGCGTATCGCACGAGCGCCGCGAACCAGTTGAGCGACATGGTTTGGGCCGGCGGCTCGTACCAGTTCACGCCGACGTTCTCGTTGATCGGCGCCGTGTATCACCAGAACATCAAGGGCGGCACGGATGCCGATCCGACGCTCGTGTCGATGCGCGCGCAATACGCGCTGTCAAAGCGCACGGTACTGTACGCGGCAGGCGCATTCGCGATCGGGCAGCACGGGCAGAAGGTCGGCGTATCGCGCGATGTCAACGGCTATGGCACGACCCAGGTCGGGGTGACGGCGGGGATTCAGCAGCGGTTCTAAGCGTGACGGCGGGTAGCGGCGCGCACGCCGCGCGCCGCGTCGCCGGCCCGCGGCTTGCCGCCCCGCCCTCGATGGCGCCACGAAGCGGTTCGCCGGACCGATCGGCATCCTGAAGAGATCGCGTGCCCAAACCGCGCCGGCCGTGCATGCGGCGAGGCGGCGCGCCGCCGCTTCATCATCCGCCCTCGCGCATCGTGAACACCGTTCGCACCAGGCTGCTCGTGTCGTCCCAATGCGTGCCGACGTCCGCCAGCGGCACGGCCCGCGTCTCGATTGCCAGGCCCGCCGGCCCGGCCGCGTCGAATACACCACGCACCGAGGCCAGCAGGCGCGGCAGCGGCACACTGCCGAGGCCACTGCCCATCAGCTCGATGGCCGTCGCCCGCAGCACCGCGCCCGGCAACAGCACGTCCGCGCCGCCGATCGAGCCGATCTGCACGAAACGCAGCCGGCGCCCATCGGGCGTCGTCTTCGCCGCAGCCACCAGCAATGCCTGCGCGCTGCTCCCCCACAGATAGTCGAGCACGACATCCACGCCCGCGCGGAAATGCGGCTCGAGCGCCCGCGCCAGATGTGCGTCGTCCTGTTGCAGCGACACGACGGCATCCGCACCCGCGCCGAGCAAGGCCTGCAGCGCGGCCGCGTTGCGGCCGGTCGCGATCACCTTCGCGGCGCCGAGATACTTCGCGATTCGCACCGCCAGCCGCCCCGACGTACCGGTCGCACCGTTGACGAGCACCGTCTCGCCCGCGACGAGCCGCGCACGCTCGGTCAACGCGGCCCACGACGACATGCCGGGAATCGCGATCGCCGCGGCCGTCACGTCGTCGAGCGCGTCGGGCAACGGCACGCATCGCGTATCGGGTACGACCGTGCGCTCGGCCATCGCGCCGAACGGTGCGGGCGGGCCGAAGAAATAGACGCGTTGCCCGTCGTCGCGACGGCCCACGCCGTCGACCCCGACGACGAACGGATAACGCCCGTCCGACGAGTAATGTGTACCGGACGCACGCCCCTGCGCGATCCGGCTCAGCGCGGACGCCGTCACGTCGATCAGGCGGTGCCCCGGCATCTCACGCGGTGCGTCGAATGCCATCTGGACGGGACGCTTGCCGGCGCCCGTCACGACTGCTGCCTTCATGGTTGCTCCTTGAATCAGGTATCTCGGTCGACGGTGCCGATGCGCGTCATCGCGCATCGAGCCACGCGCGCAGTGCGGGGTCGCGCACTTCCAGCACGTCGAACAGGCCAAGTGCGCGCAACGCGGGCAACGCGTCGATCGTGTCGGCCTCCGCGCGCGCCCGGTCGGCCGGCGTGGCGTTCGTGTCGGTCAGCACCCGCGCGTTCACCAGGAACGCGCCGACGGTGCCCTTGCGGATCGTCGTTCCGTCGGCCTCGATCCGGTCGGCATGGTCGGGAAGCATCTGTTCGGCTCGCATCGTGTCTTACTCCGGTTGTCATCGATGGACCCAGTGTAGGCGTGCCAATTCGGCCGATCTCCGGTATAACGGCCATTCGATACCGATATCCGGCCATGTCCGATCCACTCCTGCCCGCCCGATTCGTCACGTCCGACGACGGCCCGTTCGTCGTCGCTGCGGTCCTGTCGCAACGCGACCCGCGCGTGACGCCCTCCCATTCGCATGCGCGCGGCCAGCTCGTCGGCGCGCTGAGCGGACTGCTGACGATCGGGCTCGACGACCAGGACTGGGTCGTGCCAGCGATCCACGCGATCTGGATTCCGCCGCATTGCCGGCATTCGCTGCGCTCGTTCGGGCCGATTTCCGGCTGGTCGGCGTTCGTTGCCGAAGCGCGCTGCGCGGCGCTGCCGGATACGCCACGTGCGATCCGCACGACGCCGCTGCTGCGCGAGGCCGTGCAGCGCGCGGCCAGTTGGGGGGACGCGGCGCTGGATGCCGCGCGGACGCGGATCGCCGATGTGATCCTCGATGAAATCGCGTCATCGGAAGTCGAGGCGCTGGGGCTGGTGCGGCCGCAGGACCCGCGGCTGATGAGGATCACCGATGCGCTTGCCGCGGATCTCGCTGACAACCGGCGGCTGGAGGAATGGGCCGAATGGGCCGGCATCAGCGCCCGGACCATGAGCCGCCGCTTCGTCGCTCAGACGGGGCTGACGTTCGCGCAGTGGCGTCAGCAGGCCAGGCTGCTGCGGGCGCTCGAGAGAATCGCCGACGGCGTGCCGGTCACGACGATCGCGCTCGATCTCGGGTACGACAATGTGAGCGCGTTCATCGACATGTTCCGGCGCGCGTTGGGGACGACGCCGGGGAGGTATATGGAAACAGGGCGGCGTGGAGAAGAATAAGCGCGGCGATCTGCAGGCATGAAACCGCCATGCGGAAGACAGGCGTCCGGTAGACAGAAAACGCCAGTCGCCGCCATGGGCTCAATACGTCCCGTCCCCCTTCTTCGCGGCCTCGCCCCCCTTCCCCTTGAACTGCGCAGCCAACCGCTCCGCACTTCGCGCCAGCAGCGTCGTGTCCACACCGACCGCAACGAACAACGCCCCCGCCTCCAGATAGCGCCGCGCGGCCGCCTCATCCGCGCTCAGAATGCCCGGCGCCTTGCCGGCCGCCTTGATCGTCCGGATCGCGCCGTCGATTGCCGCCTGCACATCCGGATGCCCCGGATTGCCGAGGTGCCCGAGATCGGCGGCCAGATCAGCCGGCCCGATGAACACGCCGTCGACACCCTCGACCCGCGCAATCGCCTCGATCGCATCGAGCCCCGCCCGCGTCTCGACCTGCACGAGCACGGCCATCTCGTCGTTCGCGCGATGCAGGTAGTCACCGACGCGATTCCAGCGCGACGCACGCGCCAGCGCACTGCCCACGCCGCGAATCCCGTGCGGCGGATAACGCGTTGCAGCCACCGCCGCGCGCGCTTCATCCGCGCTTTGCACCATCGGCACGAGCAACGTCTGCGCACCAAGGTCGAGCACCTGCTTGACGATCACCGGATCGTTCCACGGCACGCGCACGACCGGATGCGACGGATACGGCGCGATCGCCTGCAGTTGCGCGAGGATCGTCGGCACCGTGTTCGGCGCATGTTCGCCGTCGATCAGCAGCCAGTCGAAACCGGCACCCGCAACCACTTCGGCGCTGTACGGATTCGCGAGCCCGAGCCACAGCCCGACCTGCGCGTCTGCGCGTGCAAGCGCGGCCTTGAAGACATTCGAAGGAATCTGCATCGCCCGCTCACCTCATTCGAAGTAACACTGGATCGTCCCGAGCGGACCGTAGTCGACGCTGAACGTGTCGCCCGGACGCGCCGCGCACGGCCGCGTGAACGAGCCGCCGAGCACGATCTGCCCTGGCTCCAGCGCGACGTCGAAGCGCGCCAGCCGGTTCGCGAGCCACGCGACGCCATTCGCCGGATGGTTCAGCACGCCGGCCGCGACGCCCGTTTCCTCGACCACGCCGTTGCGCGACATGATCGCCGCGACCCAGCGCAGGTCGACGTCCTGCGGCTTCACGGGCCGCCCGCCGATCACGACGCCCGCGTTCGCCGCGTTGTCGGCGATCGTGTCGAACACCTTGCGCGGCCGCTTCGTGTCGGGGTCGATCGACTGGCTGCGCGCATCGATGATCTCGAGCGCCGGCACCACGTAGTCGACCGCGTCATACACGTCGAAGATCGTGCAGCGCGGGCCCGTGAGCCGCTTGCCGAGCACGAATGCGAGTTCGACCTCGACGCGCGGCACGATGAAGCGCGCGGTCGGGATCGTGCCGCCGTCGCCGAAGAACATGTCATCGAGCAGCGCGCCGTAGTCGGGCTCGTCGATCTGCGACGTATTCTGCATCGCCTTCGACGTGAGGCCGATCTTGTGCCCCTTCAGCGTGCGGCCTTCCGCGAGCTTCAGGGCGACCCACGCGCGCTGGATCGCATACGCGTCGTCGATCGTGATGTCGGGATGGTCGAGCGAGATCTGGCGGATCTGCGTGCGCTCGCGCTCCGCGTCGTGCAGACGCCGGGCGAGCTGGTCGATGATGGCGGGTTCGAGCATGGTCGGATCGGGAATGGGGTTCAGCCGGCCCGCTTGTAGCGGGCGTGAATGTTGTTGTGCTTGTACGAGCCGCTTTCGCTGAACTCGGTCAGTTCCATCGACAGCGCAAGGTAGCGTTTCGCGTACAGCTCCGCGAAATGCGTCTTGATTGCGCCGAACAGCGCGTCGCACGCGGCCTGTTTCTGCTCGTCGGTACGGCCCGAGCCGATCTTGAGCGTCACGTGGACGAACGCATCGTCCTCCGTGCCGTCGGCCACGCAATAGTCTTGCAGTTCGATCGCGCGCGAGCGGATGCCGCCCGTCGGAAACACGCCGCCCTGCGCGATCAGCGTGGCGTTGATCGTGCGCAGCAGCGCGGGAATGCGCGCGTCGTCGCGAATGTTCGCGGTGTACTCGACGACGATATGGGGCATGGCCAGTCTCCTGTCGAATGCGTGGCGCGACGCTCAGGACAACGGAAAGATCGCATTGATCTGCCCGGTTCCCGAACTCGCGAAATAGTCGGTGACGATCTCGACGGGCTTGTCGTAGCGATCCCAGCCGAGCAAGCCGAGCAGCATCGCCGTATCGTGCATCCCGCCTTCGCCGTGGCAATGCGTGTTGTACTCGGGCAGCATCGCGCAGAAGGTCTTGAAATCGCCCTGCTTCCACAGCTCGACCACGCGCAGGTCGACCTGCCGGAAGAATTCGCGGCTGATCTCGTGGATCGATTCCTCGGGGCTGCCGTTGTCGTTGAAGCGGTGCGATAGCGAACCGCTCGCGAGAAACGCGACGTTCGCATCGCTCTTCTCGATCGCTTCGAGCAGCGCCTCGCCGAAGCGCCGGCTTTCGTCGAGCTGGTGCCACATGCACCAGCCGGCGATCGATACGACCTTGAAGTGCTGGTCGGCGTTCATGTAGCGCATCGGCACGAGCGTGCCGTATTCGAGTTCGAGGCTGTCGATCTCGTGCGCGCGGGTCGCGATCCCGCGCTCGGTGGCCGTCTCGGCGATCAGCCGGCCGAGCGCCGGGTTGCCCGGATACGCGTACTGCATGTCGCGGATGAAATGCGGCAGTTCGTTGCTCGTGTACGTGCCCGAGAACCGGGCATTGCAGTTCACGTGATAGCCGGCGTTGACGAGCCAGTGCACGTCCGACACGACGATCGTGTCAACGCCGAGCGCGCGGCAGCGCTCGCCGATCAGTTGATGGCCGCGGATCGCCGCCTCACGGCAGCCGTGATGCCTGCCGGGCAATTCCGACAGGTACATCGACGGCACGTGCGTGATTTTCGCGGCGAGGGACAGTTTGCCCATCGTTCAAGTCTCCGTATGGTTCTTTCGTTCTCCAGACGACCCGCACCCGTTACACGCCCCAGCGCGGAATGTGGTGCGAACCCATCGAGATGCACACGTTCTTGATCTCCGCGAACACCTCGAAACTGTACTCGCCGCCCTCGCGTCCGGTGCCCGATTCCTTCACGCCGCCGAACGGCTGGCGCAGGTCGCGCACGTTCTGGCTGTTGACGAACACCATCCCGGCCTCGATGCCGCGCGCGAGGCGATGCACCTTGCCGACGTCCTGCGTCCAGATGTACGAAGCCAGCCCGTACGACGTGTCGTTCGCGAGCCGCAGCCCTTCTTCCTCGTCCTCGAACGGAATCAGGCACGCGACCGGCCCGAAGATCTCTTCCTGCGCGACGCGCATCCGGTTGTCGACGTCGGCCAACACGGTCGGCCGCACGAAGTTGCCGTTGCGCAGATGGTCGGGCAGCCCCGCCGGCTTGTCCGCGCCGCCCGCGACCACGCGCGCGCCTTCCTGCTCGCCGATGCGGATATAGCCCGTCACCTTCTCCCAATGCTGGCGCGTGATCATCGCGCCGAGGTTCGTGGCCGGATCGGACGGATCGCCGACCACCAGGTTGTTCGCGCGGCGCGCGAATTCCTGCACGAAACGGTCGTAGATCGTGCGCTGCACGAAGATCCGCGAGCCGGCCGTGCAGCGTTCGCCATTGATCGAGAAGATCGTAAACAGCGATGCATCGAGCGCGCGGTCGAAATCGGCGTCGTCGAAGATCAGCACCGGCGACTTGCCGCCCAACTCCATCGAATACTTCTTGAGACCGGCACGCTCCATGATTCGCTTGCCGGTGACGGTGCCGCCGGTGAACGACACCGCGCGCACATCCGGATGGCGCACCAGCGCATCGCCGGCCGTCGCGCCATAGCCCTGCACGACGTTGAGCACGCCCGGCGGAATGCCGGCTTCGAGCGCGAGGCGGCCGAGCTGGTCGGCCGTCAGCGGCGACAGTTCCGACATCTTCAGCACGGCCGTGTTGCCGAGCGCCAGGCACGGCGCCGTCTTCCACGTCGCGGTCATGAACGGCACGTTCCACGGCGACACCAGCGCGCACACGCCGACCGGCTGGTACAGCGTGTAGTTCAGCATCTGATCGTCGACCGGATAGGTGCGGCCGTTCATCTGCACGCACACTTCCGCGAAGAAGTTGAAGTTCTCGGACGCGCGCGGAATCAGCTGCTTGCTCGTCTGCGCGATCGGCAGGCCGGTGTCCTGCGTCTCCAGCGCCGCGAGCATCGGCACGTTCTTCTCGATCAGCTCGCCGAGCTTGCGCATCAGCTTCGCGCGCTCCTTGGCGGGCGTGTTCGCCCATTTCGGGAACGCTGCCTTCGCGGCGCGCACGGCCGCGTCGACTTCGGCCTCGCCGCCCGATGCGACGTCGGTGATGACATCGCCCGTCGCGGGATTCAGCGTCGTGAACGTCTCGCGGCTTTCGACTTCGCGGCCGTCGATCCAGTGCTTGATGGTCATGCTCTCTCCTTGGGCGACGGGCTCAGCCGGCGCGATAGTAGTCTGCTTCGCCGACGATCGTGTTCACGAGCCGGCCAATCCCTTCGATCTCGGTCACGACCTCGTCGCCCGGCTTCGTGTCCGCAAGCCCCTCGGGCGTGCCGGTCAGGATCAGGTCGCCCGGCGAGAGCGTCATGAAGCCGCTGATGTGCTCGATCAACGCCGGTACGTCGAAGATCAGGTCGCGCGTGCTGCCGCGCTGCGTCTCCCGGCCGTTTACCGTCGTGCGCAGGGTCAGGTCGCCGGCGTCGCCGATCTCGTCGCGGCTGACGAACCACGGCCCGAGCGGCGTGCAGGTGTCGCGGTTCTTCACGCGCAGGTTCGGGCGGTAGTAGTTCTCGAGATAGTCGCGGATCGCGTAGTCGTTCGCGACCGTGTAGCCGGCCACGTAGTCGAGCGCCCGCGCACGGCTCACGTTGCGCGCGGGACGGCCGATCACGACGGCCAGCTCGCACTCGTAGTGCATGTGGGCGGCATCCGCCGGGCGCACGGTGCGCGACCGGTGGCCGATGAACGTGTTCGGCCCCTTCAGGAAGATCAGCGGCTCGCTCGGCGCCTTGAACGCGAGTTCCTTCGCGTGGTCGGCGTAGTTGAGGCCGAGCGCGAACGTCGTGCGCGGCGCGACGGGCGGCAGCCACTCCACCACGTCCTCGGCGACGACTCGCCCCGTATCGAGACGGATCGCGCCGTCGCCGGCCGGTTCGGCCGCATGCAGTGCGCCGTTGTAGATCACGCGCGCCGTCTTCATCGTGTTTCCTCCGCAATCAGCGTGTGCCGCAACGTGCCGATGCCGGCGGCGGCGATCTCGATCGTGCTGCCCGCGCGGGCATGCGGTGCGCCGCCCGCGACGCCGAGCAGCAGGACATCGCCCGCGTCGAACGACATGAAGGCCGTCACGTCGGCGATCAACTCGCGCACGGAGCGAATCAGCGTGGCCGTCGAGGCGGACACGACCACCTCGCCGTCGATCCGCACGGTCAGGGCGATCGCGTCGACCTCGCCCAGCGCGGCGGCCGGCACGATGGCCGGGCCCAGCGGGCAGAAACCATCCCGGCACTTGAAGCGCACGGCCGGACGGTAGTAATCGGGATGCGGCACCGACACGTCGCTCGCGAGCGTGAAGCCGTGAAGGTAGTCGAGCGCCTGCGCGGCCGGCACGCGCGTCGCGCGGCGGGCGAACACGACGGCCACCGACGCGCCGATCTCCAGCGCGTCGACGCCGGCCGGCACGACGACGGCCGCGCCGTCGCCCGCATGCGTGTTGGCGGGCTTGATGTACAGGATCGGCGCCTGCGGCGGGCGGCCGTATGGCGGCGCGTTCACGGCATCGCCGAGCGCGTCGAGCGCCGCGCGCTCGTTGAGCAGCGCACCGTAGACGGTACCGATGGCGACCGGCAACGGCGGCGCCGCGGCGGTCGTGCAAGACAACTCCATGCGTCATTCCCCTGCCGCGCGTCGCGGCGCATCGTCAATAGTTAATATCTTAAGTAAACAATCTCGCGCGGGCAACCTCGATTACCCTGATACGCGAAATTCACCCCCCGCGGCTGTTAAGATTGATGCGTCCCCGTCCACTGCCCAACCCGATGAACCGTACGCTCGACCATCGCAACCTGGCCATGCTGCTGCTCGAGGCTCGCGAAACGCTGATGGGTCTGTTCCGCCCCATTCTCAAGGAATTCGCGCTGACCGAACAGCAATGGCGGATCATCCGCGTGCTCGACGGCGAACCGGCGCAAGCCCTCGAAGCGGGACAGATCGCGCGGCGCTGCTGCATCCTGAGCCCGAGCCTCACGGGCGTGCTGGAACGCATGGAGCGCGACGGCCTGATCACGCGCACGCGCGCGCAGGAAGATCAGCGCCGGCTGCTGGTCAGCCTGACGCCGCAAAGCAGGAAACTGGTCACGGAAATCGGCCCGCGGATCGACGAGCAATACCGGCAGCTCGAATCGCGGTTCGGCCAGGACGGCCTCGAAGACATCTATCGCGCGCTCGACCGACTCATCGAGCTCGGCGGCGCCACGTGATGACGGCTCCCGCTCCCGCCAGGCGCGGGAACGGGAGCCGGTGCGCTACGGGCAATCAGTGCACCGCGCCGCGCATCAGGTCGGTCACGGCCATGCCGCGCGACGTGCGCATGCACTCCTCGACGTAATCGATGAACGGCAACGGCTCGAAATCGATTTCGTCGCGCACGCGGCGGTTGTCGAACACGCGATCGACCGTCGCGAATTCCCCGCAGCGCTTCAGTGCGCGGCCGATCACGCGTTCGAGTGCCGGATCGGTCCGCCCGAGCACATCGCGCACCACGAGCGGCAACTCGGCTGGCGCACACGCCGCGTAGCGCGGCGCGCCCGTCATCCCCGCCGCCTCGTCCATCGCACGCACGATCTGCGCGACCTGCGGCGCCTCGTCGCCGGCCGACACGTGATACAGGTCGTGCGCGAGCGTCGGCTTGACGGCCAGCAGCATCGTCGCGCGCGCCACGTCGTCCACCGACACGATGTCGATGCGCGTCATCGGCCGCGCAGTGAAGCGGCGCGCGGCATGCGCCAGCCGGAACATCCAGAACGAGTTCGGCGCGGGCCGCGTCCCGAGCACCGTGTGGCCGACCACATGCGACGGCCGCACCACGACGAGCGGCAGCCCGAGCGCGCGCAGACGATGCTCGGTCTCCGCCTTTGCGTGCAGGTAGTCCGCCGCCAGCACGGCGCCCGGCAAGCCTTCCTCGTCGCCCGCGACGTCGCTCGTCACGCCGCCCGCGGCCGCTTCCTGCACGATCCCGCCGCGGCCGGCATGCGCGTAGGCCGTGCCGACATATACGAAGCGCTGCAGTCGCGGGGCCCGAGCGAAGCGTTCGGCGAAGCGCACCGCATCGGCGATGTCGGCCCGCAGGTGTGCGCCGTCAGCCGGCGACGCATGGCCCGCGCAATGAATCACGTGCGTCGCGGCGGCGAGGCGCGACGCGTCGGCGCCCTGCCACACGTCGCCGAGCGCACCGACGATCACGTTCGCATCGGTCAGGCGCGACGCCCAGTACGGCGCCAGCCCCGCGCGCAGCGCCGCTTCGCGCAGCCGCGCGACGGCGTGGCCGCGGTCCTGCGCACGTACGACGCAGACGACGCGGTCGAGCAGCCCCGCGTTGACCAGCGCCGTCAGTACGGTACTGCCGATGAAGCCGGTTGCGCCGGTCAGCACCAGGCGCCCGACGTTCGCCGCCGCGACCGGTGCGCTGGCGGGCGACACGAGACTCGTCCGCCAGTTGAGCGACAGCGCGGTTTTCCAGATCAGCACGATAGTCTCCTTCGAAGAGTCGGCCGGGCATCGCGCGGCCCGCGGTTGCAGGCTGCGCACGGCTCACCGGCCGGGCCGGGCCCTGACGCGCGCCCCGGCAGTCCCGATCGGGCGTGCGGCCCGCGATCGCGTCGATCGCGTCTCTGGCACGAGGCGGCGGCAGCCGCCGAGGACGGGCGTCCGCGGCACAGGATCGGAAAGATCCCAGTGTGGGGCTCGACCGCAGGCAAGTCTGTCCCGAAAGTTTCGTGAAAGTGTGCCGATTTGTATGGGATTGTCTGAGTCTGTCGTACTGGCCGCGCCGTCAAGTCGCCGCAACATCCGGTCGGGACGCCTTCCGACGGTGCGGCCCCCCCCGGATCGGCCCGGTTAGCGCAACCGGACACGCGCGACAGATCGACGCGCCTCGCGGCCCGGTCATCCCATGTCGTGATGATCGGCCCGGCCCCCGTCGGCGCCGCGATCGCCGGTACGCGCGTGTTTGCGCGCGCCGCCGGAATCATCGCGAATCGTCAGACGTCGTTCCATCTGAAACCGCAATGAACTCGATACGGATTTATTGCGGTTTATCACTTGCGTTTCACACCAGTCTATCTAGACTGATCAAGTCAAAACGGTCGAATGTGTCATTTTTTAGGAGACGATCACAATGCGCCTCACCATTCGGATTAATGGCAGCGAATCGGCAACCCGGCAATCCTTCGCGGTACTGTGGGTCGATACCGACGAGGGACTGTGGTCGCGCGAGGCACATCAGGGGCTGGATCTGCCGACCTGGGGCAAGGTTCGCGACGTCGAGGGCGCAATGGCGCTCTGCGCGGCCGACGGCGGGAATGCCTTGTGCCAGTTGAAGGGACTGTCGTTCGATGCGACGCAGCGCGAACAGGGTCCCGCGGTACTCGCCGGCAATCACCCCGGCGCGTGGCGGCTGCAGGCCGTCGATCGCTGCACGAGCGAGCCGGAATACCGGGAATTCATTTCTGTCGCCCGATAGAAATAATCGATGTAATTCGTCTGCGGTTTTCGGGTTTATTCCAGCTTCAGTGATATTCATTTCGATATTCAGCATTACCGGCGCCCCGTTTCGGGGCGTTTTTCATTTTCCGGCTTAAATAAATAACCGCGAGCCGGTCAATTGATCGCACACCGGGGATCGTCGGCATCGACCGTATTGAATATTGCCGCCCCCGGATCGACACGCAGCGAATCGCCCCACTCTTCATCGCCTCCGCACCGGTGAGGTTCCGCTTCCGCCCCGCCTTCCCTTCGTCCCTTTTTTGCCCCGAGCCGGAGGGCCAATGCCGGTTATTTCTCGGGGCCGGAACACAGTTTCCCCACACGGCGTTTACTCATTTATTACAATCGCATATCCAGACTGACCAGCCGCCTTTCGGCGGCCCGACCCGGCCATTGCATGAGCGTGAAAAAGAAGACCCACCCCGCCGATCCGTACGCGGCCGCGACCAAGAATCCGATGCTTGCATCGCGCCTGCCAATGTGGCGCTCGAAGCTGATCGTGATCGTCGTGTTCGTCGCGTTCGCCGCGCTGATCGGCCGCGCCTTCTGGGTGCAGGTCGCGAACAAAGAGTTCTACGTCGGCCAGGGCCAGAAACGCTACCAGCGCACGATCGAGCTCGACGCGACGCGTGGGCGCATCGTCGACCGCAACGGCGCGATGCTCGCCGTCAGCCTGTTGACCTATGAAATCTGGGCGAACCCGAAACAGGTCGCCGACACCGACTACCCGCAGATCTCGAAGCTGCTCGACATGCCGCTCGTCGAGGTCAAGCGGCGCCTCGGCAACGACAAGACGTTCGTGCTGCTCAAGCGGCAGGTCGACGCGGACACCGCGGGCAAGCTCGACAAGCTCGCGATCGACGGCATCACGCAGATCGCCGATTCGAAGCGCTTCTACCCGGAAGGCGAATCGGCCGCGCACGTGGTCGGCTTCACGAACGTCGAGGACAAGGGCCAGGAAGGCGTCGAACTCGCGGCAAATGCGCGCCTGGTGGGTACGTCCGGGCAGCGCGAGGTGATTCGCGACCGGCTCGGCCGCATCGTGTCGGACACGCGCCCGCTCGTCCCGGCGCAGCACGGCGCGACGATCGAACTGACGATCGACCGCCGCATCCAGCAGCTCGCGTTCAGCCAGCTCAAGGCGGCCGTGATCGAGAACAACGCGGTGGCGGGCAGCGTCGTGGTGCTCGACGCGCAGAACGGCGAGATCCTCGCGCTGGCGAACTACCCGACCTTCGACCCGAACGACCGCGCGCGCCTCACCGGCCAGCAGTTGCGCAACCGCGCGGTGATCGACACGTTCGAACCGGGCTCGACGATCAAGCCGCTCGTCGTCGCGCTGTCGATCGACGAGCGCAAGGTCACGCCGAACACGATCATCAACACGTCGCCGGGCAGCTACAAGATCGGCCCGGCCGTGATCCACGACACGTCGAACCATGGCTCGCTGACGGTCGCGCAGGCGCTGCAGAAGTCGAGCAACGTCGCGCTCGCGAAGCTCGCACTGAACCTGCCCGCCGAAACGATCTGGAACAAATACCAGGAATACGGGATCGGCCGCGCGCCGGAACTGACGTTCCCCGGCGTCGCGTCGGGCCGGCTGCGCGGCTACAAGCGCTGGCGGCCGATCGAGCAGGCAACGATGGCATACGGCTACGGCCTGTCGATGTCGCTGCTGCAGATCGCGCAAACCTACACGGCCTATGCGGGCGACGGCACGCTGCACCCGGTGTCGCTGCTGAAGAACGGCACCGACCAGCAGACGATCGACGCGCATCGCGGCCACCGCGTGACGTCGCCGCAGACAGCCGCAGCGATCCGCTCGATGCTCGAGATGGCGGTCGGCGAAGGCGGCACGGGGCGCCGCGCGCGCGTCGACGGCTACCGGATCGGCGGCAAGACGGGCACCGCGCGCAAGCAGGTCGGCGCGACCTATGCGAAGGGCAAGTACCGCGCGCTGTTCGCGGGGATGGCGCCGATGAGCAACCCGCGCCTGATCGTCGCGGTGATGATCGACGAGCCACGCGGCAAGGGCTATTACGGCGGCACGGTGGCCGGCCCGGTGTTCGCGTCGGTCACGAGCGGTTCCCTGCAGTTGCTCGGCGTGCCGCCTGATGCGCCGGTCGAGCCCGAGAAGGCACCGCCGGCGAAGGCCCTTGCGCCGCAGAAGACGGTGGCCGCACCGAAAGCGGCGGCGACGCAGGCAAAGACGGCGGCTGCGCCGAAAACCGCCGCGCCGCTGAAAACCGCCGCGCCGTCGAGAGCGCCGGCGCAAGCCGACACGGCGGCGGGGTGATCGACGCAGCCCGCGCGGCGCGCCGCCCCGCCCCCCGGCGCGCGTGTCACGCCCCGACAGCCTCGTCGCCTCCTCGCCCCTCCCCGCCATCGGGTCCGTCCCACTTTCTAGGAACGCCGCGCATCATTTGAGCGTTCCCGCTGCCTCCTCCTACAATTTTTCCGTGCGTCGGGCAGCCCGGCCCGCATGCGCGACGAAGACAAAGGAGAGAGACGCATGCGATTCCACTGGAAGACGCTCGCACTGGCCATGGCGAGCGCGGCGCTGGTCGGCGGGGTGCCCGCCCATGCCGCCGACCCCGCCGACGTGAAAATCGGCTTCCTCGTCAAACAGCCGGACGATCCGTGGTTCCAGGACGAATGGCGCTTCGCCGACCAGGCGGCGAAGGAAAAGCACTTCACGCTGATCAAGATCGCGACGCCGAGCGGTGAAAAGGTATCGACCGCGCTCGACAGCCTCGCCGCGCAAAAGGCACAGGGCGTGATCATTTGCGCACCCGACGTGAAGCTCGGCCCCGGCATCGCGGCGAAGGCGAAGCGCGCGGGGATCAAGCTGATGTCGGTCGACGACCAGTTCGTCGACGGCCGCGGCGCGCCGCTCCAGGGCGTGCCGCACATGGGCATCTCCGCGTACAAGATCGGCCAGCAGGTCGGCCAGGCGATCGCGGACGAGACGAAGCGGCGCGGCTGGAATCTGGCCGAGGTCGGCATCATCCGGATCGCGTACGACCAGTTGCCGACCGCGAAGGAACGCACGACCGGCGCGGTGGACGCGCTCAAGGCCGCCGGTTTCCCGGCCGCGAACGTGATCGACGCCCCCGAAATGACGGCCGACACCGAAGGCGCGTTCAACGCGGCGAACATCGCGCTCACCAAGCATGCGAATTTCAAGCGCTGGGTGGCGTTCGGCTCGAACGACGACACGACGGTCGGCGCGGTACGCGCCGCCGAGGGGCGCGGCATCGGCGCCGACGCGATGGTCGCGGTCGGCATCAACGGCAGCCAGGTCGCGCTCAACGAATTCGCGAAGCCGAAGCCGACGGGCTTCTACGGCTCGATCCTGCTGAATCCGCGCCAGCACGGCTACCAGACGAGCGTCAACATGTATGACTGGATCACGAAGAACCAGGCGCCGCCGCCGCTCGTGCTGACGTCCGGCACGCTGATCACGCGCGACAACGAAAAGCAGGCGCGCGCCGCGCTCGGTCTGTGAGCTCGCCCAAGGAGCCGACATGACACGCACCACGCTCGTCACGGGCGCCGCCGGCGGCATCGGCCAGGCGCTGTGCCGCACCTTCCTCGCGGCCGGCGACCGCGTGCTCGCGCTCGATCGCGACCGCGCGGCGCTCGACCGCTTCCTCGATACGCTCGGCGACGCGCACGCGGCACCGCTCGTCGACGACCTCACCGACGCCGAGCGGCTGCGTTCGCTGCTCGATGCGCATCCGCCAGTCGACGTGCTCGTCGCGAACGCGGGCACGGCGGCGTCGACCACGCTGCGCGACACGACGCCCGCCACCTGGCGCACGGATCTCGACGCGAACCTGACGGCGACCTACATGAGTGTCGAAGCCGTGCTGCCCGGCATGCGCGCACGCGGGCGCGGTGCGATCGCGATCATCGGTTCGGTCAACGGCGTGCATGCACTCGGGCATCCGGCGTACAGCGCAGCGAAGGCCGGGCTGATCAGCTACACGAAATCGCTCGCGATCGAGTTCGGCCGCGACGGCGTGCGCGCGAACATCGTGCTGCCGGGCACCGTGAAGACACCCGCTTGGGAAGCGCGCGTGGAGCGCAACCCGCAGGTGTTCGAGGCATTGAGGAAGTGGTATCCGCTCGACGATTTCGCGACGCCCGACGACGTCGCGCAGGCTGCGCTGTTCCTGTGCTCGCCGGCCGCGCGGATCATCACCGGTGTCGCGCTGCCGGTCGACGGCGGCCTGCTGGCCGGCAACCGCGTGATGGCGCAGGAACTGACGCTCGAGACGTTCTACTGATCGTGAAGCGGTGCGCGGGGCCGGCGGCCGCCCGGGCCGTCTCGCCCCAACCAGTGCGCGGCGCGATGCCGCGCGCCGTCAATGCGCAGCGGCCGCAGCCGGCTTCGTCATCCTGCCGAGCACGTGCTCGGTCATCCCGCGCGCGAGTTCGGTCTCGCCCATGAACACGGTGCCGATGCCCTCGTTCGACAGCAGCGCGGCCTCGTCGCCGCTGTTCGTGCACAGCACGACCTCGAGCGTGGGGTTCAGCGTGCGCGAGATCTCGACGATCTGCCGCACGTCGAACACGTCGGGCAGCGTGACGACCAGCATCCCGGCGCGCGCGATATGCGCCTGCACGAGCACGATCGGCTCGATCGCATCGCCCGACACGGCGGCGACGCCTTCCGCGCGCAGCTTCTCGACGAGCTCGCGATTCTGCTCGACGACGACATACGCGATGCCGCGCTCGTCCAGCGCGTGCGCGATCCGCGTGCCGACCTTGCCGTAGCCGACGATCACGACCTGCCCGGTGAGGTGCGTCTGCGGCGTCGACATCGGCAGCGCGGCGAGCGGATCGTCGCGCGCCTCGAGCTTGCGCGCGAACACCGAATGCTTGCGGATCCACGCGAGCGCCGGATCGATCATCGCGAACAGCAGCGTGTTCATCGCGATCGAGATCAGCGCGACCGCCAGAATCAGGCTCTGCCCCTCGGCCGACAGCAGCCCGAGCGCGCGGCCGAGCCCGGCAAGAATGAACGAGAACTCGCCGATCTGCGCGAGACCCGCGCCGACCGTCAGCGCGGTGTTCAGCGGATAGCGGAACGCGATCACGAGCGCGACCGCCGCGAGCGTCTTGCCGATCACCACGATCGCCGCGACCTCGATCACGTGCAGCGGCTCCGCGAGCAGGATCTTCGGATCGAACAGCATCCCGACCGAGATGAAGAACAGCACCGAAAACGCGTCGCGCAGCGGCAGCGTCTCGTCGGCTGCGCGCCGGCTGAACTCCGACTCGCGCATCATCATGCCGGCGAAGAACGCGCCGAGCGCGAACGACACGTCGAACAGCTTCGCCGCACCGAACGCAATGCCCACCGCGGCCGCGATCATGCACAGCGTGAACAGCTCGCGCGAGCCCGTGCGCGCGACGAGCCACAGAATGCGCGGAAACACACGCTTGCCGACCACCAGCATCAGCGCGATGAACGCCGCGACCTTCAGCATCGTGACGCCGAGCGTGCCCCACACGCTGCCGCCGGCCGCGTGCGCGTCGCCGGGCGGCGTGCCGCCGAGCAGCCCCGCGACGGGCGGCAGCAGCACCAGCACGAGCACCATCACGAGATCCTCGACGACGAGCCAGCCGACCGCGATACGCCCGTTGACCGTCTCGACCAGCCCGCGCCCTTCGAGCGCACGCAGCAGCACGACGGTACTCGCGACCGACAGCGCGAGCCCGAACACGAGCGCCGCCCCGACGCTCCAGCCCCAGGTGAGCGCGAGCCCGCCGCCGAGCAGCGTGGCCACCGTAATCTGGACGATCGCGCCCGGCAGCGCGATCTTGCGCACCGCGAGCAGGTCGCCGAGCGAGAAATGCAGACCAACGCCGAACATCAGCAGCATCACGCCGACTTCGGCGAGCTGCTGCGCGAGCGACAGGTCGCCGACGAAGCCGGGCGTGCCGGGGCCGATCACGATCCCGGCGAGCAGATAGCCGACGAGCGGCGGCATTTTCAGTAGCGACGCGAAATAACCGAAGACCATCGCGAGACCGAAACCGGCCGCGAGCAATGCAATCAGGCTGACGTCATGAGGCATCCCCCCTCCCGAGTTCTTGTAACTATTTAGTAAGGTTCAAGAATGAAAGGATAAGGGATGAGGCGGACAAATGGCGTGCCCCCGCGAAAAATTCACGCGGCGGCGCGCTCCCGCGGGGTGCAACCCCGGCGAAACGAAAGGCGCCGCGCGGGTGCGGCGGCGCCCTGAAACACCTCGGACAGGCGGGGCGGGCGCCCCGCCGCCCCATCAGCGCGACGCTTGCGGGAACCGCGCGCCCGGCGGCGGTTCGGGCCGGGTCGACGGCACGCTCTTGCGCACCTTCGCGACCTGAGCAGCCGTCACCGGCGCCCCCGTATTGCCCCAGCTCGTGCGCACGAAGTTGGACACGTCCGCGACTTCCTGGTCCGACAGACGCCAGCCGAACGGCGGCATCGTGAACGTCGACGGCGCGGTGCGCGTGCCCTGCAGGGCGCTGCCTTCCAGCACGACGTGGATCAGCGAGGTCGGATCGTCGCCCTGCACGACCGGGTTGCCGGCGAGCGCCGGGAACACGCGCGTGTAGCCGTGGCCGTCGCTGCGGTGGCAGGCCGTGCAGTTGTCGCGATAGACGGCGGCACCCGGCTTGCTCGCATCGCCGGTCTGCAGCGCCTTCGCGGCGGCCGCGTCGTACACGTGGGGCTGCTCGCCCTGCACGCGCGGCGGCAGCGTCTTCAGGTAGCGCGCGATCGCGTTCAGGTCGTCGTCGGTCATGTGCTGCATGCTGTGGCCGACCACGTCCGTCATCCCGCCGAACGCGGCCGTGCGCAGCGTGCGGCCCGTCTTCAGGAACTGCACGATCTCGGCCTCCGTCCACGTGCCGAGGCCCGTGCGCGGCTCGCCGCGCAGGCTCGTCGGCACCCAGCCGTCGATCGCCGCGC
The DNA here is from genome assembly GCF_020420125.1 of Burkholderia sp. AU30280. Taxonomy (NCBI): domain Bacteria; kingdom Pseudomonadati; phylum Pseudomonadota; class Betaproteobacteria; order Burkholderiales; family Burkholderiaceae; genus Burkholderia; species Burkholderia sp. AU30280. The sequence continues at coordinate 213,033 of NZ_JAIZRY010000001.1, forward strand.
CGCCGGCCAGGAAATCCGGGCCGTCCGCGTCGGTCAGCCCGCGCTCCTGCATGGTCGGCGCGCGCGGCGTATGGCACGCGCCGCAGTGGCCGAGACCCTGCACGAGATACGCACCGCGCGCGACCACCGGATCGCTGTACGGCGCCGCGTCGAACGGCTTCGGCGTCGGCGCGAACATCTTGCGCCAGATCCCGAGCGGCCAGCGCATCGACAGCGGCCACACGATGTCGACCGCGCGGTTCTCGTGCTCGACCGGCGCGACGCCGTGCATGAAGTACGCGTACAGCGCCTTCATGTCGTCGTCGCTCAGGCGCGCGTAGGACGGGAACGGCATGGCCGGATACATCGTGTCGCCGTCCTTGCGCACGCCTTCGCGCACCGCGCGCGTGAAGTCCTCGACCGTCCAGCCGCCCAGGCCCGTTTTCGGGTCCGGCGTGATGTTCGTCGAGTAGATCCCGCCGATCGGCGTGTCGAATTTCAGCCCGCCCGCGAACGGCTTGCCGCCGCTCGCGGTGTGGCACGCGATACAGTCGCCAGCCCGCGCGAGGTATTCGCCGCGCTGGATCAGGGCCGCGTCGGCGGATCGGGCCGCGGGTGCGGCCGCCGCGCCGGAAGCCGCCGCCGGCGCCGCGGCCGGTTGCGCGAACGCCGTCGAGCCGGCGAAGCCGAACGCGGCCCAGGCCGCACCGGCCGCCAGCGCGCGCGACATCCGGCGCGCCACGTTGTGGTTCATCGTCCTCTTCATGCAGTCACCAGCGGGGCGGGATTTTTCAGGTATTGCTCGCGGATCGCACGTGCCGACCAGTAGGCCAGCGCCGCGACGATCCCGGTCGGGTTGTAGCCGATGCCCTGCGGCAGCGCCGATGCGCCCATCACGAACACGTTGTGCACGTCCCAGCACTGCAGGTAGCGGTTCAGCACGCTCGTCTTCGGGTCGGTGCCCATGATCGCGCCGCCGACGAGGTGAGTCGTCTGGTACGCACGCGAATCGAAGTGCTTGCCGAACTCGCGCGTCGACACGCCGATCGCCTTCGGCCCCATCGCCTCCGCGATCTTCTTCATCTGCCCGGTCACGTACTGCGCCATCTTGATGTCGTTGTCCTTCCAGTCGAAGGTCATCCGCAACAGCGGCTGGCCGTACGAGTCGCGATAGGTCGGATCGAGGTCGAGGTAGACGTCGCGGTACGACATGTTGGTGCCGTGCGCGTCCATCGAGATCGTGTGCGCGTAGTTGTCCTTGACCGCCTTCTTCCACGCCGAGCCCCATTGCGGCGTACCGGGCGGCGTCGCGATGCCGCTGATCGGCTTCACGCCGGCCTGGTTCACCCACAGCGGCGAGCCGCCGACGAAGCCGAGCGGGCCGTGGTCGAAGTTGTCCGCGTTGAAATCGTCCACCGCGACGCCGTTGCCGCCCGCGCCGATGAACGGGTTCGTGTAGGTGTCCTTGTCGAAGAACGCCTTGATCGTCGACAGGTTCTGGTACGCGAAATTGCGGCCCACGACGCCTTCGCCCGAGATCGGGTCGTACGGCTTGCCGATACCCGACAGCAGCAGCAGGTGCACGTTGTGGTACTGGAACGCGGCCACGATCACGAGATCGGCCGGCTGGTGCACTTCACGTCCCGCCGGGTCGACGTAGGTCACACCCGTCGCGCGCTTCTTCGTATCGTCGAGGTCGACGCGCAGCACGTGGCACTTCGAGCGCAGCTCGAAGTTCGGCGCCTGCTTCAGCGCGGGCAGGATATTCAGGTTCGGCGACGCCTTCGAGTACATGTAGCACGCGTAGCCGCTGCAGTAGCCGCAGAAGTTGCACGGGCCCATCTGCACGCCGTACGGGTTCGTGTACGGGCCTGACGTGTTCGCCGACGGCAGCCGGTACGGATGCAGGCCGAGCGATTTGGCCGCGTCGAAGAAGCGCTGTGCCGAATAGGTGTTGAGCTGCGCGGGCAGCGGGAAGTGGCCGCTGCGATTCGCCTCGAACACGTTGCCGTCACCGACCACCTTGCCGCCGACCTTGTACGCCTGCCCCGACGTGCCGAACACCTTCTCGGCGAAGTCGAAATGCGGCTCGAGCTCGTCGTAGGTCACGCCCGTGTCCTGGATCGTCATCCCTTCGGGGATGAACTTCTTGCCGTAGCGCTCTTCATAGTGGCTGCGCAGGCGCAGCTCTTCCGGCGTGATCCGGAAATGCACGCCCGACCAGTGCAGCCCCGCGCCGCCCACGCCCTCGCCCGGCAGGAACGCGGCGAGCTGCCGGTACGGCAGCGCGGTGTCCTGCAGGCCGTGGCGGATCGACACGGTCGTCTTCGACAGGTCGAGGAACAGCTTCTTGCGGATGTTGTAGGTCAGCTCGTCGATCGTGTTCGGATACGCGCCGTCCGGGTAGGTGTCGCGATACTCGCCGCGCTCGAGCGCGACGACGTTCAGGCCCGCTTCGGTCAGTTCCTTCGCGAGAATCGCGCCGGTCCAGCCGAAGCCGACGATCACCGCATCGACATGCGGTTTTTTCTCTGCGGCCATCAGCTGCGCTCCCCGTTGATCGAGACGGGGCCGTACGGATACGGCTTGCCGTTCTGGTTGACGAAATCCATGAAGTCCGCGCGCGCGCCCGGAAAGCCGATCATCTTCCACGCAGCCATGTCGTGATTGCCGCCATGCACCGGATCGCAGAAGTAGCCTTCGCGCGTGTTCTGCAGCAACTGACCGAAGAACACGCCCGGCGGCACGTCGTCGATCTGCGCGCCGCCCTTCTCCAGCGCGCCGAGCACGGTGTCGCGCGTCGGCGCGTCGAGATCCGCGAACGCCTTGCCGTGGGTCTTCTCGCAATAGCGGTTGACCGCCACGATGCCGAGCCGGTAGATGTCGCGCGGCACCAGTTTCAGCTGATAGCCGAGCTCGGGCACGCCTTGCTGGAACGGCCCCTGCATGTACCAGGTGGCGCCGTGCGCATACGGCGTCTCCATCTGGCGGTCGATGAATTCGGGCACGCCCGATTCGAGCGCGCCGGGGCCTTCGGCGTCGGCCGGAATCAACCGGTCGACGGCGGCCTGGACGAACGCCCATTCCTTTGCATCGAAAAAGGTCGGCTTGTACGGGGCACGCTCGGCGTTGGCCGATGCACCGGGCGCGTTGCCGGTCGTCGCCGAAGGCGACGACGAGCGCAGGTCGCAGCCGGCGACCGACGCGATCGGCACGAGCGCGACCGACGTGCGCAGGAAACGGCGGCGCGAATTGGGTTTGTCTGGTGGCGTGGACATGGTCGGATGTTGATCGTTGGGGATCGGGGCCCGGACGCGCGCACTCCGCATGCGGCATGTCCGGCTTGGCAGCCATGCCGCACGCGGCTGGCCGTCCTGTTCTTTCGTCTGTTGCGAACAACCACGATGCAGGCGCCGTCCATGCAATGCGCGGCAACGCCTTCATGCAGCCGCGCATCGCGCCAATTCAGGCTGCGCTACACGGATCGGCTTCTTGATGAGCCGTATCGTCTGACAAATACCGGCATCTGCCTGCATCTGCCCCTCATCGCTCATGACCCTCATTCAACTTAGACGCCGCGTTTGCCGACAGCAAGCGCGACGTGCGCGGCGCTCTTTCGGGTCCGGCGACAAGTGCCGCGAATTATAGATGGAACCGGTTCCATTCGGAATCGCGCCAATGCAATTCAATGCATCGAAAACCGCAACAATTGAAAAATCCGGAAGCCGGAACACGCAAGGATCGTGTGATTGCCGGCTGATGCGGGCGTCAGGGAGAGGATTGTTGTGGGGTGGGCCGCGTTCTGGTAGCCTCCGCGACTCATGAATACATCGAAGAAAAAACTGCCGGCGCCCGACGCGACCCGCATCAGCCGAACCCTCAGCTACCTGCTGCGCCACGCGCCGGAGACGATCGGGCTGCAACTCGACCCGGAAGGCTGGGCCGACATCGACGAACTGATCACCGGTGCCGCCCGCCAGGGGCACCCTCTCGATCGCGCGACGATCGAAACCGTCTGTGCGACCAGCGACAAGCAACGCTTCGCCCTCTCCGACGACGGCCGTCGCATCCGGGCGGTACAAGGCCATTCGACGCCCGCCGTGCAGCGCCGCTATCCGGCCGCGCAGCCGCCCGAGCGCCTCTATCACGGCACCGCGACGCGCTTCCTGGATTCGATTCGGGCGCAAGGGCTGAAACCGGGCGCCCGTCACCACGTGCATCTGTCGCCGGAGATCCGGACGGCGCTGGCCGTCGGCAAGCGCTACGGCGTGCCGGTGATCCTCGAGGTCGATGCGCAGCGCATGCATCGGCAAGGCTACACGTTCTTCGTCGCGGAAAACGGCGTATGGCTGACCGACACCGTGCCGGCGGAATTCCTTAAGGAGATGGAGAGGCCCGCGTGCTGAGACGCGCGCTCACCACGGCCAGAACATCGACGCGATGGCAAGCGCCAGGGCCGCGCAAAGCGGCGAGTAGTAGCGCGTGTCCATGCGTGAGAAACGCGACCCGCGAATCCGCTTGAAGAAGCCGACGTAACGGAAATCGCCGACGGCCCGCACCGCGAAGATGAGTGCGAGCGCAACGACCGCGAACGAGATCGTGCCGTGATTCGCGTGCGGCCCCAGCCACCCGGCACGCGCGGCGACCCCGCACGCGCCGCCGAGCAATGCCGCCGCGACCGCGAGCGTGCCGATGGCGGTCGGCCGCAGCAGCGGCTCGCCGTCCTGCTCCGGAATGGCCGCCCCCTTGCCGCGCCGCCCGCCCAACGCCCAGTAGACGTGAATGAGCGCGATCGCGCAAAGCGTCGGCACGCTGAAATACGCTCCGGTCATGTCGGTCGATATCCTCGTCTCGTTGTCTCGCTATCGCGATATGTTGCCGGCAAGGTTCCGGCACGCGGCCTCGGTCCGCGACACACGTGACGATACCGAAACCCGGCGACACCCGCATTGCGACGTCCGGTCGCAACCCGCCCCCCGCGACAGCGCATGTTGCGATGCAGTGCGCAAGCAGGCGCACGCGGGCCGGCCGCTTGACTTCCCTTCGCGCACCACTACGCTGTTATTCCAGTACTGCGGTCGATACGCCCCCGCGCGATCGGCCGCACGTGCATCGTTCGGCGCATTGCGCACCTGCACGACAACGATAACGAAGGCCATGGAGGCGACTCATGCTGATCGGTGTGCCGAAAGAGATCAAGAACCACGAATACCGTGTCGGCCTCACGCCGGCCGGCGCGCACGAACTGACGCGGCACGGCCATCGCGTACTGGTGCAGCGCGGCGCGGGTACGGCGATCGGCCTGCTCGACAACGACTACACCGCCGCGGGCGCATCGCTTTGCGAAGGCGCCGACGAAGTCTTCGCGCGCGCCGACATGATCATCAAGGTCAAGGAGCCGCAACCGGCGGAATGCGCCATGTTGCGACGCGGCCAGATTCTCTACACGTACTTGCATCTCGCACCCGATCCCGACCAGGCGGCCGCGCTCGTGAAGTCCGGCGCCGTCTGCATCGCATACGAAACCGTGACGGGCCCCGGCGGCGGCCTGCCGCTGCTCGCGCCGATGAGCGAGGTGGCCGGGCGCATGTCGATCCAGGTCGCGGCGACCCACCTCGAGAGCCCGCGCGGCGGGCGTGGCTTGCTGATGGGCGGTGTGCCCGGCGTGCCGGCCGCGCATGTCGTCGTGCTCGGCGCCGGTGTGGTGGGCACCGGCGCGCTGCAGATGGCGGTCGGCCTCGGCGCACGCGTCACCGTGCTCGACACCAACGTGAACCGGCTGCGCCAGCTCGACCTCGTCTTCGCCAACCGGATCACGACCGTCTGCTCGAATGCGCACACGATCGACGAAGCCGTGCGCGATGCCGACGTCGTGATCGGCGCGGTGCTCGTACCCGGCGCATCGGCGCCGCGGCTCGTCACGCGCGACATGATCGCGACGATGCGCACGGGGGCCGTCGTCGTCGACGTCGCGATCGACCAGGGCGGCTGCTTCGAGACCTCGCATGCAACGACGCACGCGGCCCCGACCTTCGTCGTCGACGGCGTCGTGCACTACTGCGTCGCGAACATGCCCGGCGCAGTCGCGCGCACGTCGACCTTCGCGCTGAATAACGCAACGCTCACCCATGCGCTCGCGCTCGCCGACAAGGGCTGGAAGCAAGCGATGACCGACGATCCGCATCTGCGTGCGGGCCTGAACGTGTGCGACGGACACATCACGTACGAAGCGGTCGCGCTGGCGCTCGGCCTGCCCTATGTGCCCGCGGCCGGCGTACTGGCATGACGTGACCGCGTTCATGCATGGCCGGCCGCTGACGGCACACGCCGTCAGCCGCGCTCACGCGCCCTTCGCGCCGCCGCTGCGTTTCGACGCGCCGCCCGCGCCCATCGTGCGTGCCAGCAGCGGCCTCAATTGCGCGAGCGTGCGCGTGTTCAGCACGTCGGGCCGCGTGAGCCAGCCACGTCGCGCCTGATCGACGCCATACGCAAGATTGTCGAGTTCGTCCGCGCTGCACGCATCCGAGCCGATCGCCACCGGCACGCCGGCCTGCGCGGCCGCGCGGCACCAGATGTCCGGCAGGTCGAGCCGCCGCGGCTGCGCATCGAGTTCGACGAAGCAGCCGCGCGCCGCGGCATGCTCGATCACGCGCGACACATCGAGTTCGCATGCGTCCCGCTCGCCGAGCACACGGCCCGTCGGGTGCGCGAGAATCGTGAAATACGGATGATCCATCGCGCGCAGCATGCGCGCGGTCTGTGCGTCGCGCGACAGTTCGAAGCCGTCGCGTACCGCACCGACCACGAGATCGAGCCGGCCGAGCATTGCGTCGGGCACGTCGAGGCTGCCGTCCTCGCGAATGCCGGCCTCCACGCCCTTGAGCAGCACGAAATCGTCGAACGACGCGTTGAGGCGATCGATCTCGTCGAGCTGCCGGACAAGCCAGTCGAAGGGGTGGCGGCCGCCGCCGGCATGCGGTGCCCGGTCGGTGATGGCCAGGTACGCGAACCCGCGTGCGCGCGCCGCATCGGCCATCGCGCGCAGGCTGTCGCGACCGGCCGATGCGTCGGTATGCGCATGCAGGTCGCCGTGGACATGCTTGCGCTCGACCAGCGCCGGCAGCGTGCCCGCGCGCGCTGCGTCGATCTCGCCGCGATCCTCGCGCAATTCGGGTGGCACCTCGTGCAGGCCAATCGCGGCATAGATCGACGCCTCGGTCGCGCCGGCAATCCGTTCGTCGCCGCGAAACACGCCATACTCGTTGATCTTCAGCCCGCCGGCCTGCGCGATCCTGCGCAACGCGATGTTGTGCGCCTTCGATCCCGTGAAGTAGACGAGCGCCGCGCCGAACGCGTCGGCATCGACGACGCGCAGGTCGACCTGCAACCCGCTGGCGAGCACCACGCTCGACTTCGTCTTGCCGTGCGCCAGCACGCGCACCACCTCGCCATCGCCGACGAACGCGTCGGCGACGGCCGCCGGATTGCGTGCGGTGACAAGGATGTCGAGATCGCCGACCGTCTCGCGGCGGCGGCGGAAACTGCCGGCCGGCACGGCCTTGCCGACGCCGGCAACGGCACGCAGGCGTTCGAGCAGCGGCAGCAGCGAGTGCGCCGCATCCGGCAGCAGGAAACGTTGGGGTTCGCGCTTGAGCCGGTCGTCGATCGCTTCGAGCAGATGCGCTTCGGTTTTCGCACCGAAGCCCGGCAGCTCGCGCACGTGCCCGCTCTTCGCTTCCGCACGAAGCTGTTCGAGCGAATCGACGTGCAGCGCGTCATGGAGCGCCTTCACGCGCTTCGCGCCGAGCCCCGGCACGTCGAGCAGCTCGACGATCGCGCCCGGCAATGCGTGACGCAGCGTTTGCTGCAATTCGCAGGTGCCGGTCGCGACGATCTCGCGCAGCTTCGACGCGAGATCGGGTCCGATCGACGGAATCTTCCCGAGATCGTCGCCGTTCGCGATCATCGTCGGGATATCGCGCCCGTAGTCCGCAATCGTCCGTGCGGCATTGCGATAGGCACGCACCCGGAACGGATTGGCGCCCTGGATCTCGAGCATGTCGGCAATCTCGGCGAACACGGCCGCACACCCGGCATTGTGGATCGGCATGATCGGCGTGGCTCCCTTCCACGTGGATGGCGCCGCGCGCGTGCGCGACGGCGTCTGCCCGCCCGGCGCCGCATGCTGACGCCGCCGGGCGCCCGTTCATCATCGTACGCCGGCCGCGCCACGCGTGCAGCGCCGATATGGCTCGGACGCCGGCGTCAGAGGGTGGCGCGCGGCGTCGTGGCGTAGTGCCGCTCGTAGATCGACTGGCAATGCGTGCAGCGCTCGGCGGCCGGGCGTGCCAGCAGGCGCTCGTAGCCAACCGAGCCGTCGCAGTCGATGCACTCGCCGTAGCTGCCGTCGCGCATCCGCTGCTGGGCGCGGCCGATCGCGCGCAGCTCGGTCAGTTTCATGCCGATCAACGCATGATCGACGTCGACGAAGAGATCCGCATTGGCCTCGTCGCCCTCGTCCGGCGCCGCGCCGGCAAGGTCTGCGTAGGATTCCGACGCGCGCTGGTCTTCGCTGGCGCGGATCTCCGCACGCAACGTCTGCTCGCTCTCGTTCAGCCGCTGTTTCAGCGTCTGCCGTTGTTGTGGGTCGAGCGACATGGCCGTCTCTCCTGTTCCGGGTTCCGCGCTGGGCATTGCGGCGCGCGGTGTCGCGCCGGTGCGCGGCGGGCAGGCGTCACCGCCTGCCACCGTGTCCGGATGTGCGCCCGGAGACACGAAGGGCCGGACGCATTCGACGCAGGATAAACCCATTGAACACGCATGTGTTGACCGGAATCAGCGTGCACTGCAGCGCTCGCGATACGCCCTGCCGAACTGGGGACGGACGCGAAATCGCGACACGATCGCAAAGCGAAGCGGCATCTCCGATGGCGGGCGCCGATTCGACCGCCGCGCGCGCCGCCGACGGCATACCCGGCCGCCGGACACGCAAGATTCCGGGCCTGGCTTCGTCAGAACGCATTGCGCCCGATGAAACCCCGCACGACCGTCAACAGGATGATCTTCATGTCGAACCAGAAGCTCCAGTTCTGCATGTAGAACAGATCGAACTTCACACGCGCTTCCATCGCCTCGACCTTGCGCGTCTCGCCGCGATAGCCGTTCACCTGTGCCCATCCGGTGATGCCGGGCCGCACGCGGTAGCGATACATGTAGCAGTCGATCAGTTGCCGGTAGAAGTCGTCATGTTCGATCGCATGGGGGCGCGGGCCGACGACCGACATCTGCCCGAACAGCACGTTGAAGAACTGCGGCAGCTCGTCGAGCGATGTGCGCCGCAGGAACGCGCCGACGCGCGTGATGCGCGTATCGTTGCGCGACGCCTGCCGCACGACCCCCGGTTGTGCGCGATGCACGCGCATCGTCCGGAACTTCAGAATGTCGAACTCCCGGCCATCGACGCCCTTGCGGCGCTGCCTGAACAGCACGGGCCCCGGCGACGACAGCTTGACCGCGATCGCCAGCAGCGACAGCAGCGGCAGCAACGGAATCAGCACGCCGAAGGCGAACAGCCGGTCGAACGCGAACTTCGCCCACAGCTCCGGCGCCGAGCGTGGCGTGGTCGCGAGGTTGATGGCCGGCATGCCGAGTACGTCGGTCGCTGAGCGATCGACCACCGCCATCTGCCGCACGTCGGGCAGCAGCCGCAATTCCACGAACTCGTCGCGCAACTCGCGGACGATGCGCTGGATCCGCCACTCGTGCGACATCGGCAGCGTGAGCCATACCTCGTCGATCCCGCCGCCGCGAATCAGGTCGCGCAACGTATTCCAGTCGTCGATCACCGGCACGCCGCCGATCCCGCCGCAGGCAGCCGGTGCGTCGTCATCGAATACGCACGCCGCCACGAAAGGGCCCTGCGGCGCGAGCTGCATCCGCTCGACCGCGACACGCCCGTAGGCCGTTGCGCCGACCACCGCGACGCGGCGCTGCCGCGCGCGCGGGTCGTCACGCGTCAGCGCGAGCGCCAGGAGTGCGGTACGGCCGAGCAGCAACGCGGCGTCGCCGGCCAGCACCGTGCGCACGATCCAGCGTGTCGTGATCGTGCCGCCGCGGTTCATGATCCACAACGCGGCGGCCACCGTCAGCAAGCTCGCGCAGACGAGCCCCACGAGCGTTTGCGTCAGCGCATGCGTGCCGCCGTGCGGCGCCATGCTGCCGCGCACGGTGCGCAGGTAGCGCGGCAGCAATGCCACGGTCAGTACGCACAACAGCGCGATCGCGCCGCGCTGCGCGTCGGACAGCTCGCGCCACGCAAGGCCCGACGCCGCCTGCGCGGCGAGCGCGCCTGCCAGCACGAGCACGACGTCGGTCGCCGCGATCGCGGCCCGCCGCATCGCATTCGTTCCACCAGGCTTCGACTGCATCGTCACGCACCACGTGCCGGGAACCCGCGATGCGCCTCCGGCATGCGGGGTCGAACCGGTGTCGGCCGCGCCGTCCCGCGCGTGCCGAGCAGCCTGCGATAGTCCGCGCGAATCAGGTCGTAGCATTCGCACGCGTGATGTTCGAGGCCGTCTCGGTCGAGCACCGTGATGCGGCCGCGGCGCTGCCGGATCAACCCGGCTTCCTGCAGGTTGCCCGCCGCCTCCGTCACGCCTTCGCGCCGCACGCCGAGCATGTTCGCGATCGTCTGTTGCGTGACCGCCAGTTCGTCGCCGTCAATGCGGTCATGCGCAAGCAGCAGCCAGCGGCTGAGCTGCTCGCTGACCGAGTGATGCCGGTTGCACAGCGCGCTGCGCGAGATCTGCGCCATCGCCGCCTGGCAGTAGTTGAGCAGCAGCCGGTAGGTCTGCGGCGAGCGCTCGAATTCGGCGCGCATCACGCAGCTCGGCACACGATAGGCCATCCCGCCGATGCGGACCTCGACCCGGTGCGACGCCGCGGCGCCACCGACCATCGTCGCCAGCCCGACCACCCCTTCGCGGCCGACCTGCGCCACCTCGACCATCGCACCGTCTTCCATCAGGTGCTGCACGGACATCATCGACGTCGTCGGGAAATGCACGTGGCGCATCGGCTCGCCGACCCGGTCGAGCATCCCGGCCTTGATCCTGACCAGTTCGAGATGCGGTGCGATGGTGCGGATGCTGTCCTCGGGGAGGGCATCGAGGATGGCATTCGCCGAGTAGCTCGAGTGAAGATGAAGCATGTCTGTATCCCTTTTATCGTCCGTGCCGCCTGCAGCCGCGTGCATGGAACTCGTTATCGCGATGCGCGCCCGGACGTCGCAGGGGTTGCGGCCACAACCCTGATTCCGACTGACCATCGGCTTGTTCGCCGCCGGATCGAGTCGGCCGTTCCGTTTCGACACGCCAGCCCGAATAAGCGATTTACGTGCCAATACATGCCCATCCTTAATATATGAATCACGCCGGATTTAAATCACCCGAATAACTCGTGCAAAAACAAAAAAAGCGTCTCATTTTCGGACACTCTTCCGAGCGATGGACACTGCACGCCATTTGACTGATCATTTCGCGTGCCTCCACCCGAGGTAGCCGCACCGGTGCCGCGAGGCTTGTCGCTCATATACTTACAGTCGATTTTCAATTGTTTCCGTGATGCGACGGACAGCACTCCGCTGCGGCGTCACGCCTCACACGGTTGTTTGAAACTGTCTCAAATTTGAATCGGCACACTAATTTTCCGCTCTGTCACCTACCGCACAATTCAACTGCAAGCCCTTGATTTTCATATGCTTTTGTGCGACAACCATTTATTTGTCAAATAATGTTCAATGCCCGCCAGGCACTTCTCCCATGCGATGCACCTTCCCGGCCGATTGATTCCCGGCCGACATGGAATGAATGTCCGAAGTCACATTCAGATTCAGGATGATTAATTTCGCCGAAATGAATCATTAAATCCAGATGACGTTTTCACCTGGACAAAATCGTCAAACTTTGTGAAATGACGCAATATGCAATTGTTCGGTTTCAATGCCGTGCTAGCCTCTTCGCCAGTATCGTCACTCCATTTTTGACGAACACAAGTCCGCACGATCGTGCGAATTCCCCATTTTCGGGGTATCGCCGCGACGACGCGTGACCGCCACCCTACGAGGATGCGCCGTGACTCATCAGGCCCCTGACACCGTCGCGCATGCGAACGGCATGATCGAGCTTTCCCACAGCTTCGATGCGAACCGCTTTCTCGCGGCCATCGACCGCGAAGAACTCGCGACGCTGGCCCCTCAGCTTCAACTCGTCCACCTGAAATCCGGGCAAGTGCTCTGCGAGCCCGGCGAAATGCTCGCCGCGGTCTACCTGCCCGTCACGACCGCGATTTCGTTGCAGTACGTGTCGTCCGGCGGCATGACGCTGGAAGTCGCGGAGATCGGCAGCGAAAGCGTGGTGTGCGACGACGTGATCGGCGGCAGCGGCCGGATGCCGTGCCGTGCCGTGGCCTGCCGCGACGGCTTCGTCTACCGGCTCGACCGGCGCGTGTTCGCCGCGGCGTTCGACGCATCGCCGGTCATCCGCCATCTCGTGTTCCTGTGCGTGCGGCTGCTGATGGCGCAGGTCTCCCAGATCACGTTCTGCAGCCGTCATCACGTGCTCAAACATCAGTTATGCAGATGGTTCCTGCTCGCGTACGACCGGACGCGCAGCATCGAGATCCAGGTAACGCACAGCATGCTGGCGCAGATGCTCGGCGTGCGCCGCGAAACGGTCACCGATGCCGCCGGCGAAATCCAGAAGCTGGGCCTGATCCGGCAATACCGGAGCTCGATCGAGCTCGCCGACCTCGCCGGCCTCGAAAAAATGTCGTGCGGCTGCCGCGCGATCGTGCGCGACGAGATGAAGCGCATCCTGTCTGCCGATTCGGGCGTGCCGGCCGCGGCGCGCGCCTGATTGGCATGCCGCATCGGGACGGCGCCGGCGCGCCGCCTGCCTGCCGGGTTAGCTGTTTGTAGGGTGGCGAACAGAACGCCGCGTCTGCCAATGGTCTACTGATGCCGGACTGCCGGGGGGACGTCAGCGCGTATCGCGCGTCTGCCCGAGCGGACGACACCACGCACGCCGGAGCAGCACGTGAAAAACGAAATCAGAACCATCCTGAAGCACGTCGCCCATCTCGAAGCCGCGATCGACTCGATCGGCGACGGGGACGATCTCTACGAAGCGGGCCTTTCGTCGCTCGACACGATCCAGCTGATGCTCGCGATCGAGAAGCAATTCAACATCGAGATTCCCGACGAGATGCTGAACCGCAACCTGTTCCGCAGCATCGACGCGCTCGCGGACACGATCACCACGCTGCAACGCACCGAGCATTCAGCATGAGCGCGCTGCTTCCCGAACTCGCGGCCGACAGCGATTCGCGTCGGCTCGACGAGGCCGCGCATGCCGTCGCACAGATCGCCGCGCAGCACGCGGACGCGGTCGACCGAGACGCGCGCTGCCCCGTCGAGGCGATCGAGGCCATGCGCTCGCGCCGCCTGCTCGGCGCGATGGTGCCGCCCCATCTCGGCGGCGCTGGCGCGTCGCTGGAAGACATCGCGTCGGCCTGCTCGATTCTCGGCCAGGCCTGTGCGTCGTCGGCGATGGTGTTCGCGATGCACCAGATCCAGGTCGCCTGCATCGTCGACCACGCGCTCGACCAGGGCTGGCACAAACTGTTCCTGCAGCAGCTCGTGCGTCACCAGTGGCTGCTCGCATCGGCCACGTCGGAAGACGGCGTCGGCGGCAACCTGCGTGCGAGCCAGTGTGCGCTCGAAATCAACGGCGGCGAGTTCCGGCTGCGCAAATCCGCGCCGACGATCTCGTATGGCGACTATGCGGACGGCATCCTCGCGACCGCACGACGCGATGCGGACGCGCCGGCTTCCGAGCAGGTGCTCGTCACGCTGCTGCGCGACGGCTACACGCTCACGCGCCGCGGCGAATGGGACACGCTCGGGATGCGCGGCACCTGCAGCAACGGTTTCGAGCTCGATGCGCAAGGCGCTGCCGTCCAGTGCCTGCCGGTGCCGTTCGCGAAGATCGCCGAGGAAACGATGGTGCCGGTGTCGCACATCCTGTGGGCCGCGGTATGGATCGGCGTGGCCGGCGACGCGTTCCACCGCGCGCACCAGTTCTTCCGCGCGCAGGCACGCCAGACCGATGGCGCGCCGTCGCCCGCGTCGCGGCGCATCGCCGAATCGCTTGCGCTGATGCAGGCGATGCAGGCCCGCGTCGACAACGTGCTGCGCCTTCATGCGAATCCGGCGTCCCGCTCGTGGTCGGCCGGCATGGCCCGGGCCGCCGAGATCAACACGCTGAAGACCTACGTGTCGACGACCGCGCTGGAAGTCGCGCACCAGGCCATGATGATCTGCGGGATGGCCGGCTACAAGCAGGGCACGCCGTTCAGCATCGGCCGCCACATTCGTGACCTGTATGCGGCGCCGCTGATGATCAGCAACGACCGCATTGCCGTCAACACCTCGAACCTGCTGCTCGCGCTGCGTCCTGCGACGCTGGAGAAACATACGTGAACGATCGCCTTGCCGTGCCCTCCGCCGCTTCCGCTCCCGCCGATGCACCGATCGACCGCGCGGGCGTCAACCCGCTGCGCGACGAACTGATCGACGCGGGCCTGCTGGTGTCCACCGGCATCCAGGGCCTGTTCGGCCGCAGCGAACGGTTCGAGCGCGTCGTGGAAGCGCTCGACGCGTTCGTCACGCGCATCGGCGCCGACCAGCACGCCGAAGTGCTGCGCTTCCCGCCGGCGATGAGCCGCACCGAGTTCGAGCGCAGCGAATACATGAAGAGCTTCCCGCAGCTCGCGGGCAGCGTGCATGCGTTCTGCGGCGACGAACACCAGCACCAGCGCGTCTTGCAGTGCCTCGATCGCGGCGACGACTGGACGGAAAGCCAGAAGCCGACCTACGTCGTGATGACGCCGGCCGCGTGCTACCCGGTCTACCCGGTCGTCGCACGCGCAGGCGCGCTGCCGGCCGACGGCCGGATCGTCGACGTCTTCTCGTACTGCTTCCGCCACGAGCCGTCGCTCGATCCGACCCGCATGCAGCTGTTCCGGATGCGCGAGTACGTGCGGATCGGCACGCCCGAGCAGATCGTCGCGTTCCGCGAGACCTGGATCGAGCGCGGCACGCGGATGATCGAGATGCTGCGCCTGCCCAACGCGATCGACCTCGCGAACGATCCGTTCTTCGGGCGCGGCGGCAAGATCGTCGCGAACAGCCAGCGCGAGCAGAACCTGAAGTTCGAGCTGCTGATCCCGATCGAGCACGATGGTCGCCAGACCGCCTGCCTGAGCTTCAACTACCACATGGACCATTTCGGGCTGCTGTGGGACATCCGCACCGCCACGGGCGACGTCGCGCACACGGGCTGCGTCGGCTTCGGCCTCGAACGGCTCACGCTCGCGCTGTTCCGTCATCACGGCCTCGACATCGATGCATGGCCGCACGCAGTCCGCGACGTGCTGTGGGGCACGCCATGAGATTCGTGTCCCGCGACGGCGACGACGCGTCGTTCGAGGATGTGCGCCACCGCGCGCGCCACTACCGGCCGCATCCGCTGCATGGCCAGGAGATGGTCTGGAAACAGACCAACTGCTACGTCGACATGTGGCTCGAGGTGCTCCGCTGGTGGGGCTTCAATCCGTACGCGGCGCTGCCGTTTACGATCGCGCTCGATTTCGAGGGCGACCAGTTCACGTTCTTCAAGTTTCCGCACGACGAACTGGAGCGGCTGTACGGCATCGTCGTGCAGGAGCACTCGATCTACGAGCCGCTCGACCAGCACATCGAGACGCAGGTTGCGCGCGGCCACCTGATGATCGTCGAGGTCGACGCGTGGTTCCTGCCCGATACGCGCGGCAGCAGCTACCGCACGCAGCACACGAAGACGACGATCGGCATCGATGCAATCGACCGCGCAAGGCGCCAGATCGGCTACTTCCACAACAGCGGCTATTACGTGGCCGAGGATTTCGATTACAACGGGCTCGTCGGCGGCAACTCGCCGATGACGCTGCCGCCGTACGTCGAATGCGCAAAGCGGCGGTTTGCGCCGCTCGACGAGCGTGCGCTGTGCGAAACGTCGCTCGCCGCGCTGCAGCGCCACCTGCGGCGCCTGCCGGTCGTCGACCCGATCGCCGCATTCCGGCGGCAGTTGCAGACCGATGCGCGGACGCTCGCCGATTCGCCGCTCGAGCGTTTCCATGCGTACTCGTTCAACTCGGTACGGCAGCTCGGCGCGAATTTCGAGCTGTTCGGCCATTACGCGCGCTGGCTGCAGGCCAGCGGCTGCGTCGGGCCGTTCGCCGAGATCCGCGCCGCGTGCGACCGCATCGCGTCCGAAGCGATGGTGCTCGAATTCCGGCTCGCGCGCGCCTGCGCGCGCGGCAAGGAGGAGCGCGGCGAGTCGACGCTCGAAGCGATCGAGGCCGCGTACGCGGATGTGGTTGCCTGCGCGCGGCAAATCGCCTTGCCGCTGCGGCACGCGACACCCATGCGCAGCGACACCGCGGCAGCCGTGCCGGTCATGCGGTGACGCGCACGCGCGCCCTGCCCGCGTGGTCGATGCTGGCGACGGCCGCGGGGGTCGCACGGGAACCGCGCGACCTCCCGGCCGCCGGCTGGATCCCGGCGACCGTGCCCGGCACGGTCGCGCAGTCGCTCGCGCTTGCGGGCCGGCTCGACGAAGCCGAATCGCTCGACGAGCGCGATCACTGGTACCGGATCGAACTGCGCGGACACGGGCCGCGCGTGCTGCGCTTTCACGGCCTCGCGACGCTCGCGCAAGCGTGGCTCGACGACACGCCGATCCTCCGCTCCGACAGCATGTTCGTCGCACACGACGTATCCGTGTCGCTCGACGGCGCGCACCGGCTGACCCTGTGTTTCCGGGCGCTCGCCCCGCACCTGCGCGACACGCGCGCGCCGCGCCGGGCACGCTGGCGCACGCGGCTCGCCGAGCCGGCGGCGCTGCGCACGATCCGTACGTCGCTGTTCGGCCACATGCCGGGCTGGTTTCCGCCGTATGTGCCGACCGGCCCTTGGCGGCCCGTGGACGTGCTCGATCCGGCCGACGGGCCCGTTCTCGTCGATTGCGACCTGCACGCGCGCATCGAAGGCGACACGGGCTGGCTCGATGCGGAACTGACGTTCGCCGCGCCGCTGCCCGACGCGATCGCGGCGCGGCTGTCGTGCGGCCAGCACCACGCCACGCTCGAACGTGCCGGTGCCGACCGTCTGCGCGCCAGCGTCGCGGTTCCCAACGTGTGCCGCTGGTGGCCGCATACGCACGGCGAGCCGGTGCTGTACGACGTTGCGCTGCATCTCTGCGACGCGGTGCGACCGCTCGGTGCAACGGGTTTCCGCACGATCGAAGTCGACGCCGGCGCCGACGGCAAGGGCTTCGGGCTGCGCATCAACGGCGTGCCCGTGTTCGCGCGCGGCGCGTGCTGGAGCAGTGCCGCGCCGCTCGCGCTGCACGCGGACGACGCGACCTACGCGCACCTGCTCGGGCTCGCGCGCGACGCCGGCTTCAACATGATCCGCGTCGGCGGCACGATGACCTACGAGGCCGATGCCTTTCACGCGTGGTGCGACCGGCTCGGGCTGCTGGTCTGGCAGGATTTCATGTTCGCGAACTTCGACTATGCGTTCGACGATCCCGCGTTCGCGGACAACGTCGATCGCGAAGCCCGGCAGTTCCTCTCGCGTCACGGCGCATCGCCGTCGCTCGCCGTACTGTGCGGCGGCAGCGAGATCGCGCAACAGGCCGCGATGTCCGGGCTCGGCCCGAAGCAGCGCTTCCTCGAGCTGACCGCCGACCGGCTGGCCGGCCACGCGGCCGCATGCCGGCCCGACGTCCCGTATGTGCCCGATTCGCCCGACGGCGGCGTGCTGCCGTTCGCACCGCGCGAACGCGTGTCGCACTACTACGGCGTCGGTGCCTACCTGCGCCCGCTCGACGACGCGCGGCGCGCGGACGTGCGCTTCGCGAGCGAATGCCTCGCGTTCTCGAACGTGCCGTGCGACGCGACGCTCGCCGAGCTCGGCTGGCCCGGCGTGCACGAGCCGCGCTGGAAGGCGGCCGTGCCGCGCGACCCCGGCACGTCGTGGGATTTCGAGGACATACGCGACCACTATCTGCAGACGCTCTACGACGTCGTGCCCGACCGGCTGCGGCGCGAGGATCCGGCGCGCTACTTCGAGCTGTCGCGCGCGGTCATTGCGGACCTGATGCGCGAAACGTTTTCGGAATGGCGGCGCACCGGCTCGCGCTGCGCCGGCGCGCTCGTCTGGCAGTTCCAGGACGTGATGCCCGGTGCCGGCTGGGGGGTGATCGACGCCGCGCACCGGCCGAAATCGGCGTGGTATGCGTTGCGCCAGGTCCTGCAGCCGGTGCAGGTGCTGCTCGTCGACGAAGGCTTGAACGGGCTCGACGTGCATGTCGTCAACGAGCGCCCCGCGCCGCTGTCGGCCGCGCTCGAGCTGGTCGCGCTGCGTGACGGCCGCACGCCGGTCGCGCGGGCCGGCTGCCCGGTGCGAATCGCGGCGCACGACGCCGTGCGGATCGGCTCGGCCGAGCTGCTCGGCCGGTTCTTCGACTGGACCTACGCGTACCGCTTCGGGCCCTGCGAACACGACACCGTCGTCGCGACACTCCGCGCGGACGACGGCACGCTGCTGTCGCAGGCGTTCCATTTCCCGTCCCGCACGGGTCCGGCCGCCCTGGCGCGCCGTGAACTCGGGCTGGAAGCGTGCGTGTCGCGCACCGGTAACACGTGGCATGTCGACATCGACACACGGCACGTTGCGCGTCATGTGCAGATCGATGCGCCGGGCTACCTGCCGCGCGACGACTGGTTCCATCTCGCGCCCGACACGCCGGCGCGCGTCACCCTCGTTCCGCTTGACCTGACCGGGAAGCATGGAGCCGCGGCCGATGTGCCGCCGGCCGTGGAAGTCCGGGCAGTCAACGCCGCGCGCACGGTGCGCGCCACGCAGGCCGGTTGATGCGGCGCTCGCGGCGGCTGAAAGCCGCGAGCGCCCCTGTCGAATCTCAGTCGGACGAGCCCGTGCCGCGCGGCCGCTCGATCCCGTATGCCTCCATCCAGCGATACAGCGTCGCGCGCGACACGCCGAGCTCGCGGGCCGACGCCGCGACGCGCCCGCGCGTGCGCAGCAGCGCGGTTTCGATCGCCTCGCGCTCGATCGACTTGCGGATGTCGGCCACCGACGGCGACGCGGCATCGAGGCAGTACTCGAGTTCGAGATCCTGCGCGGTTATCAGGCGCCCTTCCGTCATCACGACCGCGCGGCGCACGCGGTTGATCAGCTCGCGGACATTGCCGGGCCAGTCGTGCTTGTAGAGGGCCGTGATCGCATCCGTCGAGAAGCCGCGCACGCGATGGCGCGCGTCGCCACGGAAGCGTTCGAGCATGTGATGCGCGAGCAGCTCGATGTCCTTGCCGCGCGCGCGCAGCGGCGGCTGGTCGATGCGCATCACGCACAGACGGTGGAACAGGTCCGGCCGGAAGCGCCCTTCCGCCATCGCGTCCCGCAGGTCGACGTGCGTCGCCGACACGATCCGGACATCGACCGGCACCGGATCGCTGCCGCCCAGCCGATGAATTGCGCGCTCCTGCAGAAAACGCAGCAGGCTCGCCTGACTCTCGTGCGGCAGGTCGCCGATCTCGTCGAGCAGCAGCGTGCCGCCGCTCGCCGCTTCCACATAACCGACCTTGCGTGCGTTCGCCCCGGTAAACGCGCCGCGTTCATAGCCGAACAGTTCGGATTGCAGCAGGTGCGGCGGAATGGCGCCGCAGTTGACCGCGACGAACGGGCCGTTGCGGCGCTCCGAATGGCGATGGATCGCGACCGCCGTCAACTCCTTGCCGGTCCCCGTTTCGCCGAACACGAACACCGGTGCGTCCGTGCGCGCGAAGCGCCGCACCGTATCGAACAGCCGCAGCATCGCGCTGCAGGTGCCGACGATGCCTTTCTCCTCCGATTCGAGCCGTTCGCGATCGCGCGCGAACAGGCACTCCATGCCGTACGCATGGCCGACGGTATCGGCGATCCGCTGATGCGAGGCGGGCAACGTGACGTAATCGAAGCAATAGTCGCGCAACAGCGCGCGCACGTTCGGCGAAGCGGTCTGGCCGACGTCGACGAGTGCGACCCAGACGACGTCGCGCATCGACGCGCAGGTCGACGCGATGCTCCCGATCGCGTCGGCATGGCCGCCGCTCAGGTCGAGGATGCCGCAGGTGATTTCACCGGACGTGTCGCGCAGCTCGCTCGCCTGCGCAACGATCGACACTTTCCAGTCGCGTCGCGCCAGTTCCTTTCGCAGCATGACGGACGGCGACTGCGTCCAGTAAATCAGCGGACGCTGCCCGTTACCACTCCCCGCGCCGGCGCTCTTATCGCGCGTTATTGGCATATTCATAACGAACCATCACTTTCTCCACTCCGCGAACCGTTCGCGTGCGCTGCGGCCGGCGGCGCATGGCCACCTTTCCGCGCTGCGTTTCCGCAGCTTTGGCGAAGATCGAAACTGCACACGGCGAGAGCCCCCGGAGGTCGAGCCGGATGTCATCCGGCCTCGTTGTCATCGAACTCGAAGGGAACGCGCGGCTGAGGGAGCCACGACGTTCCCGCTTTGAGGCGACCCGCCATCCAGGCGGAACGCGTCGGCAGACGGGAATGCCGTCGGCATGTGCGTCACGTCGTACACGACCGTTGCGCCCGATGCTGAACCGGATGGCCGCCAACCCGCTTCCGGAATGACCGCCGCATTTCATCCGCTCCTGAATTTACACCCCGTTTCGAGATGGCCTTGTTACCAAAAGATAAACCTGAATCAGCCGGTTACGCGACCGGCAATGCAACCGGTTGCCCCGCACCACGCGCGTTTGACCACTGAGATTTGATTATCTCCGAGTATTCGAGTCAATCAGTGGCAAATACTACTTTTCCCCAAGATAGGCACGGTTGATTGCCAGTCATTTTCACCGAAATCCCCGGGAATAGCCGACACCGCATTCCACTTGCCACATAATCGCGCGCGCCGCCGGACAGCCGAATCGTATCGCGGCGACGCCCGGCCCGCTCGGTCTCCGCTCGTCCGTTACATACCGTAATCAACCGCGCCACGTCACGCATCCCGTTTCGCAGCGTCGACGCACGGCGAGACGCGTGCCACGCACGCCGATCGCTCTCCGGCGAGACGTCGCGGCCACGTGTGAAGTCGGTCGCGCCGGCGCGCGCCTCCCGCAATGCAGCATGGCGATCCGCCACGCGACGCTCAGGCTCGTCGGGACCGGATCCGGCGTTTCGTCGGCACGGATGCGAGCTGCCCGTCGTCGCCATCGGCCAGGCCGCGTCGCCTGATCCCAAGCCGCAACAACGGCATGCGGATGGAGGACGTGCACGCCGCACGGGCACGCACTGCCCCGGCGGGATTCGACGAGGCGGCTCACGGCCGGCCTGCGCGATACAGCCGACCGCGTGCGTGAGTGTGTGCCCGGCGCCGCCATGCACGACCGGCCCGTCGTGAACGCTCGCAGTCTTCAAGTCCGGCCCCCGGTTCTTTATTGACATTCGATGTTGACTGGCCTCGCATCGACGCGGGCCGCCAGGATGGGGCAATTATGAAAAGGCACCGGCCATCCCGGTGTGTGCTACCGCACCTTGCGGCGCTCGTGCGGCGCTTCCCGGCTGCGCAAGCCGCGCCGGCCGGGCGAATCCGGATCGTGAGTACGCTTTCGAACAGACCGACGCACCGCGCACCCGGATGATGAGGATCGCCGCGCTGCATGGGACGATCGCGTCCGTGCGGCACGGCATGCCGAAGGCATCACGCGAGGACAGCATCATGGAATGGCATTGTTGTGAATTCGAACATCTGGGCGCCGTCGACCTCTACGCAATCCTGCGCGCCCGCAACGCCGTGCTGGTGGTCGAAGATGCGCACACGCATCTCGACATCGACGGCAAGGACGCGGGCGCGCTGCATGTCTATGCGACCCTGCGCGATGGCGACACCATGGAAGTCGCGGCTTACGCACGCATCCTGCCCGGCGACGACATCGACCCGGACGTCGTGATCGACAAGGTGCTCACGAGCGAGAGCCGCCGCGACGACGATACGCTCGAGCGGCTCATCGAGCGCGCCCTCACCGCCGCGCAGGCCGCATGGCCCGCGGCTGCGGTGCGCACGCACGTCCCGGCGCCGCGCCAGGCGTTCTACAAGCGTTTCGGATTCCGCAAGGCCTATGGCCCGTATCTCGAACAGGGTGCGCCATTCGTCGGCCTGGTGCGATCGTCCGACCGAGCTGCAGGCGCGCTGCGCAACCTGCTGTCGCGAGCCGTGTCGGCACACCGGTCGCGCAACGACGACGCGCGAGCCGACAGCCGCACACACAACCGGCAGCCCGCCGACACCGGAGCCAATCGATGACCCGCACCCTTCGTCCGGTTCCCGAGCCCGACCTGCCGTGCATCCTGCCGGTGATTCTCGCGGGCGGCTCCGGCACGCGGCTGTGGCCGCTGTCGCGCGAGCAGTATCCGAAGCAGTTGATCGAGCTGACCTCGAACGAATCGCCGTTGTCGGCGACGGCGCGCCGCCTGAACGGCATCGCGAATGCCGCGCTCGGCGACACGCTGCTGCTGGTCTGCGGCGAGCAGCATCGTGTCATGAGTGCCGCACAGGTGCTCGGCCGCGCGGCACCCGCCCGCATCCTGCTCGAGCCGGCCGCACGCAATACCGCGCCAGCGCTGACACTGGCGGCACTCGACGCAAGCCAGCTCGCGGACGATCCCGTGCTCGCGGTGATGCCGGCCGATCATGTGATCGCCGACGTCGGCGCCTTCCAGGATGCGATCGCGCGCGCGGCGCGCTACGCACAGGAAGGCGCAATCGTCACGCTCGGCGTGCTGCCGCGCCGCGCCGAAACGGGCTACGGCTACATCCAGGTCGGCGAGCCGCGCACGGGCCCCCACGGCGGCCAGGGCGGCTACGCGATCGGTCGCTTCGTCGAAAAGCCCGACGCGGCGCTCGCCGAGCGCTATCTGCAGTCGGGCGACTACTGGTGGAACAGCGGGATTTACGTCACGCGCGCATCGGTCTGGCTAAGGGCGATCGCCGCGCTCGCGCCTGACATCCACGCGGCCTGCGAAACCGCATGGCGTGCGGGCATCGCCGAGGATCCGTTCTTCCGGATCGATGCGGCGGCCTTCGACACGTGCCCGTCCGACTCGATCGACTACGCGGTGATGGAGCGCCTCGCGGAACACGGCGAACTCGGCATCGAAGGCATCGTGGTGCCGCTCGCGGCCGGCTGGTCGGACGTCGGCACCTGGGATGCGATCTGGGAAATCATGCCGAAGGACGATCACGGCAACGTCGCGCGCGGCCCGATCGTGTTCGAGGATACGCAGGACAGCTTCGTGCGCTCGGAGGGGCGCCTGATCGCGTGCGTCGGGATGAAGGACGTCGTGGTGATCGAGACGCCCGATGCGGTGCTGGTCGCGAACAAGCACGACGTGCAGCGCGTGAAGAACGTCGTCGCGCGGCTGAAGACCGACCGGCGCCCGCAGGCGAGCGCGCACCGCAAGGTGCAGCGCCCGTGGGGCCACTACGATTCGATCGATCTCGGCGAGCGTTTTCAGGTGAAACGGATCGTGGTCGAGCCCGGCAAGCAGCTGTCGTTGCAAATGCACTATCACCGCGCCGAGCACTGGATCGTCGTGCGCGGCACCGCGAAGGTGACGCGTGGCAACGAGACCTTCCTGCTGTGCGAGAACGAATCGACATACATCGCGGTCGGCGAAGTGCATCGACTCGAGAATCCCGGCCGGATCCTGCTCGAAATCATCGAGGTGCAATCGGGCGAGTATCTCGGCGAGGACGATATTGTTCGCTTCGACGATCAGTACGGGCGC
Organism: Burkholderia sp. AU30280; assembly: GCF_020420125.1. Classification (NCBI taxonomy): domain Bacteria; kingdom Pseudomonadati; phylum Pseudomonadota; class Betaproteobacteria; order Burkholderiales; family Burkholderiaceae; genus Burkholderia; species Burkholderia sp. AU30280. The sequence continues at coordinate 236,989 of NZ_JAIZRY010000001.1, forward strand.
GCCGTCGAAGCGTTGCCTGCTCAACCGACATGACCGACGGGCGCTCCGCCCGATTTTCACGTGAACGGCGTCGTGGGCGACCTCGTTCGCTGCGCGCGCTCCATCGTCAACCGATGCCGCCGGGTGATCAACGAGGTTGCCCGACGAATTCGCGTACCGTCGGCAGCAACGACGTATCCGCACCGATCACGTCGGGCGCGGCCGATCGGGATTGAAGCACCATCGCACACGGCGCGACTTTTGCATTGCCGACTGCGCAATCCTGCTTCGGACCAACCCGTACCGGCATGCCGCCTATCCCCGACAATTGATTGTCCGCAAGCCTGACACCGGACACGTTTCCCCATAGGCGAATGCCGTCGAAACGCGCTTGTGATACCCGGTTGCCGACCACGGCCACTTGCGTCACCGCGCCCGACCACGTGCTGACCTCGATCGCGGCCTGCTGCGTGAGCGGGCGCGGATCGGTCCGGCCGCTCGCCGTCTGGATATCCGCAATCACGTTGTTCTCGACCCTGATACCGGACGCGCCGTAGGTCTGGAAGCTGTCCTCCTGCGCGACGAGAATCCCGGAACTCACCTGCACGTTGCGCACGATGTTGTTCGAGATCGTCACGTCCGCACCGCCGACCACCGTGATTCCACGCCCCCATGTGTTGCCTTCGAGCGAATTGCGAGTAATCAGCACGTTGCTGCTCAGCGCGCCGTCGCCCTGGTAGCTCACCACGGCAATCATGTCGTCGCCGGTGTCACGCACGACATTGCCTTGGACCAGCACGTTGCGCGCGCCATGCGTCATATGAATGCCGTCGGCGAGCGTCGACAGTACCTCGTTACCGACGATCGCGACACCCGTGCCACCAAACACGAAGATGCCGGCGCTGGCCCCCCCGTCGATGACGTTATCGAGCACTTGCACGTCCTGCCCCGTCACCTCGACCTTGGTCGACTCCCGCGTTGCCAGGCGCGTCGCGCCGGTTCCCTTGAGCCGAAATCCAATGAGCGTCGTCCCGTCGCCCCGCATTTCGATCGTCTGGTCGTCCGGGCGGCTCGCCATCAGCGTCGCTCCGTAACCCCACAGCACGACACGCGGCCGCCGCACGATCAGCGAACGGCCGACCGTATACCGCCCGGGCGCGAACACCAATCGCTGCCCCGGACGCAACCTGTCCAGTGCGCGTTGCAACCCGTCCGCCTGATCGGCCGCGTCCGAAGCGGGATAAACGTATGCATCCGGTACATTCGCATGCAGCGCGCCCGGTGCGGGCGCTCCGGAGGCAGCCGCGACGACGCCAGGCCACGACAACCCGCCAGCCATCAAACTGCCGGCGATCACGGCGCATACGCGAGACAGGCATTGTGAACCACGCATATCGAGTCAGCTCCCTGGAACAATCCGGCGCAGGTCATTGGTAGGTACGCTCGCACAATTGCGCACCACGAAAGACAGGGTTCACACCCGCTACCCGGACATCGATTGCTCCCGTAGCGATGGTAATGAGCCGCCTTTCCGCGCACCGTTGACCGCGGGTCGGGCATGCGACTCCCTCGACACGACCAAGACGTTACCGTCTATTGAATCACGAGATCCGGGCAGGCCTCGGTGCGTCAGCAGACCAAGGCATCCGGCACGACCTCGACCTGACGCGGCACGCCGTTCCACGATTCGTTGCGCGTGCACGGTGAGGATTGCATATCTGCAAACCATTCGATGCACGTCGCCCGACAGGGGCGGCCATCGACTAATCCCTCCGTCGGTAAGCCATCGCACCCAGCGTGTCGCGCATGCGCTGCACAATGTCTCCATCACCGATTGGTCGCCACGGCAGGCACTCACGGTTGAGTGATCTTGTGTGACGGTCGCCCGAGGCCTGCATCTGCTGCGCCGCAGGGCGCGGCCTGACATATCGCGCTCGGGACTGGTCCCTGTCGATCGTCGCGTCCGGCAAACACAATGCCGTCGGTCACTGTCGTACGCGGTCAGCGCAATGATCCACGTAACGTCGTCCGGATATCGGCCTGCCCCGGCCATCCCGTCAACGTCAACGAATCACGCTTCGATGGCCGCAATCATCATGCATTACCAATTAGGAATCCATACCTCAATGAACCGGACGTCGCGCCTGTGTGACTCGCAGGCAATTTGACACTTCGCCATCCAACCCTCTTCACGGCGAGTGATGAAAAACGCGATCGAACCGGTAGCCCCAAAGATGACCACAAAAAAGATCGTTCATATTGCCGAGGCGTTTGGTGGCGGCGTGCTCTCGATGCTGACCCAGCTTGCCAACCATGCCGCGGCAGCCGGCGTCGATGTCACCGTGCTGCACTCGATTCGATCGGAGACGCCAGCCGACTTTTCAACGCTGTTCCGGTCTGACGTGAAGCTGATCTACGTCGACATGGCCCGTGAGATCAGCATCAAACAGGATCTGCTGAGCGTACGTGCGTTGGCCAGGAATCTTCGCGACTGCAAGCCGACCGCGATTCATCTGCATTCGTCGAAGGCAGGCGTGCTGGGTCGTCTCGCCGCGAGGATTGCCGCCCCCAATGCCACGGTCCTCTACTCTCCGCACGGACTTTCGTTCCTGCGTGCCGACATTTCACGCATGAAGCAATACGCCTATCTGAACTTTGAACGAATCGCGGCTCACATCGGCGGAACCATTGTCGCGTGCTCGGGCAGCGAGCTTCGCGAGATCAGGGACAACGTCCGGTCGAAATCGGCTGTCCTGGTGGAAAACGGTGTCGACGTCGGCGAGATCCCGACCCGTCGAACGCGAGACGATTGCAAGATCGTCGTCGGAATGAGTGGCCGGGCGACGTTCCAGAAGAACCATCACGCATTCGTCGAGCTGGCCGCCAAACTGCAGCGTGCCGACGTGGACTTCCTGTGGATCGGCGGCAGCGCGACAGAGATTCCGGATCCCGGCCAGAGCAAGGCCGTCATCTGCAGCGGCTGGGTGACTCGCGCACATGCGCTGGCACTCACGTCCGGGCTGGACATCTACGTCCAGACCTCTCGCTGGGAAGGCATGCCGGTTGCCCTGATCGAAGCCCAGGTTGCCGGCATCCCGGCCGTGGTGACGGACGTAGTCGGTAACCGCGACGTGGTCATTCACGGCGTCACCGGATTTATCGCATCGAGCGTCGACGAGATGGCCACGTATCTGACCATGCTGCGCGACGACCCGCAACTTCGCGCGCAAATGGGCGCGGCTGCTCGAACACGAGCGGTTCAACGATTTTCGATGAACGCAGTCTTCCGGCAGTGGCACACCCTTTACGGCCTGGACACCGTCGAGTCTCGTACCGGCGCCCGCGACTTGGAGCCGGTTGGCCTGGATCACGTCAAAGCCCGATTCTGAGTACGATATTCAACGATTGAGATGATCGCATTCAAAAAACCGAAACAGCTCGTGTACAACGGTCGATTCACCACGCAGAAGACGACCGGGGTGCAACGGGTCGCGCGCGAGTTGATCGCCGCGCTGATCAAGTTTCAGCCTCAAGATCCGGTGACCGTCCTGGTGCCTCCGCAACCTGGCGTAGAGGTAAGTGGATCCCGGACCGTGAAGGTCGGCTTTTACAAGGGCGTCGTCTGGGAGCAACTGGTACTCCCGCTGTTCGCCCGCCCCGGCCGCCTCGTCAATCTCGGCAATTCGGCGTCGATTTTCGCCGGCGGCCAGATCATCTACATGCATGATGCCGCCGTATTCGATACGCCTGCTCACTTTTCGCGGTCGTTTCGGGTGTGGTACCGGATCATGTTCTGGATCCTGGCACGAACCTCCGCTTGCGTGCTGACGAATTCCTATTTTTCGCGGGATCGACTCGCCTACCATTGCGGCATTTCCACCGAGAAAATCCGTGTCGTTCCGCTCGGCTCGGATCACCTCGACTCACTTCAGCCCGACACGAGTGTGCTCGAAGAACATTCGCTAACGCCGAACCGGTTCGTGCTCGCGGTCAGCAGCATGAATCCCACCAAGAACTTTGGCCGACTCATTGCGGCGTTTCGGCAGATCAACGATCCGTCGGTCGACCTTGTCATCGTCGGGATGAGAAACACCGCCGTGTTCGGAAACCAGGATCACGTCTCGGCGGGAGAACCGAACATCAAGTACGTCGGTTATATCAGTGACGAACGCCTGAAGGCACTCTATCAGCATGCGGCGTGCTTCCTTTATCCGTCCATTTACGAAGGTTTCGGGATCCCTCCTCTTGAAGCGATGCGATATGGTTGCCCGACGATCGTCGGAAAATCCGCGGCGCTGCCGGAAGTCTGCTCCGATGCGACGCTGTACTGCGATCCGTATTCGCAAGACGACATCGCGGAAAAACTACGGCGTCTGCTGGACTCCGCCGAGCTCAGAGCCGAGCTCAAACGGAAGGGCAGCCTTCACGCGGAAAAATACTGCTGGAGCAGAAGCGCACGGATGATGACGGAAATATTCGACGGGCTGTAGGCGATCGACACGCGCCGCCACCTGGACGGGGCACCGGAAACGGGACGCGCGTCGCGCACGATCCGCCACGCTCGCGCCCTACCGCCATCGTGATCAGCACATGCGCTGCCGCTCGCCCCTCGAGAGTCATCGAGACGGTCGTGCCAGCGCCGCTGTATCGTCGGCCGCGCGGTCGGCTGCCTCAAGATGAAGTATCCGGTCGTCGCCGGCGCCTGCGATCATCGCGCGTGTCGCCCAAGCATCCCTTCGTGCTCGTCGTCGCGAAAAACGAGCCGTTGACGCTCCATTCCCTCGCGATTCGCGTTACCTCGATCTCGCCGGCATTTTAAGCAGGCCAACCCGTTCACGACAGAGCACATACACGAGCACCGCGGCAACGGCCGTTTCGACCATCAAAACCGCGATTGCCGCGCCACGCTCCGCAAATAGCGACGCGAGCGGCGGCAGTATCGTTACGTTCAGCAAGCCGGACGAGATCAGGATCGTGCTGAACATGCGCTTCATGCCGAGCGGCAGCATCGTTTGAACGCCGAAGAGATCGGTCATGCACGCCATGAACGGTACCAGTGCAAGACAACGCAGCACGCCGACTGTCGGCTCGAACGAGGTTCCATACAGGATCCGGACCGCAAGCGGGGCGAACTCGTAGATCGCTGCCGACATGGCCAGCACCAGCACCCCCTGCACGACAATCAGCTTGCGCAGGAACGCAAACGCTTCGTCTCGCGCGTTATGCATCAGATAGGTGATGTGTGGGTAGGTGGTTGCCCTCAGCGGCTGCAACATGCCGACAGCGGCACGGATCAGCTTGTCGCCCGCTGCAAAATAACCTGCGGCGACGTGACCGGAAACGATACTCAGCAGCACGGTATTCGTCGAGGCGTAGAACGAGATCGACGTCGAGGCGAGGAAAACCTGCGTGCCGCCTTTCAATGCTTCGGTGATTTCGGCGAACTGCACGCGAACGCGTGCGATCTCGCGACAGAAGAACAGGTAAGCGAGCAAGGTGAATCCGCAAAGCAACGGTACAGCCGCGTTGATGGCAACCGCATGCAGCACATCGTCCGGCGTATGAACCCACAGGAAGAAGGCGCCAACGCTGAGTACGCGGTACCCTACCACCGTCATGCTGAATACGCTTAGCTTCTGGATGCCTTGAAAGTACCAGCCTGGCGTGAGCGCGGCGCCTATCGCCATTCCGAATTCGATCAGCAGCGCCGTCCGCTCGGCGGCAAAGTACGGGATCAACGACGTCATCGCAATCAGCACGGCGAAGCCTGCGACGGTGATCAGCCACTGAGCGCAAATCGTCGTCCAGAAAATTCTCGAGCGCTCGACCTTGTCGCGCGCGAGCGCGACACGCGGGGTTGCCGTCAGGTCGAAGCTGTAATTCACCAGATTGATGAAGTACGTCGTAACCGCGAGCACGAACGACAATCGTCCGTACTGTTGCGGGCCGAGCACACGCGTCAGGAGCGGCAACGTGACGAGCGGCACGACGTACGTCGAGATCTGCAACGCGAACAACATGGCGAAGTTTTTTCGAACAGCAGTCATCGTGCTTTCTGGACTGGAAGTGAACAGTACGCCGACTGTCAATATGCCCGCGCGCGCGGTATGTGCTCGTCAAGGCCGAGAACGGCACACAGCGACGATGCGTAGCAATCGATCGAGTAACGCGACCAATCGTAGTGGCGATTGTCGCGGGCGAGGTGTGTGCGTAGCGCGTCGATTGCGCGTGAGAAATCTTCAGGGGTGTTTCGATAGAGAATCTTGTTGCCGATCTCGTCGCCAAATGTCGACAGGCTTCCGATGTCGTTCGTCAGCACGGGCAGGCCGAGCACCGCAGCCTCGACTATCACGAGGGGGGCGTTTTCCACCCAGACCGATGGCAGCACAAGTGCGTCGTGTCTCGGCAGTTCACCGAACAGCGCGGTGTGGTCGAGGCGACCTGCAAAACGCAGCCTACCGGCTTCGACAAGGTCTGCATGGCGCACCTCGAGACGACCACGCTCCGACCCCTCACCATAGACGGTAAACGATCCGATCGCTTCGCCGGCGGGTTCGGCCATCCGCTCGAGAAACTGAGCCAGGCCCTTGTCCGCTTCGATACGACCGACGAACGCGAGATCCAGGCGAGCCCGCTGCGCAGGTTTCGGCGCGCACGGAATCAATGTCGCGGCAATCGGATTCGACAGAAGCGTGGCACGCGCCCGCCCGAATCGGGCGATCAGGTCACGCATGAACGGGCTCGGGCAGAGGATTTCATCAAACAGGCCAAGCGGATCGAAAAGCGCATTGACCGTGTGCCAATGCACCTTCTTCACGACATCATGGAGAATTCCGTGCGGACTGGCGATGGCGACGAAGCGCCGGCCGCCATGCAACGCTTCAACCGACAACGGCTGCGCCTGTCCGCGGGAATAGACTTGCAGGCCCGGATTGCAAAACACCAGATGGTAATCGTGCGCAGTCATGTACAAACGGCAGCCCGAGCGCCGCTTGTAGCGGGCGAGCACGGGAAGGATCGCGCTCGATAGCAGATTGTGATAGTTGTGTACAAGAATCCGCTGTGGACGAAACCGGTCGAGCAGCGCAGCGAGCGCATGCGCAGCAGCACGCGACCACGCACGCTCGCGCCGGCTATTTTCGACACCGGAAAGCGCACGCTCGTCAAAGGTTTCGACCGTAACGTCGTTGCGCGCGCGCAGCACGTCGACGGACGTCCGGTACACCTCCTCCGCCCCTCCCTTTCGAACGAAGTCATTGATGACCAGCACACGCATCACGACGGACCTCGATACGCGTCATACCGGTAGCGCAACGCGTTGCCGCCGTCTTCGATTCGTCGCGCGATCTGTGCGATGCCGCGGGTCGCTTGCTGCCAGTAAGGTGTGCTCGATTTCCGGCATTCTTCGCAATTTCGTTTCATCGGTATTCCTGGGCGGAGTCACGGTGCCACGCACGTCGAAAAAGTGGCTACGTGAAACACGACACCGCTACGATAATGCGTCGAGAACGACGAATCTGTTCGCGCGGTTACTTAGAATCCGTTTCACACACCCTGGCGACACACCGGAGAATGTTCCCGAAACGCGCGAAACAATGGCCGCGATAACGTCGGTTACACAACGCTGCACGCCCCGATCGCGACGATACCACCGCGACTCAGAGCGTCGACTCGGTGCGCCGCTTGCGCGAGTGCAATGCGGTCGCGCGTTTCGGTTTCTCCGGTGCCGCTACCTCCGCCGGCGTCCACCAGCCGGCAAGCAGTGTCGCACAACGTTCGATCACATATTGCGCGGCGGCACCACCGTGCAGCGAATGATCGACGGTTTCCTGAATGTCGACCGATACGTTGGGCAAGCGTGAAAACGCACGCGATGCGGGACCGAAATGCCGAACCAATGCATCGACGCCCGGATCGAACGTTCCGTAGATGAGATGCGTGCGGATGCCGCGCGCCGACATGTCGCGCAGCAATCCCCGCGGCGTATCCTTGCCCGGACCTCGCCCGATCCGCTCCGCGACACGCATGATCGGCACCGACATGAAATCCGCAAGGAGGCGCAACAGTCCGCGCAGTACCGGACGTAGATCACGACCGCCGACCAACAGGCGGCGCCACTTTCCGGGGCTGCGCAGCGATGCAAAATAGCCTCGCATCGAATTCGTCTGATTCTTGATCACGTTCGCGAGCGTCTCGCCGCGTGGCCACACGAAGACCGGAAGATTGACCGCGATGACGCCGGCGAACTGCCCAAGGGAGGCGGCATGAAGCGACGTGTACGCACCGGAGCAGATACCGAACGCGACAACCTTATGATGCCCGCCGGCTTTCAGCCAGTCTGCGGCCGAGACCATGTCGGTGATCATCTGATCCGAATACGGGATGTCCCACTGGTTGTCACACGCACGTTCGCCGCTGTCGCCGATTGCGCTTGAGTCGATGCGCAGACTGCAGATACCTTGCGCAGCGAGCGACCGGGCGAGTCGAACCGCGAGTCGCCCGTCCGCGATGCGCGGATTGACGGCCGTATTCGTGATCAGGAGGGTTGGCGCGGCCGCGCGCATGACGTCGTCGGTTGGCTCGCACAGCACGCCGACCAACTGGGCCGGCCCCACACGAACGACTCGCTCGACACTCCCTTTGCCCGTCAGGGCTACGCCGGTCTCGGGGCGCTGCGCGGACACGCGAACGGTTTCGCCGGGACCGTCGTCCATCCAGCCCGCAATCGTGTCAAGCAATGCATCCGGCAGCCGTGACCAGAGAGGCTCTCGCATGGCGACAGCCCAGTCGGCACACGACTGGACACTGACCGCGACACCACGCGCCTGGAGTGCCTCCGATAGCGACGCACTGTCGCCGTACGGCGCATCAACAAGCAATACGCTCGCAGGTAATGTGCTCAATTGACCGGTCGCCTGGCACAGGTCAATGCGCCGAAGCGCCGCAACCAGATCGTCGGGATAGATGTGTCCGAGTATGTTGAGCGGTTTCTCTTCACGAACCGCGTCTCTCACGGTCGGTGGGGCATTGTCGAGCCAGTGTTGCGCGACGACGGAGAGCTCGCGCAGGTAGCCGCGACCGCGCACGACAGGCGCAAGCGCGATGAAACGACCGAGCCCCGGGATGCCGTCGGCAGCGAGGAGCGCCACTGCCGCGCCGGCGCGTACGCCAACGAGCGTCAGACTGTCCAGCGGGACGCGCTCTCGCAGCGCCTGAGCCGCAGATCGAACGCTACCGAGCATCTGATCAAAGCGATCAGGATCGTTCTCGTCGCCAAGCGAATCGCCGCTCGCCGGATAATGAAAGCGCAGCACCGGGAAGCCGCGGTCCGAAAGATGCTCGGCGAGTGAACGCACGAGCTTGTGAAGCCAAAGTGCTTCGTGACCGAGCGGCTCGCAAATGACGATGCCGTGTGTACGCGTGCCCTCGTGAAGCCAGCCGACGCATCCAGCAAACTGGACAGGTGTCATGGTCTTATCCTTGTTCTAATAAACTCTAACGAAATGCGTTGCAGGGACTGTTCCCCCTCAGCCTGCACTGCCAATCGCTTCACCACTTCACTCACGATGAAGTCATGGCAAGACCAAGGTTCAGTCATGAACAGCGGTACCTGATCCAACCGGCGCTGCCGCCACCGAAGCGACGCAGCCACCATCCCCGGAACGCAAGCCGCTCGCTGATCGAGCGGTGCCGACCGGTATCCCTTTCATGCCGCAGTCCGGCATCCCCCGGGAGATATCGTGCGTTCGTTTCTCGATCCCGCGAAACGTCCGCTTTTCACTTTTCCGGCCGGTCCGATTGCCGGTCAGACCGATCCGCGCGGATCAGCCATCGGCCTCGCCAGAGGCAAACACACGGCTTCTCCGACGCGCCGTGAGCGTACGCGCAAGCTGCACAAACGGCGCTTCGCATAATCGATAGCCCGCCCAGGACAATGGAATCAAAGGCAGGATCGGTATGATCATGTAGAGACCGAGAGGCCATCCGGTAAGGTGGAAACGCTGACACAGCCAGAACATTGCAAACAGCGGGAGACTATGCAGCAAGTAGATCGAGTAACTGATCTCGCCAAGCCATGAAAGCAGACGAATGCGAAGCTTCAGCAAGGTCGCCAATATCACGAATATCGTGATGCCAATGAAGTAAGCGAGCGAGGTCGGAAAGTGATCCATGTTGTGGTGTCGCCAATCGCTGAGCGCCCCCATCAGCGCGACGCTCGCGATCACCACCGTCAGGCACGCTACTGCCGATCGATAAGTTAGAGCCATTTGACCCTGCCCGCCCCCCCTGGCCCATCGAAAGCGCAGCAATTCAAGAGGCGAGTCGTATGCCCGACGAAAACAGGCCCCCCAGAACATGATGCCAAGATGATACGGCAGCGTTTTATATTCGCTCGGCATACCGGCAGGGGCGAGTTTCAGCTCGACGATCGTCACGAACAGCCCGGTTAGCCCGATGCTGACAACGCACAGACAGGACATCCGATGAAGTGCGCCGAGCCAGAACAGGATCAGGCACAACCCGTAAAAATACAACTCGGTTTCCAGTGTCCAGCCATGCGGCAATATCAGGTTTTCTCCAAATGCGGCAGGCACCATCGTCACATTTGCAAGGATTCCATCGATATCCATTTTTTTATCAAACAGATACCAATGAACAAAATACCCCAAGGGAAGCGCCAACCAGTATGCCGGGTATAGCCGGAAGAATCGTCGAACGAGGAACCGCTTTGTTCCCGCACCAACCTCTCCGTGCAGGCTGCTGGGAATCAGCATGCCGCTGATCGCAAAAAAAACCACCACACCGACCCGCCCGAAGTTCATGGATCGTTGCAGCGTGTCGAGCACGTATTGCGAGCCCGCAATCGGCGCAAATCGCTCGGCATAGTGCGTCCATATGACGAGTATCACCGCAACGGCGCGCATGGCATCGACATGGTGAAAACGCTTCGAATCATTCGATTGGGACATGACTGAAATAGTAAAAACCGAGGTGTCTCGTCACGAATATTCGTCGCTTCGATCGAAGTGGAATCCATCGCTTCCCAAACGATCGTGATGTGGCACCCACGTCTGAGGTATCCGCCAAATGGGTTCCATGCGTCGAGATCGCAGCGTTCGCCCCGACGACCAGGGCGTATGCTGCTTCAGCACGAGCCGGGATGCTTCTTGTCGATCAAGTACCACCAAACCAGTGCCGCTAGCGCATAAAACGCGGTGCGCGAGCCGAACATCATCCAGTAATCGCCTTGCTGAACGGCGAAGGTTGCATACGAGAAGACCTTCGCCATCAGCCATAACATCACGACCCCGCCGCGCATCGTGACGAGGATCTGTAACGCCCCCAGTGCGCCATACACGATGCCGGTCATCGCGACAAAGATCGCCCCGCCGGCATAACCGAACCAATACACGGGCACTGCCATGTTTCCCATCGTGAAAGTGACGTCGTCGAATATGTAGGCCTTGAGGAGCTGAGGCTCGGTGTACGACATCATCAAGTCACGCAAGCCACTCGGTTCCGAATCGTCGAAAAAGGTCGGCATGGTCCAGGAAGCGAGGGAGTTCACGAAACGCCAGAAAGCATCCAGCCCACCCAGCACCGGTGCCGTGAACATATGCGCATCGCCGTCCACCACATACCAGGGCTGCCCCTGCAGCAGAAAGCGCGAAGAGATCACATCGGCCACTTCCAGCCCCTGCCCCCGGTACGCGTAAATGATGGAAACGGTGCCGAGCAACAGCGCCAGTCCCGCGCCGATACCCAGATAACGAACGACCGGTTTGCCGTTCATCGCATGAATTGCAATGAATGGAGCCAGCGAGCACAGGCCGATATGCAGCACCGCCATGAACTGCTCCCCATGCAGCACGTTAAGCCCCAGGTCGATCGCCATCGTAGCGATTGCCAGCCACCGAATGCGTTTATCGGAACTGGTGGCGATGGTGCCCAGCAAAAATCCCATGAAGGTCTGATTGTTCAGGAACAGGTTGAACATCGCCCCGTTCGACGCATCGTTACGCAACGCATACCTGTTGATGCCGGTAAACAGCGAGAATCCCGACGTCAGACCCGCGAGCACACCGGTCACGATGATCGCGGCCGCAAGCGCGAATCCCATCGCAATGCTTATCGGTTGCAGCGCGATCCGCGCCCTGATCGGCTCATGCGACGGGCGCTCGTCCAGGAACCGGCTGAATGCGGCGAGAGCGCAGACGACAAAGATCAGATAGAACGAAAGGAGCCGGCTAAAAGCGCCGGTCGCTTCACCGGAGATGTCGGTTTCCCTGAGATATCCACCGCCCTCCAGCCCCACACCCGCCAGGAATGCGGTCAGCCCGATCGCGAGCACGTAGAGCATCGACACGGCAAACACCGGACGATATTTGACCAGGCCCACGAGTGCCAGTGTCGCCAGCAGCAACGTGCACGTGGCGCTCGGCTCCTTCATTCCGAGCGCCGGCATCATCGCATTGATCAGCAACGCAAGCGCGAATAGCGTCGATATCGTCACGCCGGTTGCGGAGATGGAACCTCCGTTGACCTGTATCGCTCGCGTAGTCCTGTCTATCATGCCGCAATCCGAAATTCGTTTTACCGGTGATGCACCGTTCGAGCCTGCGCGTGTCCTGCCTGCAGCACGATGACGCCCTTCCGCACGAGTTCGGTCTGTGCCTGGAAGGGTGTCACGTTGTTCCTGGAAATTTGGTGCGATGAATGACATGACTGGCGCCGCGCCTGCATCGACTTCAAGCATGCTTTCCATCGCGGAAAACTGCCCGGCTCATACGCTCCGCACCAAGCGATGTCAGGCAGCTTTTCTCATCAATTCCTTTCTGAGTCGCTCCCATGCCTTGAGCAAAAATGTATCGGAGACGACAACACCTGGATCTGTCCGCGACTCGACTTCTTTCGTATCTCGACGGACGTTCGCGTAGTAGCCACGACGCAACGGCGAGGGTTCATATCCATTGAACACCAGCCCATCCACGTTCACGCCGACCTTGTTCAAGTTCTGGATCGCTTCCACGACGCCGCCGTAGCTGACCGAACCTTGCCGTGCCACCATCACCGTGACGTCCGCGAGTCTCGCCAACATCGCGACGTTTGTTACCGGACGTGCCAACGGCGCATCCACGACAATCACGTCGTATTCGCGGCGAAGAGCGGTGATCAGCGGCTCCATCCGCTCCGTTCCAAACAGGTGTCGCCACGGCTCGACACGCTTCCCGGCGGGCAGTACGTCAAGGTTTTCGCTGACGTGGAAGATCGCCCTCTTGAGTTCAAGCGAACCCATCAGCACATCCGACAAGCCTTTCCCGTCTTTCACCGACCAGGTTCGATCGACGCTCGATCCGCCGGCATCGGTGCGCACAAGCAAGGTTTTGAGACCGCTTTCCGAGAACAGGCCGGCAAGATTGGCACAGATCATCGACTTGCCCTGACCCGGCTCGGGAGACGTCATCAGCACGATCCTTGATTGACCGTGCGCTGCAGTCGTCCGGTAACGCAATAACAGCGCCAGATTCTCCAATGCTTCGGCCAGCGGTGTTTCAGGGTGCTCTTTCACGGCAGCAAACGCTGGCCGGCCGTTCAGATCGGCCCCTATCTGATGGGGCGATTTCGGTATAACGCCCAACATCGTGACGCCGGTCACTTCCTCCAGATATTCCGGATTGCGAATGTTATTGAAGTACAATGCGCAACCTTGCGCCGCGGCAACGCCCAGTATCAGGCCGATCGCGGCGCCCAGCACGATCACGAGCACACGCTTCGGCTGAATCGGCTTGTCGCTGACATCAGCCCTGTCGATGATGGACGCATTGCCGACCGTACCGGCCTTTGCAATCTGCAACTGCTGCGCGTTGTTCATCAACCCGATATAGAGCTGATTGTTGACCTCGACGTCACGCGACAAGCGCAAGTAAGTCTGCTGCTGCGACGGCAAGCGCGCGACCTTGCTTTTCAATTCCGCCGACTGCTGATCAAGCGTCTTCAGCTTGCTGGCTACAGCGGTAAGCTGAGGTTGTCCCGCGACATACTTCGACGCCAGATCCTGATACTCGAGCCTGGCTTCGAGCCGCGACTTCTCAACTAACGCCAGCTGATCGATCAGCAGTTGTACATCGCCTTGCGAATCGATCGACCCCTGCGCATTGCGAAACGCATTCAACGCATGCTCCGCCTGCTCCAGCCGCGCCTTCACCACCGGCAATTGCGTGTCAAGGAACGCCAGACTGTGCTCGGAATCCTCCGAGCGCCGTTTTGCCTTGGCATCCAGATAGGCGACAGCAATCGCGTTCAGCAGCCGTGCGGCAAACACCGGATCGGAGTCCTCGAAACTCAGCTGCATGATGCCCGACTGGCGTTTCGTTTCCGCCCCGTTCAGCTTCTTCAGGATCGCCTCGAGCCGCACCGGCGTGGGAACGCGTTGCACGCGAAATTCCGTACCGGCGCGCGCCACGATCCGCGATACTTCCACCCGATAGCCATTTCCCATGCTCGGTTGGCCGACCACTCCCTTCAACACCTCCTGACCACTGCTGTCCTTCAACGAGAATCGGTTGCCTTCAAGATAATCAAACTCCAGCTTCTTGCCGATCTGCGCATCCGGAACGTCGAATTGCTTGAATTCGATCCGCTCGCCGCCCCACGCCCAGAACGGGGAATTGAACAGCGGCTCGACAAGACCATTCTGATCTTTTGACAAAATCGAACCGAGCAAACCGCCGACGAGCGGAATCCGGTTCCTGACCGAAACATCCACCTGAGCGACAGTAGCGTCCATCGCCTGGGTGACAACCGAGCGCGAGCGAGCGATATCGATCTCGCCGACTACGGCCGAGTTCTCGATATCCAGCGCGTTGGAAATTTCCGAAAGCGAACCCAGCGCACTATGCTTGTTTTCCTGGATCTGTATCAACGTGTCCACGGAGTACATCGGTGTCGCCGCAACGGCGTACATCAGCGCCAGCAGCAAACATCCCAGGAAGACGGCCACGAAGACGCGCCGGTAATCCAGCACGTTTTCCAGCAACTCGACCAGTGTGAAGCGAAATCCATCGCGAGCAATACTTCCCGACCCGTCTCGAGATTGCTTCGATGTAGGTCTATCCAGTGCCATGCATAAGCTCCCAAATTGCCATCCTGATGGGCTTCTTGTCGCCGTGCGTGCGTTGGGTCACGCATGTCGCGTACGCGTTCCGGGCCGCTCGTTCGGCACATCACGCCAGGCACTTTCCCGGTGTCCGACCACCTGCGTGCGAGAACGCGCCGCCGAGTCCTTGAACCGAAAGCCAATGTCCCTGCTTGTCCGGGCCACTATGCGATAAATGCGCGGTTTTCTGAGTGCGATGGCTTACATTACGAAGCACTGACGAAACGAATCACCGGGTTGCCCCCCAT
The DNA here is from genome assembly GCF_020420125.1 of Burkholderia sp. AU30280. Lineage (NCBI taxonomy): Bacteria > Pseudomonadati > Pseudomonadota > Betaproteobacteria > Burkholderiales > Burkholderiaceae > Burkholderia > Burkholderia sp. AU30280. The sequence goes on from NZ_JAIZRY010000001.1 coordinate 252,373, forward strand.
TTCGTTCTGCGTTAGAAGCTGAAAGCAGGGAGCCGGAAGCGCCGTTCCGATCCCACCGTCGCATTGGTTCCGGTGCTTTGCCGCCGCGGGAACCCGGCACCCGGTCACGCTCGACCGGCGAGGTTTGGCCCTGTTTCAACCCGCCCTTGCCACGCGAATGAATGACGAATCGATTGTTGCTCCCGAGAATTCAATCTGGCCCGTTCGCCGCGGCTTGGTGAGCTAACGCACATCCTTCTTCCGTGGTTCATACAACATGGACGCTGCACGAAAAAATCTCGGGCCCGCATACCGCCCGCATGTGACGGGCTGTGTCAAACCGACGGCTGTCTGGCATCCGCCTCCGAATCCCGGCTCGACCGGTACGCCCGGCAGCATGCGATGAGGTCGAGGCACCTGATGATCGGTTGATCGGAACGGCGAGCGATTGAGGAAACAGGTGACAGCCGGGTATGGCATGCAGGCACGCATTCCGCGCGGCGCCGCTGTCATCGTTGACTCTGGAGTGCGTTCCGACGTTGCAGGCACGCGATTGGCAAGACTATCTGGATGAAACCAATCATGGCGGACGCGAGCGAACGCTTGTGATGTCGCTCGGTGATGGCCCAGTAGATGAAGAATGCCGACGTACGCCGCTTCACCATTTCTCGTTTAACCATGCTGAATGACGACATGAGCAGCCACCCGCTATTCGACACATTAGTGCCGAACAAGAACAACCATACAGTGCGTTGCATGCGCGCTGCGTTTTGCCTCGCGATTTCCACCCTGCTTTCCGCGTGTGCATTTGCCCCCGGCCAGCACATGGCATCCACGCCTGCTTTGCCGGTCACGACCGACGACAACGGCGACGTGACCAGCGACATGAAGGTTCCAGTCAAGCAGATCGACCTGACGCTGATCACCCGGATTCGCGCAGAGCAGAAGAGCCGCACCGCGTTGCCCATCCCCGGCAACCTGCTCGGCAAGGCGAATGGCTACACGGTCGGTCCTGGCGACGTGCTGCAAATCACGGTATGGGATCACCCGGAATTCGCCACCGCTGCCGGCCAGCCGACACCGAACATGAAGCCCTCCGACGCAGCGCCCGGTTTCGTCATCGATGGCGACGGAAACGTGCAGTTCCCGTACATGACGCGACCGATCCACGTAGCCGGAAAAACCGCGGCGCAGATCCAGCGGGAAGTCAGTGCCGAACTCAGGAAGGTATTCATCAAGCCGCAAGTGACCGTTCGCGTGGCATCGTTCCGCGCCGAGCAGGTGTATGTGGACGGTGAAGTGCGTACGCCCGGTTCGCAGGCGATCAACGACATTCCAATGACCCTGGTCGAGGCAGTCAATCGCGCCGGGGGGTTTGCACCGACAGCTGATCAGAGCCGCGTAACGATCACGCGCAATGGAACGACCTATCCGGTGAATGTCGCGCAGCTGATGCAGACGGGCAAGAACCCCGCCGCGATCATGCTGAAGTCAGGCGACCTGCTGCATGTGAGTGCGCGCGAAGATAATCCCGTCTACGTGATGGGTGAAGTGAACAAGCCGCTGGCCGTCCCGCCGCAACGCGACGGTTCGCTCACGCTGAACGAAGCACTCGCACAGGCCGGCCAACTCAACCAGCAGACGTCGAATGCGCAACAGGTTTTCGTACTGCGCAAGGCTGACGACGGCGATCCCGTCATCTATCGACTCGACATGAAATCGCCCGTTTCGATGCTGCTCGCGAACCAGTTCCCGCTGGCGTCGAAGGACATCGTCTATGTCGACAACACCGGGCTCGTCCGCGCGAGCCGCGTGCTGAACCTGCTGCTGCCGGCGATCAGCGCCGGCTTGACCGGCGCACTCGTCACGAAGTAACGCTCCACATGCCGGCCAGGTCGCGCGGGTCTCCACGCACCCGGCCAGGGTCGATGCGCACGCAACGAGCCGCAGCGCCTTCATCGGCGCATTCCCCCGCGCAAACGCCCGTCCGCAGGTACTTCTTACTCCGCGCCGCCACCGCAATCGGGAACGATGACCGTCTTTTCATCGCGTCTCACGGCCGTGTCGAATAAAGATCGTACGTATCGGTACAAACACCGATGCTGTAGTCAAACTACATTCATACCATTAGTCGCTGCAGAGAATCGCTACATCCGATTCGGCAGCGTCGGGCGGCCCGTGCGTCGCCGTCCGCGTTGACCGGTCGAGCCCAACCGGCCGTAACGATTCCCCGCCTGGCCTGGCATGCGACGCGCAACCACCCTGCATCGCCAGCCGAATGCGTCCGGTGCGAATCCACCGGACGTGCGCAGCTCCAGACATCATTCGAACAACCGGCAATACGATCATGGAGAGCAACATGCGGGACAAACTCTGGCCGGCCGTCGTGCTGGCAGCGACCCTCTGCACCAATGCCTACGCAAGCAACGCCGATTTCAACGCGCAGGGCGACGCGACCGATGCGTTCGCGTCGGCCGCCGCGCAACGGCGCGCCGACCTGCTCGTGCGCAAGATGACACTCGACGAAAAACTTCAATTCATTCATTCGCAATACGAAATGTCAAAGGTGCCGGGCGGCGGCGCCGGCTACATCCAGGGCGTGCCGCGGCTCGGCATTCCCGACCTGAACATGGTCGACTCGGCGACGGGTTCCGGCAGCACGTCGCAGGCCAGCACGACGTTCCCCGCGACGATCGCCGTCGCCGCGAGCTGGGATCGCCGCCTGTCGTACGACTACGGCAAGCAGGTCGCGATCCAGTTGCGCGCGCAAGGGTTCGGCATGGGTCTCGGCGGCGGCACCAATCTCGCGCGCGAACCGCGCGGCGGGCGCCTGTTCGAGTATCTCGGCGAGGATCCGCTGCTCGCCGGCGACCTGCTCGCCGAACGCACGCTCGCCACGCAGCGGCAGAAGGTCATCGCGACCATCAAGCACTACGCGGGCAACGAGCAGGAGCACGGCCGGATGGGCGGCAACACGCAGATCGACGAGCGCACGCTGCGCGAACTCTACCTGCTGCCGTTCGAGATCGCCGCGAAGCGCGGGCGGCCCGGCAGCGTGATGTGCAGCTACAACCGCCTGAACGGCACGTATGCATGCGAGAACCCTCACCTGCTGAACGACGTGCTCAAGAACGAATGGGGCTTCCAGGGCCAGGTGCAGTCCGACTGGGGGGCGACGCACAGCACCGCCGCCGCGATCAACGCCGGGCTCGACGAGGAAGAAGACGTCGGATCGACCGTGTACCTGACGCCGGCGGCCGTCAAGCAGGCCATTGCGAACGGCTCGGTGTCGACGGCACGGCTCGACGACATGGTGCGGCGCAAGCTCGCGGTGATGATCCGCGTCGGCGTGATGGACGATCCGGCCAAGGGCGGCGGCACGATCGATTTCGCGGCCGCAAGCCGGTTCGCGCAGGCCGCTTCCGAGCAGTCGATCGTGCTGCTGAAGAACGACGGCAACCAGTTGCCGCTTGCCGCGTCCGCACTGTCGCATATCGCCGTGATCGGCGGCCATGCCGATGCGGCCGTGCTGTCCGGCGGCGGCTCGGGCAACACGCGCGACCCCGTATCGGGATCGTTCGCGGGCTGCGGCGGCCTCACATTCGGGTCATCGACGGGATGCAGCTGGTGGCGCAATCCGTGGCTGAAGGTCGACGTGCCGATCGTCGACGCGATCCGCGCGCTCGCGCCGGCCGCGCAGGTCACCTATGCCGGCAACAGCGATCAGCAGTCGCCGTTCCGCGCGTACACGCAGCAGGAAATCGACCAGGCCGCGGCACTCGCGGGCCGTTCGGACGTCGCGATCGTCGTGGTCGCACAGCCGGCCGGCGAGGATTTCGGTGATCTCCAGAGCCTGAGCCTCGCGAACCCGTCGAACCAGGATGCGCTCGTCGAAGCCGTCGCGCGCGCGAATCCGCACACGATCGTCGTCGTCCAGAGCGGCAACCCGGTGCTGATGCCGTGGAAGGACCAGGTATCCGCGATCGTCGAAGCGTGGTATCCGGGCGAAGCCGGCGGCAAGGCGATCGCGAACGTGCTGTTCGGCGCGGTCAATCCGTCCGGCAAGCTGCCCGTTACGTTCCCCGCGCGCGATCAGGATTCGCCGACCTGGGGGCAGAACGGCGCGTTCGACAACGATCCCGTCTATGCGGAAAAGCTGAACATGGGCTATCGCTGGTATGACGCGCACAACATCAAGCCGATGTTCGAGTTCGGCTACGGGCTGTCGTACACGCACTTCGCGTATTCGGGGCTGTCGGTGTCGAAGCAATGGGACGGGTCGCTGAGCGTCGCGTTCACGGTGCGCAACGACGGGCGCGTTGCGGGCGCGGAAACGCCGCAGGTCTATCTCGGCGTGCCGTATAAGGACGAACCGCCGAAGCGGTTGGTCGGCTGGGAGAAGATCCGGCTGAATCCGGGCGAGACACGGCGTGTGCGCGTTACCGTGTCGCCGCGCATGCAGAGCGTGTGGGATACGTCGCGTAACGGCTGGCGCGTGGTGCCGGGCGGGACGGTGTATGTCGGTGCGTCGTCGCGGGATATCCGGTTGCAAGGGCACTGAGCGGAAAAAACCCGACGGAAGAGCCGCGCATGTCGTGCCCGGCTCTTCCGTATTCACCCATCCGCTGACGGCCCTTACCGGAGCAACAGCGCCAGCAACGTCGCGAGCGCGGCAATCGCGGCGATCCCCGCCGCCATCCCGGCGAGATGCGCGGCAACCACCAGGCCGGCCGGCAGCCGCGCGGATGCCGGGCCGCTGGCCCCACCCGCCGGCCCGGCCCGCGATCGCGACGCGACGCCGGTCATCACACCCCGCTCCCTTCGAGCGTATCGAGCAACGGCCGGGCCAGATGCAGGACCTGGTACACCGTGCCCGCGCCGCCGTCGTCCGGCTCCCGCTCCGATACGAGTACTCGCGTCAGCCGCCAGCGCAGCGGATCGAGGCTGACCGCAGCCGCGACCGTACCCTGCCGCGCCGCCACGTCTCGATTACGCGCGAACTCCTGTGCCAGCGTCGCGTCGAGGTCCGCATCCGCCGGAATGTCGACGGCATCCAGCCGCACGAAGCGTCCCTTCGACGCGCTGCCCTTGCGTGCATCGAGCGCAACCTGCACGTCGATCGGCGCGCGTCCGAAACTGTCCGTCACGACCCGATAGCGACCGTCCGTGACGAACCCAGCGAACGCCTGTTCATTGCGCCAAAGATAAAACGATGCATAGCCGTTTTCCGTCGCACCGTAACGGCCCGTCTCGCGCAACAGGAACCCCTTGAACACGAGATCCGGCGTGTCATCCCAGAGCCTGCCGCGCTCGCGCACACGATTGCGGATGATGTCGAGGTCGTAGTCCGCCGGCAGGCGGTGCACGTAGTACGCGGTCAGCATGATCGACTCCTGCGATTGAAATGGGCGATTCCGAACGGCTTGGGAAAAGCGTAGAAGACCTTGAATCATTTGAAAATACGATGGCAGAATATTTCAATGATTCATTTCTGAAATGGATGAGTGTGTAATGAAAACGCTCGACATCGAAGCCGTGCAGGCGTTCGTGTTGACTGCCGACCTCAAGAGCTTCACGCGGGCCGCCGAGGCGATGGACACGACACAGTCCGCGGTGAGCCTGAAGATCAAGCGGCTCGAAGACGGCCTCGGCCGCCGCCTGCTGGAACGGACGCCGCGGCAGGTTCGCCTGTCGGTGGACGGCACCGCGTTCCTGGAACCCGCGCGCGAGCTCGTGGCCGCTCACCAGGGTGCGGTCGGCGCGTTCGGCGCCGGCCAGCGGCGGCTGGTGATTGGCGTGAGCCATCATGTCGTCGGCGCCGATCTGCCGATGCTGCTTCGGCGTATGAGCGAAGCGGAACCCGGGCTCGTGCTGGAGATCCGGGTCGCTGCGTCACGCGACGTGCTCGATGCCTTCGACCGCGGCCAGCTCGACGCCGCCGTCGCGCTGCAGCACGACAGCCGGCGGCTCGACGGTGAAACCCTCCTGTCGGAGTCGTTCGGCTGGATGGCCGCGACCGATTTCGAGTACCATCCGCCGCAACCGCTGCGGCTCGCGACGCAGGCCGAGCCATGCAGCGTCCGCCGCATGGCGATCGGCGCACTGGACGAAGCTGGTGTCGCCTGGACAGAAGTATTCGTCGGCGGCGGCGTGGCGACGATCGGCGCAGCGGTGTCAGCCGGGCTGGCCGTCGCCGCGCTCGGGCACCGCGTGGCACCCGTCGGGACGGTCGACGTGGGCGCGCGATACGGGCTGCCGCCCTTGCCGACGCGCGACGTGGTGCTCTACTCGAACCTGACCGATGCGCGGGCCCGACAAGCGCTGCGCACGCTGGGTGCGGCGCTGCGGTCGTCGGTCGGCGGCGTGCGTTGATATCGCGCGTGAACAACCCGGAGAACACACATGCGTCCGCTGGACGAACTGGTAGACGAGCGCGAGTCCGCTCTCCCGAATTTGATCGAGTGGGCGGCGGCAGCCAGTCGCCGTTGTGAAATACTGCCCGCGTCCGATCGGCGCTGCGAAGTTCTGTCTGCGCTTCAGGTGTCCACCCGATCGACCCTGGGGGCAATCGCTTATTCGACCGGCGGCGTACTGGTGGACGGAGGCTACTTTCGCCTGCTTGGCTCAGGCCATCCCCGGCTGCCCAGAGACATCGTCGGCTGGAATGACGGGCGATCATCCGGCTTTCTATTGATCGCGGACGATGCCGTCGGCGGATTCTTCGCATTGAACGGAGGTGCACTCGGGGCGGACACAGGTTCGGTGTACTACCTTGCGCCCGACACCCTGGGGTGGGAGCCTCTCGATATCGGGTACAGCGACTTCGTGCGGTGGTCGCTCAGCGAGAAGCTGGATGACTTCTATGCGAGCTTGCGCTGGCCTGGCTGGCAAGCTGATATCCAGCATCTGACGACGGATCAATGCTTCAGCTTTTATCCGTTCCTGTGGACGAAAGAAGGATCGGTTGAACACAGCAGCCGCAAGGCGGTCTGCGTGTCCGAGCTCTACGCTCTCCATGTCGACCCGGGATCCGTCACGTCACGGCAATCTTGACCAAGCCTCAACAGGTGAACGGCCGCTGCCGCACCATTCACATCGGCGCGCTTCGCCATTGCGTGTCCGGTGGATCCGCCGGGCCGGATCCTGACGGCATCGAGTTGCTTCGATGCGCACCACGGTAAAATCCGGCTTCCATCCCGCCCATGCAGCTGGCCCATGCCTGCCCGGGTCAGCATCGAAAGAGTCGACACGCCATCATCACCTTGATTTCATTACACTTTCCCCGTCGCGACGCATGATGTACTCGCTCGCCACCACTTACACCCGCGAACTCGAGATCCGCAAGAGCCGCTTCATCGCGTACGCGATTCCCGTCGACGACCGCGACGCCGCGATGCAGGCACTGCAACGCCTGCGCGAAGAACATCCGGCGGCCACGCATGTGTGCTGGGCACTGCTGGCGGGCGGCCAATCCGGGATGTCGGACGACGGCGAGCCATCGGGCACCGCGGGCCGCCCGATCCTGGAAGTGCTGCGCCATCACGATCTCGACGGCGTGCTGGGTGCGGTCGTGCGTTACTACGGTGGCGTGAAGCTCGGCGCGGGCGGATTGGTGCGCGCGTACACCGATGCAATCGCGTCGGCGCTGCTCGATGCCGAGCGCGTCGAGCGCATCCGCTACACGCGGCTCGCGATCGAGATCGGCTATCCCGAGGAGGCGCGCGTGCGCCGCTGGATCGAACAGGCGGGTTATGAACTGGTGGACAGCGCGTACGGGATGACGGTCAGGCTCGTGATCAAGCTGCCCGAGACCGCCGACGCGAACGCGCGGGCCGAGTTGTTCGACCTGACGCAAGGGCGATCAGGCTTTCCCGATCTGTGACGAGCGGCAACCGCGCGCCCCGTCGCCCCCGCTGCCGGCAAATTCCGCCGAAAAATCAGATACGTCCGATAGAAAAACCGCACGCCGCCACTTAATCTCATCGGGTTCCCGGCGACTCGCGCCGCATACGTTTCCCGCAGGCCGGCGCAAGCAGCACGCAACCGCCACCGGCCAAGGCGGCGCGCCTGGGCCAGGCGCGCCGACGTATAGCTCACCACGCGTCGCCAATAATCAAAACTCGACTACGGGATATCGGACGCATGCATCAAGTGAAGGCACTGCAAGCCCAGCTTGCGGAACTCGATCGGCGCATCAAGGCGGCGCGAAGCCGCGAACGTAACGCGGTGCTGGCGCAGGTACGCGAACTCGTCACGAACTACGCGCTGACCGCACGGGAAATCTTCGGGCAGGGTTACAGCGATCGCGCGAAGCTGTTCACCGTCGGCGTGAAGTATCGCGACCCGGCAACAGGCGCGACATGGAGCGGGCGCGGGCGCGCACCCGCATGGATCGTCGGGCGCGACCGCGACGCATTCCTGATCCGGGAGTAACGCGCGCCGCGTTGCACGGCGCGCCCCTTCATCGCATCGAACCCGCCGCGGCCACTCAGTAACTCAGTAAATATCCGGCACGATCATGTTGTCCGGCACCGGCCGGCGGATGTAATCCTCGTGATGCTCGCGCGGCGGCAGGTCGATCGGTGCGTGCGGCACCTCGTGATACGGCACCTGCTGCAGCAGGTGGTGAATGCAGTTCAGCCGCGCGCGCTTCTTGTCGACGGCCTGCACGACCCACCACGGCGCTTCCGGAATGTGCGTACGCAGCAGCATCTCTTCCTTCGCGGCCGTGTAGGCTTCCCAGCGGCGGCGGCTCTCGAGATCCATCGGGCTCAGCTTCCACTGCTTGAGCGGATCCTGGATCCGGCTCTGGAATCGCACTTCCTGCTCGTGATCGGTGATCGAGAACCAGTACTTGACGATCTGGATCCCGCTGCGCACCAGCATCTTCTCGAACTCGGGCACCGAACGGAAAAACTCCTCGTATTCCTCGTCGGTGCAGAAGTTCATCACGCGCTCGACGCCCGCGCGGTTGTACCAGCTGCGGTCGAACAGCACGATCTCGCCACCGGCCGGCAGATGCGCGACATAGCGCTGGAAATACCATTGCGTGCGTTCGCGGTTGTTCGGCGCCGGCAGCGCCGCCACGCGGCATACGCGCGGGTTCAGCCGCTGCGTGATGCGCTTGATCGCCCCCCCCTTGCCGGCCGCGTCGCGCCCCTCGAAAATGACGACGAGCCGGTGCCCCGTGCTCACGACCCAGTCCTGCAGCTTCACGAGCTCGCCCTGCAGCCGGAACAGTTCGCGGAAATACTGCTTGCGCGCCTCGCGACGCTCCTGCGAAAACAGCAGGTCGTCGGTGTCGTCGAAGCGGCGATCGTCGAGCTCCATCTCGAGCTCTTCGTCGTAGGCGTCGACCAGGTCTTCCTCGAAACGGCGCTGGCGCACCTCCATCGATTCCATATCGGTGCGGTCGTCGGTCTCGTTACGGGTATCGTTGTCGCCCATGGGGCCTCCTTCCATCATTGACGCAGCCAAACTCCGACATTATCCCAGTGTCGCGCGTCAAATTCATGAAAAAGGGCCGGCGCGCCGGTCAGAAGCGGAATGCGAGCAGTACGCTCGCCAGCACGGGGTTCGCGGAAATATCGAACGTGTTCGACGCGAGCTGCCGGTTCGGCTGGTCGATGTCCAGCGTAATCTTCGTACGTAACGGGATATAGGTCACCATGCCGGTGACCCAGAACTGGCGCGTGATCTGGTAGCTCGCGCCGACGGTGAACACCGGCTCCCACACGCTCTTCACCTTGGCCGACACGTTGGTCTTGCCCGACAGCAGCAGGTCGCCGCCGGCATCCCAGATACGCTGGAACAGCGACGGGTCGAGCAGCAGCGACTGCAGGCTGCCGATGTCCGCGCCCGCCGCGAGCAGCCCGCCGAGCGACGCGAGCTTGCGCTGGAACACCGGATTCAGGTTCGTGTTCGTGAAGCGCGTATAGCTGATGCCGATGCCCGCGAACGGGCGGAAACGATCGTCGCGCTCCCCGAGGTAATACTTGAACACGACGGAGCCGAGCCACGCGCGCGTGGTCGCGAGCGGATTGCTTTGCGTGTTCGCGAGATCGATCAGCGGAAAGCGCCCCTGGACGCCCGAAAATATCCGGTCGAGCGGCAGCGCGATGCTGCCGTGCCCGCGCAGGGTCAGCACCGGCGGAATGCCCGCGCCGAGTTCAGCCGCCCAATTCTCCGAGAAAAAGTGGGTCAACGTGAACGCCAGCGTGTTCGTGTTGCTGAGCGACAGGCTCGAACCCTGGTTCTGAAAGCTGTTCAGCCCGAGGGCGTCCGTGTGCGTCGTCACGGGTGTCGATCGGCCGGTCGTGCCGATGAAGTGCCAGCCGAGGCCGACCATGTTGCGGTCGTCGCCCATCAGCTGCGTCAGCAGCGGCGGCGCCTGGGCGGCCGGCAGATCCGGCAGCCGCGACGGGTCGATCGGATGCAGTTCGTACGGCATCCGGTCGGCGTGGACGACGCCGCCGGCCGGTGCGCGATCCGCCGTCGCATCGCGGGGCGCGGCCGGCTCGCAGCCGCCAGCTGCGCCGTTGTCGTCGAAGCCGATACCGTCCGCGCCATCGTCGCGCGCGGCCACGCATGCGCGCCCCGCCCCGCTGGTTCGCTGGCCGAGCGTGATCTTGCGCGCCGTCAACGGTACGGTGTCGGGTTGCGGCACGTCGCCCGAGTCGTCACGCCCGCGGCGGGCCGGCCCTGCATCGGTCGCCCACGCGCTCGCATCGAATCCGTCCGCGTCGCCGCCCGGCCAGAAGCCGATTCCGTCGGCGCCGGCCTGCCAACCCGGTTCGACGCCACCGTCCGGCTGCGGCGCGCCATGCGCGGCGGCCGCGCAAGCGCACAGCGCCGCAGCGAGCCAGCGCGACAGCGGGCGCACGGCGCCCGGCCGTGCGCGACGGCGATCCTTGTCCCGGCTCGCCATCGGCTCAGGCCGGCACGCCGAACAGGCGTTGACGGATGCGGTACAACGGCTCGAACAGCCATTCGAGCAGGCTGCGCCGCTCCAGCACGATATCGGCCTTCAGCATCATCCCGGCCCGCAGCGACAGTGGCCGCCCATCGAATGCCGGCGTGCGGTCGGCCAGCTCGACCCAGGTCTTGAAGTAGGTTTGCGGCGTAGCGGCATCGCCCGGCAGGTTCAGCTCCTTCGCGGAAAACGCGACGGGCGAGATCGACAACACCTTGCCGCGATAGGTGCCGAACTTCTCGACCGGATAGCTGGCGTACGCCACCTTCACTTCCTGCCCCTTCTTCACGAAGCCGGCCTTCGACGACGGAATGTAGACCTCGGCGATCAGCCCGTCGGCCTTCGCGGGCAGGATCTCGACGACGCGCGTGCCGGGCGGGTCGATCACGCCGCCCTGCACGACGTCGAGCCGCACGATCTGCCCGTCGGCCGGCGCGTACAGCACCTGGTTCACGTTCTCGTCGATGTTGTATTCCTTCGCATTCAGCTCCTCCTGCTTGATCTTCAGTTCCGCGTTCGCGCCGTCGTACTTGCTCTGCATCGTGTCGAGGTCGCCCCGCAGCTTCATCGCGTTCTTCATAAGCTCGGCGCGGCGCAGCAGCAGGTCCTGGTACGCCTGCCCGGCCTGCAGGTACTGCGTGTTGACCTGGTTGTACTGCTCGAGCGTCACGACCTGTTCGTCGAGCAACTGCTTCACGCGCGCACGCCGCTCGCCGTATTCGTCGACGATGCGCTTCTGGTCCTGGATCTGCCGGTCGATCAGCCCGCGGCTCTCGCCCTGCGCGGCGATCTGCTGGTTGATCTGCTGCACCGACGACTTGTATTCGAGGCGCGCGGCATCGATCTGCTGCGTCACCTCGACACGCTGCCGGTCGAGCGCCGCGCGCATCCCCTGCACGTTGTTGGCCTGGCTCACGAAGCTCGTGTCGCGCGTCACCGCCAGCAGCCGCTGGCCGGCCTTCACGTGCTGGTCCTTGCCGACGTAGACGTCGCGCACGGCCCAGCCCGGCGGCGCGCCGACGCCGATCAGCCCCGAGCGCGGCGTCAGCATCCCCGACACGCTCTCGGTATTCGCGTAGCTCAGTTCGACGAGCGCGGTCACGAACATCGCGAACATCGCAAGTGACAGGTAGCAGAAGAACCGCAGCGACACCGGCACGTCGACGACGCCGTGGATCACGGTGCCGAAGGTCGTGCCGCGCGCAAGCTTGCGCGACGGCTTCTGTTCTCGGAGGGTGGCGTTCCAGGTCGGCATGGGGCGGGCTCGTCAGGAGCGACGCCGCGCGGCCGCATCGAGCAGCGGCGTCGGCATCAGGTAAGGCGTGAAGTGTTCCCAGAAATGCCACTGCTCGGGCTGGCGTACCAGCGCCTGCTCGAGCCGGTCGACGATGCGCTGGTGCGTCGCGCGCACGGGCGACGCGTCGTCGTCCGTGCCGAGCATCGGCGCGAGCGGGCTGGCCGCGAGCTCGGTGAAATGCACCGCGCAGCGATCGCGGAACGGCACGCCCGTCGCATACGCGACGAGCAGCGGAATCCCCTGCTCGACCGCGAGCTTCACGCCGCCGCCGGCCATCCGCACCCAGCGGCCGCCGAGCCGGCAGCGGTTGGTCTTGCCGAACTTGCCGTGCAGATCGGAGAACAGCAGGAAGACGGGCGCCTCGCGCCGCAGGCTCGTGATCAGCCGCCGCAGGTGCACGCGCTCCTCGATGTCGATGAACTCCACTTCGCCGGCGCCGTATTCGGCGACGAGCCGCAGCGCATCGTCGAAGAACGCGCCCGGCGCATCGCGGTGCAGGATCACCATCAGCTTGCGGTCGTCGGGAATCATGAAGCGCAGCTTCGTGACGAACAGCATCAGGTTGCCGAAGTGCAGCCCCGCGAGCATCAGCGGGCCGCCGCGCGCGAGCGCCGTGCGCAACTGCTCGTCGCCTTCGCACGCCATGCCGTCGATCATCGACTTCATCGATTCGAGGCTGTGCGTACGCAGCTTGAGCCCCGCGAACTCGGCTTCGAACAGCTCGCGCACGATCGCCGCCGACACTTCCCGCACCCGTCGCGGATCGTCGTTCAGGTGCGCGCTCAGCATGTACGCGACCGCGCGCTCGATCGACTCGCGAATGCACGGAAAGCAGCGCAGGCATGCGCCCGAGCACCAGCGCATCAGCCGCAGCCCGCGCGCGGGTGACGTACGCAGCGCGACGGCGCGCACCACGCGCCGCACCAGGAACGCATACGAGAACGGGTTGAGCAGAAAGAGCCGTCCGAGCATCACCGCGCCTCCTCGGCCGAACGCCATGCGTCGGTCGCATCGGTCAATACGCCGTCCTGCATCTCGTAGATCCGGTCGACCCTCGACAGGATCGACGCATCGTGCGTGACGAGCACGATCGTGCACGGCAGCGTCAGCACGTTGCGGCAGATCTCGTGCGTCGTCGCCTGGTCTAGGTTCGACGAGAATTCGTCGAGGATCAGCAGGCGCGGCTCGCAATACAGCGCCCGCGCGATCAGCAGCCGCTGCATCTGGCCGGCCGACAGGAATTTCTGCGTATCGCCGAGCGGCGTGTCGTAGCGATGGTCGAGCCGCTCGATCTCGTCGTGGATGCACGCGAGCTTCGCCGCGTCGAACATCGCGCCGATCCGCGGCGCGGGCGCGAAGTTCGTGATGTTGTCGCGGATCGTCCCGCGAAACAGCTGGTCGGACTGCGTGACGGCCGCGAGATGCTTGCGGTACTGCCGCAGGTTCACTTCCGCGAGATCGACGCCGCCGACGAACAGCGTGCCGGGCTCGGGCCGCACGAGGCCGCAGATCAGGTTCAGCAGCGTCGTCTTGCCGCTGCCGGTGCGGCCGACGATCGCGATCTTGCCGCCCGCCGGCACATCGAGCGCGATCTCGCGCAGGATCGGGCGGTGGCCGCCCTTCGGCGTATACGACAGCGCGCGAATCGACAGCGCGCCGTCGAAACCGTCGACCGGACGCACGACGGCGTCCGGCGCGGGCTCCTCGGTCTCGGTCTGCAGCACGTCCGCGACGCGATCCATGTGCACCTGCAGCACCTTGCGGCGCACGTAGAGCTGGATCGAATCGATGAACTTGTCGGCGAACAGGTTCTTGTACTGGATGAACGCGTAGATCACACCGATCGTGCTCTGGCCGTGCATCACGAGCCACGCGCCGTACGTGACGATCACGAGCTGCTCGACGTGCACGATGCCTTTCGAGATCGCATCGAACAGCAGTTGCAGCCGCTCCTGCTGGCGCATCGCCTGCAGCTTCTGCGTGAACGCGTTCACCCACAGGCTGCTGCGCGCGGTCTCGGCCGACAGCAGCTTGATCGAGTGCGCCGAGCGGATGTTCTCGATCAGCAGCGCGTCGGCTTCGGCGCCGCGCGTGAGGATCTGCGACATCGCGTCCTGCAGTTGCGGCTGGATCGCGAGCCGGCTCAGCGCGAACAGCACCATCCCGGCCAGGCTGAGGCCGGCCAGCACCGGGCTGTAGTACAGCATCAGCACGAGCGTCAGCGTGCAGGTGACGATATTGAGCAACCCGCCGACGAGGCCATCGACGAGAAAGCGCCCGACTTCCGACACCGACGACACGCGCGAGATCGAATCGCCGGTGTTGTGGAACAGGAAATAGCCGATCGGCAGCCGCGCGAGATGCCCGACCATGTTCGCCGACAACTGCTGCGACACGATGTTGCGCAGGTAGCTCTTGATGTTGCCGACGAGGTTTGCGTACAGCGTGTCGAACAGGAACACGATCGCGAACAGGATCGTCAGCAGGTACAGGATGTCGACGTCGGTCTTCTTCAGCGCCTCGTCGATCGTCAGCTGCACGTACGACGGGCCGAGCAGCAGCAGGAGCTGCGCGGCGACACCGCCCGCGATGCCGATCGCGAGGCTCTTGCGAATGCCGGTCAGCCCTTCGAGGTAGTCGCGCAGCCGGATCCGGTCGGCCTGCCCCGCCCGCGTGAAGCCGATGTCCGGATTCAGTTCGAGCGCATAGCCGGTGATGTGCGTGAGCGCCTGCGCGAGCGGCAGCCTCGTTTCGCCGAGCGCGGGATCGACGATGTGCACGCTGCCGTAGCCGACCTTCGTCAGCACGACATAGTGGTTCATCCCCCAGTGCAGGATGCACGGCGTCTTCAACGCATCGAGTTCGCCCGCGTCGAACTGCAGCCCGCGTGCGCGCAAGCCGAGATCGTTCGCGATCTCCATCAGGTCGAAGAACGACAGCCCGGAATCGATCCGGACCGGATAGCGGTTGCGCAGCGCGCGCAACGTCGTTTCACGCCCGTGCCACGACGCGATCATCGCGAGGCAGGCCAGGCCGCACTCCGTCACCTCGTCCTGCTGGACCGGACGGACTTTACGCGTATTGAAGAGCATGGTCGGGCACCCGGGGCGCGACGACGCGCCGCCCGGGCCTGCCGGTAGCAGGCCCATGGCGGGTCGCGCGCGATACGCATGGGCGCAGCCGGCACGCTGCCGGCTGCGACGGAAGATCGGTGTTACCGGCTGTCGGGCGGGCCGCTCAGCGCGACGAGCCGAGCGACATCCGGAACTGTTCGACGGCGCGGGCCTGGTACTGGGTCATCAGGCCCTGGAGCGTGGTGCCGATCGACTGGTTGACGAGATCGACCGTATAGGCGGCCGAATTGGAGTAAAGCGACGCGCCGCCGCGAATCTGGCGGGCCTGTTCTTCCGTGATGTCTCGCATTTGCTGTGGCCTTTATATTGTCGGAATGCCCGCCACCGTCAGCCAACTGCAATCCAAATGGCTTTTACTTTATTACGGAGATAATCCGGCACTCCTGCCTCCTGATAATCGCCCGAACCGAAAGAAATACATTTCGGATTCGTTTTATTTCCACTGCGGCGATCGATTCTTTTCCTTCTGTTGCGCAGCATTTCGCGCGGGGGGCGCCTCCCCGCGCACGGCGGTTACTTGCCGGTATTATTGAACGTCTTCGGGTTCTGCAGGTAATTGCCGAGGCTCGGCAGGAACTGGCCGAGCGCGGTCACCACCGGCGCGGCGTCAACGGCGAGGCTACCCAGCGAGCTGATCGCACCGCCGCCATGCACATTCCTGACCTGTTCCGTCGTCATGACCTTCATCATTCTCTCCTCGTAAAAAATAAAGACGATGCAAAGAACCTTCATTGAAATACAAACGGCTTTTAATCCCTAGCGACTTGTTAATCTAATAATCACTGCGATTACGAGCCGAAATCAGGCTATCATGCGAGCGCATCGGAATTCAATGGAGGACACACTCTTACAGGCGCGTTTTCCGATGCGTCACTGGCAGCAGGCATTCACGCAGTTTGAATTTCAATTTCAATACGTTTAAATCCCGCCGCAATACGTTGCGGCACGGGCAGGAGACGGAGACGGCCATGTTTGAAACGAGGCGTGCGAATCGCGGACCGGCGACGCGGAATACGGGTAACTCCCTATCAAGTTTTCCGACTAGGTGGAATCCCCGACTTGCAACCGTGACATTGTTCGCTGTAACGATAGCCGGCATGTCTGCGAACGCGCGTGCGTTCTGCCTCGACACCGCCTTCCAGTACGCGGTCGTGCACGATCCGCGCTACCTGCAGGCGCGCAGCGAATACGACGCGGCCCGCCAGAAATTCCCCGAAGCGCGCGCGCAGATGCTGCCGCAGGCCGCCGCGCAACTCGAATGGGGACGCTACGGTACGCACGCGAACCTGTTCGGCATCGACGTCAGCGGATCGAGCAATGCCGCATACGGTTCCGCGCAGGTCACGCAGGCGCTGTTCAACGTACCCTACCTGTACGACATGCGGCGCGCGACCGAGTACGAGGAATCGGCAAGACAGAAGCTCGAGGTGGCGAGGCAGGACCTGATCCTGCGCGTCGCGAACGCGTGCTTCGACCTGCTGAGCGCGCGCGAGAAACTGCAGTCGGCCGACGACGAAGTGAACGCGCTCACCCGGCTCGAAAGCGATACGCGCCGCATGGCGCAACTCGGAATGAAGACGATCGGCGATACGGCCGAAATCGAGGCGCGCCGCAGCCTCGCGCAATCCGACGAAGCGCTCGCGCAAACCGACGTCGACGCACGCCGCGCGCGCTACGAGACACTGCTCGGTTCGACGATCGATTTCTCGCGCTGGCCGAGGCTCGCGATGCGCGGGTCGTCGCCGCGCATTCCGTCGGGCGAATACGCGCCGCAGGACAACCCCGCGTACCGGCAGGCGTATCGCGATGTCCAGGTCGCGCGGCTCGCCGCGAAGCGCGTCGGCGCCGAGCACTTGCCGACCGTCGACCTGTTCGCGTCGTATTCGCGCGGGCTCAACCCGAACCTGCGCGGGCTCACCGATCGCTCCGACTTCCATCAGAGCGCGGTCGGCGTGCAGGTGACGATCCCGATCTTCTCCGGCGGCAGCGTGTACTACCGGCAGGTGGAGGCCGAACACGTGACCGAGCAGTACCGCAACCGGCTGCGCGAGGTCGAGGAGCAACTGAGTACCGATCATCGCGAGGCGCTGTCCGCGCTCGAGTCGGTCGGCAAGCGCATCCGCGCGCTGCAGCAGTCGCTGCAGGCCGCGCGTCTCGCCTACGATTCGTCGATGAAGGCGCATCAGGTCGGCTATAGCACGACGTACGAGACGCTGAACCTGCGGCGCGACATCTCGGGCATCCGGCAGAAGCTGTTCGACAGCTATCTCGACGCGCTGAAGCTGCAGCTGAAACTGAAAAGCGTGCTGGGTACGCTCGACGAACAGTCACTGATCGCGGTGGACAGTTTCCTCGAAAGCAACGCGGCGAACGACCGGAGTTGAGCGCGGCTCGACGCGCATCGGTGTTCGACATACGGTTGTATACGCAACCTTATTCGGTATTGCCGATGCGCAATCGGCGAGGAAGAGGCCTACCAGCAGATCCGCTCGCAGGCGATGGAGCGGCGCATTTCCATCAACCAGCTCGCCGAGCAGATCGTGCAGGCGCATGGGCTGCTGAAACGGTAACGCGAGCGCGATCGCCGCACGTCAGTCCGGCGGCGGCAACACGACCGTATCCTCCGGCCCGAGCACGCGCCCGTCCTGCGAACGCAACTCCAGTTTCCTGACCGGCAACCCGCTCTTCCGGTCGACGAGCAGCACGTGCGCCTCGTCCGGTTCGAAGAAGAAATCCTCGCCCCACTGCCGCAGCGCGACGAGCAGCGGAAACAGGCCGCGCCCTTTCTCGGTCAGCACGTATTCGTGATGCGCGCCGCCATCCGCGGCCGGCACGATGTCCATGATCCCGTGCGCGACCAGGTTGCGCAGACGCGCGGCCAGGATGTTCTTGGCCAGCCCGAGGTTCTTCTGGAATTCGCCGAAACGGCGCAGCCCGTCGAACGCATCGCGCACGATCAGCAGCGACCACCAGTCGCCGATCGCGTCCAGCGGGCGGGCAACGCCGCAGGGGGAATCCTCGTGCGTGGTTCGTCTGTTCATCGATGCATGGGGCGCGTCCGTTCCCGGAATGCGGGCGGAACGGCGGTCGTTTCCGTTGAAATGAATGGTTGCAATATAAAACTCACTACGCGAAAGATCAATCGCTCGGGGCTCGACTGTTCGCGATCGACGAATGGCAGGGTCGATTCAGGCCTGATTGGAACGCCAACCCCTGTGTCCAGCGGATAAATTACGGTGCCGTTCCTTTCCGACGCGTCGTCATGCAACCATCGCCCGGTCGATCCGCGGTTGGCCCGGGCATCTTTCTGGTTGCAACTTGAAACCCGATAGCCTACGCTTCAATTTGGTTTCAACTTGAAACCAAATTATCCGACTATCCGAAGGAGCGTTCGATGATCCGGTCCGATGCCACGTTCGACGGCACCTTTCCATTCGCCCCGCATTTCGACGACGCATCCGGCTTCCGGATGCACTACGTGGACGAAGGCCCGCCCGATGGCGAAACCATCCTGTGCCTGCACGGCGAACCCACGTGGGGCTATCTGTTCCGCCATCTGGTTGCCGCGCTGAGTCCGACGCACCGCGTCGTCGTCCCCGATCACATGGGCTTTGGCAAAAGCGCGACGCCGCCGGGCCGCAGCTACTGGCTGCAGGACCACATCGACAACCTGGAACGTTTCGTACTCGCGCGCGGCCTCGATCGCATCACGCTCGTGATGCACGACTTCGGCGGCCCGGTCGGCATGGGGCTTGCCGCGCGGCATCCGGATCGCATCCGGCGGATCGTGTCCGTGAACGGGCCGACGCCGTTCGGCCAGCCCGATCTTGCCGAGCGCCTGAACGCGAACGGTCGCGACGCGCCGTGGTTCCAGTGGATCATGCGCGCGGCGGCGGACGATACGCTCGAGACGGTGCTCGGTCAGCTCGGCTTCAACATCCTGAGCACGCTGAAGCTGAACGGGTTCGAAAATCACGCGATCATCAACGACACGTGGATCGCCGCATACGGCGCGCCGTTCGCGCAACCGGCCGACTGTCTCGGCGCGATCGGATGGGCCCGCGGGTTTGCCGCCGGCGCGCACCGGTTCGAGGAGCCCGATGCGGCGGCGCTGCGCGCGATACGCGAAAAACCCGCGCTCGCGATCTGGGGAGACGCCGACCGGACGCTCGGCGCCGAACACTTCCTGCCGCTCTTCACGGCGCTGTTTCCGTCCGCGCCCGTCGAGCGGCTGGCGGGCGTCGGGCACTACTGTCTCGAAGATGCGCCCGACGCCATCGCGACACGCATCGCACGCTTCATCCGGACCACCGGCTGAGTGTGTTCCACAGCCGGCGGTACGGCACCCGGCTATGGAGCACGACGTGCGCGGCCACCTTCGCAACCGCGCACGCCCCCTTCACGTCAGTGAATGATCCGCGTCACCCCCCGCCCGCGCGGGTCGGCCATCGCTTCCGGCGTCTTGCCGTCGATCTTGATCACCTGGATGTCGCCGCTGAAATCCTGCCCCTTCAGCGTGTAGCCGCGCGCCTCGATCTGCTTCGCGAGTTCGCCTTCGATCGGGTGGTACGGCTCCCAGAAGATCGTGTTCGGCGGCAGCAGCTGGTGATGGAAGCGCATCGCGCCGACGGCCTCCTTCAACGGCATCTTGAAGTCGTAGATGTTGTTGATCACCTGGAAGATCGACGTGAAGATCCGCGAACCGCCCGGCGTGCCGATCACGAGCGACACCTTGCCGTCCTTGGTCATGATCGTCGGCGACATCGACGACAGCGGGCGCTTCTTCGGTTCGATCGCGTTCGCGTCGCTGCCGACCACGCCGAACATGTTCGCGACGCCCGGCTTCGCGGAGAAGTCGTCCATCTCGTCGTTCAGCACGATGCCCGTGCCGTCGGCGATCACGCCCGAGCCGAAATAGCCGTTGATCGTGTACGTGTTCGACACCGCGTTGCCCCACTTGTCGACCACCGAGAAGTGCGTCGTTTCGGCCTTCTCCGGCATCGTCGTGCCGAGGCCCGGCTGCACGCTCTTCGTATCCGACGGCTCCTTCGGGTTGACTTCGCCCGCCCGCTTCGCGATGTAGGCGTCGTCGGTCAGCTGCGCGATCGGCACCTTGTAGAAATCCGGATCGCCGAGATACTGCGCACGATCGGCGAACACGCGCTTCTCGATTTCCGCGACGAGGTGGATGTACTGCGGCGAGTTGAGCTTCACGCCCTCGAAGTCCTGCTTGAGGTCGGCCTTCATCTTCAGCAGCTGCACGAGGCCGATGCCGCCCGAGCTCGGAGGCGGCGCGGTGATCACGTCATAGCCGTTCCACTTCGCCTGCACCGGCTGGCGCCACACCGCGCGGTACTGCGCGAGATCCTCGGTGGTGATCAGCCCGTTGCCGTCGCCGGTCTTCATCGACGCGGCGATCAACTCGGCCGTCTTGCCCTTGTAGAAACCTTCCGCGCCGTCGTTCGCGATACGCGTGAGCACATCGGCGAGATCCGGCTGCTTGAAGTTCACGCCGGCCTTCAGCCCGGAGAAATACTTGTCGAAGTTGGTCTTGCCGCCGAACTCCTTCGATGCATCGACGCCGCGCTGCGCGAGCTGTTCGTCGACGACGAAGCCATCGCGCGCGTAGTGGATCGCCGGCGCGAGCACCTGCTTCCACTTCAGCTTGCCGAAGCGCTTCTGCGCTTCCCACATGCCCGCGACCGTACCCGGCACGCCGACCGCGCGCGGGCCGTACAGGCTCATGCCCTTGACGACGTTGCCGTCCTTGTCGAGATACATGTCCTTCGTCGCGGCGAGCGGCGCACGCTCGCGGTAGTCGATGAAGTACGGCTTGCCGT
Source organism: Burkholderia sp. AU30280 (assembly GCF_020420125.1). Classification (NCBI taxonomy): domain Bacteria; kingdom Pseudomonadati; phylum Pseudomonadota; class Betaproteobacteria; order Burkholderiales; family Burkholderiaceae; genus Burkholderia; species Burkholderia sp. AU30280. The sequence continues at coordinate 273,595 of NZ_JAIZRY010000001.1, forward strand.
CCTTGTAGATCGTCATGAAGCCGCCACCGCCGATGTTGCCGGCTTCCGGATACGTGACGGCGAGCGTGAATGCGATCGCGACGGCCGCGTCGATCGCGTTGCCGCCTTCCTTGAAGATCCGCTCCGCGGCATCCGCGCTGTACTTGTCGGCCACCGCGACCGCCGAGCTCGTCAGGACCGCGGGCTGCGGCCCTTTCGCATAGACGGGCGCGTTCGGCAGGAAACCGATGCCGGCCACCGTCGCGAGCACGACAGCGGATGATTTGAAGCGATTCAGCGTAGTCATTGCATGTCCCCCATGTGGATCTCCTTCAGGCAGAAAAAGCACCTGTTCCGCTCATGGCCGCTGGCGCGCCGACGGCCACATCCGGTTTCGTAGTATAGGGGGACAAAAAGGGTCGAACACGTCGCGTGCAACGAAAGCACATCCGTTGTGTGCGCCCGGTCACGCTGCGGCTTCCGAACATGCATGCGCATCGGCCGAAATGGCGCGCGATGCGCGTCATCACGCGGCGCACAAAACCGAAAGTTGCGAACTGCGCAGCGGGCCACGTGGCGCTCGCAAAAAAATCTGCAAACGTCCCTCCCGCAGCACGGGCCGATCTGCGAAGATAGCGCCCCGCTTTCGCGCTGCATCATTTTTCGTGCGCGCCCCGCTTCACGTTTCTTCGTCTCGCTTCGTATGGCATCACACAATGCGCATCATGCGTCCGGCATCGCGGCCGGCGTCGCCGCCGCCGTCCTCGTCGCACAAACCGGTGCGACCGGCCCGTGGCACTCGGGTCTGTTCGCCGCATTCGCGGCGGGCGTCGCGGGCGGCACCGCGCCCGACTGGCTCGAAGTCGCATGGTGGAGCCGCAAGCGCCGCCTGTGGATCACGCATCGCACCATCACGCACTGGGGCATCGGCTGGATCGCCCTGCTTGCGTTCGGGTGGCACGGGCTCATCCATCATCCGCATCCACTGTGGGCCGCGCCGCTGTTCGGCTTCGCATGCGGCGGCTTGATGCACCTGCTTGCCGACTGGCCGAACCCGCTCGGCGTGCCGTGGATCTGGCGGCGTCACTCGCTCAACCTGTGGAACAGCGGGCATTGCGACCTGATCGTCGTGGCCGCCGCATGGGGCGGCACGCTGTGGCTCGCGCAGTCGCTGTGGTCGCGCGCGCCGCTGCTCGAACACTGGCTCGGCTGGCTGAATCGCGTTTAGTTGCAATTTGACGCAATTCGGCGCGCGATCGGCGTGCCGGCGCACATGCAACTTTCCGTTCGTTGAAAGTGCGGTGACGGCCCCCATCTGAATTCGAATCGTAGACACGCGTGCCCGGCACGCCCGCGCGGCGTCTGGCACACTGACGATTCGATTCGTGCGCGCGCCCTCCGCGCGCTTGCACCCCGCTTGCACCCCATTTCAACGCTCAGATGGACGTCACCGCTACCCGCCCTGCCGCCAGTGCGCTCGACGTGTTCCACCCGGCCGTCGCCGCGTGGTTCCGGCGCACGTTCGCCGCGCCCACCGGCGCGCAGGCGCTTGCGTGGCCGCACATCAAGGCCGGGCGCTCGACGCTGGTCGCCGCGCCGACGGGTTCCGGCAAGACGCTCACCGCGTTCCTGTGCGCGCTCGACGAGCTGGTGCGCGATGCGCTGGCGCACGACGGCACGCTGCCCGACGCGACGCTCGTCGTGTACGTGTCGCCGCTGAAAGCGCTGTCGAACGACATCCACGTGAACCTCGATGCGCCGCTTGCCGGCATCGCCGAATCGCTCGCGCAACTCGGCCTGCCGGTGCCGGCGATCCGCACCGCCGTGCGCACCGGCGACACGACGCAGGCCGAGCGCGCCGCGCTGCGAAAGCGCGCGCCGCACATCCTCGTCACGACGCCCGAGTCGCTGTACGTGCTGCTGTCGTCCACGTCGGGGCGGCAGATGCTGTCGAACGTGCGCTCGGTCATCGTCGACGAAATCCATGCGCTCGCGTCGTCGAAGCGCGGCAGCCATCTCGCGTTGTCGCTCGAGCGTCTCGACGCGCTGGCCGGGCGTGCGCTGCCGCGGATCGGGCTGTCGGCCACGCAAAAGCCGATCGACGCGGTCGCGCGCTTCCTGGTAGGCGGCCCGGCCGACGCGCCGCGTGACTGCACGATCATCGACACCGGCCACACGCGCGAGCGCGACCTCGCGCTCGAACTGCCGAACGTGCCGCTCGAGCCCGTGATGGCAACCGACGTGTGGGAACAGGTGTACGACCGCATCGCCGGGCTCGCGGCCACGCATCGCACGACGCTGGTGTTCGTCAACACACGGCGCACCGCCGAGCGCATGGCGCGCCATCTCGCCGACCGGCTGGGCAAGGAAGCGATCGCCGCCCATCACGGCAGCCTCGCGAAGGAGCACCGCTTCGACGCCGAGCAGCGCCTGAAGCGAGGCGAACTGAAGCTGCTCGTCGCCACCGCATCGCTCGAACTCGGCATCGATATCGGCGACGTCGATCTCGTCTGCCAGGTCGGCTCGCCGCGCGGGATCGCACCGTTCCTCCAGCGCGTCGGCCGCTCCGGGCACCATGTCGGCGGCGTACCGAAAGGCCGGCTGTTCCCGCTGTCGCGCGACGAACTCGTCGAGTGCGCGGCGCTGCTCGATTGCGTGCAGCGCGGCGAACTCGACACGCTGCGCATTCCCGAAGCGCCGCTCGACGTGCTCGCGCAACAGATCGTCGCCGAAGTGGCATGCACGGAATGGCAGGAAGACGCGCTGTATGCGAGCTTCACACGCGCGGCGCCGTACGCACGGCTGACGCGCGAGCGCTTCGACGAAGTGATGAAGATGCTCGCCGAAGGCTTCACGAGCCGGCGCGGCGTGCGCGGTGCCTACCTGCATCGCGATATTGTCGGCGGCACCGTGCGCGGGCGCCGCAACGCGATGATGACCGCCACCACGTCGGGCGGCACGATCCCCGACATGGCCGACTACGCGGTGCTGCTCGAACCGCAGGGCATCCAGGTCGGCACCGTCAACGAGGATTTCGCGATCGAGAGTCTCGCGGGCGACGTGTTCCAGCTGGGCAACCAGTCGTACCGGATCATTCGCGTGGAAACGGGCCGCGTGCGCGTCGAGGACGCGCAGGGGCAGTCGCCGAACATCCCGTTCTGGCTCGGCGAGGCGCCGGGGCGCAGCGACGAGCTGTCGGCGGCGGTCGGCCGGCTGCGCGCGCGGCTCGACGGACTGCTCGCCGAAGGCGATCGGCAAGGGCATGCCGGAGGCGGCAAGCGCACTGACGTCGGCATTGGCGGGAAGACGGCGGCTGGAGTCAAGGCGACGACCCAAGCCAGGACCAAGGGCGGTGCAAAATCGACGCGACGTGTTGAAGCCGAAGCCGAAGCCGAAGCCGAAGCCGAAGCCGAAGCCGCGATCAGTGTACGAAACGACGGCGCCCGTGCCGCGGCTGCCTGCCCGGCCGACAGCCGCCTCGCACCGGCGTTGCGCTGGCTCGTCGACGATCTTCACCTGTCGCCCGACGCCGCGCACCAGATCGCCGACTACCTGGCCCGCACGCGCGCCGCACTCGGCGCACTGCCGACGCAGGACACGCTCGTGATGGAGCGTTTCTTCGACGAATCGGGCGGCACGCAGCTCGTCATCCATTCGCCGTTCGGCAGCCGCATCAACCGCGCCTGGGGGCTCGCGCTGCGCAAGCGCTTCTGCCGCAGCTTCAACTTCGAGCTGCAGGCGGCCGCGACCGACGACGCGATCATCCTGTCGCTGTCGCTCGCGCACAGCTTCGCGCTCGACGAAGTGTGGCGCTACCTGCGTCCGGCGAGCGCCGAGCACGTACTGATCCAGGCCCTGCTCGACGCGCCGATGTTCGGTGTGCGCTGGCGCTGGAACGCGACGACCGCGCTCGCGCTGCCGCGCTTCACCGGCGGCAAGCGCACCGCGCCGCAACTGCAGCGGATGAAGAGCGACGACCTGCTCGCGACCGTGTTCCCCGATCAGGCCGCGTGCCTCGAGAACATTGTCGGCGAGCGCGAGATACCGCATCACCCGCTCGTCGACCAGACGCTCGACGACTGCCTGCACGACGCGATGGACTCCGACGGCTGGCTTGCGCTGCTGCGCCGGATCGAAAGCGGCGCGATCGAGCTCGTCGCGCGCGACCTGCCCGCGCCGTCGCCGCTCGCGGCCGAGATCCTGAACGCGAAACCCTACGCGTTCCTCGACGATGCACCGCTCGAGGAACGCCGCACGCAGGCCGTGCAGTCGCGCCGCTGGAGCGATCCCGAATCGGCCGACGATCTCGGCGCGCTCGACGCCGACGCGATCGACGCAGTGCGCGACGAAGCGTGGCCGCTCGTGCGCGATGCCGACGAAATGCACGACGCGCTGCTCACGCTCGCGTGCATCGCCGATAGCGAAGCACGCGCACACGAAGGCTGGCCCGACCGGCTCGCGACGCTCGCCGAACGCCACCGCGCAACAAGACTCGTCGCGCCGAACGGTGCCGCCCTGTGGGTGCCGGTCGAACGGCTCGTGTGCGTGCGTGCGCTGCATCCCGACGCGCACACCGCGCCGGCGCTCAAGGTGCCGGCTGCCTGCGCGCAGCCGTGGGAAGCGGATGCCGCACTCGTCGACGTGATCCGCGCGCGGCTCACCGGCTTCGGCCCGCTTGCCCTCGACGCGATTGCGACACCGCTCGGGCTGCCGCCTGCGTCGATCGCGACGGCACTTGCGGCGCTGGAGCGCGAAGGCTATGTGATGCGCGGCCGGTTCACGCCGGGCGCGACGACGGACGAATGGTGCGAACGCCATCTGCTTGCGCGCATTCATCGCTATACGGTGAAGCGGCTGCGCCGCGAGATCGAGCCGGTCGAGCGCGCCGATTTCATGCGCTTCCTGTTCCACTGGCAACACCTGACGCCCGACACGCGCGGCACGGGCCGCGACGCACTCGCGGCCGTGGTCGAACAGCTCGAAGGCTACGAGGCCGCGGCAAGCGCCTGGGAAGACGCGCTGCTGCCCGCTCGGCTCACCGACTACATGGCAGGCGGGCTCGACGAGCTGTGTCGCTCCGGCAAGCTCGTGTGGACGCGCATCGGCGCACCGGCGCGCACGGCCGGCACACCCGTGAAGACGACGCCGATCGTGCTGCTGCCGCGTCGCCACCTGTCCGCGTGGCAGGCGCTGCGCGATCCCGATGCGCAACCGGCACTGTCCGCGCGCGCCGCACAGGTGCGCGATGCCCTCGCCGCGCACGGCGCGATGTTCTTCGATGCGCTGCTCGACGACCTGCACATGCTGCCCGTCGAACTCGAACAGGCGCTCGGCGAACTCGTGTCGGCCGGCCTCGTGAATGCGGACAGCTACGCGGGCCTGCGTGCGCTGTTGAAGCCCGCCGTCAAGCGCAGCGCGACTTATGCGCCACGCACACGGCGCGGCGGCGCGCTGATCGGCGGGATGGACGACGCGGGCCGCTGGGCGCTCGTGCAACGTCAAGCGCCGCCGGACGATGCGCCCGTGCCGAAACGCGGCCAGGTCGCAACCGACCCCGATGCGCTCGAACACATCGCATGGACGCTGCTGCGCCGTTACGGCGTCGTGTTCTGGCGGCTGCTCGAACGCGAGGCCGACTGGCTGCCGAGCTGGCGCGAACTCGTGCGTGTGCTGCAGCACCTCGAGGCGCGCGGAGAGATTCGCGGCGGACGCTTCGTCGCCGGGCTCGCGGGCGAACAGTTCGCGCTGCCCGAAGCGATTCCGATCCTGCGCGAACTGCGGCGGCAACCGGGCGACGGACAGTACGTGTGCGTGACGGGCGCCGATCCGCTGAATCTCGCCGGCACGCTGCTGCCTGGCGACAAGGTGCCCGCGCTGGCCGGCAATCGCGTGCTGTTCCGCGACGGCGTGCCGGTCGCATCGCTGGTTTCGGGAGCGTTCCACTACGCGCCCGAGCTATCGCCCGCTGCCCGCGAGGACGCCCGCCTGCGGCTCGCGCGGCACTGCTGACATCAGCCGACACACGACACCGCACGGACTACTGATCACCGGGGCGCGCTGCCGGCGTCGTTCGGGTAGCATCGAACGATTTTCCGCGCGGACGCGCGCGCCCAAACACAACGAAACTTCCGGAGACTGCTGTCCATGCCCTCGCATGTCGATTCGCCCGCCGTGCATCACGCGGGCTCGCTGACGATTTTCCAGGGCGCCGCGCTGTATATCGGCGCCGTGCTCGGCACCGGCGTGATCGCGTTGCCCGCGCTCGCCGCGGAAGTTGCGGGCCCGGCATCGCTGCTCGCATGGGCCGCGCTGGTCGTGCTGTCCGGGCCGCTCGCCGCCACCTTCGCCGCACTCGGCGCGCGCTATCCCGACGCAGGCGGCGTCTCGACCTACGCCCGGCGTGCATTCGGCCCGAAGGCCGCGGCTATCGTCGGATGGTGCTTCTACTTCGCTGTACCGGCCGGTGCACCGGCGGCCGCGATGTTCGGTGGCGCATACGTCGCGGCCGTCACCGGTGGCGGGCACACGACCGTCGTCGTTACGGCTGCCGCGCTGATCGCGACCGTGTCGGCCGCGAATGCATTCGGCGTCACCGTGTCAGGCCGCATGCAGCTCGTGTTGTCAGCGCTGCTCGTCACGCTGCTGCTCGCCGCGGTACTCGCCTCCGCGCCGCATGCGCGCACGGAGAACCTGCATCCGTTCGCGCCGCACGGCTGGCTCGCGGTCGGCCAGGCGGCCGCGCTGCTCGTGTGGAGTTTCGCCGGCTGGGAAGCGATCACGCATCTCGCGGCCGAATTCCGCCGGCCCGCGCACGACATGCCGCGCTCGGCCGGTATCGCCGTCGTGGTGGTCGGGTTCCTGTATCTGTCGGTTGCAGCCGCGAGCGTGACGGTGCTCGGGCCGTCCGCGGGCGGATCGGGGGCGCCCCTCGCCGAACTGATCGCGGGCGGCATCGGCGGTCATGCGCAGGTGCTGGCCGCCGCGGCCGCGGTGCTGCTCACGCTCGGCACGATGAACGCGTATTTCGCGGGCGCCGCCAAGCTCGGCGCGGCGCTCGGGCGCGACGGCGCGTTGCCCGCGTGGCTCGCGCAAGGCAGCCAGGTCGGCGGCGTGCCGCGCCGCAGCCTCGGCGTGATCGCCACGCTCGCCGTTGTCGCACTGGCTGCGACGACGCTGACGGACGTCGGGCCGAAGCCCCTCGTGCTCGTCACGTCCGGGTGCTTCGTGATGGTGTACGGGCTCGGCGCGGCCGCCGCGCTGAAACTGCTGCCACGTGGCGGCATCGCGCGCCGTTGTGCATGGATTTCGCTGGTCGCGGTCGCCGGGCTGTTCCTGGCGACGGGCTGGTACATCCTGTGCCCGTTGCTGCTCGCGGGCGGTGCGCTGCTGTATCTGCAGGTGGCCGGGCCGCGTCAGTGACCCGCCATGCGTGCTCGGGCCGACACTCGCCTGTTTGCGGCGACGCGCGGACTGATCATGACCGAACCGATGGCCAAAGCGCTGGCCGGATTGCCGGCCGGATCGCCGTGCACTCCGCCGCGCACTCCGCCGCGCGCATCACGCGCGGGGGCGCGGACTCGGCCGTCCGCCGATCCTTCACGCCCGTCAGGCCGGCACCAGCTCGAAGCTGAGCCGCTTGCCGAGTGCGGTGGCCGCGCTCGCGAGCGTCGCCAGCGTGAGGCTCGTGTCGGTTTCGTCGAGCAGCCGGTTGAGCGCGGCGCGGCTGGTCTTCATCCGTGCGGCCATCGCGGTTTTCGTGATGTGCTGCGCCTTCATCTCCTGCCCGATCTGCCACGCGATCACGCGCTTGATCGCGGTGGCGGTGGCCGCTTCGAGATTGCCGTCCTCTTCGAGGAAGGTATCGAAGTCGCTGCCGATATGCGGATTATTCGTGGTCGTCATGTCGTACTCCTGTGCATGGCGTTGCCGGCTGCCCGACCGTCGGAGACGGTGCGTTCAGGCACAACCGGAAATTCAAATGGCGTGCGTCAGCGCCTTCAGGCGCGCGACGGTGACGTCGAGGTCGTCCGACGGCGTGGCCCGCGACTGCTTGAAGAAGCCATGCAGCAGGACCATCGTGTCGCCCACGACTGTAAACAGCACGCGAGCGCTCCGCCCCGGCAGCATCACGCGGATCTCCCACAGATCCCGCGCCATCTTCCGGACCAGCGGCATGCCGAGCGGCCAGCCGAGTTGAACGGTCTTGATCTCTTCGCCGATCGCCCTTCGCTCCGCTTGCCCGAGCGCCTTGAGCCATTCGCGCACCGGCTCGTTGCCACGGGCCGTGCGAAAGAACCGCACGCCGAGCGTGACCTGGATCTGCTGTCTCGTCATCGTCTTGACACCAATCGTACCAAAAACGATACGATATGCCAAGCACCACGAGGACGGCTACTGGCCGGATGGCCGGTCCGGAAGCGGAGACAGGAACCGAGCCAGGCTTGCCACCCGGCCCGAAGGATCAGGGATTGCCGCGCCCCGGCTTGCGCGCGGCGCGTGGCGTCCGGTGCGGGTGCTTGTCGCCGAACCGTGATCGTGCGATCTCGCGCACGGCATCGATCAGCGTCCGTGCGACCGGCGACGGCTGCGCATCGGTGCGCAGAATGAGCCCGACCGGCTCGTCGGTACCCGCGGACGGCAGCGGCAGGCGCGCCAGCGCACCGGCCGACAGATCGTATTCGGCCGCATAGAGCGGCACGAACCACACCGCGTCGTTCTCGAGCGCCAGCGCTCGCGCGACCGATACCGACAGCACCTCGATGAACGAGTCCAGCGGCGGCGCGCCGCATGCACCGAGCAGTTGCTCGGCGGACTGGCGGATCAGCGTGCCGTACGGCGGCAGCACGACCGGATAGCGCGCGAGTTCGGTGGCCGGCGCCGCGCTCGACAGCAGCGGATGCCCTGCACGCACGACCGCGACGAGCGGCTCGTTGTACAACTGCTCGAACGCGAGCCCGATCATCCGCTCCGGCTCCGACAGCCGCCCGATCGCACACTCGATCGCACCGGACTTCAGGCGCTCGAGCAGATCGGCGTTCGCGGCCGTCGCGATCCGCACGACGACGCGCGGCCAGCGCTCGGCGAGCGCCTTCATCAACGCGGGCGCGAGCGATGCCGCGACGGTCGGCAGCATGCCGATTTCCAGCGTCGCCGCGGCGGCCCCGCCTTCGCGCGCGAGCAACCCGACGCCCTGCCGCAGCGCCAGCACGCACGCGTTCGCGTGCGGCATGAACAGCTGCGCCTCGCGGGTCGGCTGCGCCCCCTGACGGCCACGCTCGAACAGCTTCACGCCGAGGATCGCCTCCAGCTCAGCAATCGTCTTCGACACGGCCGGCTGCGTGATCGACAGGCTTTCGGCCGCCTTCTGCACACCGCCCAACTGCGCGACCGCAAGAAAGCACTGCAGGTGCCGGAACTTGACGCGGCCGTCGGCGATACGGTTATTCATAACGACTCGTTATGCGATTGACGATGAAATGCCATTTTGCATAACTTTCCGGATAGTCCCAAGCACTCGACGCTGCATCATGCGTGACGCCGCAGTGCCTGGAAACCGGCCGGCTCCCACATCCGCTTCGCGATCAGCAAGCTGGTGCCGTGCTTTTGCGCGAGCGGTGCGGACGACGATTCCGCATGGAGCGCGGCCGCCTTGCTGCGCAGCCGGCGCAGCTCCAGTTCGAGCTCCGCGGACGCAGCCTCGGTCAGCATCCCCTGCGAGAACGTCATCGTCTCGCCTTCCCCGTCGAAGCGGCTGTCGAGGAAATCGCCGAGTGCGTGCGCATGGAAGTAACGGCGGATCGGGCCGCCGGGCAGCCAGTCGAAATCGCGCGCGACGCGCACGCGAATCCGGTCGCCCGGCAACAGCGCGACGACGTTCATGCGGTCGAGCATCAGCAGGTATTTCACGCACTCGGCCTTCGTCACCTGATAGGTCGACACGATGTCCTCTACGGTCCAGTAGTTGATCGCGCACACGGCAACGAGCAGCAGCTTGTCGTCCGACACGAGCAGCGCCTCCTGCTGCTCGGTCAGCACGTGCAGCCTCGGCGCCGACGCGGACGCCTCCTGCACGAGTTCGGCCAGCGTATAGCCGAGCAGTTGGGCGATCTCCACGACCCGCTCCAGCGTAAACCGGCCGCTGGCGAACAGCCGCTTCACGCTTGTCTCGGAGACGTCGAGCGCACGTGCGACGTCGCGGTAGGTCATGCCCTGCGCCTTCAACTGGCGCTTCAGCATGTCGATAAGTTGGGCGGTTTCGGTCATTTTGGTATCGAAAAATGATGCTACAGGTCAGATATTAGGCTACCTGAGCACGCAGACGAACACTTTCAGATACTTGTCTGCATAATCCGCTCCGTGCTGTCACCGAACGACGGAGCCGAAATGACCACCCGAACCGAAACCGCTGCCTACGAATCGCATCACACCGCCCCGCGCGATGCCCGCGACACGGATCGCACGATCCCGCTCGCCACGCTCCGCACGCTGGCCGCCAGCGCGCACGTCGGGGATATCGTGTTCATCCGCGTGCCGGCGAATGCGCCGCGCGACGCGGCAGGCGCGACGGGTGCGTGGGCCAATCGCTTCGGCATCGTCGTCGACACATCGGGCGACGAGCCCGTAATCGCCGAATCGGCGTTTGCGTGGACGAAGCTCACGCCGCTGTCGCGCTTCGTCGCCCGGACCGACGGCGGACGCATCGCGCTGGCCCGTCGCGTCGCGGCACCGACCACCGATGCGCAGCGCCGGATTCATTCAACGGCTGAACGGCGGATCGACGCGCTGCTCGGCAACCGCTTCAACCTGCGGACGCGGCGCGGGTTCTGCGCGAACTACGTGAGCGACGTGCTCGGCGCCGACCGGGACGCGACGCCGGCTGCACTGCTGCGCAGCGGCACGCTGGCACTCGAATTCGACGGGATCGTGTTCGATCCCGGCCGCCAGTCATAACAGGCGCTCAGGGAGACCCGACAACAACAAGAACGACAACACAAAAAAGCAGCGACGGGCTGGCTGGAGGGCCGTGCACGGGGTCGTCACCGACGACGCGAAGCCCGATCGCTTTTTCCGCCGGACAGGCATCCTGTCCGGCGGAATTTTCATTGGCGCGTCAAACATAACGAACAGTTATGCGATTCGCGAAAAAAGGTCATTTTGCATAACTTTCCGGATTAGCTAAAGTCCTGCCATCCCCTTCGCGAAATACCTATCAGGAGACACCCGATGGATTCCCCCACGATCCTCACGCCGCGCGACTGGCCGTCGCATCCGGCCTATGTCCACCCCGAGTACCGTTCGTCCGTGAAGCGCGGCCCGACGCGCCCGCTGATCCCACTGAAGGAGAAGCTCCGCGACCAGTACGCGCCCGTCTACGGCGCCGAGGATCTCGGCGCACTCGACCATGACCTGACGAAGAACGCGGTGAAGAACGGCGAGCCGCTCGGCGAACGCATGGTCGTCACGGGCCGCGTGCTCGACGAAGGCGGCAAGCCCGTGCGCAACACGCTCGTCGAGGTGTGGCAAGCGAACGCGGCCGGCCGCTACGTGCACAAGGTCGACCAGCACGACGCGCCGCTCGACCCGAACTTCCTCGGCGCGGGCCGCTGCCTGACCGACAGCGAAGGCCGCTACCGCTTCCTGACGATCAAGCCCGGCGCGTACCCGTGGGGCAACCATCCGAACGCGTGGCGCCCGAATCACATCCACTTCTCGCTGTTCGGCGATTACTTCGGCTCGCGCCTCGTCACGCAGATGTACTTCCCCGGCGACCCGCTGCTCGCGTACGACCCGATCTTCCAGGGCACGCCCGAGGCCGCGCGCGATCGCCTGATCTCGCGCTTCTCGATGGACATCACCGAAGAAGGCTATGCGCTCGGCTACGAATTCGACATCGTGCTGCGCGGCCGCGACGCCACCCCGATGGAGCGCTGAACCATGACAACGCTGAAGCAAACCCCTTCGCAGACGGTCGGCCCGTACTTCGCATACGGCCTGTGCCCCCAGCAATACGACTACGACCTGAAGAGCCTGTTCACGCCGACGATCGCTGCGGCACACGCCGAAGGCGAGCACGTGCTGCTGGTCGGCCAGGTGTTCGACGGTGACGGCAACGTCGTCGGCGACGCGGTGCTCGAATTCACGCAGGTGGACGGCGCGGGCCGCTACCCCGCGTCGCGCGACGACATCGCGAAATCCGGCTTCACCGGCTTCGCGCGAGTCGGCACCGGCACCGATGCGCAGCAGCGCTTCGTCGTCGAGACGGTGAAGCCGGGCCGCATCGCCGCCGACGAAGCGCCGCACATCAACGTGACCGTGATGATGCGCGGGATCCTCACCCACGCGTTCACGCGCGTGTACTTCGACGACGAAGCCGCCGCGAACGCAGCCGACCCCGTGCTGAACGCCGTGCCGGCCGAGCGCCGCGCGACGCTCGTCGCGAAACGCGACGCGCAGCCGGGCCGCCCGGTCGTCTATCGCTTCGACATCCGCATGCAGGGGCCGGACGAAACCGTGTTCTTCGACGTGTGACGCGCGTGCCGGCGCACGCCGGCTTCGCTCGCTACCGCACCGCCGCGTGGCGCGATACCGACAGGCATCGCGCCACGCGGCGTTTTTCGTGTTCCGCCGTCCTCATTCGATGCTGCGGCGCATCGCGCCGGGCCATGAGTGCCGATGCCCGTTATCGCGAGCTTCCGCCCCCTGTAGCGAACGCGCGATTGAAACGCATGCTGCGACTGCACACAACTTGTCGATTCGGCAGGATATCGTTTGCGCGTTATGCGGCGTATTCTTCGTTATCCACAACGTGGCCATGCAATTGAATCACGATCGGCAACAATTACGCCTGTAATGCGCGACACCGCCCCGCAGGCTGTGCGCGCACTTTTTCTGACCGAGTGCCTTTAAACGCGTCTGACCGAAGTTGGCAGGCGCGTATTTTTTGGCGGCAGCCGACACACCGGCCTGGCGTGCGCCGACTCCCTCCGGTTAGCGCCGAATCTCCAGATAGCGGCTCGGCGTATCGCCCAGAATGCGGCGAAACGCCGACGTGAACGCGCTGGCGCTCGCGTACCCGAGATCGAGCGCGACGCGCGTCACCGGCTGCCCGTCGCTCAAGCGCGCGATCGCCGCGAGCATGCACACCTGCTGGCGCCATGCGGCAAAACTCACCCCCGTCTGCGCGCGAAACTGCCGAGTGAACGTGCGGCGGCTCACGCCTGCATCGGCGGCCACCTGGTCGAGATCGGCCGCGATCGACGGCGACGCGAACAGATGCCGGCACACCTTCGCCAGCCGTGCGTCGGCCGGCAGCGGCGCATGCAGCGACAGGCGCGGCATCGTCGCGATTTCCGCGACCAGCAGCGCCATCAGCTTGCCCGCGCGCCCGTCGACGTCATACAGGGCCGGCAGGTCGATCGCATCGTCGATCAGTTGCCGCAGCAGCGCGGACACGCCATAGACACCGCACTGTTCGGGCAGGCCCGCCTCCCGCGCAGCGTCGCCGGACACGAACGTGTTGAGCATCGTGACCGGCCCGGTCATCGTCATTTCGTGTCGCACGCCGGCCGGCACCCAGCACGCGCGCTGCGGCGGCACCAGCCAGCGCCCATGCGGCGTCGACACGCTGATCGTGCCGCGCGACGCGAACGCGAATTGCCCGCGCCCGTGCGCATGCGCCGGAAACGTCGTGCCCGCCGCATAGTCGTTGGCGGTCACGACCACGCTCCGGGGAATGTTTTCGTAGGGATCTAGCAGCGTATTTCTCACGGCCCGAATTCCATCATCAATGACCCGATATCGAAGGCGGGTCTCCTTCGCGCGATTTACGATCCGCTCCACCCTTGCGCGACCTGACGGCCGCAAGACCCGTCGGCCTGATCGGCCGGTTTACTGCATCGGAGCGGACATGCCGAATACGTTTCATCGCGTGGGGAACGGCCCCCACCCTGTTCTTGTACTGCCCGGCTGGTTCGGCGACGCCCACGCGTTCGAACCCGTCGAAGCGTGGCTGTCGCGTGACCACTTCAGCTATGTATTCATGGACTACCGAGGTTACGGCCAGATGCGCGACTCGGCGGGCCGCTACACGATCGACGAGATCGCCGCCGACACGCTCGCGCTGGCCGACGCACTCGATTTCGCGACCTTCAGCGTCGTCGGTCACTCGATGGGCGCGATGGCGGCCGAGAAAATCGCCGTCATCGCGCCCGGGCGCGTGCGCGCGCTGGTACCGATCACGCCCGTGCCGTGCGGCGGCCTGCCGTTCGACGCGGAGAAGCGCGCGCTATTCGAACGCGCCGCCAACCACGTCGCCGATCGCCGGACCATCATCGATCGCAGCACCGGCGGCCGGCTGCCCGCCGCCTGGGTCGAGTGGAAAGCCGCGTATTCGGCAGCCCGTTCGTCGCCGACGGCGTTCGGCGCGTATTTCCGCGCGTGGGCCGACACGGATTTCAGCGACGAGATCGCCGGCATCCATCCGGTGAAAGTGCTGATCGGCGAGCACGATCCGGCGTTCGACGCGGCGCTGATGGCCCGCACCTACCTGCGGCGCTATCCGCTCGCCACCGTCGACGTGCTGCGCAATGCGGGCCACTACCCGATGAACGAGACGCCGCTCGCGCTGGTCGCGGCGATGGAAGCGTTCCTGCTCGCCGTGAAAGCGAGCCCCGCCGGCGACCACTGACGACGCGCGGCGCGCAGGCAGCATGGCGTTGACCCGCATCACCGCAGCATGAACGACATCGCCGACAGACTGTTCAGCGTGCGCACCGCGTGCTCGACCGAAGGCCCGTCGAAGCGCAGCGTCACCGCATCGACGCGCGCCAGCGACGGCAGCACGCAGAACAGGTCGGCCAGCGCCGCCGTCTGCACGCGCAGCGTGCAAGCGGCCGGCGCGGGCCGATGGGCGCCGGCGCGCACACCTGCCGACAGTGCGTGCGCGACCGCTTCGCGCGCAGCCGTTGCGATCCGCGCACACGACGCGGCGGGCGTGAGCGTGTCGCCGCTCGATGCGCCGCCGGCCGTCTTGACCGTCTCGAAATGCGCATCCGGAAACAGCGGCTGCGTTTCCTCGGCGAATACGTCGTCGCCCGTGGCCAGCGCGACGTGCGCGCCGTATTCCCGCGCCAGCGCGCCGTACAGCCCGGCTTCGCCGAGTTCGATGCCGTTCAGCCATACCTGCGTGAACGCAAAGCTGTTGATCGTGTGCGCGAGTACGCCGTGGGTCTGCGATTTCGCGTGATAGCCGATCATGAACACGAGGTCGGGCTGCTGTTCGAGGCCCGCCATCATCCCGAGCGTGCGCGGCTTGCCGAGCACGACGCGCGCACGCGCATCGAGCCCGTCGGGCAGCAGGTTGCGGAAGCCGCCATGCGAATCGTTGACCCACACCGCCTGCGCACCGCCCATGAACGCGCCTTCGATCGCCGCGTTCGCCTCGGCGGTCATCCAGCGACGCGCACGCTCGTATTCCGGATTGCCGGCGCGCGTCTGCTCGGTGGCGAACACGCCGGCGACGCCTTCGATGTCGGTCGAAATCAGGATCTTCATGAATGGTTGGGACGGTGTGCGTTGAGCAGAGAGTCGAGATCGGGCACCGCATCGCGCAGCGATTGCCGCACATGGCCGTCGCGCCCGGCCACCGTCACGGCCTGCAGCAATGCATCGGCGATGGCGTGCTCGACGCTTTCGGCCGCGGCCATGAACAGCGGATCGAGCGCCGCATCGGCGACGAGGGCCGGCAGCGCGACCGTCGACGCGTCGTGCGCGATCGTGTAAGCGGTGGAGAAGGCAAGCGCGATGTCACCGCTGCCGTGCCCGTAGACCGAGCCCGTGCGGGCCAGCCCCGCGCCCGCGCGGCGCGCGAGCCGCGATAGTTGCCGCGCATCGAGCGGCGCATCGGTGGCCAGCAACAGGATGATCGAGCCCTGCTCGGGCGGTGCCGCGTGCGCAGCCTCGGCCGCACGACGTTGCGCGACGATGCGCCCGAGCGGCACGCCGCCGAGCGTCAGCATCGGCAGCCGGCCGAAATTCGCGAGCACCAGCGCGCCGACCGTATAAGGCCGCCCGGCCGCGACGGCGACGCGCGACGCCGAACCGAGCCCGCCCTTCAGGTCGAAGCTCGACATCCCGCGCCCGGCACCCACCGCGCCGCGTGCGACGTCACGCGACGCCGTGCGGCACGCGTCGTCGTAATGCGCGGCCGTGACCGCGAACGCCTGGATATCGTTCAGATAGCCGTCGTTGCACTCGAACACCAGCGGGTTGACGGTCGACCAGTCGCGGCCGATCTGCGGATTCGCCGCGATCGCCGCGCGAATCTGCGCCTGCGCGACCGCGCCGACGCCGAACGTATTGGTCAGCGCGATCGGCGTATCGAGCATGCCGAGTTCCTCGACCTGCACGAGCCCGACACTCTTGCCGAACCCGTTGATCACGGCAACCCCCGCCGGCACCTTGCTGCGGTACACGTCGCCCGGATGCGGCTTCACGACGGTCACGCCCGTCTGCACGTTGCCGGCATTGAGCGTGCAATGGCCGACCGTCACGCCCGGCACGTCGGCGATCGTGCCGCGCGGCCCGGCCGGCAGCGTCGCCGTCCACATCGGTGAAGTGCGCATCAGCGGCGCTCCAGCTTCGGATCGAGCGCGTCGCGCAGCCCGTCGCCGAGCAGGTTGAACGCGAGCACGGTCAGGAAGATCGCGAGGCTCGGGAAGATCGCGATGTGCGGCGCCGTCACCATGTCCGCACGCGCCTCGTTGAGCATCGCGCCCCACTCCGGCGTCGGCGGCTGCGCGCCGAGCCCGAGGAACGACAGGCTCGCGGCCGTGATGATCGACGTGCCGATCCGCATCGTGAAGTAGACGACGACCGACGACACGGTGCCCGGCAGGATGTGCCGCATGATGATCGTCCAGTCCGACGCGCCGATGCTGCCCGCGGCTTCGACATAAGTCATGTGCTTGAGCATCAGCGTGTTGCCGCGCACCAGCCGTGCGAACGCCGGGATGCTGAAGATCGCGACCGCGCAGATCACGTTGACCATCCCGTTGCCGAGGATCGCGACCACGCCGATCGCGAGCAGGATGCCCGGGAACGCGAACAGCACGTCGGCCACACGCATCGTGATGCGGTCCCACCAGCCTTCGTAGTAACCGGCGAGCAGCCCGAAGAACGTGCCGATCACCGCGCCGAGCGCGACCGAGAAGAAGCCGGCCGCGAGCGAGATGCGCGTGCCGGCGACGATCCGGCTGAAGATGTCGCGACCGAGCGAATCGACGCCGAACCAGTGCACGGCCGACGGCCCCGCATTCAGCGCATCGTAGTCGAAATAGTTCTCCGGATCGAACGGCACGATGTGCGGGCCGACGAACGCCAGCACGACGAGCGCCAGCACGAAGCCGCCCGCGACGAGCGCGACGGTCTGCTTGCGGAACTTGCGCCAGAATTCGCGCCACGGCGTGCGGATCGCGGCGGGTGCGGCCGGCGCCGCGGTCTGGACTGTCGCGTTCATGGGCGCCTCACTTGAACCGGATGGTCGGGTTGATGACCGCATACAGCACGTCGACGGTCAGGTTGATCAGGATGAACTCGAGCGAAAACAGCAGCACGATCGCCTGGATCACGGGGTAGTCGCGCATCGTCACCGCGTCGACGAGCAGGCGCCCGAGCCCCGGCCAGTTGAACACGACCTCGACGACGATCGAGCCGCCGAGCAAAAAGCCGAACTGCAGCCCCATCATCGTGACGACCGGGATCATCGCGTTGCGCAGGCAGTGCTTGAGCACCACCATCGGCTCGTGCACGCCCTTCGCGCGCGCGGTGCGCACGAAATCCTCGTTCAGCACCTCGACGAACGACGCACGCGTGAAGCGCGCCATCACGGCCGCGACCGCGGCGCCGAGCGTCAGCGACGGCAGCACGTAGCTTTTCCACGAGCCGTCCGGCACGACCGGCAGCCAGCCGAGCTTCACCGAGAAGATTTCCATCAGCAGCATGCCGAGCGCGAACGCGGGAAACGAGATGCCCGACACCGCCAGCGTCATGCCGAGGCGGTCCGGCCAGCGGTTGCGCCACACCGCCGACGCGATCCCGATCGCCATCCCGAACGCCGTCGCCCACACCATGCTGACGAGCGTCAGCATCAGCGTCGGCATGAAGCGTTCGCCGATCTCGGTCGAGACCGGCCGCTTGCTGCGCGTCGACATGCCGAAGTCGCCGTGCGCGATCTTCGTGAAGAAGGTCACGAACTGCGCGGGTAGCGGCCGGTCGAGCCCGAGATCGGCACGCACGAGCGCGACCGTCGCATCGTCGGCTTCGGGGCCGGCCGCGAGCCGCGCCGGATCGCCCGGCAGCAGGTGGACGAACAGGAACACCAGCACCGCGACGATCGCGAGCGTGGGCAGCAGGCCGAACAGGCGTTTGACGAGAAAATTCAGCATGGGGCACCGATCGAATCAGCGTGCCGGCGGCTTGCGCCGCCGGCACCGCATGGCGGACGAACCGCCGTCATCATCACTGTCATTTCAGCGAGATTTCGTCGAAATTGAATGAGCCGTCCGGCATCACGTATGCGCCCTGCAACCGCTTGCTGCGTGCATACACGATCTTCTCCTGCACGAGGAAGATCCACGGCGCATCGGTCCAGATCTGCTTCTGCGCATCGGCGTAGAGGTCGGCCTTCTTCGCGCGATCGACCGTCTCGAGCGCCTTCGTCAGGTCGCCGTCGACCGTGTCGTTCTTGTAGTACGCGGTGTTGACGAGCTTCGGCGGCGCCGACGCGCCGGCGAGCAGCGGCGTGATCGCCCAGTTCGCTTCACCCGTCGACGACGACCAGCCGATGTAGTACATCCGCACCGGCGCCTTCGCCGGATCCGGCGCGCTCTCGACCTTCGCGACGCGCTCGCCGGCTTCCAGCGCCTGCACCTGCACCTTCACGCCGACCTGCGCGAGCTGCTGCTGCACGAACTGGATCGCCTTCTGCGACGTCGAGTTGTTATAGGCGGACCACAGCGTCGTCTCGAAGCCGTTCGGATAGCCGGCTTCCTTCAGCAGCGCGCGCGCCTTCGCCGGGTCGTACGGCCACGGGCCCAGCTTCGTCGCGTAGTCGACACCCTGCGGCACCACGCCGGTCGACGGCGTCGCGAAGCCGGAGAAGGCGACCTTCGCGAGCGCTTCCTTGTTCACCGCGTAGTTCAGCGCCTGCCGCACCTTCGGATTGTCGAACGGCTTCTGCAGCATGTTCAGCGACACGTAGCGCTGCACGATCGACGGCCGCTCCACGATGTCGACCTTCGGGTTGCCCTTCAGGTCGACCGCCTGCTCGAACGGGATGCGGAACGCGAAATCGGCTTCACCCGTCTTGATCAGCGCGGCGCGCGTGTTGTTGTCGACCACCGGCTTCCAGTCGATCGCGTCGATCTTCGGATAGCCCTTCTTCCAGTAGCCGGCGAACTTCTTCACCTTCAGGTCGTCGGTCTGCTTCCATTCGACGAACTCGAACGGGCCCGTGCCGACCGGATGCAGCGCGATGTCGCGGCCCCACTTCTTCAGCGCAGCCGGCGAGATCATCACGGCCGACGGGTGCGCAAGCGTGTTGATCAGCGCCGAGAACGGCTCGCGCAGCGTGATCTTCACCGTGTATGGATCGACCACTTCGGTCTTCTCGATCACGCGGAACATGTTGTAGCGCTTCAGGTGGTTCGCGGGATCGGTCACGCGGTCGAAGTTCGCCTTCACGGCCGCCGCGTTGAAATCGGTGCCGTCGTGGAACTTCACGCCCTGGCGCAGCTTGATCGTGTAGACCTTCGCATCGGGGCTCGCGTCGTAGCCGGTCGCCAGCACGTTGACGAGCTTCATGTCCTTGTCGAAGCCGAACAGCCCCTGGTAGAACGACTTGACGACGGCCTGCGACACCGTGTCGTTCGCGTCGTACGGGTCCATCGTCGTGAACGTCGAATCCACCGCCATCACCGCGGTCTGCTGCGCGAACGCGGGCACCGCGGCCGACAGCGCGAACGCGCCGGCGAGCGCAACGAAACACGCGCGCGGACGAAACATCGGGAACGAATGCTGCTTGGTCATGTTGCTGGGCTCCTATCGGTGAATCGGTGACGCCTCACGGGCGTTTCGGTTTCGACTTCCTGCACGCTCGCGCATCGCCGTCGCGATGCATGCCTTCAGTACGCGCCGCCGACGCGGTGCGTCGCGACGTAATGATCGGGGCCGACCGCGACGAGCGGCGCGACGACCGGTTCGTCGCCGACCGCGCGGATCGGGCTCGGAATCTCGTCCGCCGCAAGCTGGCGCGGCGCATGCCGGCGCGCGGGGTCGGCCACCGGCACCGCGCTCATCAGCTTCTTCGTATACGGATGTTGCGGCGCCTCGAAGACCGCGCGGCGCGGCCCGATCTCGACGATCTGGCCGAGATACATCACCGCGACCCGATGGCTGATGCGCTCGACCACGGCCATGTCGTGCGAGATGAACAGGTACGCGACGCCGAGCTCGCGCTGCAGGTCGAGCATCAGGTTGACGATCTGCGCCTGCACCGACACGTCGAGTGCCGACACCGATTCGTCGGCGATCACGACCTTCGGGTTCAGCGCGAGCGCACGCGCGATCGCGATCCGCTGGCGCTGGCCGCCCGAGAATTCATGCGGATAGCGGCGCGCGGCCTCCGGCGGCAGGCCAACCTTGTCGAGCAGCCAGTCGACGCGCGCCTGCGCGTCGCGGCCGCTCGCGACGCCATGCACGAGCAGCGGCTCCATGATCGAGAAGCCGACGGTCAGGCGCGGGTTCAGCGACGCGAACGGATCCTGGAAGATGAACTGGATGTTCCGGCGCAGCGCCTGCAGGTCCGGGCCCTTCAGCGCGCTGATGTCGCGGCCGTCGAACTCGATCGAGCCGCTCTGCGATTCGACGAGGCGCAGCAGCGAACGGCCGGTGGTCGACTTGCCGCAGCCCGATTCGCCGACCAGCGCGAGCGTCTCGCCCGCGCGCAGTTCGAAGCTCACGCGCTCGACCGCATGCACGTATTGCGATACACGGCCGAACACGCCGCTCTTCACCGGGAAGCGCGTCACGAGATCGCGCACGCGCAGGATCGGCGCCGCAGACCGATCGACGGGCGGCTGCGCATCGTCGTTCGCCGCGGGGGCGGGCGACGCCGCCGGTGCTGCCGCGCTCGCGCCCTCCACCTTCAGCAGCGGGAATTTCTCGGGCGCATCGGTGCCCTGCATCGAGCCGAGTTTCGGCACGGCCGCGAGCAGCGCGCGCGTGTAGCGATGCTCGGGCGCCGCGAAGATGCGCTCCGATTCGCCCTCCTCGACCTTCTCGCCGCGATACATCACGAGCACGCGGTCGGCCACTTCGGCCACCACGCCCATGTCGTGCGTGATGAAGATCACGCCCATGTTCATTTCGTCCTGCAGCCCGCGCACCAGTTGCAGGATCTGCGCCTGGATCGTCACGTCGAGCGCGGTCGTCGGCTCGTCGGCGATCAGCAGCGAGGGCCGGCACGACAACGCCATCGCGATCATCACGCGCTGCCGCATCCCGCCCGACAGCTGGTGCGGATAGCGCGCGAACACGCGGCGCGCCTCCGGGATGCGCACGAGTTCGAGCAGCCGCAGCGTCTCCGCGCGCGCTTCCGACATGTTTTTAGACTGATGCAGCGCGATCGCCTCGCTGATCTGGTCACCGACGGTAAACACCGGGTTCAGCGACGTCATCGGCTCCTGGAAGATCATCGCGATGTCCGCGCCGCGAATGCCGCGCATCGTCGCGCCGCTGGCCTGCGCAAGATCGACGAGCGCGCCGCCGCGCCGGCGGAACGCGATCCGGCCGTTCGTGATAGCGCCGCCGCCATGCTCGACGAGCCGCATCAGCGCGAGCGAGGTGACCGACTTGCCCGAGCCCGATTCGCCGACGATCGCGAGCGTCTCGCCGCGATCGACGTGAAACGACACGTTGCGCACCGCGTCGAACGTCGCGCCTTCGCGGCGGAACGTGACCGACAGGTCGTCGACGGCCACCACGCGCTGCTCGGGCAGCATCAGGCCGGACGGGTTACGGCTCGAAGTCATCGTGGGTTTCCTCCTCGTGCGGTCCGGGATCAGGCCGTGTCGTCGTCGCGATAGATGCCGACCACCGGCGCTTCACCGACGCGCGCGTAGCCGCGGTACATCCCTTCGGTGTTGAACGGCATCGCGACGTTGCCCTGCGCGTCGACCGCGATGATCCCGCCGCGGCCCGCGAGGCGCGGCAGCTTGTTCATCACGACGTCGTGCGCGGCGTCGGCGAGCGATGCGCCGCGATACGCGATCTGCGCGGCCACGTCATGCGCGGTCGCGAGCCGGATGAACATCTCGCCGGTGCCGGTGGCCGACACCGCGCAGGTTGCGTCGTCCGCATAGCAGCCCGCGCCGATGATCGGCGAATCGCCGACACGCCCCGGCTGCTTGTTCGTGATGCCGCCCGTCGACGTCGCCGCCGCGATGTGGCCGTGCCGGTCGCACGCGACCGCGCCGACCGTGCCGTGCTTGCGGTCCGGGTCGAGCGGTTCGGCCGGCTGCTGCCGCGATTTGCCGAACGCGAGACTCGCCGCGTCGTGGTCGAGCATGGTGCCCGCCGCTGCGCACGCCTTGAGCCACTGCGCGTGACGCGCCTCGGTGTCGAAGTAGCCCGGTTCCGCGAGTTCGAGCCCCTGCGCGGCCGCGAACGCATCGGCGCCCTCACCCGCGAACAGCACGTGCTCGCTCGCTTCCATTACACGCCGCGCGGCAAGCACGGGATTGCGCACGCGCGTTGCGCAGCAGATCGCGCCGGCGCCGAGCGTCGCGCCATCCATGACCGCCGCGTCGAGTTCGTGCTTGCCGTCGGCCGTATAGACGGCGCCACGCCCGGCGTTGAACAGCGGACAGTCCTCCAGCATCCGCACCGCGACGGTGACGGCGTCGAGCGCGCTGCCGCCATCGGCCAGCACCTGCTGCGCGGCCGTCAGGATCGCGGTCAGTTCGGCACGGTATTGACGTTCGGTGTCGGAATCCATCGCCTCGCGCAGGATCGTGCCTGCGCCGCCGTGAATCGCAACGATCGCGGATGAAGTCATGTTTTTTTCGGACGGTGAGAAGGTGGGTTGGCGGCCGGCAGCGTCGCTTGCGGCTGGACGAGCCACGGCAGCAGGAATTCGGTCATCTCGGCCGCGGATTTCGCGGACCGGTGCGTGCGCAGCGCGACCGCGTCGATCAGGGCCTCGATCATCGCGAGCACGGCCGCTTCCGACGTGGCCGCGAAGCGCCGTTCGGCCTTGACGTACAGGTTCAGCGACGCGATCGGCGCAAGCGGCGATTGCGGGCCGTCGGAAATCCCCAGTACGCGTGCACCGCGTGCGGCCGCGCGACGGGCGAGTTCGATCGTGTCCTTCACGTAGCGCGGAAACGCGAGCGCGATCACGAGATCGCGCGAGTCGGCCGTATACAGGCGCCGCGCCGCGTGCGACGGGCCGCCGAGCAGCGCGAGCGACTGCACGTTGTCATGACAGACGGACAGCCCGTGCTCCATCAGCCCGGTGAGAAACGCGCTCGACCCCGCGCCGAGGATCAGCACGCGACGCGCGCCGACGATCGCCTCGACCGCGGCCTCGACATCGGCCGCATCCAGTTGCGCGCGCGTGTTCTCGATGTTCGCGACGGCCTGGTCGAATACCGCATCGATCCACGCGGCGCCGCGTACGCCGGACTCCTGCTCCTGCGCGGAACGCAGCCGCTCGACCGGCCCGAGCGTCGCCTCGAAGCCACGCACCAGCGCCGCGCGCATCGCCGGATAGCC
This sequence comes from Burkholderia sp. AU30280, assembly GCF_020420125.1. Lineage (NCBI taxonomy): Bacteria > Pseudomonadati > Pseudomonadota > Betaproteobacteria > Burkholderiales > Burkholderiaceae > Burkholderia > Burkholderia sp. AU30280. The sequence continues at coordinate 297,406 of NZ_JAIZRY010000001.1, forward strand.
GTCGAAACCGAGTGCCTTCGCGAAGCGGTTCGCGGTCGCGATCGACGCGTTCACGGCCTGCGCGAGTTCGTCGATGCGCATCGTCGCCGCGCGGAACGGATTCGCGAGCACGAACTCCCCCATGCGCCGGTGGATCGGCGTCATCAACGGCATCGCCGACGCGATCCGCTCGGCAATCGCGGGTTCGTCTTGACTGGCGTCGTGCGGAACGAGTGGCGTCATGCGAAGGGTGGTTGCAAGGATGATGAAAATGAATTTACACAACTCCTATTCAGAAAAGAAATAAATTTTCATCCGGATTGTCGCGCCCCATCCCGCGCCTTTCGATCGCCCGACGCCCGCACAGCCCCGCCGCTGGGGCCTTTGACACGTGATCGCCGTGCGGCGCCGCGCCTGCTGCCTGCCCTGGGGAGTCGGGGAAAACCCCGACCAAGTTCGTTCGAATGCAATTTCACGTTGACCGGATTCGAATTCGAACATAGGATGTTCGCAAATGATCAGTCGTCAGATAACATTAGCCTTCTGCGACGTCGAAATGTTCACTTGAACACCAGCATTCCGGCTCAAACCGGGGAAACTGGCGCCCATCAAGATCGGACATCGTACAAATAAAGCGAAACAGGCCATCCCGAACGGATGGTCGTCATGGATCGGGCCGGCGCCACGCGCCGGCCCTGCCCGACAGGAGACAGCAGTGAAGACAGTCAAGGCGTTGCGCTGGTGGATCATCGTGCTCGTGTGTCTCGGCACGATCCTCAATTACCTCGCACGGAATTCCCTCGCGGTGCTCGCCCCCGAGCTGAAGCAGGTGTTCGCGATCTCGACGCAGCAGTACTCGTACATCGTCGGCGCGTTCCAGATCGGTTACACGATCATGCAGCCCGTGTGCGGCTTCGTCGTCGACCTGATCGGGCTGCGGCTCGGGTTCGCGCTGTTCGCGATGCTGTGGTCGGTGGTCGGCGTTGCGCACGGCTTCGCGTCGGGCTGGCTGTCGCTCGGCATCCTGCGCGGCTTTCTCGGCCTGTTCGAAGCCGCCGCGATTCCGTCGGGGATGAAGGCGGTTGCCGAATGGTTTCCCGATCGCGAGAAATCGGTCGCGGTCGGCTACTTCAACGCGGGCACGTCGCTCGGCGCCGCGATCGCGCCGCCGCTCGTCGTGTTCATCTCGATGCGGTTCGGCTGGCAGGCGGCATTCATGGTCACCGGCGCGCTCGGCTTCGTGTGGGCCGCGCTCTGGTACACGCAGTACCGGTCGCCGGCCGATCATCCGCGCATCACGCCGCAGGAGCGCGCGCTGATCCGCGACGGCCAGGCGACGATGCCGCCGGTGTCGAAGCGCCGCATCCGCGACGTGGTCACCGCGCGGCGCTTCTGGGCCATCGCGCTGCCGCGCTTCTTCGCCGAACCCGCGTGGCAGACCTTCAGCTTCTGGATTCCGCTGTACCTCGCGACCGAGCGCCACATGCCGCTCACGCAGATCGCGATCTTCGCGTGGATGCCGTTTCTCGCGGCCGACGCCGGCGGCATCGCGGGCGGCTACCTGTCGCCGTTTCTCGCCAACCGCTTCAAACTGCCGCTCGTGTGGTCGCGCGTCGCCGGCGTCGCGCTCGGCGCGGTGCTGATGCTCGGGCCCGCGATGATCGGTCTCGTGGCGTCGCCGTATACGGCCATCGCATTGTTCTGCGTCGGCGGCTTCGCGCACCAGATGATCTCCGCGCTCGTCAACACGCTGTCGGCCGACGTGTTCGATTCCGAGGAAGTCGGCACCGCGAGCGGCTTCGCCGGGATGGCCGCGTGGATCGGCGGGCTCGGTTTCTCGCTGCTGGTCGGCGCGCTCGCGGACAAGATCGGCTACGCGCCGCTGTTCGCGTGCCTCGGCCTGTTCGACATCATCGGCGTCACGCTGCTCGCGGTGCTGATCCGCGGGCAGTCGAAGCAGGAACGCCTGCTCGCACGGCACGCCTGACCTTCGCTTTCACAGGAAATCGCATTCATGACTTCGCTTCTTCATCCGCCCGTGTTCCGCGTCGCCGGCCGGCACGCGAACCGTGTGCTGCTCGCCTCCGAGGCGGGCGCGACCATCGAGATCTTCGTGCTCGAGGACGACATCGTGCGCGTGCGCGTGCTGCCCAACGCGACGGCGCGCAACCCGCGCACATGGTCGATCGCACCGGGCCTCGACGACGTGCCGCTCGACGGGCGCGACCGCCTCGACCTCGACGGCTTTGCCCTGCCCGCCTATACGCTCGACGAAGACGACGACGGCGTGCGCATCGAGACCGCGCAGATCCGCGTCGTGGTGCGCCGGCAAGGCGGCCATTGCACGTGGTCGATGCGCGGCGCGGACGGCACGTGGCGCGTTGCACTCGCCGACCGAGCGACGCAGGCGTACAACTTCGGCTGGTGGGACGATCGCGCGTATCACTACGTCGCCCGCGAGCGGGGCGACAAGGTGTTCGGCCTCGGCGAACGCGCGGGCGACCTCGACCGCACCGGCGCGCGCTTCGAGATGCGCAACATCGACGCGATGGGCTACAGCGCGAAACACACCGACCCGCTGTACAAGCACATTCCGTTCTATATCACGTGGTCGCCCGATGCATGCCAGGGGTTCGGGCTGTTCTACGACACGCTGTCGGACTGCGCGTTCGACATGGGCCGCGAGCTGGACAACTATCACGGCCCGTACCGTTATTTCGTCGCCGAGCACGGCGATCTCGACTACTACTTCATCGCATCGCCCGATACGCCGCTCGCGGCCGCGCGGCGCTTCACGTGGCTCACCGGGCGCCCCGCGCGCACGCCGAAATGGGGGCTCGGCTATTCGGGCTCGACGATGAGCTACACCGATGCGCCGGACGCGCAGCAGCAGATGAACCAGTTCGTCGAACAGTGCGACACGCACGACATCCTGTGCGATTCGTTCCACCTGTCGTCGGGCTATACGTCGATCGGCGCGAAGCGCTACGTGTTCAACTGGAACCGCGACAAGTTTCCCGACGCGAAGGGCTTCGTGAAGCATTACCGCGACCACGGCATTCGCCTGTGCGCGAACATCAAGCCATGCCTGCTGCGCGACCATCCCGCATTCGACGACGCCGCAAAGCGCGGGCTGCTGATCCGCTCGGCGTCCGGCGAGCCTGCGTGGGTGCAGTTCTGGGACGAGGTCGGCGCGTATCTCGACTTTACGCAGCCTGACGCGTACCGCTGGTGGCGCGAGCAGGTCACGTCGGCGCTGCTCGAATACGGGATCGAATCGACCTGGAACGACAACAACGAATACGAGATCTGGTCGCCCGACGCGATCGCACACGGCTTCGGCCAACCGTTCCCCGCGCGCGAGGCGAAAGTCCTGCAGACGATGCTGATGATGCGCGCGTCGCGTGAAGCGCAGCGCGCGCACGCGCCGGGGCAACGGCCGTTCCTGGTGTCGCGCTCCGGCGGCGCCGGCATGCAACGTTATGTCCAGACCTGGTCCGGCGACAACTACACGTCGTGGGAAACCTTGCGCTACAACCTGAAAATGGGCCTGGGGCTCGCGCTGTCGGGCGTGTCGAACATCGGCCACGACATCGGCGGCTTCTCCGGGCCCGCGCCGTCGCCGGAACTGCTGCTGCGCTGGGTGCAGTTCGGCATCTTCATGCCGCGCTTCAGCATCCATTCGTGGAACGACGACGGCACCGTCAACGAGCCGTGGATGTACCCGGAGATCACCGCGCAGATTGCGTCGCTGATCAAGCAGCGCTACCGGCTGCTGCCCTACCTCTATCACCTGCTGTGGCTGTCGACGACGCGCTACGAGCCCGTGCTGCGGCCGACCTTCGCCGATTTCCCCGGCGATGCGCGCTGCTACGACGAATGTGACGAGATGATGCTCGGCGACGCGCTGCTCGTCGCCCCGGTCGTCGATCCCGGCCTGACGGAGCGCACCGTCTACCTGCCGTCTGGCGCGCGCTGGATGTGCTGCGCGAGCGCGCAGTCGTTCGACGGCGGCACGAGCGCGACGCTGCCCGCGCCGTTCGACACGCCGGTGATGTTGCTGCGCGAGGGCCGTGTGCTGCCGCTGAACGTCGCGGAACAGCATTTCGGCGCGCGTGCCGACACGCGCGGCTTCCTCGTCGCGCCGCGCATCGAGGACGGCGTCGCACAGGGCGAATGCGTCGAGGACGACGGCGAGACGGAAGCATGGCGCGACGGCGAATACGGACTGTGGCGCATCGAGACCGGCCGCGAGGCGTCGGGCGCGCTCGGCGTATCGGTGCGCTGGGACGGCCGCCCGGCGCGCCCGGCCGATCGCATCGAGATCCTGCTGCCCGCGTCGCTGCAAGGCCCGGTCGCCGCGCGCGGCGCGCGCGTCGAGCAGGATGCGCAGGATGGCGCATGGCGCCGCCTCGTCGTCGCATTCGACAACTGAACCGCATAACCCTGGCAAGGCGGGCCGTTCATGCGGCCCGCCGCCCGTCACAGAGGAGGCGATCGAGCCTCCCGTCCACCTTGAAAAGATGAAGCGATCTGGAGATTCGACGATGAAAGCACCCGTCAACCGCTATGCAATCCTGATTTTATCGGCCGCGTCGCTCGGCACGACCGCCGCCCACGCGCAGAGCAGCGTGACGCTGTACGGCGTCGTCGACGATTCGCTCGCGTACGTGAACAACCAGCAGGGCCACTCGAACATCTACATGCGCGACGGCAATCTGTATGCGTCGAAGTTCGGGCTGCGCGGCGACGAGGATCTCGGCGGCGGCACGCATGCGATCTTCGACCTGCAGTCCGGCTTCAACCTGAACACCGGCGCGCAATCCGCCGCCGGCACGATCTTCAATCGCCAGGCGTTCGTCGGCCTGCGCAACGATCATTACGGCACGATGACGGCCGGCCGCCAGTACACGCCCTACTTCCTGTTCGTCGGCCCGTACGCGTCGAGCAGCTGGCTGACCGGCGCAACGGGCGCGCATCCGGGCGACATCGACGGCCTCGACACGACGATCCGCGTGAACAATTCGGTTACCTATACGTCGCCGACCTTCGCGGGGCTGACCGCAAGCGCGATGTATGCATTCGGCGGCATTGCGGGCGCGACCGGCAAGGGCAACACGCTCAGCGCCGCGCTGCGTTATGCGAACGGGCCGATCGGCGTCGCGGCCGGCTACCTGCGCATCAACAGCTCGGGCTCGTCGGCCGGCTTCCTGAATCCGTCGATCGCCGCATCGGGCAGCTTCGCGGTGTCCGTATTGAACCAGGGCTACCTGACCGCGAAGGCCGTCGAGCAGGTCGCGGCAGCCGGCAACTATACGCTCGGCGACCTGACGATGGGCGTCAACTATTCGAACGTGAAGTACCTGCCCGGCAACGGCTCCGCGTTCACGGACACGGCTGTGTTCAACACCTACGGCGCGCTCGCCGCGTACCGCTTCACGCCGGCGTTCTCGGTAGCCGGCGCGTTCGCCTACACGCGCGCGTCGAAGGCGAACGGCATCGACAGTGCGGCCCGCTACCAGCAGTATTCGCTGAAGGAGTCGTACAGCCTGTCGAAGCGCACGACACTCTATGCACTGCAGGCATACACGCATTCGAGCGGACAGACGCTCGGTGCGCAAGGCGCCGGCCACGTCATCGACGCGGCACCGATCGTCGGCGATTCGCAGCAGCTCACGCCGTCGACGACGCGCGGCCAGTTCGTCGGCATGGCCGGCATCGCCGTCACGTTCTGAACCCCCACGGCAGCGCCATCGGCGCGCTGCCCCTGCCCCGGGCGACGCGCTTTTCTCGCATTCCACGCGTGCCGTCCGGGCGCCCGACGCATGTCCGCCACGGCGTTTTCGGCGCCCGGTCCGCCCGCCGGGCGAACCCCGCGGGTTTTCTCGATCCCCCCAATACCTTACAATTCGTCAGGCTTATCTCTTCTGCATACCCCTTCTTGCAGTCCTGACACCGCGGTACACTCGACGCACGCCGTATCAGGGTCCGACGCGCAACCCGCGCGCCGGGCGGCGTCGCGCCTTGTTGCGCCCACAACTGGATGCCCGCCATGCCAGATTCCCGTCCCTCGCCCCGCACGACATTCAAGCCGCAGGTCGTCCTGCCCGCGCTCGCGGTCATCGGCGCGCTGCTCGTCGTGTGCGCGTTGCGCCCAAGCGAAGCCGGCGCGCTGTTCTCCGCCGGCCAGCAATGGGTCATCGCGCGCTTCGACTGGTTCTACGTACTCGCCGTCACCGGCTTCCTCGTGTTTCTCGTGCTGATCGCCGCGAGCGACTTCGGCAACATCCGGCTCGGCCCCGACGATGCCGAGCCCGAATTCAGCTTCGTATCGTGGACAGCCATGCTGTTCGCAGCCGGCATGGGCATCGGCCTCATGTATTTCGGCGTCGGCGAGCCGATGCAGCACTTCCTGAAGCCGCCGACCGTCGACCCCGGCACGCCAGCCGCCGCGCGCGAGGCGATGCTGATGACCTTCTTCCACTGGGGCTTCCATGCGTGGGCGATCTACGGGCTGATGGGGCTCGTGCTCGCATACTTCGGCTTCCGCTACAACCTGCCGCTGACGCTGCGCTCCGGGCTGTATCCGGTGCTGCGCGAGCGCATCAACGGGTGGATCGGCCACACGGTCGACGCGTTCGCGCTGGTCGGCACGGTCGCCGGCATCGCGACGACGCTGGGCTACGGCGTGATGCAGCTGAGCGCGGGCCTGCATACCGTCGCCGGCTGGGACACCGGCAGCAACCTGTTTCGCATCGGGCTCGTCGCGGTCGTCGTGATCCTCGCGGGCGTATCGGCCGCAACCGGCCTCGACAAGGGCGTGCGGCGACTGTCCGAGCTGAACCTGCTGCTGGCGTTCCTGCTGCTCGCATTCGTGGTCGTCGCAGGCCCGACGGCGTTCCTGCTGCGCGCGCTCGGCGACAACATCGGCCAGTATCTGTCGAGCCTCGTCGACCTGTCTTTCAGGACGTACGCGTACGCACCGCCGCGCGAGGAAGGCTGGTTCGGCGGCTGGACGATCCTCTACTGGGCATGGTGGGTGTCGTGGTCGCCGTTCGTCGGCATGTTCATCGCGCGCATCTCGCGCGGCCGCACGATCCGCCAGTTCGTGATCGGCGTGCTGCTCGTGCCGACCGCGTTCAACCTCGTGTGGATGACCGTGTTCGGCAACAGCGCGATCTGGCTCGATACGCACGGCGCGGCCGGCGCGCTCGCGCAAACCGCCACCAATGTCGACGCGCTGCTGTTCCGCTTCTTCGACTTCCTGCCGATGCCGCAACTGCTGTCGATCGTCGCGATCGTGCTGATCGCGGTGTTCTTCGTGACGTCCGCCGATTCGGGCGCGTTCGTGATCGACCAGATCGCGACGCGCGGCAACGCGCACTCGCCCGTCTGGCAACGGCTGTTCTGGGCCGCGCTGCTGGGCGTGACTGCCGCGGTGCTGCTGGTCGCGGGCGGGCTCGGCGCATTGCAGGCAATGACGCTGATCGCCGCGCTGCCGGTCGCGATCATCATGATCGCGCTCTGCTACGGGCTGTGGCGCGGGCTCGCTGCCGACCGCGTGCACTATTCGCAGGACGTCGCGCCCGCGACGAGCTTCTGGACCGGCCAGCACTGGCGCCACCGCCTGACCCACATCCTGCGGCAGACGACCGAAGCCGAAGCGCGCCAGTTCGTCGCCGAGACGGTCGAGCCCGCGTTGCGCAAGGTCGCCGACGAACTGCGCGCGGGCGGCGTCGATGCGAACGTGCAACGCGACAGCGACGATGCCGTGCGCCTCACCGTGCCGACCGCCGACCACCGCGATTTCGTGTACGGCGTGCGCGTGACGGTGAAATCCGCGGCGGCGTTCCTCGTGCGCGAGGCGGCCGAGCCGGAAGCGGAGCGGGCCCACGTGTACGGGATCGTTACGTTCTTCGAGGATGGGCGGCTCGGCTACGACGTCGAATACCTGCGCAGCGACGAAGTGATTGCCGACGTGCTGCGCCAGTACGAACGCTACGTGTCGCTCGCGGCCGACACGCGCACGCATCTGCTGAGCCGCGCGCCGGGGCACGCGACGGAGGCTGAATGAACGCGTCCGCCGAAGCCTTGGCCGCGCGGCGCCGGCCCGGCGCGATCGACGGAGCCACGCGATGAGCGGGTTTCTGCAAAGCCGCTCGGCCGACCTCGTCGCGCTCGGCACGCTCGCCGCGCTTTATCTCGGCGGGGCCGGCATCGCACTGTGGCGGATCCGGGCCGCGGCGCCGCGCGGCAAGCTCTACTGGATCGTCTGCATGGCGCTGCTGGCCGGCGGGGCCGTCGCGATGGGCGGCAATCTGTCGCCCGCGCCGAACAGCGGGGAAATGCCGCCCGGTTTCGCGCTCGGCGTCGAGTCCGTCCTGCTCGGCCTCGCGCTGGTTGCCGGCGGTTGCGCGTGGCTGATGCTGCGCGCGCGGCGACGCTGACGCGCAGACGTCACGCGGCCCCGCTTTATCCCGCGCGAACGACAACGCGCGGGGCGAACCGGCCGCCCCTTCCGCGATCCACCGCTTTACCGCGACGCGTTACGCGGACGGTGCCCGCGCCGTCACGAGCCAGCACGCCGCGTCGAAGCGCACCTCCGCGCCGTGCACGTAGCGCTCGAACGCGGCACGCACCGTGTCGACCACACGCCGTCGCGTCGCATCGTCCGTCTCCAGCAGCGCGAGCCCGACCGGGCCCAGTCGGGCGATGTAGTCGTCCAGCGCGGGTTCGGGCAGCGCGCACGCCATATCGATCGGCTCGATCGTAACGTCGGCCCAGCCGCTGTCCGACAGCACCGAAGCGATTCGCTGCCGGTCGCCGAACGCGAACTGCCCCGGCGCGCCGGGCCGCCGCGCGGGCAAGTTCGGCAGCAACGGCGCGGCGGCCCGCTCGGCCGTCGTCATGAACGGGTTGTCGGCCGCGCTGCGCCATGCGACGAACCGCATCTGCGCATCCGGCCGCGCCGCGTGCCGCAGATTCGCGAAGGCCCGGACCGGATCGTCGAAGAACATCACGCCGAGGCGCGACACGATCAGGTCGAAACTTCCGGGCGCGAACCCATGGGTCTGCGCATCCGCACGGACGAAGTGCGCCGGTACGGCGTCGCGAGCGGCGCGCGCCCGCGCGGCGTCGAGCATCGTTGCCGATACATCGATGCCGGTACAGGTCCCGCCCAACCGGATGCGCCGCGCAATGTCGACCGTCACCGCACCCGTGCCGCAGCCGACATCGAGCACGTGTCGGGCGGATAGCGCGACGGCCTCGTCAGCCAGCCACGCCCCGAACGGCGCGAACATGCCGTCGAGCATCGGTTGCACGTCGACCCATGCACGGCCCGACGGCCCGTTCCACAACATGGCCTGATCGCGATTTGCGTCGTGCGCTTCACTCATTTCGAAAGCCCTCCTGTTCCATGAGCCCGTGCCGGGCGATACCCCTACTGTGCTACTTCAAGCCAGCTTGAGGTCAAGCGGTTTCCGACCGGCGAAGCGGCATGCCGACGCGTCCCGACAATTGCGTTTCAAACCAACCGAATTCCTCGAAGATTGCAGCCATTGCCGAGTCATTAAATCCGCTCAATGATTTTTCGCACACGTCATTGCCAATACGACAACCATCATTCTTCAAATCACCGGCAACTTATTTAAACAATGCAAGATCCGCGAAACCCTCAAGACAAAAACCTTTTCACCATGTGACAATTTTTTTAACCGGTTCAGGTAATTTCCAAATCGAACATAAAGCCATCGTATTTAAGCCAATCACCATCAATAATAAACATAAGTCATCCTAAAAAATAAAGTAGGCCGGGTCGAAACATTCGTAAATAAACCGATTCAAACGAGGACTGATTACTCATGAAACGACGCGACTTACTGAAAGCCTCCGCCGTTGCGGCAGGGGCTGCCACCGTTCCTTTCGCCGCCAAAGCCGGCCTGACCGGGCTCGGCAACTGGATCAACTCCGTGGTCGGCACAGTCACGGCCCCGGTCGCCGCGGTGGCCGCGACGGTGGCCCCTTCAACCTCGCCGGTGCTGCCCCAGCACGATACCTACGCCGGCCAGTTGGCTCGCGCTGGGTATACGCAGGCCCAGAAACTGAACTACGTCTGGACCGGCAATTTCCTGAATGCCCCGGGCATTCCGATGGCCGCGACGGTGACGGCCAACGACCTGCCGACCGTCGAATGGCTATTGCTGGCGGCAAGCACGCTCGTCAAGATCCTCACCAACTTCATCGCCGCGCTGCCGGTCACCGCCGCGTCCCTCTGGCAGAACCAGCTGAACGCGATCGCCGCCAGCGTCGCGGCCGCGCAATCGAGCTACGACGCGTTGACGGCAAACCCGAACCTCGGGTCGGCCGCTGTGACGATCCCGTCGCTCCAGACGACGCTGCTCGGCGTGCTGCAAACGATCAACGCGCTGATCCAGTCGATCATTCCGCAGCTGAACACGGTATTCGCCGGACAGGACGCCACGCGCAACGAGTCGAACTACAAGGCGCTGTTCGCGACCATTCCGCTGCCCGACATCGCCAACACGTTTCATCGCGACGACGTGTTCGCGCGCCTGCGGGTCGCGGGCCAGAACCCCGTGCTGATCCAGGGCGTCGCGAGCCTGCCGACGAAGTTCCCGCTGACGGACACGCAGTACCGGCAGGTGATGGGCGCGGCCGACGACCTCGCGACCGCCGGCATCGAAAACCGCCTGTTCCTCCTCGACTACGTGGATCTCGGCACGATCGCGACCGCCGGCCCGGTATCGAAGCTGCTGACGGGCACCGGCTATTCGTACGCGCCGATCGCGCTGTTCGCGATCCCGAAGGGCGGCACGTCGCTGGTTCCGGTCGCGATCCAGTGCGGCCAGGATCCGGCGACGAACCCGATCTTCCTGCCCGCCGCCCCGTCCGATACCTCGGCCTACTGGGCGTGGCAGCAGGCGAAGACGGTCGTGCAGTGTGCGGAAGAGAACTATCACGAGATGTTCGTCCACCTGTCGCGCACGCACTTCGTGAGCGAGGCGTTCGCGATGGCGACCTGGCGCAACCTGGCGCAGACGCACCCGCTGTATCTGCTGCTCGCCCCGCACTTCGAAGGCACGCTCTTCATCAACGAAGGCGCCGCGCTGATCCTGATGCCGAACGTGCCGCTCGGCTTCATCAACACATTGTTCGCGGCGCCGATGCCGACCATTGCGCAGGACATCGCGAGCGACCGGCTGGCATTCGATTTCTACGCGCACATGCTGCCGACCGATCTCGCGAACCGGAAGGTCGACAACCCGGTCACGCTGCCCGACTATCCGTATCGCGACGACGGCCTGCTGATCTGGAACGCGATCCACGCGTGGACGACCGATTACGTGAACGTCTACTACGCGTCGGACAGCGACGTGACGAACGACTACGAACTGACCGCGTGGGTCGACGACGTCGCCGGCAACGGGCATGTGAAGGGCTTCGTGCCGATCACGTCGAGGGCGCAGCTCGCGAGTGTGCTGACGCTCGTGATCTTCAACGCCAGCGCGCAGCACGCGGCCGTCAACTTCTCGCAGCCGGACCTCTGCACCTACGCGCCGGCACTGTCGGCGCTGCTGTCGGCCCCCGCGCCGACCAGCGCCGGCGGCCAGTCGCAGGACAACTGGAACCGGATGCTGCCGCCGATGGTCTCGGCCGTCGAGCGGGTGGCCATCTACGAACTACTGGGCGGCGTGTATTACCGGCAGCTGGGCCAGTACAAGAGCAATGCGTTCCCGTACGCACCGCTGCTCACCGATCCGCGCATCACGCAAAGCGGCGGCCCGCTGTCGCGCTTCCAGCAGGCGCTGCAGCAGGCGGAAGCCACCATCAACACGCGTAACCAGACGCGGCCGACGCCGTATCCGTACCTGTTGCCGAGCCGGATTCCGGCCAGCACCAACATCTGATGCGGCGGCGCCGGACGCCCGATGCAGGCGTCCGGCGCCGATGATTTGCCTTCATATTCATTACATCTTCATTGCGTAGGGTGTCGGTTTTTCCACGGTGGCTCCCCATGCAACGACTCCTTTCCCTCGCGCGGTTCGCGTGCGTCGCGCCGCTCGCGCTCGTCGCCGCGCTGTCCGCGTGCTCGAACCACATCGATTCGCCGGCCGATCCGGCGAGTGCGTCGGTCAACGTCCAGGCCGCATGGGTCGAGATCGGCGACGCGAACCAGGCGATCGCGCGCGTCATCACGAACTACACGCCCCCTTCGGCCAGCGATCCGCTGTGCCCGCAACTGACCGTCGACGGCAAACTGTCGCGCATGACGCTGCGCGCAGGCGCCGCGACCCTCGCCCAGCGGCCGACCGCCAGCGATCCGTCCGATTCGAAGCCGTCGAGCTTCCCGGTGTCCGTCTGCGAGATGACGCTGCCGGCCGGCGCGCAGGCGGCGAGCGTCGCGGGCCGCACGCTGCCGCTGCCGAAGGCGCAGCCGCAACGCATCGCGATCATCGCCGACACCGGCTGCCGCATGAAGAAGGCCGACAACGCCTGGCAGGCGTGCAACGACGCGACCGTCTGGCCGCTCGACACGATCGCGGCCAGCGTCGCGAAACTGTCGCCCGACCTCGTGATGCACATCGGCGACTACCACTATCGCGAGAACGCGTGCCCGCCGGACATCGCCGGCTGCAAGGACAGCCCGTGGGGTTATGGCTGGGATACGTGGCAGGCCGACCTGTTCCGCCCGGCCGCCCCGCTGCTCGCGAAGGCGCCGTGGGTCGTCGTGCGTGGCAACCACGAGGAATGCGCGCGGGCGGGCCAGGGCTGGTTCCGCTTCCTCGATCCGCGCCCGTATTCGGCCGCGCGCTCGTGCGACGATCCGGCCAACGACAACAACGCGAACTATTCGGAACCCTATGCGGTGTCGCTCGGCGGCGGCTCGCAGGTGATCGTGTTCGACACCGCGAAGGTCGGCCGCACGCCGCTCAAGACGACCGACGCGCAATTCGGCATCTACCAGAAGCAGTTCCAGACGGTCGCCGCGCTCGCGTCGAAGGCCGGCATGACGACGACGATCTTCACGAACCACCATCCGATCCTCGCGTTCGCGCCGATCGCCGGCAGCACCCCCGCGCCGGGCAATCTCGCGCTGCAGTCGGTGATGTCGAGCCTCAACGCGCAGGCGTACTACCCGCCCGGCGTGCACGTCGCGCTGCACGGCCACGTGCACGATTTCCAGGCGATCAACTTCTCGTCCGGGCATCCGGCGACGATCGTGTCAGGCAACGGCGGCGACAATCTCGACGTCGCGCTGCCCGACCCGTTCCCGGCCGGCCTGACGCCCGCACCGGGCGCCGTGATCGAGCGGCTGTCGCACAACAACAGCTTCGGCTTCCTGATCATGGAGCGCCGCGCCGCCCCGGCGACCGGCTGGGTGTTCCACGCATATTCGGCGGCCGGCAAGCTGCTCGCATCGTGCAACCAGTCGGGCACGACGCTCGCCTGCGACAAGACGGGGTTCATTGCGCCGTGAGTGAAGGAGTTCGATGTGACGGCCGCCATGCATGCGGCCGGCAGATACTGCGCACCCTCGCCGCTGCCGCGCTCGCCGGCGTGGCGCTCGCGGCTCACGCCGCGCCGGCCGAAACGGTCCTGCTTCCCGGTGCTCCGCCTTCGCGAGTCGTCGATACCATCGGCAACGGCACGCCGCAGGTAACGGGCAAGATCGACGCAGCCACCGCGCGCTTCGCGCCCGACCCGACGCTCGTCGCGCTCGGCCGCCGGATCTTCTTCGATCCGAGATTGTCCGAGCCACGCGGCATGTCGTGCGCGGGCTGCCACGACCCCGGCCGCGCGTTCGCGCCGACGCTGTCGGCCGCCTCGCTCGCGGGGCCCGGCGTGCCGGAAGGCAGCCGGCCCGGGCACTTCAGCCGGCGCAATGCGCCGTCGCTGCTCTATGTGCGCTACGTACCGCGCCGCCACTTCTACCAGGACGACGACGCACCCGCGCCGTCGCCGTTCGGCGGCCTGTTCAGCGACGGCCGTGCTGATACGCTCGCCGAGCAGATTCGCGGGCCGCTGTTCGATCCGGACGAGATGAACAACCGGTCGCCGGCCGCGCTGCTGCGCAAGGTCGACGCGACCGAACTCGCGCCCGATCTCGCCGCACGCTTCGGCGCGACGGTGCGGCGCGATCCCGAGCAACTGGTGCGTGCGCTGGGCCTAGCCGTCGAGGCCTATCTGCAGAGCGACGAGATGGCGCCGTTCACGTCGCGCTTCGACACGTTCCTGCGCACTCGCAAGCCGCTCGCACCGGCCGAGATGCGCGGGCTCGCGCTGTTCCGGAATCCGGACAAGGGCAACTGCATGAGCTGCCATACGCTGTCGGAGACGTCGAGCCGCCCGGAGCGTTCGCTCTTCACCGATTTCGGCTACGACGCGATCGCGGTGCCGCGCAACCGCGCGCTGCCGGCGAACCGCGATCCGCGCCATTTCGACAACGGGTTGTGCGACACCGCACGGCGGCTGCGCTGGCCCGAGCCGACACAATGGTGCGGCTACCTGCGCACGCCGGGGCTGCGCAACGTCGCGGTCAAGCAGACGTTCATGCACAACGGCGTGTTCACGACGCTGCGCGACGCGGTCGCGTTCTACAACACGCGCTCGACCGACCCGGGCTTCTGGTATCACGGGGCCAGAACGTTCGACGACGTGCCGGCTGCCTATCGCGGCAACATCAACGTCAACTCGACGCCGATGAACCGCCGGCCCGGCACGCCGCCCGCGCTGACCGATGCGGAAATCGACGATATCGTCGCGTTCCTCGGCACGCTGACGGACGCGCGCTATACGAAGGTCGCTCCCCCGGTGGCGCCCGCTGCCGCTGCTGGCCGGATCGCGCGAACCGCCGTGCCGGCTCGCTGACCCTGGCCGAACGGCCAGCCGCACGCGCACCTGCTTGCGGCCGTCGCAAACACTGGTTATATTTACAGTACTGTATTTATGAACAGTGAGGTGCGCGATGGAACATCTGGTTCGTATCGTCAACGAAGCCGATCGCCAAGTGCTGGCGTGGCTCCGTGCCCAGGTCGGTGATGCCCGCGTCGAGCGCGCGGCTCGCCAGCTCGGGCATACGCGCAAGCCCTTCCCATCCGCCGTATGCCGGTATCTGGGCATGAGCGCACCGGCCACGCTGCGCCAGGCCGAACGGCCCCGCGCCGCGCGTGATTTCTCGGTCGGCGATCGTTACCTGTCGCTGATCCGCCAGCACCTCGCCATGCATTCGGCCAGCCGATGAAATGGCGGCGGCTGGCGGCGTCGGTCGCGCGAAAAGCCGCGGGGCTTGCCTATTCGCAAGCCCGGCCGGCCGATACCCCGCTTACATGGCTGCCGTGGCTTCCCGTACGAGGCGGCCGAGCGTTTCGAATGCCGCTTCGTGCGCCGCATCGAACACGCGCGTGCAAGCGAGCCGGATATAGCCGTCGAAGCGGTCGGAATTCGAGAAGATCGAGCCGGGCGCGATTCTGACCCCGTGCGCCAGCGCGGCGTCGAACAGCGCTTCGGAGCGCACGCCCTCCGGCAGCGCGATCCACAGCAGCATTCCGCCCGGCGGCTGGTTCATCCGGGTTCCAGCCGGGAAATGCCGCGCAATCGCATCGATCGTCACGTCGCGCTGCACGCGCAACTGTTCGCGGAACCGGTGCAGATGGCGATCGAACGCGCCCGAGCCGACGAATTCGGCCGCAACGGCCTGCAGCAACGCGGCGTTGTGCCGGCTGTGCGCGAACTTCAGCATCTTCACGCGTGCGTGCCAGCGCCCCGCGCTTATCCAGCCAAGCCGCATTCCGGGGGCCAGCACCTTGTTGAACGACGGGCAGTAGATCACCGTGCCGTCGCGATCCCATGCCTTCACCGGCTTGACCGGCTGCGGCGCCTCGACGAGCTCGCGATAAGGTTCGTCCTCGATCACGGCCACGCCATGGCGCGAACATAGCGAGACCAGCGCGGCCTTGCGCTCGTCGGGCATCACGCAGCCGAGCGGGTTCTGCAGGTTCGGCACGACGACCACGGCCCGAATGTCCGGATACGCGGTCAGCGCCACTTCGAGCGCCTCGATCGACAGGCCGGTCGTCGGGCTGGCCGGGATTTCGAGCGCACGCAAGCCGAGGCTTTCGAGCAACTGGATCAAGCCGAAGAAGGCCGGCGATTCGATCGCGATCGTGTCGCCGGGGCGTGCCACCGCGCGCAATGCGAGATTCACGGCATCGACGCCGCCGCTCGTCGACATCACGTCGTCCGGCGTCACCGTCACGCCGTACGACAGCGCGCGCCTGGCCATCGTCTGCCGGAATTCGGGCGAACCGCCAACGGGCCCCGCATCGGTCAGCAAGGTGGGCTTGCGCCGCAACAGCCGGATCGCGAGCGCCTGCAGGCGCTCGGCCGGATACAGCGTGGCCAGCGCGGACGCGCCGCCGAGATTCAGCGCATCGGGCGCCGCGTTCGCGCGGTCGATCACGCGCGATACGCGTTCGTGCAGGCCCGCGAACGGCGGCTCGACGCTCAGCGGTGGCCCCTCGCTTTCCGGCAGCGTTTCGAGCGCGACCGCCGCGCGGCGCCGCACGAAGTAGCCGGAGCGCGGCTTCGCCTCGCACCAGCCGGTATCCTCGAGCCGTCGGAACGCCTGGATCGCGGTCGATAGACTCACGCCGTGCTGTGCCATGAATGCGCGCACCGACGGCATCCGGTCGCCGGGCGACAGCGTGCCGGCCGCGATGATGCGGCGGTAATGCTCGGCGAGCCGTTCGTAAAGCGGTTCGCCGTCCATCGGCAAGGGCGGGCGGGATGAATCGGTGAAAGGCGTCATGCAGGCGATCGTGCCCGCGCGGCCGATCGCACGCCAGATACAGATTCCGGGGAAACCCACCGATACAGCGTCACGAAATCGTCGTCTGCACCGCAACAGATTCCCGGCCCCTGAATCTGTCGCGCCGGTGGCCGATTCCCTAACCTGATCGCACGCTGTCGCCTCGCCGTCGTGAGGCCGCGCATCCGGGAAAGGGAATCGCCATGCAAACGCATCACATCCGGCTCGACGCCGGGCAAAGCCACTTTGCGTGGTTCGACAAGGGCAGCCAGGTGATCGCGCTGGACGGCGCGCTTGCGGTCACGCTGCGTCACGGCAGGCTCGACTGGCTGCCCGACGAGCCACTGCACATTCGCCGCCTGCTCGACGAGGGCGAATGCCTGACGCTCGAGACGGCCGGCCACGTGGCGCTGTCGGCCGACGGCGCGGGAGCGGCCAGTGCGACGGTCGTGGAGCCGGCACGCCCGAGACGCTTGCTCGTTGCATGGCGCGCGATCCTGCGCCGGCTGTCCGGACGGATACGCGGTGGCCATCATGTGCGCGAGCATTCCTGAAATGGCGGCTTGCCGCGTCACCCAGGGGCGTCTGGCTGGCACCGCATCCTCCGGCGGAGATCCGGAGCGATCCGGTTCGACCGCACTCATGCAGATCGACCAACCTTGACCGGTTCAACCGCCGCAGCCTGTTCGGCACGCGGCAGCCACGGCGTCACCGCACGCTCCTGCGCCGCTCGCCGACAGGCTGCCTTGCCCCCTCCTTCGCTCAGGCCTGCTCGCCCGCAATCGCTTTCGCGGCAGGGAGGCGCGCCGCATCGGCACGGACCACGCCGAGCGCCAGCACCGCCATCCCCGCGATCACGCACGGCGCCGCGACGACGGCAAACGCGGTCGACAACGGCACGCCCATCGCCAGCATCGCGCCGCCCGCCATCGATCCGACCACCGAGCCGCCACGGCCGATCCCGTTCGCCCAGCTCACGCCGGTGGTGCGGCACTCGGTCGGATAGAACGCGGCCGATAGCGCGTTTGCGCCGACCTGCGAACCCGACACGCAGAAACCGGCCGCGAACACGGCGAGCGCGGCACCCCACGGCGATGCGGCAAACACGCCGATCGCGGCAACGAACACGCCGGCCGCGGCATAGCTGCAGGCCAGTACGCGATGCGGGTCGAAACGGTCCATCAACCCGCCGAGGACGATCGCGCCGAGCGTGCCGCCGACCTGGAACATCGCGGTCACGCGCGCGGCCGTCTGCAGCGTCGCGCCGGTCGTGCGCAGCAGCGTCGGCAGCCAGCTCGACAACAGGTAGATGACGAGCAGGCTCATGAAGAACGTGAGCCACAGCAGCAGCGTGCCGCGCAGCAGGTCGGCACTGAACAGGCGGCCGAGCGGCGACCCGGCCGGCTTGCCGGCTGGCGCGATGAACGACGCGCTTGGAAGATGCGGATCAGGTGCGATACGACCGAGCATCACCGCGATCCGCTCGCGAGCCGCGCCGGTGTTGACGAGATAGCGCACCGATTCCGGCAAACGCCACGCGAGCACCGGCAGAAGAAGCAGCGGCGCGGCGCCACCGACGACGAGCACCGAGCGCCAGCCGCAATGCTCGATCAGCGACGCCGCCGCGAGCCCGCCGAGCGCGGAGCCGATCGTAAAGCCGCAGAACATCGTCGTCACCAGCAGCGAACGGCGCCGCGCCGGGCAGTATTCGGACGTCAGCGTGATCGCATTGGGCATCGCGCCGCCGAGCCCGAGCCCGGTCACGAAGCGCCACGCGATCAGCTCCGTCAGGCCGCCGGCGCTCGCCGACGCGGCGCTCGCGATGCCGAAGCACGCTACGCAGGCGAGCAGCAGGCGCTTGCGGCCGAACCGGTCGCCGAACGGCCCGAACACGAGCGCACCGGCCATCAACCCGGCGAGCCCCGCGCCGAACACAGGGGCGAGCTGCGCGGGCGACAGGCCCCATTCCGCGCGGATGACGGGGGCAATGAAACCGATCGATGCGGTATCGAAACCGTCGATCGCGACGATCAGAAAGCACAGGACGACGATCGCGGCCTGAAACGGCGCAACGCGATGCCGGTCGATCCATTCGCTGACGTCGATGGACAGCGTATCGGCCATGATGGGGTCTCCTCCAGGAAGGCGGTCGCGCGTCATGTCGTTGAAATGCGCGCCGCAGGAATCGGGCTGAAAACGCGCGTTACGCGACGGGTTTCAGGCAATCCTCCGCGCGCCAGCCGTGGAGCCAGTCGAGCGCGTCGTAGAACTGCGCCTGCGTGCGTCCGGCCCAAAGCCCGTTGCGCACCTGCCGCTCGACGCCCTTTGCGTGATAGATCCGCCCCATCTCGCGCGCCGAATACAGCACGCGCGCGGTGCGCGGAATCCGCACGCGCTCGTACAGAGAAAACGCCGCTTCGAAATCGCCGTCGGTCCGTGCCACGGCCGCGCCGAGCGTCACGGCATCCTCGAGCGCCTGGCACGCGCCCTGCGCGAGGTATTGCGTCATCGGATGCGCGGCGTCGCCGAGTACCGTCGCACGGCCCTCGCTCCAGCGTTCGACCGGATCGCGATCGGCAGTCGCCCAGCGCTTCCACGACGTCGGCCGGTCGAGCATCTGCCTCGGCAGTGGATGAATGCCGTCGAAGTACGACAGCACTTCCTCCTTGCTGCCCTCGCGCACGCCCCAGGTTTCCTGTTCGCGGCTGTGGAACGTGACGACGAGGTTGTACTGCCGCCCGCCGCGCAGCGGATAGTGGACGAGATGGCAATGCGGGCCGGCCCACACGACCGGCGCATTGATCCGCAGATCCTGCGGCATGTTGTCGACGTCCACCACCGCGCGATACACGACGTGGCCGGTCACGCGATGGGCGTCGCCGATCAGCGCATGACGGATCGCAGATTTCACGCCGTCGCAGCCGATCACCGCATCCGCGCGAAAACGTTCGCCGTGCTGGTCGGTCACGGTCACGCCGTTGCCGTCCTGCTCGAAGCCGCACACCTGCGTGCTCGTCCGGAATTCGATCAGCGGATGATCCTTGACCGCCTCGTAGATCGACAGGTGAATGTCAGCGCGATGAATCACCGCATACGGATTGCCGAAGCGCTCGCGGTACGCGGCGCCCGTATCGATGCGCGCCACCTCGCGCGCGTCGACCGCATCCATCAGTTGCAGCCGGTCGGTAAACACCGCCCGGCGGCGCGCAGCCTCGCCGGCACCCAGCGCGTCGAGTGCGTTGAATGCATTCGCCGCGAGCTGGATCCCCGCGCCGATCTCGCCGATCTGGCCTGCCTGTTCGAGCAGCTTCACGCGAATGCCCTGGCGCGCGAGCGCAAGCGCCGCCGCGAGCCCGCCGATACCGCCGCCGATCACCAGCACGCGCCGGCCCTTGTCTTTTGTCTCGCCCATGCCTGTCTCCTGCTTCGTGTTATGCGACGTAATCCGGTTGTCGCTGCGGCTGTGCCGCGTCGAACGCCGGCTCGCGCCGCGCGTGTTCAAACACCGCGAGGCTGCGCGGATACGCACTCAGGTCACAATCCATCCGCAACGCATTCGCGACCTGCGGCACGAGGCATAGGTCGGCGAGGGTCGGCGTGTCGCCGAAGCACCACGGCCCCGCGTCCGCGCGCGCGAGCAGCCGCTCGACGCCGGCCATCCCTTCCGCGATCCAGTGCCGGTACCACGCGGTCTTCTGCTGCGGCGTGACCTTCAGCTCGCTGTCGAGATAGCGCAGCACGCGCAGGTTGTTGACCGGATGGATGTCGCATGCGATCAGCGTCGCCAGTTCCAGCACGCGCGCACGACGGTGCGGTTCGAGCGGAATCAGCCGAGGCTCCGGATGGATCTGGTCGAGGTAATCGAGGATCGCGAGCGACTGCCCGAGACGGAAATCCCCATCGACCAGCGCCGGCACGGCTGCCGACGGGTTCACGTTCGCGACGTAGGCCGCCTCGCGATGCTCGCCGGTACGGATGTTCACCGGCAGCGTGTCGTACGGCAGCCCTTTCAGCGCGAGCGCGATGCGCACCCGGTAGGATGTCGAACTATTGAAGAAGCTATGCAGTTGCACGATGTCGCCTTTCGAGGAAGATGCGTCAGACCACGCGCACGGTCAGCTCGCCGAGCCGTTCGACGCCGACCCTCATCACGTCGCCCGCGACGACCGCGCCGACGCCTTCGGGCGTGCCCGTGAAGATCACGTCGCCCGGTTCGAGGCGGAAGAACTTCGACAGGTCGGCCACCGTTTCCGCAACCGACCAGATCAGGTGCGACACGTCGCTCTGCTGCTTCGTCGCGCCATTGACGGTCAACCACAGGCCGCCCTGCTCGAAAT
This sequence comes from Burkholderia sp. AU30280, assembly GCF_020420125.1. Classification (NCBI taxonomy): domain Bacteria; kingdom Pseudomonadati; phylum Pseudomonadota; class Betaproteobacteria; order Burkholderiales; family Burkholderiaceae; genus Burkholderia; species Burkholderia sp. AU30280. Next base: position 318,553 of record NZ_JAIZRY010000001.1, read on the forward strand.
GACCGACGTCGCTTGCCGGATGCACGGGCCCGATCGGTGCCGAGCGGTCGAACGCCTTGCCGATCTCCCACGGCCGGCCCATCTCGCGCATCTTCATCTGCAGGTCGCGGCGCGTCATGTCGAGGCCGACCGCGTAGCCCCACACGTGCTCGAGCGCGCGCTCGAGCGGAATGTCCGAACCGCCCTTGCCGATCACCGCGACGAGTTCGGCTTCGTAGTGATAGTTCTGCGTCTGCGACGGATACGCGAGATCGAGCGTTTCGCCGTACGCGACCGGCACGATCGAATCGGCCGGCTTGCAGAAGAAAAACGGCGGCTCGCGATCGGGATCGAAGCCCATTTCGCGTGCATGGGCCGCGTAGTTGCGACCGACGCAATAGACGCGGCGTACCGCGAACTGCGCGTCGCTGCCGGCGACGGGGAGCGCCACGGGCGCTTCGGGCGGGAAAACGAAAGTCATGAGTGGCTCCAGCGTAAATACGAATGAACGGGGCGCCGCCGCGACGGCGCACGGGAAACGGGAAACGAATCGTTGAAAACGGCCGGCGTCAGTCGCGCGCTTCGCGCAGCAGGTTCAATGCAGACAGCACGGGCCGGTCGGAATAGCTGAACAGCACGCTGTCGGACGATGCCGACAGCCGCACGGGCGCCCACGACGGCGCGACGAAGATGTCGTGCGGCTCGAATGCGAATGCGTTGCCGCCGATGTGCGCGGTGCCGCTGCCTTCGACGACGCAGTAGATCGTCGCGTCGGTGCTGCGGTACGTGCGACCGTCGAAACCGGCGGGCAGGAACTGCATGAAGGTGGCGATCGTCGGCATCGGCCAGCCGCCCGTCGCGGGGTTCACATAGCGCAGCTTCACGCCATCCCATGCGTCGAGTTCGCCATTCCGGTACAGCGCGTCGAGCGCGTCGCGGGTGCGTGCATACGGGTAGCTGAACACCGGCGACGTCGGATCGCTCACGCGATGCCGCACCGGCACCATGTTGTGACCGAAGCGCGCGAAGCTGTCGCCTTCCGGGCGGCTCACGGGCTGCACGGCTTCCGGGTAGTTCTCCGCGAAGCCCGCGTCGAGGTTCGCGACGAGCGGGATGTCGAGCCCGTCGAGCCACACGACCGGCTCGCCGCCCTCTTCCTCCGACGGGTTGCCGTGGTCATGCCATGCCCACGACGGCGTGATGATGAAGTCGCCCGGATGCATCGTCGTGCGCTCGCCGTTCACGGCCGTCCACGCGCCACGCCCTTCGACGATGAAGCGCAGCGCCGACTGCGTATGCCGGTGGCTCGGCGCGATCTCGCCCGGCAGGATCAGCTGCAAGCCCGCGTACAGGGTCGGCGTCATGCTCGACTTGCCGGGCAGCCCCGGGTTCTCCAGCACGAGCACGCGGCGCACGGCTTCCTCCGCGCTGATCACGCTGCCGGCCTGCATCACGAGGTCACGCACCTGCGCGTACTTCCAGATTGCGGCCTGCGCGGCGGGCCGCGGGGATGTCGGCACGAGGTTGTGCAGCGATTCCCACAGCGGCGCCAGGCGTTGCTCGGCGATCCGTGCGTAGTAGGTGGCGCGCGGCACGTCCGGATGGCGGGTCGTCATGTTGTCTCCTTGGCGTCGGCCGATCGGCGTCGGCGCTGTGTCTGTCGGGTCGGGGACCGTGCTGCAGTCCGTCAGCCGATTTATATTCGACCCAGACATACCCGGTAAAATGGTCAAATCATCTGATCCATATATTTCTGGATATACCTACTCGCGACGAGGCATGCGATGGACTGGACCCACCGGCTGCGACTGCGGCACCTGCAGGTACTGTTGAGCCTTGCCGGCACCGGCAATCTGAGCCAGTCGGCGGTCGCGCTCGCGACCACGCAGCCCGCGCTGTCGAAATGGCTGAAGGAACTGGAAGAGGATGTCGGGCTGCCGCTGTTCGAGCGGCATGCACGCGGCCTGCGGCCGACGCCCTACGGCGAAGCGCTGATCGAGCATGCGCGGCGCGTCGAAGCGCAACTCGACATCGCGCGCGACGACATGGCCGCATTGCGGGAAGGCGGCAGCGGCCTCGTGACGATCGGCACGTCGGGCGTGGCGGCGGCCGACACGGTGCCGCTCGCGGTGTCGCAACTGCTGAAACGGATGCCGCGCGCGCAAGTTCGGATGACCGAAAGCACGATGAACCTGCTGATGCCGCAGCTCGCGCGCAGCGAACTGGATATCGTCGTGGGCCGCTCCGGGTCGACCTCCGTCGATCCGCTGCTGCATGCCGAAGCGCTGTATGTCGATCCGGTCGTGTTCGTCGCGCGGCCGGGCCACGCGCTCACCGGTGCGGCGTCGGTCGGCTGGGACGACGTGCTCGCCTATTCGTGGATCGTGTGGCCGTCGGGCACGCCCGTGCACAACGCGCTGGAGGCCGCGCTGACGGCCGCCGGGCGCGTGCGGCCACCGCACTGCGTCGAATCGAATTCGTCGATCCTCAACCTCACGCTGCTGAACAACACCGACCTGCTCGGTGTCGCGTCGCACCGTGCCGCGCACCGCTTCGCGCAATTGAACGCGATCCGGATCCTGCCGATGCAGCTCGAGGGCCAGGGCGCGGTGTCGATGTACTGGCACCCCGACAGCGCGAATCGCGCGGCCGTGGCCGCGACGATCGAGTGCCTGCGCGCTTGTGCGGCTCCGCAGGTCGGCGGATGGGGGAACGTGCAGGCGGATTGAATGTGGCGCGGCCCGGCGTCAACCGGGCCTCGGTGCTGCGTTGCTGCGTTGCCGCGTTGCTGCGTTGCTGCGTTGCTGCGTTGCTGCGTTGCTGCGTTGCTGCGGTGCTGCGGTGCTGCGGTGCTGCGGTGCTGCGGTGCTGCGGTGCTGCGGTGCTGCGTTGCCGCGACGACCCATCACATCACATCACGCGCCGTCACAGGACGCCATGCCATCCAGCATCAGCGTGCCGACCCGCGCGGGCACGAGCGGCGTGCGCGGCACGGGCGGTGTCCAGCCGAACAGCGCCTGCGCGGCCGCGCCGCACACCCGGCCCTGGCACGCGCCCATCCCGCAGCGTGACTGCAGTTTCGCGGCCGTCCAGCTCGGCGCTTGCGCGACTGCATCGAAACGCACATCTTCGCAACGACACAGCAGCGTGTCGGCCCGCGCAAGCCGGCGGATTGGCTCACGGATCGCGAAGCGCTCGCGTACGGCATCGGCAAACGCCTGCCAATGCGCGCGCCGCGCGACGAGCGCGGCCAACGGCGCGGCCTGCCCGGTCGCCGCCAAACCGGCGATTTCGCCTTCGACCATCGCCAGTTCGCTGCCGCCGACGCCCGTACACTCGCCCGCCGCGAAGACCCCGTCGCGGCTCGTGTGCTGGTGCGCATCGATCGCCACCGCGCCGTTGTCGATCCGGCAGCCGAGATGGCTCGGCAGCACGGTATTCGGCACGAGGCCGAAGCCGCATGCGAGCCGGTCGCAGTCGACGTCGAACTCGCGATCGCCCTGACGAATCCGCACGCGCTCGAGCCGCTTGTCGCCGAACGCTTCGACGACATGCGCATCGGGCCGATAGGCGGCGGTGACGAGCTTCGCGGCCTGCGCGAGCTTCGACGGCCAGCGCCACAGCCCCGCGCCGAAACCGGCCACGTCGCCCCATGCGGCCTGTTCGAGCACATGCGACACGCGTGCGCCGGCCTGACGGGCCGTCGCGGCGCTCGCCAGCAGCAGCGGCCCGCTGCCCGCGATCACCGTGCGCTGCGCACGCACGTCGAGGCCGTACTTGATCAACGCCTGCAAGCCGCCCGCGCCGGTCACACCCGGCAGCGTCCAGCCAGGAAACGGCAGCAGCAGTTCGCGCGCGCCGCAACAGAGAATCAGCGTCCGGAAATCGAGCAGCAGCCCGCGTTCGTCGTCTTCGAGCAGCAGCGTGCCCGGCTGCGTTTCGGCGACGATGCGCGTCGCCGCGAGATGCGTGACGTTCGGCTGCCGCAACACGGCGAACCGCTCGGCGGCGGCCGGCGTCGGCGTCGCCGCCGCACCTTGCCGCCAGATCTGCCCGCCCGCCCGCGGGTTGTCGTCGACGATCGCAACCGTCGCACCGCTTCGCGCGGCGGCCCGTGCGGCCGACAGCCCGGCCGGGCCCGCGCCGACGATCGCGACGTCGACACTCAGTCGTTCCTGTTTCATCGCGCGCGCTCCACCTGCATCCCGTCACGGCACAGCGTCTGGCAGGCCAGCCGGCGCCGGCCGTCGATCGTCATCCTGCACTCCTGGCAAACGCCCATCCCGCAAAACGGCGCACGCGCCGCGCCCGTGCACGACACGCGCGTCGTGTCGTCGCCGCTCGCCGCGACAGCGGCCGCGACGGTCGCACCGTCGGCCACCGTCAGCGCGCGGCCGTCCAGATGAATGATCATGTCAGCGCTCCGGCTACGCGGGACGCGGTCAGGAAGCGTCCCGGCAAATACGGTTCGATATCGATGGGCGGCCGTTCGCCGGCCATCCGCGCAGCGACGAGCCGCGCGCTACCCGGCGCGGTCGTCACGCCGAGCCCTTCATGCCCGACCGCGAGCCACACGCCCGGCCGCGCCGGATGCTCGCCGAGCAGCGGCAGCCCGTCGGGGCTCGCGGAACGGAACCCCGTCCACGCGCGGATGCCGTTCAGGTCGGCCAGGCCGGGCAGATAGCCCACTGCGCGGCGCAGCATGCGCGCGAGCACCGGCGGCTCGACACGCGCGTCCTCGGTGTCGAACTGGCGCGACGAACCGATCAGCAACTGGCCGGTCGGCCGCGGCTGCACGTTGAACGCGACCGACGTGCCGTCGCTCGCATGCGCGCTTGCCGCATAGCCCAGCTCGACGAGCTGGTGCGACACCTGGCCCGGGTAGCGGTCAGTAATCAGCAGATGGCCCTTTTTCGGGCGCAGCGGCAGTTCGGGCAGCAGCGTGCGCGCGGCAACGCCGTTCGCGACGACCACCCGCTCCGCGCGCAGCGTGTCGCCGCTCGCGAGCGTCACGCTCGGGCCATCGACCGCGACGGCGCGGTCGCGCCGCAACGTGATGCGCGGCGCGCGTTGCAGCAGCCAGTTCGCGGCGACGGGCGCATAGAGGATCGCATCGCCGGGAATCTTCAGCGCACCGCCCAGGCCGGCACGCAGCATCGGCTCGAGTTGCGCGAGCGTCGCCGCATCGATCAGCTCGCCCGCCACGCCGTGCGCGGCCAGCGTCGCCTGCTTCGCACGCGCCAGATCCATTTCGTGCGCATCGGCGGCGAGCCACAGCGTGCCGCAGTTGCGGTACGCGCAACTGTCGGGCATCTCGCCGCTCAGCGCGCGCCACAGTTCGATCGAGTAATGGCTGAGCGCGAGTTCGGCCGCGTTGTCGTCCATCGCGACGAGGTGGCCCATCCCCGCGCCGGTCGCGCCGCCGCTCGCGTCGTCGACGACGAGCACGCGCAGCCCGCGCTGCGCGAGTTCGTGCGCGCACGCCGCGCCGACGATGCCGGCGCCGATCACGACGACATCCGCCTTCGTGTCGCTCACGGCGCGATACCCCAGCCGAATGGATCGTCTTCCTCGATCAGCAGCGTCGCTTCCGCGCTCAGGTGCGCGCTGCCGCGGATCGTCGGCACGATGCCGCCGTCGGCCTGCTCGTAGCTCGCCTGGAACACGCTGCCGATCACGCTCGCCTGCCGCCAGACGGCACCCGGCGCGAGCTTGCCGTCGGCCGCGAGGCACGCGAGCTTCGCGCTCGTGCCGGTGCCGCACGGCGAACGGTCGTACGCGAGGCCCGGGCACAGCACGAAGCTGCGGCTGTCGTGCTCGGGATCGTCGGCGAACAGCTCGATATGGTCGATCTCGCCGCCGTTCGCGCCGGTGATGCCCGCGCGTTCGAGCCCTTCGCGCACGGCCGACGCATACGCGGTGAGCGCCGCGACGTTGTTGCCGGCGACGCGCTGCCCGTGGTCGCTGATCAGGAAGAACCAGTTGCCGCCCCACGCGATGTCGCCTTTTACGGGGCCGTAACCCGGCACGTCGAGCGCGACACCCTTCGCATGGCGATACGCGGGCACGTTGCGCACGCTGACCGACAGGTCGTCGTGCAGCGTCGCCTCGACGGTGCCGACCGGCGTTTCGATCCGGTGCACGCCGGGCGCGATGCGCCCCATATGGTGCAGCGTGCGCACGACGCCGATCGTGCCGTGCCCGCACATCCCGAGATAGCCGCTATTGTTGAAGAAGATCACGCCGGCCGCCGCATCGGGCGACACGGGCTCGCACAGCAGCGCGCCGACCAGCACGTCGCTGCCGCGCGGTTCGAGAATGCATGCGGTGCGGTAGCGGTCGTGCTCGCGCGCGAGCACGTCGCGGCGCTCGGCCATGGTGCCGCTGCCGAGCGCGGGGAAACCGGACACGACGAGCCGAGTGGGTTCGCCGCCCGTGTGCGAATCGATGATCTGGATGCGCTTCATCATGAGCCGTCCGAAGTGGGGAAAGGAGCACAGCTTCCTCCGTCGCGCGTCCGCCCGCTTGTGGCTTTTCGATGAGGACGACGACGAAATCGGCATAGTGCGAAGCGCCCTTCCCGCGCCGTCCGGGCGCTGTGCCGATTTCGTCATTTTGCTCCGCGATACGACTCAAGCGTGATGGGCATTTGCGCGGCGATACTGGTTGCCACACCGACACCTGTCGGCCGACCGATACAAACACGTAGGAGATTGAAGTGAGCCGAAACGCCATTCAGTGGACCGGGGTCTTCCCGGCCGTCAGCACCCAGTTCAAGCCGGACTTTTCCCTCGACATCGACGCCACGCACCGGGTGGTGAAGAACCTGGTGAACGACGGCGTATCGGGCCTCGTGGTCTGCGGCACGGTCGGCGAAAACACGTCGCTGTCGACGAGCGAGAAGCTGCAGGTGATCGAGGCTGCGCGCGACGCGGCCGGCGGCAAGATTCCGGTGATCGCCGGCATCGCCGAATTCACGACCGAATTCGCGCGCAACACGGTGCGCGAAGCGCAGCGCGTCGGCGTCGACGGCGTGATGGTGATGCCCGCGCTCGTCTACTCGGCGAAGCCGCACGAAACCGCCGCGCACTTCCGCGCGGTCGCAACCAGCACCGACCTGCCGGTGATGGTCTACAACAACCCGCCGATCTACAAGAACGACGTGACGCCCGACGTGCTGATTGCGCTGCAGGATTGCGAGAACATCGTCTGCTTCAAGGATTCGTCGGGCGATACGCGCCGCTTCATCGACCTGCGCAACGCGGTCGGCGATCGCTTCGTGCTGTTCGCGGGCCTCGACGACGTCGTGGTCGAAAGCATTGCTGTCGGCGCCGAAGGCTGGGTGTCGGGCATGTCGAACGCGTTCCCGAAGGAAGGCGAGACGCTGTTCCGCCTCGCGAAGCAAAAGCGTTTCGACGAAGCACTCGCGCTGTACCGCTGGTTCATGCCGCTGCTGCACCTCGACGCGCGCCCCGATCTCGTGCAGTGCATCAAGCTGTGCGAAGAGCTGGTCGGCCGCGGCAGCGCGATCACGCGTCCGCCGCGCCTCGCGCTGCAGGGCGACACGCTCGCGGAAGTGAAGGCCATCGTCGCCAAGGCGCTCGACACGCGCCCGGCGCTGCCCGACGTCGGTCTCTGACCGACTCCCCCTGCGGCGGCGCGCCGGCTTCCCCCGCGCGCCGCCGTCTCCGGTCCGGCATGGCCTGCGGGCCCGTTCGCTGCAGCGCCCCCCCGCGCCGCGCGTGAACGGCCCGCGGCCCGCCCCGGTCGTTCGAACCGGGCGACGCCGGCCGGCAGGCATGCGCCGCTGCTCCGTCGGAGCGCGGCGCATCTCAAGCCTGTACCGATATCCCCCTAGGAGACAAGCCCATGCGAGGCCAAGGCAACGCTCACCCGTCTGTCCCGCTTTCCCCTACCGCGCACCCCGACGCGGGTCACGGCAAGTTCAAGAAACAGCTGTCGCTGACCGATCTCACGTTCATCGGTCTCGGCGCCATTTTCGGTTCGGGGTGGCTGTTCGCCGCGAGTCACGTGTCGACGATCGCGGGCCCGGCCGGCATTTTCTCGTGGCTGCTCGGCGGCTTCGCGGTGCTGCTGCTCGGCATCGTCTACTGCGAACTCGGCGCCGCGCTGCCGCGCGCGGGCGGCGTGGTCCGCTACCCGGTGTTCTCGCACGGCCCGCTGCTCGGCTACCTGATGGGCTTCATCACGCTGATCGCCTTTTCGAGCCTGATCGCGATCGAAGTCGTCGCCGCGCGCCAGTATGCGGCCGCGTGGTTTCCGGGCCTGACCGTCGCCGGATCGAGCGACCCGACCACGCTCGGCTGGCTCGTGCAGGCCGCGCTGCTGTGCTTCTTCTTTTACCTGAACTATTCGAGCGTGAAGACGTTCGCGAAGGCGAACAACATCATCAGCATCTTCAAGTTCATCGTGCCGCTGTCGGTGATCGCGGTGCTGTTCACGTTCTTCAAGCCCGCGAACCTGACCGTGCACGGCTTCGCGCCGTTCGGCATGCCGGGCATCGAGATGGCCGTGTCCGCGGGCGGCATCATCTTCGCGTACCTCGGGCTCACGCCGATCGTGTCGGTCGCGAGCGAGGTGCGCAATCCGCAGCGCACGATCCCGATCGCGCTGATCCTGTCGATCCTGCTGTCGACCCTGATCTACGTGCTGCTGCAGCTCGCGTTCATCGGCAGCATCCCCACCGCGATGCTCGCCGGCGGCTGGCACGACATCAGCAAGGCATTCACGCTGCCGTACCGCGACATCGCGCTGGCGCTCGGCGTCGGCTGGCTCGCGGTGATGGTCGTCGCCGACGCGATGATCTCGCCGAGCGGCTGCGGCAACATCTACATGAACGCGACGCCGCGCGTCGTCTACGGCTGGGCGAAGACCGGCACCTTCTTCAAGGTGTTCACGCGCGTCGACGAAGCGTCCGGCATCCCGCGCGCGGGCCTGTGGCTCACGTTTGGCCTTGCGATCTTCTGGACGATGCCGTTCCCGTCGTGGGAAGCGCTGATCAACATCGTGTCGGCCGCGCTGGTGCTGAGCTATGCGGTCGCACCGGTATCGGTCGCCGCGCTGCGCCGCACCGCGCCCGACCTGCCGCGGCCGTTCCGCGCAAGCGCGTTCGGCATCACCGGCCCCGCGTCGTTCGTGATCGCCGCGCTGATCGTCTACTGGTCGGGCTGGAGCACGGTGTCCTGGCTGCTCGGCCTGCAGATCGCGATGTTCGCGATCTATCTCGCATGCCGCCGCTGGGTGCCGACCGCGCATCTGAGCCTCGCCGAGCAAGTGCGTTCGTCCGCGTGGCTGATCGCGTTCTATGCCGCGATGATCGTGCTGTCGTATCTCGGCGGCTTCGGCGGCACGGGCCGGCTTGCGCATCCGTACGACACGGTCGTCGTCGCGGCCGTCGCGCTCGTCATCTACTACTGGGGCGCGAATACCGGCGTGCGCGCCGACAAGCTGCAACTCGACGACGACGAAGACTGACGCGCCCGTTCCTTTTCCCATGATCCCTTCGGCCGGGCGCCCCATGCCCGGCCCCTGCTTTTTCCGAGGAAAACCATGCAACTCACAGGTCAGCTCCTGATCGGCCAATCGGCCGTCGCCGGACAGAACGGCACCCTCCACGCGATCGCCGCCGCAACCGGCGAGCCGCTCGAACCCGCCTTCGGCGGCGCGAGCCTGCACGACCTGGAGACAGCCTGCGCGCTCGCCGACGACGCATTCGACACGTATCGCGAAACGTCGCTCGACGCCCGCGCCGCGTTTCTCGACGCAATCGGCCGCCACATCATGGCGCTCGGCGACGACCTGATCGAGCGCTGCGTCGTCGAGACGGGCTTGCCGCGCGCCCGCATCGAAGGCGAGCGCGGCCGCACGGTCGGCCAGCTCGCGCTGTTCGCATCGCTCGTGCGCGACGGCGGTTTTCTCGACGCGCGAATCGATCCGGCGCGCCCCGAACGCAAGCCGCTGCCGCGCGTCGACCTGCGCCTGCGCAACGTCGCGCTCGGGCCCGTCGCCGTGTTCGGCGCATCGAATTTCCCGCTCGCGTTCTCGGTCGCCGGCGGCGACACGGCCTCGGCACTCGCGGCCGGCTGCCCGGTGATCGTCAAGGCGCATTCGGCGCACCCGGGCACGTCGGAGTTCGTCGGCAGGGCGATCCAGCAGGCCGCGCGCGAATGCGGGATGCCGGCCGGCGTGTTCTCGCTGCTGTTCGACGCGTCGCGCGAAATCGGCCAGGCGCTCGTAGCCGATCCGCGCATCAAGGCCGTCGGCTTCACCGGTTCGCGCCGCGGCGGCGTCGCGCTGATGCACATCGCGGCCGCTCGCCCCGAGCCGATTCCCGTCTATGCGGAAATGAGCTCGATCAATCCCGTACTGCTGTTTCCCGCCGCGCTCGACGCGCGCCACGATGCGATCGCGCCGCAGTTCGCCGCGTCGCTCACGCTCGGCGCCGGCCAGTTCTGCACGAACCCGGGCCTCGTGCTCGCGGTCGACGGCCCCGCGCTGCGCGCGTTCGAGAAAACGGCCGCCGCTGCGGTGCGTGCCGCGCCCGCGCAAACGATGCTGACGCCGCACATCCACGCCAGCTACGAACAAGGTGTCGCGGCGCTTCGCGATCACGCTGCGGTCGAGCTGCTCGCGCAAGGCGCCGAAGGCAATCGGCTGCAGGCCCGCGCGGCGCTGTTCGCGACCTCGGCCGAGGCGTTCATCGCGCATCCCGAATTGCGCGACGAAGTGTTCGGCCCCGCTTCGCTCATCGTGCGTTGCCCGGACGCCGGCACGCTGCAGCGCGTGCTGAAGTCGCTCGAAGGCCAGCTGACGATCGCCGCGCATCTCGCCGACGGCGATGCGCCGCTGTTCGCCGCGCTGCGCCCGACCCTCGAGCGCAAGGCCGGCCGCCTGCTCGTCAACGGCTTCGGCACGGGCGTCGAGGTCGGCCATGCGATGGTGCACGGCGGCCCGTTCCCGGCCACGTCGGACACGCGCACGACGTCGGTCGGCGCGCGCGCGATCGAGCGCTTCCTGCGCCCCGTGTCGTATCAGGACCTGCCGGACACGCTGCTGCCCGATGCGATCCGCGACGGCAATCCGCTGAACGTGCCGCAACGCATCGACGGCGTGCCGGCGCCGCGGGAGGCGAACCATGTCTGAGCCGATCGCCGAAGTCGTCCTGTCGCTCGACGAAGTCCACGCGCTCGCGCTGCGCGTGCTGACGCACAACGGACTGTCCGACGCCCATGCGCGGGCCATCGCCAACGTGATCACGCAGGGCCAGCGCGACGAATGCCATTCGCATGGTGTGTACCGGCTGCTGGTCTGCGTGCGTTCGCTGAAGAAGGGCAAGGTCGACCCACAAGCCGTGCCGACGCTGCGCCGGTTGTCGTCGTCGATCGTCTCGGTCGACGCACATCGCGGCTTCTCGCTGTTGAGCTTCGAGACAGGCCTGCCGGTGCTCGTCGAGATGGCGAGGCAGCATGGCATCGCCGCGCTGACGATCAACCGCTGCTACCACTTCTCCGCGCTATGGCCCGAGGTCGAGGCAATCGCCGCGCAGGGGCTGGTCGGCATCGCGATGAATCCGAGCCATAGCTGGGTCGCGCCGGAGGGCGGCCGCGAGCCGGTGTTCGGCACGAATCCGATCGCGTTCGCGTGGCCGCGCCCGGGCGGCGTGCCGTTCGTGTTCGATTTCGCGACGAGCGCGATCGCGCGCGGCGACATCGAGCTGCATGCAAAGCAAGGCAAGGCGATCCCGCCGGAATGGGCGATCGACGCCGACGGCCGGCCGACCACCGATCCGAAGGCCGCGCTGCAGGGCTCGATGCGCACGTTCGGCGGCCACAAGGGTTCGGCGCTCGCGGCGATGGTTGAACTGCTCGGCGGCGCGCTGATCGGCGACATGACGAGCCGCGAGTCGATGGACTTCGACGAAGGCGTCGGCGCGACGCCGTGCCATGGCGAACTCGTGATCGCATTCGACCCGAAGGTGTTCCTCGGCGACGATCTCGACACGGGGCTCGCGCGCGGCGAACGGATGTTCGAATCGATCGTCGCGCAGGGTGCGCGGCTGCCGTCGCAACGCCGCTTCGACGCCCGCGCGCGCAGCATCGCGAACGGCGTGCGGATTCCGAAGGCGCTGTACGACGAGATCCTGACGCTGCTCGACTGACGCCGACGCGCGGGGCCGGATCGCGTGTTCGCCGCCGATCCGTGCACGAGCCGGCCACCGCTGCGGACGGTCACGCCGGCGGCCCGCAGCCGTGCGCGGGTTCCGCGCCGGGCACGCCGCCCGCGCCGGTGGCCTGCCCCATGGGCGCCACGCCCGCGGCGGCTGTGGGATAATTGCGCGGTTTGCCCTGGGCGCAGCTCAAGAGGTTGTTCGCACGGGCGCGCGAGAGGCCTTTATTCCCCGTGCCTCCACCCTTTTCCCGCGATATTTCTTCAGCAACGACAATGCCCACTTACCGTTCCAAAACCTCCACCGCCGGCCGCAACATGGCAGGTGCGCGCTCGCTCTGGCGCGCCACCGGCATGAAAGACGACGATTTCTCGAAGCCGATCATCGCGGTCGTCAACTCGTTCACCCAGTTCGTGCCGGGGCACGTGCACCTGAAGGATCTCGGCCAGCTCGTCGCGCGCGAGATCGAGGCTGCCGGCGGCGTCGCGAAGGAATTCAACACGATCGCGGTCGACGACGGCATCGCGATGGGCCACGACGGCATGCTGTATTCGCTGCCGAGCCGCGACATCATCGCGGACTCGGTCGAATACATGGTGAACGCGCACTGCGCGGACGCGATGGTCTGCATCTCGAACTGCGACAAGATCACGCCGGGCATGCTGATGGCCGCGATGCGCCTCAACATTCCGGTGATCTTCGTGTCGGGCGGCCCGATGGAAGCGGGCAAGACGCGCCTCGCGAACCCGGTCACCAAGGCCATCGAAGTGAAAAAGCTCGACCTCGTCGACGCGATGGTGATCGCGGTCGACCCGTCGTATTCCGACGCCGAAGTCGCCGAAGTCGAACGCTCGGCCTGCCCGACCTGCGGCTCGTGCTCGGGCATGTTCACCGCGAACTCGATGAACTGCCTGACCGAAGCGCTTGGCCTGTCGCTGCCCGGCAACGGCACGGTGGTGGCCACGCACGCCGATCGCGAGCAACTGTTCAAGCGCGCCGGCCGTCGCATCGTCGAGCTCACCCGCCAGCACTACGAGCAGGACGACGAACGCGTGCTGCCGCGCTCGGTGGGCTTCAAGGCATTCGAGAACGCCATGACGCTCGATATCGCGATGGGTGGCTCGACCAACACGATCCTGCACCTGCTGGCGATCGCGCAGGAAGCCGGCATCGACTTCACGATGAAGGACATCGACCGCCTGTCGCGCGTCGTGCCGCAGCTGTGCAAGGTCGCGCCGAACACGAACAAGTACCACATCGAGGACGTGCACCGCGCAGGCGGCATCATGGCGATCCTCGGCGAGCTCGACCGCGCCGGCAAGCTGCACACCGACGTGCCGACCGTGCACGCGCCGTCGCTGAAGGACGCCCTCGACCAGTGGGATATCGTCCGCACGCAGGACGAAGCGGTGCGCACGTTCTACCAGGCCGGCCCGGCCGGCATCCCGACGCAGGTCGCGTTCAGCCAGAACACGCGCTGGCCGAGCCTCGACCTCGATCGCGCCGAAGGCTGCATCCGCTCGTACGAGCATGCGTTCTCGAAGGAAGGCGGCCTCGCCGTGCTGACGGGCAACATCGCGCTCGACGGCTGCGTGGTCAAGACGGCCGGTGTCGACGAGAGCATCCTCGTGTTCGAAGGCACGGCGCACGTGACCGAATCGCAGGATGAAGCCGTCGAAAACATCCTGAACGACAAGGTCAAGGCCGGCGACGTGGTGATCGTGCGCTACGAAGGCCCGAAGGGTGGCCCCGGCATGCAGGAAATGCTCTACCCGACCAGCTACATCAAGTCGAAGGGCCTCGGCAAAGCATGCGCGCTGCTGACGGACGGCCGTTTCTCGGGCGGTACGTCGGGTCTGTCGATCGGCCATTGCTCGCCGGAAGCGGCAGCGGGCGGCGCGATCGGCCTCGTGCGCGACGGCGACAAGATCCGCATCGACATCCCGAACCGCACGATCAACGTGCTGGTGTCGGACGAGGAACTGGCGCGCCGCCGCGAAGAGCAGAACGCGAAGGGCTGGAAGCCGGCGCAGCCGCGTCCGCGCAAGGTGTCCGCGGCGCTGAAGGCCTATGCGAAGCTGGTCATGTCTGCCGACAAGGGCGCCGTGCGCGACCTGTCGCTGCTCGACGACTGACAGGGGCAGCCTGACCGGCTGCCTGCAACGCGCCGCCGGTCAGGCTGCGGGCCGTGCGACCGCCCGCTCGCCCGATCGAGAAGCCGCTCTCCGGAGCGGCTTTTTTTCGTCCGGCGCCGGCCGAAAGCGCCGGCATCGTCAGTGACGGAAGTCTTCCGGACCGCCGCCACCGCTACCGCCGCCACCGCCCCCATGGCTTCCGCCGCCGTTCCCGCCGCCTTGCGGCCGCGCGCCGCCGTAACCCCCACCGCCACCCGGGTGCACCGGCGCCGGCATCGTGCGGACCTCTCCGCCCGGTGCGGGCGGCGGGCGCATGACGGCCGGTGGCGGCCCTGCCGGACGCGCATTGCCGGCTGCTCCCGGCGGCGGCGTGCGGATCGCGCCGTTCCAGCCGCCGCGCGCAGCCGACGGCCGCGTGTCATGCACGGGCGGCGGACCGCCCGGTGTAACCTGCACCGCCCCGCCCGGTTGCGGGCGCCCCGGTTGCGGCGGTACGCCGCCGGGGCCGAGCCTCGGCTCCGGTCGATGCGCCCAGCGATCGCGGTCGTGATACCACGGCCGGTTGCGGTAGTAGCGATCCCAGTACGCCGCGATCGCGAAGCCGGTGATCGGCACGCCGATGATCGCGCCATAGTCGAGCAGCGGCACATAACCGCCCTGGTACGGATAGTCGATCAATTGCGCGTCGATCCAGCCGCGCACGCCCGGCAGCGCGACGTCGCACCACGTGTAGTCGCTCAGGCAGCCGAACACGTCCAGCGCGGTGCCCGGCGGAATCTGCGCGACGACCGGATAGTCGGGCGCCGGCCCGGCGAACAGTTCGGCCGGTGAGTTCGTATAGCCGGTGCTCTGCGCGTCCGCGAGACCCGGCACGGCCGCCAGGCTGAGCAAAGCGACGCACAGGCCGCGAACGATCGTATTCCTCATGTTCATGATGCTCTCCCGCGCGGTGCCGCCGCGCGCCGGTCAATGCCGATGCCCGCCCCAGCCGCCACCCCAGTGGCCGCCTCCCCACGGACGATGCCAGTACCCGCCGCGCCCACGCCAGCCGCCGCCCCATCCGCCCCAGAAGCCGACCGAGATCGCCGGCGCGCCCCAGCCGTACCAACCGGGGTAATACGCAGGGGCATAGTACGGATATGGATAGGGATACGGCGGCGGATAGGCCGGCGTGACGTAGACGGGAGACGGGTCGGCCACGGGCGGCGCGCTCGCCGCCGAGGTCGGGCCCGGCGCAGCGGTGGCCGGTGCAGCCGGTGTGACGGGGATCTCGCGCTGCGTCAGCGTGGCCGGCGTGTAGTACGGAGCATAGCCATACGGACTCGTGTAATAACAGCCGCCGAGGGTCAGCGTCGTCAATGCGAATACCGCACACCTCGCGGCAGGAATCGGGGTCATGTCTTGCTCCGGCAGAATCCGCGCGTCGCCGTCGGGCGCGCGCCTGACTCTAGCTTACGTCCCCTGCAGATTTCCGCTCGGTATGATCGGTTACTTTTTGTTTCCTGCACCGGACTGACGCGGGCACGCCGCGTGCTGGCCCGTCTGCCGCACTCGCGTTGAAGTTCGCGCAAATGCCCTCAACTTGAACGATGTCAGGCTGGCCGGCGCGGACGGGGTTCGCGAGCACCCGGCGGCCCGAAACCAGCGGACTTCGGCCCGCCCAGACAGGAGCGCGGCTCGCGCCGCCATCGACATGACTACGCCACGCCCCACTTCCCGGGCGGACACGCCGCTCGATCCGATCATCCAGTTGCTGGCGCTCGCCGGCGAACAGGGCTATCTGACCCACGCCGACCTCGTCGACGCGCTGCCGCCCGAAAGCGACAGCCCCGACGCGCTCGACGTCGTGCGCGCCGCGCTCGCCGACATCGGCATCGCCGTGCTCGACGAGCCGGCCGCGCCAGCGCCGTTCGCCGGTTCGGCGCCGGTCGACGTCGATCGCGATGCGCTCGACGAAGGTCGCGCGCTGCTTCGCGACCTCGCACGCGGCACGAGCGCGTCGACCGATCCGCTCGCGCTCTACACGCGCCGCATGCAGGCGGTGCCGCTGCTCACGCGCGAAGGCGAAATCGTGCTGGCGCGCGAGATCGAGACGGGCCGCCACCAGATCCTGCACGCGCTCGCCGGCTATCCGGCGGCAGTCGACGCGCTGCTTGCGCGTCATCGCGCAACGGCTGCGGCCGGCGCCGCCGGATCGCACGGTGACGACGCGGGCGACACGCCCGCGCCGGCCAGCTATGACGCACTGCAGACGGCCGTCGCGGCCTTGCGCGGCGCGTTGCGCGCGCATGGCTTCGGTTCGGCCGAATACCGCGACGCGCGCAACCGCGTAGCCGCCCTGCTCGGCTCGATCGCCTGGGTCGCGCCGGCCGTCGACGACGCAAGCGGTGTCGTGCGCACGCTCGCATCGGCGCCGCATGGCGCCACGGCGGGCGAAGCCGCCTGCTTCGACGCGGTCGCGCGACGGGCACTCGCCGCAGCGCTCACCGACGGCCAGCAGAAAGTGCGCGACGCCACGCGCGCGATGCTCGAGGCGAACCTGCGGCTCGTGCTGTCGATCGCGCGCAAGTACATGAACCGCGGCGTCGACCTGCCGGATCTCGTGCAGGACGGCAGCCTCGGCCTGATGCGTGCGATCGAGAAATTCGAATACCGGCGCGGGTTCAAGTTCTCGACCTATGCGACCTGGTGGATCCGCCAGGCGATCGCACGCGCGGTCGCGGATCGCGCACGCACGATCCGCGTGCCCGTGCACGTCGGCGACCAGTACCAGCGCGTGCAGCGGCATGCGCTGCGTTTTCACCAGCGCACGGGCCGCCGGGCGACGCCGGCCGAGCTGGCGGCCGAAACCGGCCTCGACGAGGACAAGCTGCGCGCGGTGCTCGCGCTCCCTGCCGAGCCCGTGTCGCTCGACGCGCCGCTGCCCGACGCGGACACCGGCCTGGTTGAATTGATCGAGGACCAGGCGTCGGCCAGCCCGTTCGAGCAACTGGCCGACACGCGCATGCGCGAGTGCGTGAGGTCGCTGCTCCGGTCGGTCACGCCGGCCGAGGCCGACGTGTTGCGCCGGCGGTTCGGCCTCGGCGGCACGGAGCCCGATACCTACGACGCGATCGCGCAGGACGCGGGTATGTCGCGCGAACGCGTGCGGCAGATCGAGAAACGGGCGCTCGCTGCCTTGCGCACGGCCGCCGAGGCCGAGAACGCGCAGTCGTTCCTCGATGCGTGATCGCGTCACGCGACGCACGGTCGTGTCGCTCTCCGGCACGACCGTGCGCTGCGAACCTGTGCTACGTTTGCCATTGACGTGCATCAAGTTTTCTTGATCGCGCGTCGCGACAATGATGCAAAGCCGACCGGCGCATCGTTCGCCGTGTCCATTCCGTTTGTGCTTCCCCAGGTCCCTCGGCATGCAGACGACCGCCAGCCAAACGTACGAGGAAAACCGGCATATCGCGACCTGCCTGCGCGAGGCGGCGCAGCGGCTGGCTGACCAGGGCGCGAATCCGTACCGGGTCGCCGCGTACCGCGCGTCGGCCGAGACGGTCGATGCGCTCGGCCTCGACATCCGCGTGCTGTTCGAGTCCGGCGGCGTCGATGCGCTCGGGACGCTGCCGGAGATCGGCACGGGCGTCGCGCAGGCGATTGCCGAGCTGCTGGTGACGGGGCGCTGGCGCCAGCTCGACCGGCTGTGCGGCGACGCCGAACGCACCTCCGCGTTCGAAGCCGTGCCGGGCATCGGCCACGCGCTCGCACTGCGCATTCACGACCTGCTGCACATCGATACGCTCGAGGAACTCGAACGCGCGGCCCGCAACGGCCAGCTCGAAACGATCTCGGGCGTCGGCCCGCGGCGCGCGGCCGGCATCCGCGCCGCGCTCGACGACGTGCTGAGCCGCCGCCGGCGCTGGCAGGGCCACGTGCAGGACGCCGGCCCCGGCACGGAGCCGCCCGTCGAACTGCTGCTCTACATCGACCGCCTGTACCGCAACAAGGCCGCCGCCGGCGTATTGCCGACGCCTGGCGTTGCGCATCGCACCACCGCGCACCGGCGGCCGAACGCGGACGGTTACGTGCGGCTGCCCGTGATGCACATGACCAAGGGCGGCTGGCACTTCACCGCGCTGTGCCTGCATGCCGCGATGCGCACGCCGGAGGCGTCCCGCCCGACGGACTGGGTCTCGCTTTATTTCTACGACGCCCTGCAGCGCGAGCACCAGCGCACCGTCTTCACCGAAACGTATGGCTCGCTCGTCGGCAAGCGCATCGTGCGCGGGCGCGAGCAGGAATGCCGCGTGTATTACGCCGGATGAGTCAGTCGTCGCCGGCCTCGTCGATGTCGAACGCGACGTCGAGCACCGACGCGATCTCGCGACATGCATGTGTGAGCATACGTGTGCGGCGACCGGAATGGCCCGCGCAGACATCGAACCAGGTCGAATCCGACACGTAACCGGCTGTGCTTTTCCGGTCCGGCACGTCGAACCAGAAGGTCACCGTGTAGCCACCCTTCCAGCGAACCGGAATCACCTGCGTGAGCCGCAGTCTCGTGATTGCGCCGTGGCGGAACCGGAAGCTTTGGTCGCCGACGCGGAATCCCGACCACGCGCCGTCGTTCGACACGAACACGGTCAGCGTGTCGTCCGGCGGCGCGGCCGGCAGGCCGTCTGCCGGGGCCAGGTCGGCCGTCGACACCATCGCCGCGCCCGAACCGTCGCGCCCCGCCTCGACATCCACGTACGCTTCGATCGTCCGCTTCGCGTTGTCGTAGAAACAGCGCGTGACGTCGGGCCGCGCAGCGTCGGCAATCAGAACCAGTTGCTTGAATCGTGCCTGCTCGCCGTATCGAAGCGGCACATCGGGTACATCATCCGGCGCGTCAACCGGTTCGTCGTCCAGACTATCGGCCGGTGCGGTCAGGTCAGGCTGCCCAACGCCCCCACGCCGCCGTTTCACCCAAGCGGTTCCCCACATCAGCAGCGCGGTCTGCGCCGCCAGCACGGCGGCCATCGTCGCGCACC
Source organism: Burkholderia sp. AU30280 (assembly GCF_020420125.1). Classification (NCBI taxonomy): domain Bacteria; kingdom Pseudomonadati; phylum Pseudomonadota; class Betaproteobacteria; order Burkholderiales; family Burkholderiaceae; genus Burkholderia; species Burkholderia sp. AU30280. Next base: position 337,875 of record NZ_JAIZRY010000001.1, read on the forward strand.
CGGCGAGAAACCCGTAATACGGCCCGACCTTCGATGCCGCATATGCGGCCGGAAGCACGTAAAGCACCCATACAAACCACACGCGGCAACCCCGTTGTTCGTGTTTTCGATGTCCGTTTGGAATGGTGCGGCGCGCCGCCAAGCCGCCACCCCAACCCGCCGATGCGCGTTCGCCGCCTACGCGCTATCCGTTTTCGCGCGGCGCGCCGGATGGCGATGCGCGGCAATGCGCAGCAGCTTCTGGAACGACGGACATTCGAGATGGTTCGACGCCGGGCACACGGCCGCATGCCGCAACGCATCGCGCACGGCGCCGAGACGGCGGATCGTGCGGTCGAGTTCGTCGGCCTTGCCGTCGAGCTTCGCGCGATCGATCGCAGGCAGGCCGTCCGTGCCGACCATCGCGAGGATGTCGTCGAGCGAGAAACCGGCCTCGCGGCCCAGTGCGATCAGCGCCAGTCGCTCCAGCACCGACTCGTCGTATTGCCGCCGCAGCCCGTGGCGGCCAGTCGGGACGATCAGCCCCTTTTCCTCGTAGTAGCGCAGCGTCGACGCGGGCAATCCCGAGCGTCGCGCCACATCCGCAATGTCCAGCCGGCTCATGCTTGACCTCAAGTTAACTTGAAGTCGCAAGATAGTCGTTCGACTTCACAAAGACAAGCCCGGACTGCCATGAAACCGCTGAAACCACGCTGTATTGCGCTGTACCGCCCCGCCTTTTCCCTTCTTCGCGGAGGGTCGCGATGAGCCCGACCGACGTCCTGCTCAACCTGGTGCCGATCGGCGCGGGCGCCACGTTCGTGATGGATCTGTGGACGCTGTTCCGGCGGCGTGCATTCGGCATTCCGTCGCTCGACTATGCGCTGGTCGGCCGCTGGATCGGCCACATGATGCGGGGCCAGTTCCGGCATGTGTCGATCGGCGCCGCGGCGCCCGTGCCGGGCGAACGCACGCTCGGCTGGATCGCGCATTACGCGATCGGCATCGCGTTCGCGGCGCTGCCCGTCGCGATCGCCGGCACGGAATGGATCGGTACGCCGACACCGCTCCCCGCACTCGTCGCCGGCTTCGCCAGCGTAGTCGCGCCGTTCTTCGTGATGCAGCCCGCGTTCGGCTTCGGCATTGCGGCATCGCGCACGCCGCACCCGGGCGTCGCGCGCAGGCGCAGTCTCGTCACGCATTTGTCTTACGGTGTAGGGCTTTATCTGGCGGCGTTCACACTCGCGGCGCTGGTGCGTTGAGCACGCGGCTTCGTCAAAAAAGCCGTAAAAGGTAGCGTCGGCCCGATCGAGCCGGCGTCGACGCCCATGCAAACACTTCGTCGAGCCTGACGGGCGCCTCGTCCTGTGCCAGCCGGACGAACGCCCCGCCGGGCATCCGCACCGGCACGACGGCGATGACGACGCCGCATGCCGGCAGGCGGGCAGCGCTGCCGCCCGGCGTTTTCAAGTCGTTCATCCGGGCCGCCCGAACGGCGGCACGGATCACTCTCCGCCGCAGTCGATCAGGTTGCGGCGCACGCGCCCGAGCAGCCGCACCAGCGTATCGCGCTCGTCAGGCGTGAAGCCGCGCAGCCCGTCGTCGGCAACGGTGTCACCCACTTCGAGCATCTGCGGAAAGATCTCGCGCGACTTGTCGGTCAGCCGGATCACGAATGCACGACGATCGTCGTCGTTCACGATGCGCTCGATCCAGCCATAGCTCTCCATCCGGTCGAGCAACCGGGTAAGCGAAATCGGCGCGATCTCGAGCCATTCGGCGAGCCGCGCCTGATTCATCTCGCCCTTCCACGTCAGGTACGCGAGCACGCGGCTCTGCGCGCGCGTCAGCCCAATGCGCTTCGCGCGCCGGTCGAACAGACGTCCGTTCAGGCGGGCAACGTCGGCAATCAGATAGCCGATCCGGTTCTCGTAAGTCTTGTCCATGCGGCGATTATAGGGTCAAGCCTGGAACGGCCCGCGGCTCGCGGCCCGGCAATAAGTGGATATATAATAAGCGTGCTTATAAATCCAGCGATACCGGATCGCCGCCCACGGCGACCGCCCCACGGAGACACCCGCTTGAACCCCGCCGCCGACGCCCCCGCCTCGCCCGCCCTGAACCGGCCGATGCTGACCCTGTCGATCATGCTCGCCACGCTGATCCAGACCCTCGACAGCACGATCGCGAACGTCGCGCTGCCGCACATGCAGGGCACGCTGTCCGCGTCTCAGGACGAGATCACGTGGGTGCTGACCTCCTATATCGTCGCCGCGGCGATCGCGACACCGCTCACCGGCTGGCTGTCCGACCGGCTCAGCGTGAAACGGCTGCTGATCGTGTCGATCGCGGGCTTCACGGCGGCCTCGGCGTTGTGCGGGCTCGCCGAGACGCTCGTGCAGATCGTCGGCGCGCGTCTGCTGCAGGGCGTGTTCGGCGCCGCGCTGGTGCCGCTGTCGCAATCGATCCTGCTCGACATCAATCCGCGCGAGAAACAAGGCCAGGCAATGGCGATCTGGGGGATGGGCGTGATGGTCGGCCCGATCCTCGGGCCGACGCTCGGCGGCTGGCTCACCGACAGCTACAACTGGCGCTGGGTGTTCTTCATCAACGTGCCGATCGGCGCGTTCGCACTCGCCGGCGTGATGACCTTCCTGCCCGCGCGCGCGCCGCGCCCGCACGTGAAGTTCGACGCGTTCGGCTTCGCAACGCTCGCGCTCGCGATCGGCGCGTTCCAGGCGATGCTCGACCGCGGCGAACAACTCGACTGGTTCGGCTCGTACGAGATCCGCATCGAGGCGCTCGTCGCGGCACTCGGCTTCGCATTCTTCCTCGTGCATACGGCGACCGTCGGCAAGGCGTCGTTCTTCAAGTCGGAATTGCTGCGCGACCCGAACTTCGCGACGGGTACGCTGTTCATCTTCGTGGTCGGCGCGGTGCTGTACGCGACACGCGCGCTGCTGCCGCCGATGCTGCAGAACCTGATGGGCTACCCGGTCGCGACGACGGGCCTCGTCACCGCGCCAAGCGGCGCCGGCACGATGATCGCGATGCTGTTCGTCGGAAGGCTGCTGAAATACGTGGATGCGCGCATGCTGCTGCTCGCGGGGCTGTCGATTTCCGCGCTCGCGCTATGGCAGATGATGCAGTACACGGTCGTGCTGTCCGAAGCGGACATCGTGTGGCCCGGCGTGGTGCAGGGCTTCGGGCTGGGGCTCGTGTTCGTGCCGCTGAGCGCGCTGTCGTTCTCGACGCTGCCGCCCGAGCTGCGCGCGGACGGCACGGCCACCTACAGCCTGATGCGCAACATCGGCAGCAGTATCGGCATCTCGATCGTGCAGACGCTGATGACGCGCAACACGCAGGTCGCGCATGCCGACCTCGCGACCCACATCACGCCGTTCGACCCGGCCGTGCAGGCAATGGCCGGCAGCCGCCTCGACCTCGCGCTGCTCGACCGCACGATCAACCAGCAGGCGTCGATGATCGCTTACCTGAACGACTTCAAGCTGATGTTCGTCGCGACGCTGCTGATGATCCCGCTGTTGCTGCTGATCCGCCCGCCACAGAAGGCGGCGAGCGTGGATGTCGCGCACGCGGCGATGGATTGACGCGCCGATGCGGGCGGCGCCTCCCGCTCGGCCGGCGGCTCCCCGCCCCGGATCCGGAACGCGGAGCGCCGCGCGTGCGTCAGGCCTTCATCGTGCCCGTTCGCACGTAGCGCTCGTGCCACGACAGCGCCTCGGCGAGCAAATGCGGCGTGTGCTTGCCGAAGCTCTCGCGCGACGCGCGCTCGAAGTAGTCCTCGAGCATCGGCCGGTAGTCGGGATGCGCACAGCTCGCGATGACCTTGCGTGCACGCTGCTTCGGCGACAGGCCGCGCAGGTCCGCGAGGCCCTGCTCGGTGACGACCACCGCGACATCGTGCTCGGTATGGTCGACGTGGCTCGCCATCGGCACGATCCGCGAGATCGCCCCGCCCTTCGCGGTACTCGCCGACATGAAGCACGACAGGTAGCCGTTGCGCGCGAAGTCGCCCGAGCCGCCGATGCCGTTCTGGATCTTCGTGCCCATCACGTGCGTCGAGTTCACGTTGCCGTAGATGTCGGCCTCGATCATCCCGTTCATCGCGATGCAGCCGAGCCGGCGCACGAGCTCCGGATGGTTGCTGATCTCCTGCGGGCGCAGCACGATCTTCTCGCGGAACGTCGCGATTTCGTCGGCGAAGCGCTGCACGGCGGCCGGGCTCAGCGACAGCGCGGTGGCCGACGCGAAGCTCAACGTGCCGTCCTGGAGCAGGTCGAGCATGCCGTCCTGGATCACCTCGGTGTACGCGGTCAGGTTCGAGAAGCCGGCCGAGCTGAGCTCCGCGAGCACCGCGTTCGTGATGTTGCCGACGCCCGACTGCAGCGGCAGCAGGTTTTCCGGCAGGCGGCCGCGCTTCACTTCATGGCGCAGGAAGTCGATCAGCTGCAGCGCAATCTGCTTCGACGTCGCGTCCGGCGCGGAAAACGCATTGCTGCGATCCGGCGCGTCGGTCTCGACGATCGCGACGATCTTGTCAGCCGGGCAACGCAGGTACGGCTCGCCGATCCGGTCATCGCTCTTCGTCAGCGGAATCGGCTTGCGGTGCGGCGGCAGCGCGGTGCCGTAATAGACGTCGTGCATCCCGTCGAGGCCGAGCGGCTGGCGCACGTTGACCTCGAGGATCACGTGCTTCGCGCGTTCGAGCCAGGTCTTGTTGTTGCCGATCGACGCGGACGGAATCAGCAGCCCGTCCTCGCGGATGCCCGCGACTTCGACGATCGCGACATCGAGATCGCCGTACAGCCCGAACCATGCGTACTGCGCGACGTGGCTCAGGTGAACGTCCTGGTAGTCGACTTCGCCGCCGTTGATCTTGTCGCGCAACGTCGGGTCCGACTGGTACGGCAGGCGCATCGAGATGCCGTTGGTACGGGCGAGCGCGCCGTCGAGTTCCGGCGCGGTCGACGCGCCCGTCAGCACGTTGATCCGGAAGTCCTCGCCGCGCGCGTGCGCCGCGTCGATGTGGGCGGCAAGCGCGGCCGGTACGGCCTTCGGATAGCCCGAGCCCGTGAAGCCGCTCATGGCGACGGTCATGCCGGGACGGATCAGCGCGGCGGCTTCGTCGGCGGTGCGGACGAGCGAACGCAGGGCGGGAGCGAGGATGCGTGATGAAGACATGGCTGGTTTCTGACGCTTGGGTCTGTCGTTGACGTCGCGGGGGGTGTCTCCTGAGCGACATGAAGCCCTTGGGGCCGCGAGGCGCGGCCGGCACCACAGGCACGGTCGGAGTATCGCAGAGGCGATCGCCGCGAAATGTCCGCCAAATGAAAAAGATCCTTGCCGGATTTGCCGGGTATCGAACGACCGTTCTGTGACAGGCGTACCGTTTAAATCGGATGCGCACGAAAGGTGCGCGAAAGCATCCGGCAGAATGCCCGGTCGTCGATCGCCAACCTGCGCGCATCAATCGACGGATTTCCACCGCAATTTATCGTCCGCCGACCGGCAATGGCCGGCATTCGTCCGGCGCGGCCAATTGTCACCCGATGCGGATTGTCCCGGCCTGACGCACATCAAGCTCGCACGCGCCGCGCGACGCGTATCGGGAAACGCGAAAGGCGCCGCCGCACCGGCCTCCGAGGCCCGTCCGTCCTTGACAGCCGCGCGGCGCGAACCACACTGGAATACGGAACCCGCAGCCCCGTTCGGCCGCCCTTTCGCGTTCGCGCTTTTCGGCCGGCCTATCGCCGCAAGACGCGGTAACACTCCCTCATGTCAGGACATTGATCGAATAAAAAGCAACAAATTACAATTCCGTATATATTTCGCCGATGGACCAAAGAAAAACCGCCACACGTTCCGAACCGCCCCTGCCACGCACCTGGGATGCGCGGCTCGCGCGCTCGCTTGTCCGGCCGCTGGTCGACACGCCCGTCACCCCGAATCACCTCACTACCGTCCGTCTGCTGATCGGCCTCGCCGGCGCCTGGTGCCTCGCGCACGGCGGCTTCGGCTGGAGCAACGCAGGCGCGTTCCTGATCGTGCTGTCGAACTTCGTCGACCACACCGATGGCGAGCTCGCACGCATCAGCGGCAAGTCGAGCAAGATCGGTCATTTTTACGACCTCGCGGCAGACGCGCTCGTCACGGTCGCGCTGTTCGTCAGCATGGGCGTCGGCATCGTCGCCCAGGGCGGCCAGATGGCCGCGCCGCCGGTGCTGCTCGGTGCGGTGGCCGGTGCGGCCGTCGCGCTGATCTTCTTCCTGCGCATGCGGATCGAATCGTTCGCCGGCAAGGCCGGCACCAAGCAGGCATTCGCCGGCGGCTTCGAAACCGAAGACGTGCTTTACCTGCTGCCGCTCGTGACGCTGTTCGACGGCGTCGAGCCGTTCCTGCTCGCGGCGTCGATCGGCGCCCCGCTGTTCGCCGCCTGGGTCGTGATCGACTGGTGGCGCATCGTCCGGCGCGGCAACGTTGCTCAGAATCCAACCGAAATCCAGGCTTCCAAATGAATAGCGCGCGCGACGACTCCGTGCTGAGCCCGGCACGCCCCGCGCCCGTGCGCGCGGCCGTAGCCGATCCCGATCGTACCGTGGCCGACTGTGTCGGCCGTCTCGACCTCGAGCGCCTGCGCGGCGACTACACGCGCCAGGGCTCGTTCCTGTACCTCGACGCATTCCTGCCGGCCGACGCGCACGCGAAGCTGGCCGATGCCGCCCGCGCGATGCAGGCCGGCCTGAACCGCAATTACCTGCCCGGTCACAAGCAGGGCGGCAGCGTGAGCCGCCATACGATCGACGAGCAGGCCCCGTACATCGCCGAGCTGTATCGCTCGAAGGCGCTCATCGCCTTCCTCGAGAAAGTCACGGGCGACAAGCTGATGCTGTCGCCGGACGACGATCCGCACGCCTACGCGCTGTATTACTACACGAAGCCCGGCGACCACATCGGCTGGCACTACGACACGTCGTACTACGACGGCCGCCGCTACACGCTGCTGATCGGCGTGATCGACGAATCGTCGTGCCGGCTCGACTACGAGCTGCACACGCGCAATCCGGACGTGGCCGACGAACCGGGCTCCGTCCAGATCGCCGACGGCGGCATCGTGCTGTTCGACGGCGACAAGCTGCGCCACCGCATCACGCCGCTCGGCCAGAACGAGATGCGCGTGTCGCTCACCTTCGAATACGTGACGAACCCCGGCATGCGGCCGTGGAAGCGCTTCATCTCGAACATGAAGGATGCGATCGCGTATTTCGGTTTCCGCCAGGTGTTCAAGCAACTGGCGACACGACGCACGACCGGGTCATGACACGCGCCGGGCTCATCCTGCTGTCCCTCGGGACCGCACTCTTCGTCGCACTCCTTGCATGGCAGGGCGTCGGCGCGGTCGCGTCCACGTTCCTCGCGGCCGGCTGGGGGCTCGCGCTCGTCGCGGCGTTCCACGTCGTGCCGCTCGTGATCGACGCGATGGCGGTCTCCGCGATGTTCCGCCCCGGCCAGCCGGGCGCCGAGCTCGGCAACGCGCTGCGCGCGCGCTGGGTCGGCGAATCGGTGAACAGCCTGCTGCCCGCCGGGCAGATCGGCGGCCCCGTGCTGATGGTGCGCCACCTCGCGCAGCGCGGCACGCGGATGGCCGACGCGGCGGCGGCCGTCACCGTCAGCACGACGATGCAGGCGCTCGCGCAGATGGCGTTCGCGCTGATCGGCATCGCCGCGTTCAGCCTGTATGCGACGCACGAATCGGTCGCGCACCTGCGCACGCCCGCGTTGATCGCCACCGGCGTGCTCGGCACCCTCGCCGCGCTGTTCTACGTGGCGCAGCGGCGCGGGCTGTTCGGCCGCGGCCTGCGCCTCGCGTCGAAGCTGCTCGGCCCGCGCGACTGGTCGTCGCTGGCCACCCGCGCCGACGCGATCGACGATGCGGTCGGCACGCTGTACCGCGATCGTGCGAAGGTCGCGAAGACGTTCGCATTGAGTCTCGTCGGCTGGATCGTCGGCACCGCGGAAGTGTGGCTCGCGCTGCACTTCCTCGGGCACCCGGTGAGCTGGCTCGACGCGCTGCTGCTCGAGAGCGTCGGCCAGGCCATTCGCGGCGCGGCCTTCGCGATCCCGGGCTCGCTCGGCGCGCAGGAAGGCGGCTACCTGCTGCTCGCGCCGCTGGTCGGACTGCCGCCCGACGCGGCGCTCGCGCTGTCGCTTGCGAAGCGCGCGCGCGAACTCGCGCTCGGCCTGCCCGGCCTGCTCTATCTGCATTTCAGTGAAAGAAACTGGCAGCGGCGCCGTGCGCCGCAGCCGCTCGCCGACTGATCGTTCAGATCCGCCGGCTTTTTGGTTGGAGAACCCATGCGAGCCATCATTCTTGCGGCAGGCCTCGGCTTGCGCCTGCAACAACCACCCGAGGCGCAGTTCCCGAAGTGCCTGCTGCGCTTCGACGACGTTTCGCTGCTCGAGCGCCATCTGCGCGTGCTCGATGCCGCGGGCGTCGACGAGATCGTGCTCGGGCTGGGCTTCCAGTCCGGGAAGGTCGAGCAGGAATTGAAGCGCCTCGGCCGCCAGGCCGAGATCGTGATCAACGACCGCTACGACCTCGGCAGCGTGCTGACCGTGCATACGGTCGCCGACGCGATGACGCGCGGCGGCGACGTGCTGCTGATGGACGCCGACGTGCTGTATGACGAGAACATCCTGCACGCGCTGGTGGCCGATGCCGACAAGGCGGTCGACCGCCTGCTGATCGATCGCGACTTCGAGGCCGGCGACGAACCCGTCAAGCTGTGCCTGAAGAACGGCGTGCCGGTCGAGCTGCGCAAGCAGCTCGCGGTCGACCTCGACTACGACACGATCGGCGAATCGGTCGGCTTCTTCCGCTTCACCGAAGGCACCGCGCGCCGCCTCGCGGCGATCGTCGCGGGCTACGTCGACAGCGGCCGCGCGAACATGCCGCACGAGGAAGCCGTGCGCGACCTGCTGCTCGAAGGCGGTCATTCGTTCGACGTCGCCGACGTCACCGGCTCGCCGTGGATCGAGATCGACTTCCCGAACGACGTCGCTCGCGCCACGCAAGAAATCCTCCCCCTGATTCAACGCACCACTGCAGGAGTCGCACGATGAACGCACGCGAACCCAATTTCACCGAATCGCGCAGCGCGCGCCTGCGCCGCATGCTCGTCAGCAGCGACCTCGAATTCCTGATGGAAGCGCACAACGGCCTGTCCGCACGGATCGTCCGCGAAGCCGGCTTCAAGGGCATCTGGGCGTCGGGCCTCGCGATTTCCGCGCAATTCGGCGTGCGCGACAACAACGAAGCCAGCTGGACCCAGGTCGTCGACGTGCTCGAATTCATGGCCGACGCGAGCGACCTGCCGATCCTGCTCGACGGCGACACCGGCTACGGCAACTTCAACAACGTCCGCCGCCTCGTGAAGAAGCTCGAGCAGCGCGGCATCGCGGGCGTCTGTATCGAGGACAAGCAGTTCCCGAAGACGAACAGCTTCATCGACGGCGAACGCCAGCCGCTCGCCGAGATCGACGAGTTCTGCGGCAAGATCAAGGCCGGCAAGGATTCGCAGACCGATCCCGACTTCTCGATCGTCGCGCGCGTCGAAGCGCTGATCGCGGGCTGGGGGATGGACGAGGCGCTGCGCCGCGCGAACGCGTACGCGGAAGCCGGCGCCGACGCGATCCTGATCCACAGCAAGCTGTCGCGCCCGGACGAGATCCTGCAGTTCGCACGCGAATGGAGCGGCAAGGCGCCGCTCGTGATCGTGCCGACCAAGTACTACAGCACGCCGACCGACGTATTCCGTCAGGCCGGCATCAGCACCGTGATCTGGGCGAACCACCTGATCCGCGCGTCGGCATCCGCGATGCAGGCGACCGCACGCGAAATCCACGAGAACGAAACGCTGATCAACGTCGAAGACCGCGTCGCATCGGTCAACGAGATCTTCCGCCTGCAGGACGCCGACGAATACTCGGCGGCCGAGCGCATCTACCTGTCGTCGTCGTCGCGCGCGTCGAACGCGGCGATCGTGCTCGCCGCGAGCCGCGGCAAGGGCCTCGAAGCCGTCACCGAAGACAAACCCAAGGTCATGCTGCCGGTCGCCGGCAAGCCGCTGCTGCGCTGGCTCGTCGACGGCTTCAAGAAGCACGGCGTGAACGACATCACCGTGGTCGGCGGCTATCGTGCCGACGCGATCGACACGTCGGGCATCAAGCTCGTCGTCAACGAACGCCACGCGCAGACGGGCGAACTCGCGTCGCTCGCATGCGCGGCCGAACGCCTGACCGGCGACACCGTGATCTCGTACGGCGACCTGCTGTTCCGCAGCTACATCCTGCGCGACCTCGCGGAGAGCGAGGCCGAGTTCAGCGTGGTGGTCGATTCGTCGCTGACCGAGCCGACCAACCAGAGCGTGCGCGATTTCGCGCTCTGCACGGCCGCGGACGATCGCGGCCTGTTCGGCCAGAAAACGTATCTGCAGCGGGTATCGAGCGACGTCGCCGCAGGCACGCCGCACGGCCGCTGGATCGGCCTGCTGAACGTGCGCGGCGCCGGTGTCGACCGCCTGAAGGCGATGCTCGCGACGCTGCAGGCGCGCGACGATTTCGACACGCTCGACATCCCCACGCTGCTCAACGAACTGATCGCCGCCGGCGAGAAGATCGAGGTGCAGTACGTGCATGGCCACTGGCGCGGCGTCAACGATCTCGAGGACTTCCGCCGCGCGGGCGACTTCGCGCACGGCCAGACGCCGCTGTCCGAACCGGGCACCGCCAACGGGGGCGCGCAATGATCGAAGCGGCCCAGTTCGTCGAGGCCGCGCGCGCGCGCGGTTTCGACTGGTACGCGGGCGTGCCCTGCTCGTACCTGACGCCGTTCATCAATTACGTGCTGCAGGACCCGACGCTGAATTACGTGTCGGCCGCGAACGAAGGCGACGCGGTCGCGCTGATCGCGGGCGCGACGCTCGGCGGCAAGCGCGGGATCGCGATGATGCAGAACTCGGGGCTCGGCAACGCGGTGAGCCCGCTCACGTCGCTCACGTGGACGTTCCGCCTGCCGCAGTTGCTGATCGTCACTTGGCGCGGCCAGCCGGGCGTGGCCGACGAGCCGCAGCACGCGCTGATGGGCCCGATCACGCCCGCGATGCTCGACACGATGGAGATCCCGTGGGAGACGTTCCCGACCGACCCGGAACAGGTCGGCCCGGCACTCGACCGCGCGATCGCGCACATGGACGCGACGGGCCGCCCGTACGCGCTCGTGATGCAGAAAGGCAGCGTCGCACCGTATGAGCTGAAAGCGAACCCGGCGGCGAAGCCGCGCGCGCATGTCGCGGCGCAAGCGTCGTCGCACGCCGCGTCGGCCGACGCCTGGCCGACCCGCCAGGACGCGCTGCAGCGCGTGATCGCGCACACGCCGGTCGATTCGACGGTCGTGCTCGCATCGACCGGTTTCTGCGGCCGCGAACTCTACGCGATCGACGATCGCCCGAACCAGCTGTACATGGTCGGCTCGATGGGCTGCGTGACGCCGCTCGCGCTCGGCCTCGCGCTCGCGCGCCCCGATCTGCGCGTGGTTGCGGTCGACGGCGACGGCGCCGCGCTGATGCGCATGGGCGTGTTCGCGACGCTCGGCACCTACGGCCCGGCGAACCTGACGCACGTGCTGCTCGACAACGGCGCGCACGAATCGACGGGCGGCCAGGCCACCGTGTCGCAACACGTTTCGTTCGCAGGTGTCGCAGCCGCGTGCGGTTATGCGTCGGCAGTCGAAGGCGACACGCTCGACGTGCTCGATACGGCGCTGGCCGCGCCGGCCGACGGTACGCAGTTCGTGCGCCTGGCGATCCGCACCGGCGTGCCCGACGGCCTGCCCCGCCCGACCGTCACGCCGGTCGAGGTCAAGACTCGTCTGATGCGGCACATCGGCGCCGCGCAGACCGAAGCCCACGTTGAAGGAGCCCATTGATGCTGCTGCTGAACCCCGGCCCGGTCACGCTCACCGAACGCGTGCGCCGCAGCCTGCTGCAACCCGACCTGTGCCATCGCGAAAGCGAATTCTTCGATCTGCAGGATGAGGCGCGGGCGCGTCTCGTCGCCGCGTATGAGCTCGATCCGGCCAAGTGGGCGGCGGTGCTGATGACCGGTTCGGGTACGGCTGCCGTGGAGAGCATGATCGCGGCGCTCGTGCCGAAGGACGGCAAGCTGCTCGTGATCGAGAACGGCGTGTACGGCGAGCGGATTACGCAGATCGCGACGCAATACGGGATCGCGCATGACGTGCTGAAGCATGAGTGGATGCAGGCGCCCGATCTCGCGCAGATCGGTGCACGGCTCGATGCGGGTGGGTACTCGCATGTTGCGGTGATTCATCATGAAACGACGACGGGCCGGCTGAATGATCTCCGTGCGATTGCCGAGGTGTGCCGTTCGCGCGCCGTGAAGATGCTCGTCGATGGTGTGAGCAGCTTCGGCGCGGAAGCGATCGACTTCGCCGGTGGCGATATCGATGCCGTTGCCGCGACCGCGAACAAGTGCCTGCACGGCGTGCCGGGTGCAGCGTTCGTGATCGTGCGCCGCAGCGCGCTCGCGAAGGCGGCAAGCCGTACGTATTACCTCGACCTCGGCCGTCTCGCGAAGCTGCAGGATCAGCGGAACACGCCGTTTACGCCGTCCGTGCATGCCTATTACGCGCTTGTCGAGGCGCTGCGGGAGTTTGACGAGGCCGGTGGCTGGCGTGCGCGGCATGCGCATTACAAGGCGCTGGCCGATCAGGCGCAAGCCGGGCTTGCCGCGCGCGGGATGCCGCTGGTGCTGCCGGAAGGTGAATCGTCGGTTGTGCTGCGTGCGTACCGGTTGCCGCAAGGTGTGACGTACGAGACGCTGCACGACGGGCTGAAGGCGCGTGGCTTCGTGATCTACGCAGGGCAAGGCGGGTTGTCGAAGGAGCTGTTCCGCATCTCGACGATGGGCGCGATCCAGGCGGCTGACGTCGACCGGTTGCTGGAGGAGTTCACGGCACTGACGCGGTAAGCGTTCGCCCGTCCCTTCCATAGTCGAAGAAAGGCCCGCAAGGGCCTTTTTTATTCTTCGCGGTCTTCTCGAAAACACGGGCCCCGGTTATCGGCGTTCGGTCATCGCCGGCCATGCGACACGTGCTGTCGAGTCCCGACGCCTTCTCGTCACTCATCCCGACGCGTATCCTTGCGATAATCCGTAGGACTACTTCCAGTCCAGTGCTTGAACGCACGACAAAAACCGGTGGCGTCGGAAAAACCAAGATCGAATGCCAGCACTGCCACACTGGTGTTCGAGTTTGTCAGCCGATCGACCGCGATATCCCGTCTCAGCCCGTCTTTCACCTGCTGGAAATGAGTGCCTTCTTCCGCAAATCTGCGATTGAGCGTGCGTACAGACGTATGCAACGCCTGCGCGAGCGCCTGTATCGTCAGCGGCTGCGCGATATTCCGTTCGAGATGCTCGCGTGTTTTGGCAACAATCGAACCGTGATGAAACACGCTGAAGGTCCAGGCTCCAGGAGCAGCGTTAAGAAAGGCCCATAGTTCGTGCTTTTCGCGTTTGAACGGCTCGGCGCAATCCTGGTACGAGAAATGGATGCTCGTCATCCCGGCATCGAACTGCACCGCCCCGGGAAACAGGAATGCATAGTCTTCAACGTACCTGGGCCTGGCGAAACCGAACTCGACCCGTTGCAGCGCAAGCTCCCTGCCCAGAAGCCAGGACGCTATGCCGTGTGCCAGCTTCATCATCAACTCATGTCCGAGGGGCGTAACCTGCGTGCCAGGCGTGCGCTCCGCCAGCGCCAGCCGCACCCGCTCGTTCTTCGTCGAGATCTGCAACCGGTAGTCATCCAGCAGCAAATTCCAGAAACGAACAAAACGATTGAACGCGACCAATACCGTTGGCGCGTCCAGCAGGCTGAGCATCAGGTACTTCAACGTGCCGCCCCTGATCGGCCTGGACCATAGCCCCAGCATCTCGTCATCGAGCGACGCCGCGACCGTCCGATACAACGCGACGTACTGCTGCCGAGTGATGCGTGCATCGGGTTGATTGAGAAGAGACAGCGGGATGGCGGCGCTCGCGAGGACCTGTGCCGTCGCGTCTTCTCCGTGACGCGCGCGAACGGCACGCAACATCCCGTGCAGGAAGTGCGCCGACACAGTGAGAGGACGTTGGCGGGACAGATTCATGATTGGATCATTATGGCGCACTTTGCATATTAATTGGCGCGATGTGCGAATTCCCAACCCGCCCCATCCCTATACTGACGCGCTATCTTCGTGATTTCTGAACTTCGTGAGAGGTGTCGGATGGCGCATTGCGCCAATTTCCGGCGGCCTGTCTTCATCAGTCAAAAGAGGAGCACCGTTTGAATACGAGACGCATTGTCGTGACTGGCATGGGTATGGTTTCGCCATTGGGATGCGGAGTCGAATCCGTATGGAGCCGCCTCCTGAAGGGTCATTCGGGCGTGGTCGGCTTGCCCGGCGATGTCACGGACGGCATTGCGTCGAAGGTCGGTGGCGTCGTGCCCATGCTGACGCCTGACTGTCCATGGGGATTCGATCCTGCCCTCGCGGCGGAACCCAAGGACCAGAAGAAGATGGACCGGTTCAGCCTGTTTGCGCTGGGCGCCGCGCAAGAGGCCTTGCATCAATCCGGGTGGCAACCGGAAACCGAAAGCGCTCGCGAAAGAACCGCAACCATCGTAGCGTCCGGCGTGGGCGGGTTCGGTGCCATTGCAGAGGCCGTCAGGATCACTGACGAGCGCGGGCCAAGACGGCTGTCTCCGTTCACCGTCCCCAGCTTCCTGGCTAACATGGCCGCCGGCCACATCTCCATCCGCCACGGCCTTCGCGGCCCGCTGGGCGCTCCGGTTACGGCCTGTGCCGCCAGCGCCCAGGCAATTGGCGACGCAGCACGCCTGATCCGGGCGGGCGAAGCCGACATTGCCGTGTGCGGCGGCGCGGAGGCCTGCATCGATCGGGTCAGCCTGGGATCATTCGCCGCGGCAAGAACCCTGTCCACGGGCTTCAACGATCATCCGGTGCAGGCATCCCGCCCGTTCGACGCCGGGCGAGACGGCTTCGTCATGGGAGAAGGCGCCGGCATGCTCGTCATAGAAGAGCTGGAACACGCGCTGCGGCGAGGCGCCACCCCCATCGCCGAAGTACTCGGTTATGGCACGAGCGCCGATGCATACCATATGACGTCGCCGCCCGAGGACGGCGCCGGGGGACGACGCGCGATGGAACTCGCCCTCCGGCAGGCGAATCTCGAACCCGGGCTGATCGGGCATTTGAACGCCCATGCGACGTCCACGCCCGTCGGCGACATCAGCGAACTGGCGGCCATCAAGGCTGTGTTTGGAACGGGTCGCGGCCCTGCCGTATCCGCCACCAAGGCGTCGACAGGGCATCTGCTCGGGGCTGCCGGCGGCGTGGAAGCGATTTTCACCATCCTTGCGCTACGCGACCAGCTCGCGCCGCCTACGCTGAACCTGACCCAGCCGGACCCGGTAGCGGAAGGCATCGACATTGTCGCCGGATCGGCCCGCAGAATATCGACGGAATATGCGATCTCCAACGGCTTTGGCTTCGGCGGTGTCAACGCCAGCCTGGTATTCCGTCGACTTTGATCCGGCTTCGAGTCGGCTTCGAGCCGAAGGAAACGCTCGAACACCGGCCCCGGCGCCATCATCTGCGAAGGACGCGACGGGCTGCAGGTTCGGCGCGCATCCGTCCGCGTTTGCCGCATGAAATCGGGGCTGCGCCGCTCCCGTGAAGCGGGTCCGATGCAGGTGGCGGTACAGAGGCGGTCAAGCACTCGGAGATCTTTCTGCGTGCTGAGGTACGCTTCGGTCGGCAAGCAACATCCACGACAACCCGTGAAGAACCTGTTCCCATCGTGACCACAAGAATCCTCCGCTTCGTCCCGCTGCTGGCGCTCGTCGCCGCCCCCGCCGTTCACGCGACAGACAATCAGCCTTGCGGCGACGATACCGTCACCGCCGTCGCCCGCTGGGCCGGTATCGCAAGCGCCCGCATCGCCACACGCGACGCGGACCGGCTCGTCGTCGCGGCGGCGTGCAAGGTCATGCCGAACGCGCCGGACACGACGATTGCGGCCGTCGCGTTCGATTCGCTTCCCCAAGGCAAGAACCCGGACGACAGCACCAAGCTGCAGGTCGTCGCGCTCGTCGAGGGCGGCAAGGTCGTGGCGGCCGAAAAGTCGGTCGTTCAAGAGGATGCGGCAACGGAGATCGGCGAGAACAGCTATCAAATCGACACCGCACCCTACCGGCTATCGCCCGACGTACGCGCATTCGGCGTCGTGTTCACGAGCAGCGCACGCGGGCCGAGCTGCCCCGACGCCGACGCCAGCGAGGAGCTCACGCTGTGGGTGCGCGAAGGCAACCGCATTCGTCCGGTGTTCGGCACCAACCGCTACGGGTGGGTCTCCGTCGAAGGTGACGCCTGCGGCCCTGGCGTCGGCGACGCGAGCAGCGAAGAGGCCCGCATGACGATCGCCGTCGAGAAAACATCGAGCCATGGCTTTGCCGACCTGTCGATCACGGCGCACATCACGAAGTCGCAACGCAAGGACCGAGACTACTCGGAGACGGGCAAGCGCACCGCGCGCACGATCGTCCGCTACGACGGCAAGACGTATGGGATCGATATGTTCCGAAACTTCTGGTATTCGCCTGCCGCGATGAAGCGCTTCAAGTGAGGCCAAGGCGGGTCACCGCCCCGCCCGCCTACTCCGCCACCTTCGCGCCGATCGCCTCGCCCGACGCCGGCATCCGCCGCGCGTCGTCACGCACACGCCGCATCTCGCGCGCCGCATAGCGATCCTTCAACCGCAGGAACGGCTTCTCGACGAGGAAATAGCTGGCCGTTGCGGCCAGCAACGCCCACACGATGCCGAGTGGAAACGCATGGGGAACCTGCAGATCCGGATTTGCAAACGGCTGCTGCCAAAGATAAAGACTGAACGAGATCGTGCCGACGAACACGACCGGCCGGGCACGCAACCATCGCGCGCCCCAGAACTCGCTGCGGAAATTCAGCACGACGATCACGATCGCGATCAACGCGGCTTCGAGCGTCACGCCGTACGTCGCATTCCAGAACCCGCCGAGCCGATGTTCGGCGAGCGGCATGCCGATCAGCACGATCAAGATGATCGCGGTCGCGATGCGCGCCTCGCCACGCCAGGTACGAATCCACGCTTCGAGCCGTTCGCGGTTGAGCGACGCGTAACAGCCGATCAGAATCGAATCGACGCCCGTGTGAAGCATCATCGCGAGCTGCCCGCGCAGCGCGGGCGCGACGAAATACGTGACCGCGCGCACCAGCGGCACGATCAAGATCAACGCGGCCAGCCAACGCGTCCCGCCGCGACGCATCCCATACACGAACAGCAGCGGCCAGAACCAGTAGAACTGTTCCTCGAGCGCGAGCGACCAGAAATGGCCGAGATACCACGCACCGTCCGGATGCAGCGTGTTGTCGGCAGTCAGCCCGAACCACGCCGAGTAATTCCACAGATGCAGCGCCGCATACAGCCACTGCCGGCGATCGACGTCGAACCAGCCCGCGAAGGCCACGATCGCGACCGCCGCGAGATACACGTAGCAGGCCGGCCAGATCCGCAGCGCGCGGCGCACGTAGAACGACGTCAGCGCGATGCCGCCCGTGCGCGCGAACTCGGCGCGCAATACATTGGTGATCAGGAAGCCGCTGAGGACGAAGAAGATCAGCACGCCGAGCCGGCCGTCGGCGATCAGCCGCAACGGCGCGTACCAGCCCGTATAGCCGCCGGGCAGCACGTGCTCGGCGTGTCCGACCACGACCATCGCGACCGCGACGGCGCGCAACCCGGTCAATTGCGTGACGCGATGGTTCATCGGCTGGTTTCCGTTGGCACGGTGGATAGGCAGCAGACCGGCGCCCCGCTTCGGCACGCCGATATGCCGCCGGGATTTTGTATGAAAAATATCGGAATGAAATTGCTTCAAAAATCCCCGGGCCCGCACCGGCGGCCGCGCACGCCGCAACGAGCCGGCGTCCCGGGCGGCGAATGGGCATAATGACAAGCCTTGTCCGGCGGCGGCCGGCCCGGTGCCAGCACAACGTTTCTTGCGGCGGCGCAATATCCGTCGTCCCCGCTCGCACACCGGCCCGCGAGTCGTCCGCCTCCTGTCGACCCTTACCCGGAGCCTGCCTGTGTACCCACCGATCGAACCCTATGCCCACGGCCATCTCGACACCGGCGACGGCCACCGCATCTACTGGGAGCGCTGCGGCAACCCGGCCGGCAAGCCCGCCGTGTTCCTGCACGGCGGCCCCGGCGCCGGCTGCAGCCCCGACCATCGCCGCCTGTTCGATCCGGAGCGCTACGACATCCTGCTGTTCGACCAGCGCGGCTGCGGGCGCTCGACGCCGCACGCCAGCCTCGAGAACAACACGACGTGGCATCTGGTCGCCGATATCGAGCGCCTGCGCGAGATGGTCGGCGCTGAAAAGTGGCTCGTGTTCGGCGGGTCGTGGGGCAGTGCGCTGTCGATCGCGTACGCGGAAACGCATCCCGAGCGCGTGAGCGCGCTGGTCGTGCGCGGCATCTTCACGATGCGTCGCGCGGAATTGCTGTGGTACTACCAGGAAGGCGCATCGTGGCTGTTCCCCGATCTGTGGGAAGAATTCGTTGCACCGATTCCGGAAGCCGAGCGCGGCGACCTGATGGCCGCCTACCATCGCCGGCTGACCGGCCATGACGAAGCCGCGAAGCTCGAAGCCGCGCGCGCGTGGAGCATCTGGGAAGGCCGCACGATCACGCTGCTGCCCGACCCCAAACTCGCCGCGCACTTCGGGGACGGCCACTACGCACTCGCGTTCGCGCGGATCGAGAATCACTACTTCGTGAACCGGGGCTTCGTCGAGGAAGGCCAGCTGCTGCGCGACGCGCATCGCCTGGCCGGCATCCCGGGCGTGATCGTGCAGGGTCGCTATGACGTCGCGACACCCGCGCGCACCGCATGGGATTTGTCGAAGGCATGGCCGGATGCGACGTTCGAGATCGTGCCCGGCGCCGGGCATGCGTACAACGAGCCGGGGATCCTGGAAGCGCTGATCGCGGCGACGGACCGGTTCGCGGACTAGCCGCGCGACGTCAGGAAGTCGTTTCCCGGCGCGCCGGATCCGCAGGCGCGTCGGGGTTCGCCGCCAGTTCCCAGTCGCTACGCGTCGGCGGCTTCGTCACGCGAATCAGCACCAGCGCAACACAGAACGTCACGACCACGTAGACCATGATCGGCTGCCACGGAATGGCAACGGCCGTGCGTTGATATTCCTGCGGCATATGGCGAACCAGCGGCGTCGCGGTCGACACGTAGCCCGCCAGCATGCCCAGCATCGCGATCGCAGCCGTCATCAGCGCGATGCCGCAGTTCCACATGCGCCGCCCTCGCGGCGCGATGGCGGTGCCCAGAACCAGCAGGACTGCCGCCGCCTGCAGCAGGTTCTTCGGCCGGATATTCGGAATGATGTAGGCGAAAGCGCCGGTGTGGGCCGCCGCGTACGATATCGCCCAGTAATACAGTGCCGACGCCGCGGCCAGCAGACCGAAAGACACGAAGCGCCGCACCGTCGAACCCGCCGCGACCTGCGGCAGGCTCAGGTAATCGTTGCCGAGCCGGTTGTACATCAGCGCGAAGCCGACGATGCCGAACGGCAACGCGACGAGCACCGGGACCCACGTCGACAACAGGAGCCACACGACACACGATATGCCCCAGGTCGCCAGCGCGAGCGTGCGTCCCCAGCGGCGACGCAACGCAAGTGCGACGTGACTGACCAGCCCCGCAATCGCCGACACGAACAATGCGCCCTGCAACACCCGGAACTGCCACGACCACGCCGAAAACGCAGTCAGCGATCGTTCGTGCTGGACAAACAGCACGAACGGGACGAACTGCAGCAGTGACGTGATGTTTTGCAGGATGCCTTGATACGCGATCACGCGAATCGTCGTATAGCGGCGGGATGCGGAAATGGCAGCGCCTGTCGTGAGCATGAGGCATGCGTCGAAGAGTCGGTCGGACCGAGAGCATACTCCTCGATCCGGTCAGCCGCGCCGCCCGTGCGCCACCTGTGTCGTCACAGAGCCGCTTCGACGATCGCCTTGCCGCTGATCGCCCGCTCGACGAGCTGCTCGTCGCCGACCTTGCGGATCGCCTCGTCGAGCAGCCCTTCCGGCGCTTCGGTCGCCACCTTCAGCAAGCCCGACAGGCCGCGTGCGTCGAGCACTACCAGCGTCTCCATCGAATCCGCGCGGCTCACGAGCACACGGCGCCACGCCGGCCCTGCGCCGAAGCTCGCGCAGAGCGGAATCGTCTCGCTGCCGAGCGTGTAGTCGAAGGTCTTGATCATGATCCGCCGCCGTTGCAAGGGAAAGGCGACGCGCGACGGTGCGGCGCCGTGACGTCGACGCACCCGCGCGTGCCGCCGGCGCCCCGGATCGAGCCCGATCCGTTCGCCGGCATGATCATGCTAGGCGTGCAGTATTAACGAAGACTTAAACGGCATGCACGCAGGTACGCGGCATGCGTCACGGCGCGTCGAGCGGCTCCACCGTCACGCCGACCTTCAGCTCCTGATCCGCGCCGCCGCCGCGAATCACGCCGCGCAGCGGCGTCACGTCCGCATAGTCGCGGCCGATCGACAGCATCACGTAGTCGTCGCCCGGCGCACGATCGTTGGTCGGGTCGAGCTGCAGCCAGCCATTGTCCTCGGGCCATGCCGGGTCGTACACCTCGACCCATGCATGCGACGCGTCGGCGCCGATCAATCGCGGCTGCCCGGGCGGCGGCTGCGTAAGCAGGTAGCCGCTCACGTAACGCGCGGCAAGCCCGAGCGAGCGCAGCGCGCCGATCATCACGTGCGCGAAATCCTGGCACACGCCCTTGCGCAAGCGCAGCGCATCGAGCGCCGACGTCGTGATGTCGGTGCTGTTCGGCGTATACGCGAAATCGGCATGCACACGCCGCATCAGCTCCCACGCGGCCTGCACGAGCGGCCGGTGCGGCGTGAAGCTCGAAGCCGCATAGGCGGCGAGTTCGGGATCGCACGCGACATGCGGCGACGTGAACACGAATTCGCTCGCCGCGTCGTAGGGTTGCCCTGCGCGAAATCGCAAGCGGTCGCGCACGGCTTCCCACGCCATCGCCTGTTTCCCGTCGGGATTCGCGATGGCGGGCGGCGGCTCGCCGCGCGCACCGCGCGACCAGACGGGCGGCGTCACGCGTACCGTGCTGCGGCTGCGCACGAGCAGCGCATCGTGCGGCTGGTTCAACGCAAACGACGCGCGCGCGTTGCCGAATGCATCGATCTCGGTCCCGACCGATTCCGGCGCGGGATCGATGTCGAGCGCGAACGACAGCACCTGCTGGCGCGGCGTGACGAGCGGTTGCAGGCGCGCCTGGTGCTGCGCCGATTCGACGCGCGCCGCGTAACGGTATTCGGTGTCGTGCGTGACGCTCAGCAACCGGCCCGGAGCAACGGCGGCCGGTGCGGCCGGTGACGCCGCCTGCCGTGCATTGCCGGAGCCTGGCGGCACTTTACCCGCGCCTTTCGTCGTCACCATAACGTCCTGCCCGCCTCGCGCACGTGGCTGAAATAGCGCTCGCCGATCCGGTTCGACAATTCCCAGACCGCCTTCACCGTCGTGTCGAGCGCATCGAGCAGCTTGTCGTGCCGGCCGCCGTCGGCGGTCTCGCACAGCTCGTGCAGCGACCACGCGGGGACGTCGGGAATCGTCTCGGCCAGCTCGGACAGCGCATAGCCTTCGCTTCGCTCGACCTTCGTCAGCCGGCCGCGCAGCGCCTGCACGACCCAGCCGAGCGAACGCGGGTTGTCGGTATCGAGCACGACGAGCGACAACAGCGGCGCAACGTCGAAGCCGCGCTGAAACCGCGAACGGAACGTGATCGTGCTGTCGAACAGCTCCAGCACGAGCTCGAAGCCGTCCTGCCGGTGCACCGCGCCTTCGTCGAACGCCACCTTCAGCACGCTGCACAGGAAATCCAGCCGGTCGATCTGCCGGCCGATCGACAGCAACCGCCAGCCGTCGTCGCGCGTCATGTTGTCGGTCTGCGCGCCCGTGATCGCGCCGAGCAGCAGCCCGAGACGCTCCAGCAATTGCAGCGCCTCGTTGCCGATCTGCTCCTCGGCTTCCGGCTGGCCCGCGCTGTCCGCGAACAGCTGGGTCGCGTCGTCGATCAAGCGCCACTGATCGCTCGACAGCCGTTCGCGAATCGCGGCGGCCGCGCCACGCATCCCGAACAGGCAGGACGCAATGCCCGACGTGCGATCCGTGCCGCGCGTCAGCGACGTCGCGAGCGTGTGCTGGAACGCACGCGGCGCATCGACGGCGTTCGGCGCATCGGCCGCGATCAGGCCCGTGTCGCGGCACAACGTGTCGAGCAGCTCCAGGTGCGCGGGGCTGTCGACATCGTCCTCGCCTCGCAGCCGTTCGAGCGCGGCGCGCGCGAGGCGCATCAGGTTGGTTGCGCGCTCGGTATAACGGCCGAGCCAGAACAGGTTTTCGGCCGCGCGGCTCGCGATCGCGCGCGGGCGTTCGACGAGATCGTCGGGGCCGAGGTGCGTCTGCAGCAGCGTCGTCGAATCGACGATGCCTTCGGTCATCACCCACGTATCGACGGTACTGCCGCCGCGCGGCATCGGCGCGTTGAACAGCGTGTCGCGCGTACCGACCCGCGACAGCCCGCCCGGCAGGAGCCGCCAGCGCTTCGCGCCGTCGGCGAGCGCGAAGACGCGCAGCAACACCGGCTTCGGCACGATGCGGGCGCCGCCGTTGCCATCGGGCGCGTCCGGGCCCGGCCAGGTCGGCGCCTGCGACAGCGGCAGGTCGGCCTGCACCGTGTAGTGCTCGGGCCGCGCGAGAATCCGCGCGCGCCACTCGGCCAGTTGCGCCTGGGTGAGCCGCGCGCCGATCACCGGCTCGAACGGGCCGCCGGCCTGCACATCGGGTGGATAGGATGCCTTCACGATGCCGCGCGCGAGTTGCGGGAGTGCGTCGTCGCACGCGGCCGCCTCACCGCACCACCACGAATGCACGGCCGGCAGCGTCAGCGTTTCGCCGAGCAGCCCTTCCGCCAGACGCGGCATGAAGCCGAGCATCGCCGGCGATTCGAGGAAGCCCGAGCCCGGCGCATTCGCGAGCAGCACGTTACCCGCGCGCACGGCCTGCAGCAGCCCCGGCACGCCGAGCATCGAATCGGGCCGCAGTTCGAGCGGATCGAGCCACGCGTCGTCGACGCGCCGCAGGATGCCGTGCACGGGTTCGAGCCCGCCCAGCGTCTTCAGGAATACGCGGTTGTCGCGCGCGGTCAGGTCGCCGCCTTCGACGAGCGTGAGGCCGAGGTAGCGCGCGAGGTAGGCGTGTTCGAAATACGTCGCGCTGTGCGGCCCCGGTGTGAGCAGCACGATCCGCGAATTCTTGCGGGCCGGGCTGAGCGCCTGCATGCTCTGCAGCAGCGCACGGTACGCGGACGCGAGCCGCTGCACGCGCAGCCCGCGAAACCCGCTCGGAAAGAGCCGCGACACGATCAGCCGGTTTTCGAGGAGGTAGCCGAGGCCGGCCGCGCCCTGCGTGTGTTGCGCGACGATCCGCCACTGCCCGTCCGGGCCGCGCGCGAGATCGAACGCGACGACGTGCAGCCAGGTATCGCCCGGCACGCGTGCACCGCGCATCGCGCGCAGGTAGCCCGGATGCCCGGTGACGAGCGCGGGCGGCAGCAGCCCGCGCTCGAGGATCGTCTGCGGGCCATACAGGTCGGCCAGCGTCGCGTTCAGCAACCGCACGCGCTGCAGCACGCCGCGCTCGATCGCGACCCAGTCCTCGGGCGTGACGATCAGCGGCAGCAGGTCGAGCGACCACGGGCCCGCCGCGCCGTCGCCGGCGCGCTGCTCGTGCAGTTGATAGAACAGGCCGTTCTCGCGCATGCGCCGGTGCAGCGCGTCGGCGCGGCGATCGAGGTCGGCCACGCCGTCGCTGCCGATCGACGTGAAGAAGCTGCGCCACGCGGGCGCGAGCGCAGGCGCGTTCAGGCCCGCCGCGCTGCCGCGCAGTTCGTCGTAGCGCCCGGCGGCGGCCGGCGCCGCGAGCGCGGCGGCCAGTTCGGCGGCATCCGGCTGCGCGCCGGTATCGAAAAGCGTGGGCATCGCGTCGGGGGCGGCGAGATGATCTGTGTCTATGGGCGGCACGGTGTCGTTCCGTCGTCAGGGCCCGGCCGCGCACGCGCGCCGCCACCCAGGCGGCGGGCCGCGGCGCGCGGCCGCAATCTGCCCGCATCCTAGCATTCCGGCGGGGCCGCCAGCGACCGGAGCCGCCGGGTATCGCGAACCGCGCATCGTCGTCCGTCCTGTCATCGTCCGGTCACGGCCGCCGCAGGTCGAGCGTGAACGGGAATTCACGGCTCGGCGCGGCAGCCGCGACATCCATCCGCCCCGGCGTATGCCCCATCTCGACGAAGCGTGCGAGCCGGCGGCTTTCGGCTTCGTACGCATTGACCGGGAACGTCGCGTAGTTGCGCCCGCCCGGATGCGCGACGTGATAGCGGCAGCCGCCGAGCGAGCGCTGCAGCCACGTATCGACGATGTCGAACGTGAGCGGTGCATGCACGCCGATGGTCGGATGCAGCGCGGACGGCGGCGACCACGCCTTGTAGCGCACGCCCGCGACGTATTCGCCGACGGTGCCGGTCGGCTGCAGCGGCAGCGCGCGGCCATTCACGGTCACGACGTGCCGGTTGTCGTTGAGCCCCGTCACGCGCACTTCGAGCCGTTCGACCGACGAATCGACATAGCGCACCGTGCCGCCGGGCGCGCCCTCCTCGCCCATCACGTGCCACGGCTCCAGCGCGCCGCGCAGCGACAGCTGCATGCCATTCACCGCGATCTCGCCGAACAGCGGGAAGCGAAATTCGAAGTGCGGCGCGAACCACGCCGGATCGAACGCGAAGCCGGCGTCACGCAGTTCGGTCAGCACGTCGTCGAAATCCATCTGAAGAAACGCGGGCAGCATGTAGCGGTCATGCAGCGCGGTGCCCCAGCGCGTGAGCGGCGTCGTGTACGGCGCGGCCCAGAAGCGCGCGACCAGCGCGCGCAGCAGCAATTGCTGCACGATGCTCATCCGCGCATGCGGCGGCATCTCGAACGCGCGCAGCTCGAGCAGGCCGAGCCGGCCGGTCGACGCATCCGGCGAATACAGCTTGTCGATGCAGAACTCGCTGCGGTGCGTGTTGCCGGTCACGTCGATCAGCAGGTTGCGCAGCACGCGGTCGACCAGCCACGGCGGCATGTCCTGCCCGTACAGCAGCTTGTTGCGCTGGATCTCCGCGAACGCGATGTCGAGTTCGTAGAGCTGGTCGTTGCGCGCCTCGTCGACGCGCGGCGCCTGGCTCGTCGGCCCGATGAACAGCCCGGAGAACAGGTACGACAGCGACGGATGGTTGTGCCAGTACGCGATCAGGCTCGCCAGCAGGTCCGGGCGGCGCAGGAACGGGCTGTCGGCCGGCGTCGCGCCGCCGAGCACGAAGTGGTTGCCGCCGCCCGTGCCGACGTGGCGGCCGTCGACCATGAACTTCTCGCTGCACAGCCGCGACTGCCAGGCGGCGTCGTACAGGAATTCGGTGTGGTCGACGAGCTCGTCGAAGTTGGTCGCCGGATGGATGTTCACCTCGATCACGCCGGGATCGGGCGTCACCTGCAGCAGCTTCAGCCGTGCGTCGCGCGGCGGCGGATAGCCTTCGAGCACCAGCTTCACGCCGAGCGCTTGCGCGGTCAGCTCGATCGCGCCGAGCAGGTCGAGATAATCCTCGAGCGCGGCCAGCGGCGGCATGAACAGGTACAGGATGCCGTTGCGCACTTCGACGCACAGCGCCGTGCGCGTGATCCACGCGGCGGATTCGAAGCGCTCGGGGAGGCGATTCGGGTCGCGCGCGGCCGGCCGCCCGTTCCCGGCCACGCCGTCGTCGCGCCACTGCATCACGGTCTGCGCGGATGCCTCGCGATGCACGCCGGACAGGTAGCGCGGCGCATCGGCGGGGCCGGCGTAGCGCGCGCGGATCGCGGCGGCGTCCGGCAACGCGGTGCGCGGCGCGAACGGATCGCGCTCGACCAGATACGGATAGTCGGCGCGGCTCGCCCACGGCAGCGAATCGAGCGGCAGCCGATAGCCCATCGGCGAATCGCCGGGCACGAGGTACATCCGCTCGTCGCGGAAGAACCACGGCCCCGTCTGCCAGCGCGGCCCGTCGAGGTCCGGCCGATGGCGGCCCTGTGCGTCTTCCGCGCGCTTGACCGGCAGCACGTATCCGACCACGCTGTCGAGCTGCTGCTCGAACACCTTGCGCAGCCGCGCGCGTTCGAGCTCGTCGTCGAGACGCGAGTCGAACGGGTCGACGTTGACCGGCAGCCGGCGCTCGCGCCACAGGTAGTACCAGACGTCCTCGTAGCCGGGCAGGATGAATTCGCCGGTCAGGTTCAGCCGCGCGGCCAGCGCGTCGATGAAGCGCTTCGCGTCGTCTGTCGTATAGGCGGACGGCTCGCGCTCGTCGGCGAACAGCGACGGATCGTGCCACACGGGCTGGCCGTCGGCACGCCAGTAGATCGACAACGCCCAGCGCGGCAGTTGCTCGCCCGGATACCACTTGCCCTGCCCGAAATGCAGGAAGCCGCCGTCGCCGTATTCGGCGCGCAGCCGCTGCACGAGCTCGGTCGCATAGCCGCGCTTGGTCGGGCCGAGCGCGTCGGTATTCCACTCGGCGCCGTCGCGATCGTCGATCGACACGAAGGTCGGCTCGCCGCCTTGCGTGAGCCGCACGTCACCGGCCGCGAGCGCGCCGTCGACCTGCGCGCCGAGCGCCAGCACGCCGTCCCATTGCGATTCCGTGTACGGCTTCGTCACGCGCGGCGATTCGTACACGCGCGTCACGGCCATCTCGTGCTCGAACGACACCTCGCACTCGTCGATCAGCCCCTCGACCGGCGCGGCGCTCGTCGGCTGCGGCGTGCAGGCCAGCGGGATGTGGCCTTCGCCGGCGAGCAGGCCCGAGGTCGGGTCGAAGCCGATCCAGCCGGCGCCGGGCAGGTACACCTCGCACCACGCGTGCAGGTCGGTGAAGTCGACCGACGTGCCGCTCGGGCCGTCGAGCGACTTCACGTCGGGCGTGAGCTGGATCAGGTAGCCCGACACGAAACGCGCGGCGATGCCGAGATGGCGGCACAGCTGCACGAGCAGCCATGCGCTGTCGCGGCACGAGCCCGAGGCCAGTTCGAGCGTCTGCTCGGGCGTCTGCACGCCCGGCTCCATCCGCACGAGATAACCGATGTCGCGCTGCAGCTGCTGGTTCAACGCGACGAGGAAGTTCACGGTGCCGGCCGGCGTGCGGTCGACGCCGTCGACATACGCGCGAAACAGCGGCGC
Source organism: Burkholderia sp. AU30280 (assembly GCF_020420125.1). Classification (NCBI taxonomy): domain Bacteria; kingdom Pseudomonadati; phylum Pseudomonadota; class Betaproteobacteria; order Burkholderiales; family Burkholderiaceae; genus Burkholderia; species Burkholderia sp. AU30280. The sequence goes on from NZ_JAIZRY010000001.1 coordinate 365,427, forward strand.
GGCGCTCGTCTGCGGATCGCACGCGAGATACGGCGCGAGTTCGGTCTTCAGCGCGTCGTCATAGCTGAACGGGTACTGCTCCGCGCTGGCTTCGAGGAAGAAGTCGAACGGGTTGTACACCGACATCTCGGCGACGAGGTCGATCGTGATCTCGAAGTGCTCGGTGCGCTCCGGGAACACGAGCCGCGCGAGATAGTTCGAGAACGGGTCCTGCTGCCAGTTGATGAAGTGCTGCGCGGGCTCGACCGTCATCGAATACGCGAGGATCGGCGTCCGGCAGTGCGGCGCGGGACGCAGACGCACGACCTGCGGGCCGAGGTTGACGAGCCGGTCGTAGCGATAGCGGGTGGTGTGATGCAGCGCGACGTGGATGGACATGGGAGCTCGGTTCGGGTTGGGCCGGCCGCGCGTCGCGCTCGATGCGACGCGGCGGCCCGGCCTGGCGGATTCGGCGAAAGCGTGCGCGAGGTCAGACGAGCTCGGGCGTCTGCACGACGCTGATCTCGACGCCGACGGCCGTCGCGCCGAGCCCCGTCACAGGTTGCGCGTCGCGATAGTCGAGGCCGACCGCGATGCGCACGTAGCGCTCGTCCGGGCAGCGATTCATGAACGGATCGAACCCGACCCAGCCGAGCCCTTCGACATAGGCCTCGGCCCACGCATGGCCGGCCGGCTGCTGCATCAGCCCGGCCGCTTGCTGCTGCGCGCCGAGCGCCGGCTGCGGCAGCCCCTGCGACTGCGCGGCATGCGACGCGCCGAGCACCTGCTGCATGCCCTCGCCGCTCTGCAGCGCGAGCGCCTCTTCCTCCTCGACGTCGCCCGCGTTCTGCTTTGCGTCGGCGATGCGCTGCATCGCGCTGTCCGCCAGCACGTAGCCCGAGATATAGCGCGCGGGAATCTTCAGCACGCGCGCGGCCGCGATGAACGCATGCGCATGGTCGCGGCTCGTGCCCTCGCCGCTTTGCAGCGCCGTTTCGGCATCGACGGGCGCGTCGGCGGCCAGGTTCGGCGCATACGCAATACGGTCGTGCACTTCCGTCATCAGCCAGTGCAGCGCATCGAGGCTGCGCGGCTCGATCGGCAGCGCCTGCGTGAGCGCGCGCACGGTGTCGCCCGCCTTCGTGAGCGCGGTCTCGCGCTCGAAGATCCACGGCGGCGCATAGCCTTCGGGATTGCCGATAATGCCCGAGCGGTCCTGCGTCTCGACGACGCCGGCCGCGACGACGACGATCTCGGCCTTCGCGCCGCGGTCGTGCCGCACGAGGTCGATCCGGTTGCCGAGCCCGTCGGCATAGGACAGCGTCGGCTCGACGCCGTCGATCGTGACCTGCCACGCGCGCACCGTCTGCCCGGGGCCCGACTGCGGGCGCAACCGCAGCCGTTGCAGCGCATGGGTGGCTTGATCGTCGAACTGATAACGCGAGATGTGTCGGATGGCGAGTCGCATGGCAAGTCTCAGTCGAAGTTGTAGGCCTGGGCGATTTCGAGCCCGAGGCTGTTGTTGCGGCCGATGAAGTCGGTCAGGAACTCGTGCAGGCCGCTCTTGAAGATCCGCTCGACCGAGGTATCGGACAGCATTTGCAGGATCTTCGTGGCCGTGTCGTGACAGGGATGTGTCACGCCGTAATCCTTCGCGAGCAGGTTCAGGCTCGACACGACGCGCCCGTAGCAATAGCGCAGCGAACGCGGCATGCGGCCGTTCAGGATCAGGTAGTCGGCGATGTTCATCGGCTTGTACTGCACGTCGTACACCCAGCGGTACGAACGGTGCGCGGCGACGCAGCGCAGGATCGTCTCCCACTGGTAGTTGTCGAGGATCGTGCCGACGTGCGACACCGACGGCAGCAGCAGGTGGTATTTGACGTCGATGATCCGCGCGGTGTTGTCCGCGCGCTCGACGAACGCGCCGATCTGCGCGAAATCGAAGATCTCGTTGCGCAGCATCGTGCTGTAGAAGCTGCCGAGGATCAGCGCGGTTTCGCGCTTCACCTGGTCGAGCACCGCCGGCACCTCGCTTTCCGGCACCGGCTGGGCAAGCGCGCGGCGCAGCGCGAGCCACGCGCCGTTCACGCTCTCCCACGCCTCGCGCGTGAGCGCCGTGCGCACCATCCGCGCGTTCGAGCGCGCGGCCTCGATGCACGACAGCACGCTCGACGGGTTGTCGCGGTCGCGCAGCAGGTAGTCAGTTACGGTATCGGCCGCATACGCGTCGTATTTCTGCCGGTAGCCGTCGTCCGTGCCCGAGCTGACGAGCACCGACGACCATTCGGCCGGCGCGTCGGACGTGCGCGTGAGCGCCATCCGCAGTCCGGCATCGACGATGCGCGCGATGTTCTCCGCGCGCTCGATATAGCGGTACATCCAGTAGAGACCGCTTGCAGTACGTCCCAGAAGCATCTCGTGTCCACTCCGTCTTCATTCGGTTCGCGCGCCGGCTCCGGCGCACGGGGTCGCGTCCGGCTCAGTCGGCCAGCACCCAGGTGTCCTTGGTGCCGCCGCCCTGGCTCGAGTTGACGACGAGCGATCCTTCCTTCAGCGCGACGCGCGTGAGCCCGCCCGGCGTGATGCGGATCCGGTCCGACACCAGCACGAACGGCCGCAGGTCGACGTGGCGCGGCGCGAGGCCGGCTTCGGTCAGGATCGGCGTCGTGGACAGCGCGAGCGTCGGCTGCGCGATGTAGTTCGCGGGGCGCGCGCGCAGCTTCGCGGCAAAGGCTTCCAACTCGGCCTTCGATGCGCACGGCCCGACCAGCATCCCGTAGCCGCCGGAGCCGTGCACTTCCTTCACGACCAGTTCGTCGAGATGGTCGAGCACGTATTTCAGGCTGTCGGCTTCGCCGCAGCGCCAGGTCGGCACGTTCTCCAGCAGCGCCTTGCGGCCCGTGTAGAACTCGACGATCTCCGGCATGTACGAGTAGATCGCCTTGTCATCGGCGATGCCCGTGCCGGGTGCGTTCGCGATCGTGATGTTGCCCGCGCGGTACACGTCCATGATCCCCGCGACGCCCAGCACCGAATCGGGGCGGAACGTGAGCGGATCGAGGAACGCGTCGTCGACCCGGCGGTACAGCACGTCGATCGGCTGGAAGCCTTCGGTCGTGCGCATCGCGACGCGGCCGTCGATCACCTGCAGGTCGCTGCCCTCGACGAGGTGCACGCCCATCTGGTCGGCGAGGAACGAATGTTCGTAGTACGCGGAATTGTGGATGCCGGGCGTGAGCACGGCGACGGTCGGGTTGTCGGCGTTGCCGCCCGGCGGGCACACGGCCGCGAGCGACTGGCGCAGCATCTGCGGATAGGTCTCGACCGGGCGCACCTTCACCTGCTGGAACAGCTCCGGGAAGAGCTGCATCATCGTCTCGCGGTTTTCCAGCATGTACGACACGCCGGACGGCGTGCGCGCGTTGTCTTCCAGCACGTAGAATTCGTTCTCGCCGGTGCGCACGATGTCGACGCCGATGATGTGCGTGTAAACGTTGCCGGGCGGCCGGAAATCGATCATCTCCGGGATGAACGCTTCGTTGTGCGCGATCAGGTGCTTCGGCACGATGCCCGCGCGCACGATTTCCTGGCGATGGTAGATGTCGTCGAGGAACGCGTTGAGCGCCATCACGCGCTGCTCGATGCCGAGCGACAGCCGGCTCCATTCGGCGCCCGAAATGATGCGCGGGACGATGTCGAACGGAATCAGCCGCTCGGCGGCCTCCGCATCGCCGTAGACGGCGAACGTGATGCCCGTCTTGCGGAACACGCCTTCCGCGTCGTGGGCTTTCTGGGCGAGGCTCGCGGGATTCTGCGTGTCGAGCCACTGCTTCAGGCGCGCGTAGGGCGCCCTTACCATGTCGCCGGATTGCAGCATTTCATCGAATGGCTTCATCGATCTTTTCTCCATCGATCGTTTTCCCCGGCATTGCGCATGCCGGACCGGCGTAATGAATGCTTTGCAAGGAACGTGCCTTGCGCGATCCCATCGATATCCCCCCGTTTTTGCGCCGCGTCAGGCACGCCCACGCGGCATTGCGCACCACAACGGTGCAACCCCTGACGCGACGGGCGACCGCGGTGCGCCGCGAACGCGCACGGCCGATGCTGCGCCGCGTCTTTCGAACATAGTTCCCCCGCGTGTCACGAATGTGCAATCTGCACTGCACAAAAAACGGGCCGCCCGGGCGCCGGACCACCGGAACGAAAGGATCGGAAGGCGGGCCGGCACGCGCACGGCGCAACCGGCCCTGGGGGAAGTACCGTCTGCGGCCGCACCGGCAGTTCGACGCAATGAACTGTCCGGTTAGCCGGGTCCGGCACCTCAACGCTATGCAGCCGTAATCCCGCCGACAACGCCCATGCATATTTCGACTGACACCCATCGAAAAAAAACATCGGGTCGACTGGCGCGAGGCGCGGTACGCTAGAAAGTTCGTGCAGCAAACGGTGCCGCCGCCTTTCAGGCGCCCGACGATAAAAAGCGAAGATCGACATGGAAGCAAAGTGGCTGGAAGATTTCCTGAGCCTTGCGGATACCAAGAGCTTTTCCCGGGCCGCGCGTAACCGGCACCTCACGCAGTCGGCATTCAGCAGACGAATTGCCGCACTCGAAACCTGGATGGACGCGAAGCTGGTCGACCGAAGCATCAACCCGATCACGCTGACGCCGGCCGGCCAGATGTTCCGCGGGCTTGCCGCGGACATCCTGCGCAGCATGTATGCGGCGCGCAATCTCGTGAACGGCTACGACCAGTTCGCGGCCAGCGATCAGGTCGTGCGTTTCGCGGTCGCCCACACGCTCGTCTTCACGCTGTTTCCCGAATGGCTGAAGCAGCTCAACGGCGAGGTCGGCCACGTGACCGCGCGCGTCAATGCGGTCAATGTCCCGGAAGGCGTGCAACAGCTCGTCGAAGGTGAATGCGACCTGCTGCTCGGCTATCACCATCCGCAGTTGCCGATCGTGCTCGACCCGAACCACTTCCCGTTCGTCAGCCTCGGCGTCGAACGGATCCTGCCCGTGTCGACGCCGGATGCGCGCGGCAAGCCGGTGTTCCAGCTGCCGGGCACCGCCGATGCGCCGCTGCCGCTGCTCGCGTATTCGTCGGGCGCGTTTCTCGGCAACATCGTCGAGATGCTGCTGCTGAACGCCACCGAGCCGTATGTGCTGCACCGGTGCTTCGAGACGCACATGTCCGAGGCCCTGAAGGGCATGGTCGTGGCCGGGCACGGGATCGGCTGGCTGCCGGAAAGCTGCGTCGCGAAGGAACTCGCGGACGGCACGCTCGTATGCGCGGGTTCGGGCGACTGGATCACCGAGCTCGAGATCCGCCTGTACCGGTCGGCCCGCAAGCGCGGGCTCGCGGCCGAGCAGCTGTGGACCTACATCATGAACCGGCCGCGCGCGGCGCTCGAAGGTACGGCTGACGCGGTCGCACCTTCGACCGCGCCGGCGATGCGCATCGCGCGGCGCAGCGCGGGCGGCAGCCGCTGATCTTCGCGTTCGCGTCGTTCCCGCAGACGACGCGAACGCGAGTACGGATCGTGGCAATCCGGTGTGCGCATGCATGCGCGTCGCGCCGTTTCTTGGCGAACGCGATCCGCTCCCCGGCAGCAAGCGGCGATCCCGCCGTAGCCTGAATAATTACCACGCCAGACGCGTCATCGTTATCAGAGGAATCGCAATCGTTTGCGTTTCCGGAATGCTTTCTTTACGTCGAGCACGGCGTGCCGGCATATTCCGTCTTATTATCAGAACAAGAAATACCCCGTTACAGAAAAAAATTAAAAGTTTCGATTTACCTGTAACATTCAAAAAACCAAAAACGTTGCACGGCCATTTCATATCGTGCGACCTGTATCCGGATCGAAATCAATTCACCCGGAACACAGCCGCAAAAATTTCTTTTATCAGTCGTTATTTTTCGGCACGAAAGTCGATACGTCCGACGTGATTCAATACGTACTGGATCATCGCTACCGGACAGGAATATTCATACTCGGCAATATCGACTTTCTTCATAATTAAGAGATTCACTTAAATTCGTCGTTATCCTATTTAAATAGGATATTTAACCGCGTCCCATTCCGGCCACACGCGGTTGTTGGTTAAAAGTCCATCGTGTATCAATAGCATGTCGCAAAAAGAACGCTGGCAAATCTGACTCCGAATAAATGCTCGTCATTGATTCCGGACGGGAGGTTGCAATGTCTTCCTCGTTTCGACAGCATGCTCGCCCCTTCCTGAGCGCCACCCTCTCCGTGCTCTGCGTGAACGCGATGACCCAGGCGCTCGCGTCCCGGCCACCTGCTCCTGCCCCCGCCTCCGATCCGGGTACGGGCCGCTATGTCATTTCTTACATCTGCGGCGATGCGCGGATCGACGGTACCGCACCGCTTCCGCCCGACGGCCGGCCGTACAACCTGGGCGTGTCGTTTGCGTCGGCCAAAACGGGGCAGCCACTCGCCAACGTCCAGGTGCGCCTGCGGCGACATGGTCGCGTCCTCGTCGAATTCAATGCCTCGGGGCCGCGTTGCCTGTTCAGCGTGCCGGATGCGAGCTACCGGGTCGAAGGCACCTATCAGGGCGCCACCCAGTTCGCGATCGTCGAAACGGGTGCGATGACCACGCAGTTGCGATGGTGAGCGCCACCTGACCCCGCCCGGATCACGACTCTCACCGCAACGTATCGAATCGAGGAGCTTTGAATGACTCGTGCAGAACGACAGGACGATTCGCCCGCCCGCCAGCCGCAACCCACCTGGGGCCCTGGAAAGAACGCGGCGCTCAGCTTCGTTGCCTTCGCCGCGATCTTCGGCATCTTTGCCTACGCCGAGCGGGACACGACGGTCGGCCATGCGAGCGCAGCGCACGACATCTCCGGCATGATCGGAACCGCCGTCGGGAAGACCCGCAAGGCGATCGTGGCCGCAACCGCGCGCGCCACGGGCGCGTCCGGCGGACCCGCGGCTTCGGCTGCCCCCGAGCCGGCGCCGGCACTCGCAAAGGCCGCCCCCTCCCTAACACCGCAGCCGTCCGCTTCGGCAGCACCCGCGAGCGCGGCGGCGCCTCCCGTCACGCTCGCGCTCGAGCAGGAAGCTGCGCCGCGGCCCGCGCCCCGTGCCGTCGCGCAACGCCTGCAGCCGCCGCAGGCCCCGCCCGTGACGCTCGCGGCCGGTACGCATGCGACATCGGCCTACGGTCGTATCGCCACGCGACACGGTGCCGAACGTCGTGCGCAGCGTGCCGAAACGCTGGCAGGTACGAGCAGGCGCATGGACTTCGCGCCAAGGCCCCGGCCGTATGGCGCCGACACCGGGCACATGCAGACGGCAAGCATCACGCATGCGGAACTGGAAAGCGCGCGAGCGCTGGCAAAGGCGCGCTCGTGCGCGGTGATCGACGAATGGCGCTGCGTGGAACACAACGCGAGCCGGGCGCTCGCGATCGACCCGACGAACAGCGAATCGCGGGCATTGCTGGGTCAGGCGGTCCGCAACCGGCTCTGAGCCGGGCCCGCATCGCCGGGCACTCGCAGCCCGGCCGCGCGACGGCGTGCATCGCCTGGCAAGCAACCGATGTGGTCGTTTCGAAAGGAGGACCCCTCGTGGACAGCAATCGTCAACAACAATGCACCACCGTCACGCCGTCCAACCGGCGGATCCTCCTGCATGCGCCGCTGGTGTTGCTGCTCGTCGCGTCCGGCCCCTGCTTCTCCGCCGACGGCGATACGGAAGCGGGCCGCGTCAACGAAATCGCCGGGTCCAACGGCGCGCCGGACGCGCCACCGCCCGGCATGCAGCCAACGGTCGTATCGATCCCGATCGCCGACGCGGCGGGCGCCCCACCCCCGCATGCGCCGACGCCGATCGCGCAGGCTTCGGATGCGTCGATGCAGATCGCGCAGGCGTCGAACCCGCAGCCGGCTGTGCCGACCACGGTCGTGGTGGAACCGGAAGCGCCGCGCTCGAGCGCCCCGGTGGCGGGCGCGCGAGCGCCGGATACACCGGTTACGCCGGCGCCGGTCGCGCAGACACCGGAAGCACCGCTGCTGCTTGCGCAGGCCGAGATCGCCCGGCCGCCCGATGCATCGGCGCGTCCCGCCTCGACGACGCCCGACACGTCTGCCCCCGCTTCGCCGGCGCCGGTCGTGCCGGCTTCGGACATCCCGGCGAAGGTCGCGCAAGCCGCCCCCGCCGCGCCGTCAAATGCGCCGACGCAGATCGCGCAGGCCTCCGGCACCCCGATGCCGACCTCGCCTGCACCCGTTCCCCGGATGCCGGGCTCGCCACCGCCGTCGTCCCCGGCGCCGAACGCCCGGACACCCGGCGCCCAGCTACCCGGCGAACCGACACAACCCTCGCAAGGCCCCGACGTCGAGGCCCCGAACGCCCAGGCGCCGAATCTCCGTACCGCCGATGTCGAGACCGTGCGCAACGACGTGTTCGGCCTCGCGGCGAGCGGCGGCGCGATCAAGGCGCTCGACGAAGCGAAGGCGCGGCCCGATGCGTTCTCTGCCGTCGACATCGCGCAACTCGAGGAGCTGTCGATTCGACAACAGGTGCGCGGCGGACGCGACAAGTCGCGCGCGATGACGAGTTCCGACCGCTTCGACGGCATCGACAACGCGCTGCGCGCGGCCGACGATCTCGACAAGCGGATGCCGGCCACGCCCGAGTACACACCGGTCCGGACGGCGCTCGCGGGCGACCGCACGGTCGCCTATGCGGCGCGCGGCGACATGAAGACGGCCGTCACGACGTTCGAGACCATTCCGTCGAACGCGGAGATCTCGATCGATGCGCTGTCGGCCGTCGGCGACGCCTACCTGTACCTGAGCGAACCGGCCAAGGCAACCGCCGTGTACCAGCGCGCGCTGAAGCAGGCGAGCGCATCGTCGACGGACCGCGCGACCCGCGGCTTCCAGTACGGTGCACGCACGCGCCCGATCGAACTGCGCGAAGGGCTGTTCTGGTCGTACGTCGACCAGGGGCGCGCGGCCGACGCGAAGCAGGTGCTCGATGAAATGGGCGCGTCGCTGCCGCCGGTCAAGGAGGTCCGCACCTACGGCCCGGAGGAAGGCGACTATCTGCGCTACTACCGGCTGCGCGCGCAATACCTGATCTACACGGGCCACGTCGACCAGGGGATCGCCGCGCTCGAAGCGCTCGAGAAGCAGGTACCGTTCAACGCGGAGATCCGTGCCGCGCACGCCGACGCGGTGTCCGGGCAGTCGCATCCGCGCCAGGCGATCGCGATGTACCGCGCGTCGCTGACCGACCACCCGGACAGCGTCGAGATGCTCGCGGGTCTCGGCCGCGCGGCGCTCACGGCCGACGACTACGCGACCGCGAAGAGCGTCGACCAGACCCTGGACAACACGTTCCCGGACAGCGGCGCCGTGCGCGGATTCAAGCGCGACTACAACGCGTACCGCAGCCCCGTGTTCACGACCGACCTGAGCTACGAGCACGGCAACAGCGCACTGGCCGACAACAGCTTCACGTCGGACAGCTATGTGTATTCGCAACCGTTCGGCGACAACTGGCGCGTCTTCTCGCACACGTTCTTCGGCTATGCGCAGACCGACTCCGGCAACGTCAGCCGCACGCGTACGGGCGTCGGCGGCGACTACCGGCACGGGCCGCTCACGGTCCTGGGCGAAGTCACGCGCTCGTTCGGCACGGACGGCCGAACCGGCGGCCGCGGGTCGATCGCTTACGCGCTGAACGATTACTGGACGGTGAGCGGCGAGCTCGACACCAACGACAACTCGCTGCCGTGGAAGGCGTATGTCGCGCACATCTGGGGCCGCTCGGCGAACGTCTCGGTCGTGTATCGCCAGAACGACCGTCGCGAGGTCAAGCTGAGCTACGGCGTGAGCCGCTACAGCGATTCGAACCTGCACCAGGAGATCTCGGCAACCGCCACGCAGCGCGTGTACACGAGCGCCAACCAGCAGGTCAACGTATCGCTGGATCTCGGCACCGACAGCAACACGCGCCAGGACGCGCCCTACTTCAACCCGGGCCGCGACTATGCGGCCGCGGCGACCGTCATGCACCAGCTGACCCTGTGGAAGCAGGGCGACATGGGGTTGCAGCAGCGCGTCTCGGTGTCCGGCGGCGTGTACAACGAGCGCGGCTTCGGCACCAGCCCCCTGTGGAGCGCGCGCCTCGAGCACGCGTGGACGTTCAAGCACGACATCACGCTGAGCTATGGCGTCGAGATCAGCAGCCACGCGTACGACGGCGAGCGCGAACGCTCCGAAACCGGCTTCATGTCGGTCAACCTGCCGTTCTAGCAAGGAGATCGAGTCATGCAATCCCGACGAACCTTCATGTGCGGATGCCTCGGTACGTTTGCCGCCTGTTCGCTGTTTCCCGGCGTGACCAACGCCAGGATGATCGACCTGCTGCCGCCGTCCGATCCGGCCGACGGCAAGACGTTTCGCGTGATCTGCATGCATGACGTGCGCGACAACCTGATGGCGTCGTTTTCGTCGGCGTCGGCGCTGGTCGACCCGTTCGCGGTCGATACCGGCACGCTGACCGCGATCTTCTCGTGGCTGCAGACCAACAACTACCACACCGTCACGGTCAGGCAGATCGAGGAGTCGCGGCACGGCGGCCAGCCGCTGCCGCCGCGCGCGGTGCTTCTCACGTTCGACGACGGCTTTCGCAGCCACTACACGAAGGTGCTGCCGCTGCTCGAGCGGTTCAAGTATCCGGCCGTGATGGGCATCGTCACCGCGTGGATCGATACACCGCCGGATACGCCGATCCGCCTCAGCGACACGGTCCAGGTGCCGCGCGACTACTTCATGTCGTGGGACGAGGTGAAGCAGGTCGGCCAGTCGCCACTCGTCGAGCTCGGCTGCCACACGCACAACCTCCATCACGGCGCGGTCGCGAATCCGCAAGGCAACGAGTTGCCGGCGACCACGTCGCACCTTTACCTGCAAGACGAGAAGCGCTATGAAACCGACGCCGAATTCGAAGCGCGCGTGCACAACGACCTGCAGACATGCGTGCGCCAGATCCACGAACATACCGGCATCGTCGCACGCTCGATGGTGTGGCCATACGGCGCGGAAAACCAGCCCGTGCGCCAGATATCGACGTCACTCGGCATGGACATCCAGTTCAGCCTCGATGCCGGCCCGAATACGCCGGACGTGCCGCTGGACCGGCTGCGGCGGATTCTGATGATGTACGACGTCGACATCGGCGGGTTCGAGCGCTCGATGCGCGAGCCGGCTTCGAACCGCGGCGACGTCGACGTGCCCGAGCGCACCGTGCAGGTCGACCTGGACCAGGTCTACGATCCGGACCCCGCGCGGCAGGAAGCGAATCTCGGCAAGCTGATCGAACGCATCTACCGGATGCAGCCCAAATCGGTGTACCTGCAGGCGTATGCGGACCCGAAAGGCACGGGCGTGGCCGAATCCGTGTATTTCCCGAACCGGCACCTGCCGATGCGCGCCGACCTGTTCTCGCGTGCCGCGTGGCAGCTCAACACGCGTTCCAACGTGCAGGTGTACGCATGGATGCCGGTGCTCGCGTTCCGGCCGCCGGCCGACAGGCAGCGCGGGCTCGAGGCCGTGAGCGCCTACGGCGGCGCGCCGGCCCGAGAGAACGGCACGCGCACGTTCCGGCTGAGCCCGTTCGATCCGGACGCGCGGCTGATGATCCAGCAGATCTACGAGGATCTCAGCAAGCACGCATCGTTCAGCGGCATCCTGTTCAGCGACGACGCCGTGCTCGACGACTACGAGGATGCGGGCCGGCACGCGCTGCGCACCTACGCGCAGTGGGGGCTGCCGGCCGACGTCGGCAAGATCCGCGAGAACCCCGACCTGATGAAACGCTGGACCCGGCAGAAGTCGCGCTACCTGATCGACCTGACCCGCCAGCTCGAACAGATCGTGCTGGCCCACCAGAACGTGGGCGACGTGCTGACCGCGCGCAACATCTTCGCGTTGCCGGTGCTCAAGCCCGAATCGGAAGCGTGGTATGCGCAGAACTACGACGATTTCCTCGCCACCTACGACTACGTCGCGCTGATGGCGATGCCGTACATGGAACAGGCGAAGGATCCCGAAGGCTGGATGGACCAGCTCGTGCAGGCCGTCCGTGCGAAGAAGCTCGGACTGCAGCGCACCGTGTTCGAACTGCAGTCGTACGACTGGCACGCGCACAAGGACGTGGCGGCCGGCACGCTGCTCGCGCAGATGCGGCGGCTACGCAGCGAGGGTGCGGTGAATTTCGGCTATTACCCGGACAACTTCCTGAACGACCGGCCGGATCTCGACGCGATGCGCGACGTGATGTCGTTGCAGTCGCGCCTCGACCCGACCTCGATCAACGCACTGATGCAGATGCAGAAAACACCGGGGACGAGGACGCCATGACCACCCACAGCCTCATCCAGCGCCTGCAGGATTTCGTCTTCTACTATCCGTTCTTCATGTCGTACCTGTGGATGATCGGCGGCGTCGTGCACTACTTTCTGCTCGAGGAAGGCCGCGAGCTGTCCACGCGGACGATCGCGTCGAGCGGCATCCCGAAGATCTCGATCGTCGTGCCCTGCTTCAACGAAGCCGCGAACGCGCGCAGCGTGATCCGCCACCTGGACCGGATGCAGTATCCGAACTACGACATCATCGCGGTCAACGACGGCAGCCAGGATCGCACCGGCGAGATCCTCAACGAGCTCGCCGTCGAGATCCCGAGGCTGCTCGTGATCCATCACGCGCGCAACGAAGGCAAGGCGGTCGGCCTCACGACCGCGGCGGCCGTGTCGAACGCGGAATACCTGCTGTGCATCGACGGCGATGCGCTGCTCGCGCATGACGCGATCGGCTGGATGCTCGAGCATTTCCTGACCGATCCGGGCGTCGGCGCCGTGACCGGCAACCCGCGTATCCGCACGCGCACGTCGCTGCTCGGCCGCATGCAAGTCGGCGAATTCTCGTCGATCGTCGGGCTGATCAAGCGCACGCAGCAGGTGTACGGCCGCATCTTCACGGTATCCGGCGTGATCACGATGTTCCGCAAGACCGCGCTCGCCGACGTCGGCTACTGGAGTTCGGACATGCTGACCGAGGACATCGACATCAGCTGGAAGCTGCAGTGTCGCGACTGGCGCGTGGTGTACGAGCCGCACGCGCTGAGCTGGATCCTGATGCCGGAGACGGTGAAAGGCCTGTTCCGGCAGCGGTTGCGCTGGTCGAAGGGCGGCATCCAGGTGCTGATGAAGTACGCGGGCACGCTCGCGCGGCCAACCCAGATGATGATGTGGCCGCTGTTCGCGGAGTACCTGATCGGCATTGCGTGGGCCTACTCGATGTCGTTCATCCTGCTGCTCGCACTCATCGGTGTCGTGTACCCGCTGCCGCAAAGCTGGCACGTATCGGTCGTGCCGCACTGGCACGGCATGCTGCTGGTCGCCACCTGCATCATGCAACTGATCATCGGCAGCATGATCGATCGTCGTTACGACGAAAAACTCCTGATGTATTTCCTTGACACCGTCTGGTATCCCGTCGCCTTCTGGCTGATCAGCATGATCACCACCGTCGTCGCCCTGCCCGCCATCGTGCTGCGGGGCCGCGGCAAGCGGGCCGTATGGGTCAGCCCCGACCGAGGCATTCAACATGAAGAACGCACCGATTATTGACCTTTCCCTGCGCGCACCGCGCGAAATGATCGCCGAGCGCGGCCGCATCGTCGGGTCCGTGCTGATCATCTGGTTCCGGCTCTTGCGGCCGGCGCTCGTGGGCGCCGTGTGGGCATCGATCTGCATCTATACGTACCGCTACCTGCTGCCGTTCAACCCGGCCGAGATGCCGATCGAACAGATGGTGTTCTACGCGACCGGCATCGCGATCATCGCCGGCACCATCGTCACGTGGCTGATCGCGGGGCGCGTCGTGCATCCGCTGGCGTACCGGCTGCGGGTGTCGAAGATGCTGCGCCGCTCGGCCAGCGCAAAGGTGCGCTCGGTGCCGGCGAACGCGCTGGCCGGCGCCCACCGGCGCGGCGCGCGGCGCACCACGCGCATTCTCGTCGCGTCGCACGACGCGAACGGCTCGATATCCGGCATCGAATGGGTAACCCACGCGGGGCCGCAGCCCCGCGAGTAGGTCGGCGCAGACGCGCCGCCGCGCACGAGACCGCATCGGTGCCGCGCGGCGCCGCCCCCGACACCGTGCTGCCGTGCCTGGGCAGCGCGGCAACCTTTTACGGACGAGGTGAATCATGTGCGGAATCGTCGGAGCAAGCGGCCTGAACAACCAGGTGCCGCAACTGGTCAATGCGCTGAGCCGGCTCGAGTATCGCGGCTACGATTCGTGCGGCATTGCCGTACAGGACGATGGCCGCCTGCGCAGCGAACGCACGTTGCGGCGCGTGACCGACCTGCAGGCCCGCGTGCTGACGCTGGGCCTCGAGGCGCAGACCTGCATCGCGCATACGCGCTGGGCGACCCACGGCGCACCGTCGGAAATGAACGCGCATCCGATCATGTCCGGCGACACGATCGCGGTCGTGCACAACGGCATCATCGAGAACCACGACACGCTGCGCGTGGAGTTGCGGGAGCGCGGCTATACGTTTCGCGGCCAGACCGACACCGAGGTGATCGCGCACCTGATCCACAGCCTCTATCGCGACGACCTGTTCGACGCGGTCGTGCGCGCCGTCAAGCGGCTGCACGGCGCGTACGCGATCGCGGTGCTGAGCGCGCGCGAGCCGCAGCGCCTCGTCGCCGCGCGCGCGGGTTCGCCGCTCGTGATCGGCATCGGTGCCGAACAGAACTACCTCGCGTCGGACTGCGCGGCGCTCGGCGACCTGACCGACCGCTTCGTCTACCTGGAAGACGGCGACGTCGCGCTGATCACGCCGGACCGCATCGCCGTGGTCGACTCGGGCGGGCACGAAGCCCAGCGCCCGCTGTGCCAGGTGAAGGCACGCGAAGGCGACGCCGCGCTCGGCCCGTACCAGCATTTCATGCAGAAGGAAATCTTCGAGCAACCGAAGGCGATCGACAACACGCTCGACGGCATCGACACGATCTCGCCGGCGCTGTTCGACGCGACCGACGGCGCACGCGCGCGGCTGTCGAAAGTGAGGAGCGTGCTGCTGCTCGGCTGCGGCACCAGCTACTACGCGGGCCTGACTGCGAAGTACTGGCTGGAGGCCATCGCGGGCGTGCCCGCCCAGGTCGAGATCGCCAGCGAATTCCGCTACCGCGATACGGTGGCCGATCCGCGCACGCTCGTCGTCGGCATTTCGCAATCGGGCGAGACGGCCGACACGATCGGCGCGATCGAGCGGGCGCGCGACAGAGGCCAGGCACTGTCGATGGCGATCTGCAACGTGGCGACCAGCACGATCGCGCGCAACGCGCCGCTGCGCTTCCTGACGCGGGCCGGCATCGAGCTCGGCGTCGCGTCGACCAAGGCGTTCACGACGCAGCTCGTCGCGCTGTTCGTATTGACCCTGACGCTCGCGCAGCTGCGCGGCCGGCTCGATGCGGCGCAGGTCGCACAGCACCTGAAGCAGCTGCGTGCGCTGCCCGAGCGCATCGGCCACGCGCTCGCCCTCGAAACGCAGATCATGGGCTGGGCCGCGAAGTTCGCGCGCACCGAGAACGCGCTGTTCCTCGGGCGCGGCATTCATTTCCCGATCGCGATGGAAGGTGCGCTGAAGCTCAAGGAAGTGTCGTACATCCACGCGGAAGGCTACGCGGCCGGCGAACTGAAGCACGGCCCGCTCGCGCTCGTCACGAGCGCGATGCCGGTCGTCACGATCGCACCGGACGACCGCCTGTTCCAGAAGCTGAAATCCAACATGGCCGAGGTACGCGCGCGCGGCGGGCGGCTCTACGTGCTGGCCGGCGACCGTCTCGGGATCGACGCCGACCGCGACACGCACCTGATCCGCGTGCGCGAATCGGGCGACCTGCTGTCGCCGATCGTCAACGTGATCCCGCTGCAACTGCTCGCGTATCACGTCGGCTGCGCGCGCGGCGCCGACGTCGACAAGCCGCGCAACCTCGCGAAATCGGTGACCGTCGAATGACGGGCCGAGCGCGCCCCGTGCAGTCGGTCGCTCGATGCGCGGCGGCCGCCCTGTGCGGCGCATGCGGCATCGTCACGGCGCCGCCGCCGGCCTGCGCCGCCACGCAGGCCGTGCATACGGTCACCGTGCAGGACGCCCCGTCGCCCCGCCCGAGCGTCGATCCGCGCAGCTTCATGCACGGCATCGGCGTGGCCGACGCCGGCAACGGCAAGCGCTGGGTGTTCTTCAGCAGCTCGGGCATCGTGCCGCGCGGCGCGATGCGCAACGGCAACTGGCCGCATGACGTGTACGTCGGCGAATGGCTGCCCGGCAAGCCGCACCTGCTGCACGTCCATACGTTCATCAGCCGCCCCGAGGCGCAGGAGCCCGTATCGATCGCGCAGAACGCGCGCGGCGATATCTTCGTCACGTTCGAGGACGGCTGGAACGCGCCGCAAGAGGTCAGCCAGCGCTACGGCGTCTATCGACGTGACCTGAAGCCGATCAAGCCCTATCCGAACGATGTCGAATCGGGCGGCCACTCGGGGCATGTCGCCACGGCGGCCGACCGTTTCGTCGTGTTCTATTCCACCGACTGGATCGACGGCGGCGGCGTCGACAACCTCGGCACCGGCAACGGCGTCTACGTGAAAACCTACGACGCGGCCGGACGCGTGCTGAACCAGGTGGCGGTCGCGCCGCACCGCCGCGAGTGGTGGCCCGTCGTCGCGGGCTCGCCGCATATCGCGCTGCTCGTGTGGCAGAAATACATCGAAGGCAGCACGAACGCGACGCTCGAATACGCGATGTTCGACCCGGTCACGGCCAGGCTGGACAAACTGGGGACGCTGAACGACGCGATCCAGTACTACGTGTACGCGTCGGCTTATGTGCCCGAGATCGACCGCTTCATCGTCGTCACGACGACGGCGGACGATCGCGGCGTCGCGATGCTGATCGCGCCGGACGGCCGCCGCACGGCGACGCTCGACTGCCTGCCGGCGTCGGTGCGCGAATCCGGCATCGGCGTGTCCGGCACGCATGCCTACGTGCCGCTCCGCGACGGGCGGCTGCTGACGCTGGCGCTCGGGCCGGCGGACATGTCGGTCAGCGGCGTGCAGCGTTCGCCGATTCCGTGGGGCTCGACCGGTATCGCCGGCTTCCCGGCACCCGGCACCGCGATGCATTTCGTGTCGCTGACGCCGTCGGGCACGCGCGAAGCCGATTTCGAACCGGAGCATGAAACGCCGTTGCCGAAGCGCGAAGTGCGTTGTTCGAGTCATTGACGGCGGCCCGGTAACGGGATCGCCGTGAACGCGGCGGGCCTGGGCCCGGCTCGTCCGCCCCGTCGCGCCCGGGCCGCGCCGCGCGACGCCCCAGCCGTCCCGCCCCCCGATCGCCGCGCACGCGGTGGTCGATCCGTTCGGTAGCGGCCGCCCCTTCCCGCGCCGCAGTCGCCAGCGCCGCGCGTACCGGATAGACTGTCGCCCGATTCCTTCCATCGGCCGCGGCGTGCGCCTCCTGTCGCGGCCGGAACGCCCTTTTCCGGAGAACGAATGCTGAAGCGCCGGTGGTTTTCGCTTTTGCTGCTGACGGCATGCCTGATCGGACAACGCGCGTCGGCGCAGTCCGCGCTTGAACTCGAGACGGACGGCACGGCCCGCGCCCTCACCCGGCAGACGCTGCTCGCGCGCCCCGACGCCACCGACATCCAGGTGCCGCGCGACATCGCATACGGCCGGCCGATGACGTTCCGCGCGGTGCCGTTCGCCGCACTGCTCGGCGACACGCCGCTGCCGGCCGACGGGGTGCTCGAAACCCGCGCGGCCGACGGCTTCGCCGCGCAACTGCCGCTGGATCTCGTGCGCCGGCGCACGCCGGCCGGCGCCGTCCCGTGGCTCGCGATCGAGGATCCCGCGCATCCGTGGCCGAAGCTGCCCGGCAAGCAGGTCAGCGCCGGGCCGTTCTATCTGGTCTGGCTCGGGCCGGACGCGTCGTCGGTGCGCGGCGAGCAGTGGCCATACCAGATCGTGCGCATCACGATCGAGTCGTCGCCGCTCGCGCGCTGGCCGTCGCTCGCCGTCGATGCCGCGTTGCCGGCGAACGATCCGGCTCGCGCGGGCCAGCGCCTGTTCGTCACGCAATGCCTCGCATGCCACCGCCTCGACGGTGCGGGCAGCAGCCATGCCGGCCCCGACCTGAATGCACCGATGAACCCGGTCGACTACTTCCAGCCCGCCGCGCTGCGCCGCTATATCCGTAACCCGGCATCGGTGCGCGACTGGCCCGGCCGCAGCATGCCGGCGTTTCCGCCCGACCAGTTGAGCGACCGCGAACTCGACCAGATCGTCGCGTATCTCGCGTATATGGCGCGGCGCAAGGCCGGCCGGTAACGCGCGGCAAAATCGAATCACTCAAGGAACGTTGATGACGTCAGGCGACACGCTGTTCACCATCGCACCGATCGACGCCGCGCAGACGCACCCGCTCCGGGCAATGATCCTGCTGAATGGCGATCTGGGCGCGTGCGAACTGGCCGGCGACCATGCGCCGACGACACTGCATGTCGGCGTACGCGACGCGTCGGGCATCGTCGCCGTTGCGTCGCTCTGTGAGGAGTTGCGCGACGACGATCATGCGCGGCCGGCGTGGCGGCTTCGGGGGATGGCCGTCCATCCTGCCGTTCGCGGAATGGGCTTCGGGCGCGTGCTGGTGCAGGTTTGCGTGCGGCACGCGCAAGCACGCGGGGCCGCGCTCGTGTGGTGCACGGCACGCGAAGCCGCGTACCGCTTCTATGAAAAGCTCGGCTTCGCAGCCGATGGCGCGACGGTGGCGATGCCGGGGCGCGCCGATACGGCATTCCATGTGATGCGGCGATATATCGATCGGCAACCGCCTGGAGCGTGACTCGAACCACGCGCTCGCGTCGTCAGGCGGAAACCGGCGTGGCCCGACCGGAGAACACACTGCGCCGGACCACCGCCGCCGCACCCAGGCTCAGGTTTCCTGCGCGCTTTGCAGCACCGCATGCAACAGCACGTCGGCGCCTGCCGCCGCCCACTCGGGCGTAATCGCTTCGGCCTCGTTGTGGCTCAGCCCGTCGACGCACGGCACGAAGATCATTCCGGTCGGTGCCACACGCGCCACATAGCACGCGTCATGACCCGCGCCGGACACGATATCCATGTGCGACAGCCCGAGCGCCCGTGCCGCATCGCGCACCGTGTCGATGCAGCGCGGCGCGAACGGGATCGGCGCATACGTGAAGATCTGCTCGATCTGCGCGCCGAGGCCCGTTTCGTCGGCCACACGCGCGAGTTCCGCACGCAGCGCCGCGTCCAGTTCGTCGAGCACCGCGTCGTCGGGATGACGGAATTCGACCGTGAAGAAGCAGCCGCCCGGCACGGTATTGCGCGAGTTCGGCCGCGCCTCGATCATCCCGACCGTCGCGCGCGCGTCCGGCGCGTAACGGCGGCCGAGCACCTCGACGAACGAGATCATCCGCGCGGCGCCCACCAGTGCGTCGCGACGGAACGCCATCGGCGTCGTGCCCGCGTGCGCATCGACACCGGTGAGCGTCACCTCGTACCAACGCTGCCCCTGCCCGGCCGTCACGACGCCGATCGTCTTGCCCGCCCGTTCGAGAATCGCGCCCTGTTCGATATGCAACTCGTACGCCGCATGCACCGGATAGCCGCCGACGGGCTCCGCGCCCGCATAGCCGATCCGCGCCAGTTCCTCGCCGATCGTCCGGCCCGTGCCGTCGGTGCGCGACAGCCCGTATTCGAGCGTATAGACGCCCGAAAACACGCCGGCCGACACCATCGCCGGCGCGAAGCGCGAGCCTTCCTCGTTGGTCCAGATCACGACGTCGATCGGGCGCTCGGTCTCGATGCCCGCGTCGTTCAGCGCGCGCACGACCTCGAGCCCGCCGAGCACGCCGTAGATGCCGTCGTAGCGGCCGCCCGTCGGCTGCGAATCGGCGTGCGAGCCGGTCATCACCGGCGCGGCGCCGGGATTGCGCCCCGCGCGGCGCGCGAACACGTTGCCCATCTGGTCCACGCGTACCGTGCAGCCTGCGTCTTGCGCCCATTGCACGAACAGGTCGCGCGATTCGCGATCGAGATCGGTCAGCGCAAGACGGCAGACGCCGCCCTTCGGCGTCGCACCGATCTGCGCCATCCGGTCGAGCGACGCCCACAGGCGGTCGCCGTCGACGCGCGGCGCGCTCACGCGCTCGGCCATTGTGTTGTCGTCACGCATCGCCGTTCTCCGGCGCGGCTTGCCGCGCGTAACGGAAATCGCAGCGCTTGCCACCCTGCATGATCGTGCTCGTACGCGTGAGCGCAATGTCCGGCGCATAGCCCTGGATGAAATAACTGTCGCGCGCGCAGCTCAGCAGGTGCCCGATCTCGCCGAGCCCCATCGCGTGATACATCTCCGCATAGCTGCAGCGATGCACGTCGTAGTCGTAATGCGCGTCGTCCGCGCGCCGCACCTCGACGTCGAGCGCGTCGTCCTTCTCCCACAACACCTGCAGCGCGATGAACGACTTCACGCTCGTGCCGCCAGGCTCCTGCGCGGCAAACGTGCGGCCGGCGTCGACCGCCGCGCCGCGCACGGCTTCCGCGATCACGGCCTGCGCGCGCTCGGCGCCGAACTCGCGCTTCATGATCTCGTAGATGGGCTTGATGATTTCCGCTTCGATGCGGCGCCGCGCGAGGATCCCGAGGCGCGTGTCCTCGGCGGCGGCGGATGGATGGGTGGTTTCGGTCATGGGGATCGTCTTGGTCGCTGGATCGCTGTGTCGCGCTGTATCGCGCTATGTCGTTTACTTGGTCGCGGTGCGCGAACCGCCGAGCACGTCGACGACGGCCCACTTGCCGCCGCGCACCTGGTAGATCGTGAAGGCCGGGTCCTTCAGGTTGCCTTCGGCATCGAACGCGATCCGCCCCGTCACGCCGGGCCGGTCGATCGCACGCACTGCCGCGACCAGCTTCGCCGGTTGCGTCGTGCCGGCCTTCTGTGCGGCCGCGATCAACGTGGCGGCCGCGTCGTACGCGAACGGCGCATGCAGTTCGATCGGGGCGCGGAAGCGCGCCTGGTATTGCGTGTCGAACGCCTTGCCGCCCGGCATCCGGTCGAGCGGCAGGCCCGGTTCGAGCGCCGTCACGCCATCGCCGTCCTTGCCCGCGAGCGACAGGAAGGTCTGGCTCACGAAGCCGCCCGCGCCGAGCAGCGGTGCGTTCACGCCAAGCTGGCGCATCCGGCGCGCGATCGGCGCAGCCTGCGCATCGAGACCGCCGAAGAACACGAGATCCGCGCGCTTGCCCTTGATCGCGGTCAGCACCCCGCTGAAGTCGGTCGTCTTGTCGTTCACGTACTGGCGATCGACGATCGCGCCGCCGTTCGCCTGCACGCCCTTGATGAACTGGTCGGCCAGGCCCGAGCCGAACGACGTGCGATCGTCGATCACCGCGATGCGCTTCGCCTTCAGCGTCTTCACCGCGTACGCGCCGGTGAAATGGCCGCCCGCATCGTCGTGACCCATGATCCGGAAGGCCGTCGCATAGCCCTGCTGCGTGTATTGATGGCCGGTGGACGCCGGCGCGATCTGCGGGATGCCCGCATCGCGGTAGACACGCGACGCCGGCACGCTGCAGCCCGTGTTCCAGTGGCCGACGACGCCGATCACGTGCTTGTCGACGAGCTGCTGCGCGACCGCGACGGCCGTGCGCGGATCGGACTGGTCATCGGCCGCGACGAGCTTGTAGACCACCGGCTTGCCGCCGATGGTCGGATGCGTCGCGTTCGCGTCGTCGATCGCGAGTTGCGCGCCGTTCTGCAGATCCTTGCCGATCCGCGCGGACGGGCCGGTGAGCGGCGCGGCAAGACCGATCAGGATCGTCTGCGGCGCGGATTGCGCGAACGCGGGAACGGAGGTGACCAGGGCGGCCGCCGAGAAAGCGAGGCTGGCGTGGAGAAATGCGATTTTCATGTGCGGGGATGGATCGGGGAATCGGATCAAAACATGAAAAATATTAAATATTTAGCACCAAAACCCTAAATACCCAATTGTTGGATGCTTATGCCGTTCCCCACACATTAACCTATGTCACTGTAAATACTGGATATTTTTATGTTGTCGCTTACCCTGACTTTTCGATAAAATTCGACACATGAAAAATATCGAACAGTTACCCCACGATCCGCCGCTGCGCGCGGTGCGTGCGTTCGAAGCGTTTGCGCGTCTCGGGTCGGTCACCGCGGCGGCGGGCGAGCTCGACATCACGCCGTCGGCGGTCAGCCATCAGCTGCAGCTGCTCGAGGCGTTCATCCAGACTCCGCTGACGGTGCGCGAGGGCCGGCTGCTCGCGCTCACCGACGAAGGCCGCGACTACTACCGCTCGATCAGCGCCGCGTTCTCGGTGCTGCGCAGCGCGACGCGTTTCGTGCGCGACCGCTCGTCGCTGCGGCAGATCACCGTCAGCCTGATACCGCTGCTCGGCATCGGCTGGTTCATTCCGCGGCTGCACGCGTTCCTGGCCGACAACACGGACGTCGACGTGACCGTGCTGTACGCGCATCACCGCAACTACCGCAGCGACGCATCGGACCTGTCGATCCGCTTCGGCACCGGCGACTGGCCCGGCTACCGCTGCGAGCGGCTGCTGCCGGGCGCGATGGTGCCGATGTGCAGCCCGTCGTTCCTGAAGCGCCACGGGCCGTTTCGCACGCCGGCCGATCTCGCGCGCGCACCGCTCGTGCACGACGAGGATCGCAGCACGTGGGTCAACTGGCTGCAAGGCGCCGGCGTGCGGCACGTGTCGCACGCGGTGGGGCCGATGTTCGAGGACGGCCAGCTCACGCTGAGCGCCGCGCGCGCGGATCTCGGCGCGGCATTGCTGCGCCCGCCGCTGGTCGAACGCGAGCTGGCGAATGGCGAGCTCGTGAAGCTGTTCGATCACACGCTCGACGACGGGCGCGATTACTACCTGTGCACGCGCGGCGACGCGGACATGCCGGACGGGGCCAGGCGGCTGGCGGAATGGTTGAGGAAGATGGCGGGGATTTGAGCGGCTCGCCTCCCGCGTTGCCGGACAGCGGCTTACGCGAAGACGCCGCGTCCGCCCGAGTGTTGCATGCTCCTGATCGAATATATATGATATGCATATCATATATCGGAGGCTGTCATGAGCCGGATTCTGGTTGATCTGCCGGATGGCCAGCTCGACGAGCTGGCCGCCATCGTCGAGACTGAACATCGTCCCCGCGCCGCCATCATTCGCGACGCGATCAGTGCCTACATTGCCCTGCACAAGCGCCCGCTCGCCGACGACGTATTCGGTCTCTGGAAAGATCGCAAGGTCGACGGGCTCGCGTATCAGGAGGAAATGCGCTCGGAATGGTAAAAGCGCTCTTCGACACCAACATCCTGATCGACTATCTGGGCGGCGTGGAATCCGCCCGCGCGGAACTGGGCCGCTACGACTATCGTGCGATCAGCACGATCTCGTGGATGGAAGTCCTGGTCGGCGCGTCCGCACGCGACGAAGCCCCGATCCGCGCATGGCTCTCGTCATTCGAGGTCATTGCGCTCGACAGCACGGTGGCGAATCGCGCCGTGATCATTCGCAAGGAACACCGCATACGCCTGCCCGACGCGATCGTCTGGGCGTCGGCGCAAGTGAACGGGCTGCTGCTCGTGTCGCGCAACACGAAAGACTTTCCCGCCACGGAACCCGGCGTTCGCGTGCCCTATCAGGTCTGAGCCGATGTGCGCGGCGGCGATGCAAATGCGCCGGTGCGACGCATTTGCCCTAAACCGCTCCTGCAAGAAGGATCGCGTGTGCCTCGCCGGGAAATCGGCCCGCCCGCCGAACACGGCGTAACCGAATCGTGCGTCACGCCACTTCGCATCGGGATTGAAAAGGTATCGATCCTCGCGACCGTGCACCCTCTCCCCTCACGCTTGCCTCGAACGAGCGCCCGCGCACGCACTCTCTCGAGCGCCGTCCGCGCACCCCACGCAAACGAGGGCCGGAAGCAGATAGAAATTCCCGATGCCCCGGATTGAAACAAGCAATTTCACAAAGTCAGGGTGAACCC
The DNA here is from genome assembly GCF_020420125.1 of Burkholderia sp. AU30280. Lineage (NCBI taxonomy): Bacteria > Pseudomonadati > Pseudomonadota > Betaproteobacteria > Burkholderiales > Burkholderiaceae > Burkholderia > Burkholderia sp. AU30280. The sequence continues at coordinate 389,583 of NZ_JAIZRY010000001.1, forward strand.
GGATACTGGCAACACTCCACTCACCACTGAAGCAAAGGAATTCTCCAGATGCCGATCATCAACACCCAAATCAAGCCGTTCAAGGCAACCGCTTACCACAATGGCGATTTCGTGCCCGTCTCGGAAGAGAACTTCAAGGGCAAGTGGTCCGTCGTCGTGTTCTACCCGGCCGACTTCACGTTCGTCTGCCCGACCGAGCTGGGCGACCTCGCCGACCGTTACGCGGAATTCCAGAAGCTGGGTGTCGAAATCTACGGCGTGTCGACCGACACGCACTTCACGCACAAGGCATGGCACGACACGTCGGACACGATCGGCAAGATCAAGTACCCGATGATCGGCGACCCGACGCTCACGCTGTCGCGCAACTTCGACGTGCTGATCGAGGAAGAAGGGATGGCGCTGCGCGGCACGTTCGTGATCAACCCGGAAGGCGAGATCAAGCTGTGCGAAATCCACGACAACGGCATCGGCCGCGACGCAGGCGAACTGCTGCGCAAGGTGCAGGCTGCGCAATACATCGCAGCGCACCCGGGTGAAGTCTGCCCGGCCAAGTGGACGCCGGGTGCGGAAACGCTGACCCCGTCGCTCGACCTGATCGGCAAGATCTGACGATCGCTCCGCGCGCCTCGCACGAGGCGCGCGGGACGCCCGATTCCGGGCCGCCGCGGCATGCGGCCCGCGCCCTCCTCCGGCACGACGTGCCCGACCAGAATCATCAATACGGAATCCGAAACGCCATGCTCGACGCCAATCTCAAGAATCAACTCAAAGCGTACCTCGAAAAGATCACGCGCCCGATCGAACTCGTCGCCTCGCTCGACGACAGCGCGAAATCGCAGGAACTGCTGGCGCTGCTGAACGAGATTGCGTCGCTGACGGATCGTGTGACCGTGACCGAACGCCGCGACGACGCCGAGCGCAAGCCGTCGTTCTCGATCGGCGAGCCCGGCAAGCCGGCCGGCATCCGCTTCGCCGGCATCCCGATGGGCCATGAATTCACGTCGCTCGTGCTCGCGCTGCTGCAGACGGGCGGCCACCCGATCAAGCTCGACGACGACGTGATCGAACAGATCCGTGCGCTCGACGGCGATTACGCGTTCGAGACGTACTTCTCGCTGTCGTGCCAGAACTGCCCGGAAGTCGTGCAGGCGCTGAACGTGATGTCGCTGATCAACCCGCGCATCCGTCACGTCGCGATCGACGGCGCACTGTTCCAGGATGAAGTCGAGTCGCGCCAGATCATGGCCGTGCCGACGATGTTCCTGAACGGCACATCGTTCGGCCAGGGCCGCAGCAGCGTGAAGGAAATCCTCGCGAAACTCGATACGGGCGCCAGCGCACGTGCCGCGAAGTCGCTCGAGAACAAGCCGGTGTTCGATACGCTGATCGTCGGCGGCGGCCCGGCAGGCGCGGCGGCGGCGATCTACTCGGCGCGCAAGGGCATTGCGACGGGCGTCGTCGCCGAGCGTTTCGGCGGCCAGGTGCTCGACACGATGGCCATCGAGAACTTCGTGTCGGTGCAGGAAACCGAAGGGCCGAAATTCGCGACCGCGCTCGAGCAGCACGTGAAGCAGTACGACGTCGACATCATGGACGTGCAGCGCGCCGACGCGCTGATTCCGGGCGACGTACACCAGATCCGCCTCGCGAACGGCGCGGTGCTGAAGGCGAAGACGATCGTCCTCGCAACCGGCGCGCGCTGGCGCGAAATCAACGTGCCGGGCGAGCGCGAATACCGCAATCGCGGCGTCGCGTACTGCCCGCACTGCGACGGCCCGCTGTTCAAGGGCAAGCGCGTCGCGGTGGTCGGCGGCGGCAACTCGGGTGTCGAGGCCGCGATCGACCTCGCCGGCATCGTGAAGGAAGTCACGCTGATCGAATACGGCGCGCAACTGCGCGCGGACGAAGTGCTGCAGCGCAAGCTGCGCAGCCTGCCGAACGTGACGATCGTCACGCAGGCGCAAACGATCGAGTTGACCGGCGACGGCAGCAAGCTGAACGGGCTCGTCTATAAGGATCTGCGCTCGGATGAAACGCAGCGCATCGATCTCGAAGGCGTGTTCGTGCAGATCGGCCTCGTGCCGAACACCGAATGGCTGAAAGGCACGGTCGAACTGTCGAAGCACGGCGAGATCGTCGTCGATGCGCGCGGCGCGACGTCGGTGCCCGGCGTGTTCGCGGCCGGCGACGTGACGACGGTGCCGTTCAAGCAGATCGTGATCGCCGTGGGCGAAGGCGCGAAGGCATCGCTCGGCGCGTTCGATCACCTGATCCGGCAGGACGTTGCACCGGTTGCCGCCGCGCAGCCGCAGGCCGAAGAAGCGGTCGCCGCGTAACGCGCGTCAGCCCGTCGGCGCAACAGTTTGTCTCTCTTGGCCCCGCATGCTTTGGTCGGCGTGCGGGGCCCTTTTTATTCCGGAAGCGATCGCGGTTACTGGGTGGCGGTCGGGCCGCTGTTCGCCGGCGCCGGTGACGGTGGCGGCTTGACGTTGCTCGACTCCCTGACCAGTTGCTCGGTCATCGCAGCGGCAACCGGATTCGCACCCGACGACGAACGGCCCTGCCGGTACGCACCGCTGCTCGACGGCATCGACGACATCGGCGGCGGCGGCAACGACGGATCGAGCTTCGCCGACTCCCTGACGAGGGCGGCCGTCTCCGGCGTTTCGGATTGCGTGGCGGAGGGTGCCGCGGCCGCGTGGCGTTCGAGGCCGTCACGCTTGCGCGGCGCGCGTTGCGTGACCTGCGCGGGTGCGGGCGGCGGGGTCGAATCCTGTGCATCGACGGTCACGACGTTGACCTTCGGCGGCGGCGCGCTCGGCTGCGCTTTCTCGCTGACGACGGGAACGGGAGCCGATGCGGCGCTGACACGCGCGGGTGCTGCCGGGACGGGTGCGGGTGGAGGCGGCGGAACGGCTGCCTGCTTCGATGCCGTATCGGCCTGGGCTGCCGGGGCTGGCGGCGCGATGGCGCCCTGCACCGCGTGATCGTTGTTCGCGGGTGCCGCGGCAACCGGCGCGGCCGAATCGCCGATGCCGGCCTCTTCGATCGCGCGGTGATCCGCACGCAGGAGCATCACGTAGGCAGTGCCGGCTGCGGCGACCAGGAGCCCACCGGCGATCATCAAGGTTTTGCGGGTACTCGTCATGCTTGCTCACCGCTCATATCGACGTGAACAAGCCATCATACGCGGCGATCGGCCGTCGATCCCGCGCGAATACATTTGGTTGCATTGTGCCGGAACAGGTCGGCGCGGCGTTCGTCAGACGTATCGCCACCCTGCTCCGGCACCTTCGACGCGCCGCCGTTACTCAGGAAACGGCAATTCAGTCTGCCCTTCCGCGCGCATGCCGAACGTGTTCAGCGTCATCGCGACGAGCGCGTAATAGCCGAGCAGCGCAACGAGATTCACGACGGTCTCGTGGCCGAAGCGCGCTTGCGCCCGGGCAAACGTCGCGTCGCTCACGCGCCGCGTGTCGTACAGTTCGGTCGCGAATGCATGGATCAGCGCATCGTCGTCCGACTCGAATGCGGGCGCGACGCCGCGCCGAATTGCGTCGGCCGTCGCGGCCGGCACGCCAGCGTCGAGCGCGATCGGATGGTGGATGTGCCATTCGGCCTGCGAGCGCCAGCGTGCGGCCGTCACGAGAATCGCGAGTTCCGACAGGCGCAGTGGCAGGCCCGTACGGTAGCGGCAGAACGCGCCGAGCTTCTGCGCATGCTGCGCCAGCTCGGGGCTGGCGATCCAGCCGAGAAACGGCCCGTTCAGGTTGCCGCGCGGACCACTGAGAATGTCGGCCAGCACGGCCTTCTGTTCGTCGGTGGCCGATGCGGGATCGAACGGAGGCAATCTGTTGGTCATGGCGATGTCCGGACAAGGTTCGATGAATGCGGTCACGCACCGGCCGCAGCAAGCGCCGCACCGATCGCGCCCGACAGCCGCTCGACGATCGTATCGATCTGCTGCGCGGTACAGATGAAAGGCGGCGCGACCAGGATGTGATCGCCGTGAACGCCGTCGATCGTCCCGCCCATCGGATACACCATCAACCCGCGCTGCATCGCTTCGCGCTTGACCGCCGCATGCAGCTTCAGCGCGGGATCGAACGTCGCCTTGCTGTCGCGATCGCGCACGAGCTCGACGCCGACGAACAGCCCGCGGCCGCGCACGTCGCCGATATGCGGATGCGCGCCGTAATGCTCGCGCAGCGACGCGCGCAACTGCTCGCCGCGTGCCTTCACGTTGTCGAGCAGCTTCTCTTCGGCGATCACGCGCTGTACTTCGAGCGCCGCCGCACATGCGGTCGCATGGCCGAGGTACGTGTGGCCATGCTGGAAGAAACCCGAGCCGTCGACGATCGTCCGGTAGATCCGGTCGCTGACGAGCGTCGCGCCGATCGGCTGGTAGCCCGCGCCGAGCCCTTTCGCGATCGTCAGCAGGTCGGGCGCGACGCCGTCTTCATCGCACGCATACAGGTAACCCGTGCGGCCCATCCCCGACATGATCTCGTCGAGGATCAGCAGCACGCCGTACTTGTCGCACACCGAGCGAATCTTCTTCAGGTACGTGCGCACCGGCGGCACCGCGCCGGCCGTTGCGCCCACCACCGTCTCCGCGACGAACGCCGCGACGTTGTCCGCGCCGAGCTCGACGATCTTCTGCTCGAGCTCGTCCGCCAGGCGCTGCGCATACGCGTCGTCGGTTTCGCCTGCCTGCTGGTCGCGGTACGCATAGCACGGGCTCACGTGGTGCGCCTCGATCAGCAGCGGCAGGAACGGCTCGCGCCGCCATGCGTTGCCGCCGATCGCGAGCGCGCCGAGCGTGTTGCCGTGATAGCTCTGGCGCCGCGCGATGAAATGGCGGCGCTGCGGCTCGCCCTTCTCGACGAAATACTGGCGCGCGAGCTTCAGCGCGGCCTCGACCGCCTCGGAGCCGCCCGACACGAAATACACGTGTTCGAGGCCGGCCGGCGCGGCGTCGACGAGCCGGTCGGCCAGCTCCTCCGCCACGTCGGTCGTGAAGAACGACGTATGCGCGTACGCCAGTTGCTGCGCCTGTCGCTTGATCGCGTCGATCACGCGCTGGTTGCTGTGGCCGAGACACGAAACGGCCGCGCCGCCGCAGGCGTCGATATAGCGTTTGCCGGTCGAGTCGATGATCTCGATGCCGTCGCCTGCGACGGCAACGGGCAAGGTGACGCGCGGAGCGCGATGGAAAACGGTCGTCATGCGTTGCCTCATGGATCAGGACGCGTCGTGCGCGCGTCCGGACGGCACGATGCGCGTCGCGAAACGCGGCGTGCCGTGTTGGTGAATGGTGAAATCGATCGATGCCGCACCGATCGCGAACACGGTCGTGGCCAGCGTGTTCTCGTCGTCGGGGTCGGCCGGATCGTCGCGGTAGATCGGCAACCCTTCCGGGGCGCGATCGCCTAGCACGCGCCGCAGCGCGGCTTCGTCGATCGCGTCGATGGCGGGCGTCAGCGCATCGACGCGGCGCTGGCGGTCGGCCGACGATTGCGTGACGATCTGCGCCTCCGCGTCGCAGCCGGGATGCACGAGATGGTTCGCATGCCCCGCGAGCCGCGCGACGTCGATCGCCGAACAGCGCGCGACGCTCGCCTCGATGCTCAGCAAGCGTTCATCGCCGGTCGCACCGATCGTGTGATGAAAGCCGCTTGCGCGCGCATGACCGCGCAGCACGTCGGCCGCCGCGTCGAGCGACGTCGCATCGAGCACCGCGCGCGCGAGGATCATGCGCGGCACGCCCGCTGCCGGCGTGCGGATCCGCAGGTTGTTGATCGCCTGCGCGATGCCCGCCCGGTTCGCCGCAAAGGTATGGCCCGGCAGCGAGCCGGGGTAGTAGAAGCTGATGAAGCCCGGCTTGCCCGCCGGCTGCACGTCGACGAGCAGGCAGCGCTCGCGCAGGAACGGATCGCCGTCCTCGTTGTGCGCGATCCAGCGCGTGCCGTCAGCGCCGCGCGCCGCGAGCGTCGTGCAGCCGTCCGGCGCGTTGTGGATCAGCTCGCCGCGGCAATTCCAGAGGAAGATGTCCTCGGCCGGCCAGCCGATGCCGGCCGCGATCCCGTCCAGTTCCGCGACGAGATCGGGGTACGCCGCCAGCGCGGCCTGCCGCAGCGCAGCGACGAACGGATGGCCGCGCCAGCGCCGCACGGCGTGCCACGCGCTGCTCTGCTGCATGTATGCATCGAACACGGGGCGGGCGAGCTCGCCGAGGCGCACGCCGATGTCGAACGGCGCGCCGGCGATGACGGGAGAAAGGGAAAGCGGCATGTCGGATGTTTCGATATCGTTCAGGACACGTGTTTCAGGAATTCCTTCAGGCGCGGGGTCGGCGGCCGGTCGATCAGGTCGACCGGATGGCCGTCCTCGGCAATCCCGCCCTGATCCATGAACAGCAGGCGCGTGCCGACCCGTTTCGCAAAGCCGATCTCGTGCGTGACGACGATCATCGTCATCCCTTCGGTAGCCAGATCCTGCATCACTTTCAGCACTTCGTGGCGCAATTCCGGATCGAGCGCCGAGGTCGGCTCGTCGAACAGCATCAGCCGCGGCCGGATCGCGAGCGCGCGCGCAATCGCGACACGCTGCTGCTGGCCGCCCGACAGCTCAGACGGATAATGATTCGCGCGCGATTCGAGGCCGACCTTGTCGAGCAGCGCCATCGCCTGGTCGCGCGCGTCGGCACGCGATGCGCCGCGTACCTGGATCGGCCCGAACATCACGTTCTCGAGCGCGGTCATCTGCGGAAACAGGTTGAACTGCTGGAACACCATGCCGGCCTCGAGCCGGATGTTGCGGATCGTCGTCGCGTTGCCGCGCACGCTCTGGCCGTCGACGAGCAACTCGCCGCCGGTGATTTTCTCGAGCGCGTTGATACAACGCAGCATCGTCGACTTGCCCGAGCCGGACGGCCCGATCACGACGACCACCTCGCCCGCGTCGATCTTCAGGTCGATGTGCTTCAGCACCGGCACGTGGCCGAAGCTCTTCGACACGTTCTGGAATTCGATCATGCTCATAGGATGCGCATCCTCTTCTCGACGAGCCGCAGCGTCAACGTCATGGCGCCGGTCAGCAACAGGTAGATGACCGCCACGGCGGTCCAGATCTCAACCGCCTGGAAATTGCCCGCGATGATTTCCTGCCCCTTGCGCGTCAGTTCGCCGACGCCGATCACGATGAACAGCGACGTGTCCTTCAGGCTTACGATGCACTGGTTGCCGAGCGGCGGGATCAGGCGCCGGAACGCCAGCGGCCCGACCACCTTCAGCAGCACGCGCGGCATCGACAAGCCCATCGCGAGCCCCGCTTCCGTCAGCCCCTTCGGGATAGACAGCAGCGCGCCGCGCACCACTTCCGCGAGATACGCGCCGGAATTCACCGTGATCGCGATGATCGCGGCCGTCAGGCCGTCGATGCGGATATGCGCGAGCAACGGCAGCGCGAAATACAGGAACATCACCTGCACGACGATCGGCGTGCCGCGGATCAATTCGATATAAACCTGTGCGAGCACGTTCATCGCCTTCGGTCCGTATGCGCGGAACATGCCCGCGATCATCCCGACGACGAAGCCGCCCACCAGCCCGAAAAATGCGATGAACACCGTCAACCGGACCCCGTCCATCAGGTCCGGCAACGCCGCCCAGATCGCCGACCAATCGAAATTCACTTGTCGCTCCCCGTTCGATTCAAGACCGGCGCGGCCGCACGGCCGCGCGCTGTTGCGGCGTCACGCTCACATCTTCGGCGGCTCGGCGCCGAACCACTTCTTGTAGATCTGCGCATAGCGGCCGTCGGCCCGGATCTTCATGAGCGACGCGTTGACCTTCGGCACGAGCGGGCTGCCCTTCGGGAAGCCGATCCCGTACTTGTCGCCGCTGACCGGCTGGCCCGCGACCTTCACCTTGCCCTTGCCTTCGTTGTTCACGAAGAACAGCACGTTCGGCGTGTCGTGCATCGCCGCGTCGACGCGGCCGGCTTCGAGCGCGAGGTACGCCTGGTCGATGTTCGGGAACTGGCGGATCTCCTTCGGCTTCAGGTGCGCCTTGATCCAGTCGATCGTCGCCGTGCCGGTTTTCGCGGCGATCACCTTGCCGTTCAGGTCGTCGATCGACTTGATCGTCGTGTTGCCGGTCTGGACCATCGCCGCGAGACCGCTGTCGTAGTACGGCGCGGAGAAGTCGATCGCCTTCTTGCGCTCTTCCTTGATCGTCATCCCCGACAGCGCGACGTCGATGTTCTGCGTTTGCAGCGCCGGGATCAGGCCCGCGAAATCCATCGGCTGGATCGTGTATTTCCAGCCCTGGTCCTTCGCGATCTCCGCCCACAGGTCGAGATCGAAGCCGACGTACTTGTCGCCCTGCTTGAACTCGAACGGCATGAACGACGTGTCGGTGCCGACGACGAGCGTCCTGGTATCCGCGTGCGCGAGGCTTGCGCCGAGCGCGGCAACGACCGCGACGGCTTTCAGGAAGGAACGGCGACTCATGGTTTCTCTCCGCATGATTGAGCGATGTGACCGGCCGGACGGCCGGCGGGACGACGACATCAAGCCGCACCGCAACATGCGATGCCGAATTAGACATTAGTGCAACATGTGTTGTCAACGGCGATACTACGACAACAAAAAAGTCCGCAACGGATAAATGCATCGAGACAAACCCGCGACGTGCGAGGCGGATAAATCGGAGGAAAGGGAATGCGGGCCGGGGGCGAAGCGGCCGGGCTAGGCCGGGCCGGGCCGGATCGTGCCGCGCGGGTCGATGGCGACGTCTGACGAGCGGTTGGCGGTGACTGGCGCGGACCGGCAGGTTTGCCGCGCCGGGCGTCACGCGCGAGAGGAGGATGGCGGCGCAACCGCGCGGCGCGGATCGCCACCGCCAGCGCGCTTGTCGGTCCGCTTGTCGGTCCGCTTGTCAGCCCGTCTGCCAGCCCGTCTGTCAGCGCGGATCGTCAGCGCTTCGACGCGCGGCGTCATGCCGGAGCGGCTGCCGCCGCGATGCCGGCAATCGCCGGTGCGGCTCAGCGAATGTTGCGGAATGCGCGCGGTCCAGCCGGTGGGCCGCGCACCGATGCAGCGCCGCTTACGCCGCTACCCCGCTCGCCTGATGCGACACGAGCCGCGCATACGCACCCTGCCGCGCGATCAGGTCGGCATGCCGTCCGGCTTCGATCACGCTGCCGTGCTCCATCACGAGGATCAGGTCGGCATAGCGCACGGTCGACAGCCGGTGCGCGATGATGATCGACGTGCGCTGCGTCATCAGGTCTTCCAGCGCCGCACGGATCTGCTGCTCGCTGATCGTGTCCAGATGGGACGTCGCTTCGTCGAGGATCAGCACCGGCGCATCCTTCAGGAACGCGCGCGCAATCGCGACACGCTGGCGCTGGCCGCCCGACAGTTGCACGCCGCGCTCGCCGACGCGCGTCGCGAGCCCGTCCGGCAGCCTCGCGACGAATTCGCCGAGCGCCGCATGGTCGATCGCGCGCCGCACGTCCGCGTCGGACGCGTCGTTCGCGGCGAGCCGGATGTTCGCTTCGAGCGTGTCGTTGAACAGGTAGGTATCCTGCGCAACCAGCGCGATGTGCTGCCGCAGGTCGTCGAGCCGCAAGTCGCGCAGGTCGACGCCGCCGAGCGTCACGCGGCCCTGCTGCGGATCCCAGAAGCGCAGCAGCAGGCTCGCGACCGTCGACTTGCCGGCGCCGGACGCACCGACCAGCGCGATCGTGCTGCCGGGCGGCACCTCGAAGCTCACGCGGTCGATCGCGGGCACGCTGCGGCCCGGGTAAGTGAAGGACGCGGCCTCGAAACGCACCGCCGGATCGGCAGGCATCGCAAGCGTGCCGTCCGTCACCGGCACCGGCTCCTTCTCCAGCGCGCGCAAACGGCGCGTCGACGCGATCGTGTCGGCGAGCTGGCGCGCGACCTGGCCGATTTCGGCCACCGGCATGAAGGCGGCCACCGCGACCAGCACCAGCAGCGGCAACGACTCGCGCGGAAACCAGCCGCGTGCGCACAGCAGCGCGCCGAGCGCCGCGACGACCAGCCCGCCGAGCCCGCTCGCGATTTCCAGCGCGGCGCTCTGCGCCGACAGGTCGTCGAGCAGCTTCGCGCGTTGCTTGCGGTACGCATCGACTTCGGCCACGAACGCTGCGCGCCGGCGCGCGATGGCCTGGAACGCGGTCAGCTCCGCGAGCCCCTGGATCGTTTCGGTCAGGTGCGCGCCGAGCTGGCCAAGCGCTTCGCGTGCGCCGGTGCCGAGCCGGTCGACATCGCGCCGCGCCAGCACCGGCGCGAGCCCGGCCCACGACAGGAACGGCAGCAGCGCGAGCGCGAGCGGCCAGGCCACCGACGCGAGCAGCACCAGCACGGCGGCCGGCACGAGCACCGCGACGAATGCGGGCGCCAGCGTGTGCGCATAGAAATACTCGACGGTCTCGACGTCCTGCGTCGCGAGCGACACGAGATCGCCGGATCGGCGGCGCAGCAGCCCGGCCGGCGCGAGGCGTTCGAGCGTCCCGAACAGCGCGATGCGCATTTCCGCGAGCAGCCGGTACGCCATGTCGTGCGCAAGCCACGATTCGAGCCAGTGCAGCACGGCCGCCACCGGCGCGATCACGAGCAGCGCGGTGACGAGCACCGGGCTCACGTGGCCGCCCGGCACCGCGCCGACCACCCGCGCGCCGATCACGCCGACGCCGATGAACGCGAGCACGCGGCCGATCCCGAACAACACCGTCAGCACGACCTTGCCCGGCCACGGCCGCACGAAGCGCAGCAGCGTCCGCAGGGTTTCCGGCCAGCCGATCGCCGCCGCATCGTCGTTCAGCGGCCGCACCTGCGGCCCCGACGACGCGCGCGCGGTCGCGCCGGCCGTCGTCGCCACACCGACCGATTCGGCGACCGCTTCCAGTTGCGGCCCCATCAGCCGGCGATACGGGCCGTCACGGGCGATCAGCGCCGCGTGCGTGCCTTCGTCGACCACCTGCCCCTGGTCGAGCACCAGGATGCGGTCGGCGCCGATCACGCTGGACAGCCGGTGCGCGAGCACGAGCGTGGTCCGCCCGCGCGTGAGCCGGTCGAGCGCCTGCTGGATCAGCGCTTCGTTCTCCGCGTCGACCGACGACAGCGCCTCGTCGAGCAGCAGGATCGGCGCATCGCGCAGCAGCGCGCGGGCAATCGCGAGGCGCTGGCGCTGGCCGCCCGACAGCATGAGCCCGCGTTCGCCGATGCGCGTCGCGTAGCCGTCGGGCAGCGCCGAGATGAAATCGTGCGCGTTGGCGGCGCGCGCCGCGGCGATCATGTCCGCGTCGCTCGCATCGGGGCGGCCGAGCCGCAGGTTGTCGGCGACGCTGCCGTCGAACAGCGTCGCATCCTGCGCGACGACCGCGATCATCTCGCGCACCTGGCCGGCATCGAGCGTGCGCACGTCGTGACCGCCGATGCGGATCACGCCGCCCTGCGCATCGTGCTGGCGCAGCAGCAGGCGCACGATGGTCGACTTGCCCGCGCCGCTCGGCCCGACGATCGCCACCGTCTCGCCCTCGCGCACCGAGAAGCTCAGCGCCGCATGCGCGCCGGCGCGGCGCCCCGGATACGCGAAGCTGACGGCGTCGAACGCGATCTCCGGCCGCAGGCCCGGCACGCGCGGCGCATCGGCGGCCGGCGCGTGGCTGCCGGCGTCGAGCAGCGCGTGGATCGCATTCGCCGCCGACTGGCCGATCATCCCCTGGTGCAGCACGGAACGCAGGTCGCGCAGCGGCCGGAAGATTTCGCTGCCGGCCATCAGCACGATCAGCAGCGCCTCGAGGCTCATGTCGCCGTGCCGCACGCGCCATGCGCCGACCGCGATCGCGGCGGCCGCGCCGAGGCCGGTGCCGAGATCGGTAAAGAGCCGCGTCAGCAGGCCGAGTGCGAGCACCCAGAACGTGCTGCCGGACAGCGCGCGCGCCTTCGCGGCCAGCTTCGCGCCGAATGCCGTGCCTTGCCCGAACGCCTTCAGCGTCGGCAGGCCTTGCACCGCGTCGAGAAACTCCTCGCCGAAAGCCTTGAACGCGGCCGAACGCGCGAGCGCCGCGCGCTTGTCGGCGCGATGCACGAGCTGCGGCAGCGCGAGCGTGACGAGCGCCGCGACCAGCAGGATCGCGGCCGTCGGCACGTCCCACCACGCGAGCACCGCGAAGATCATCACCGGCGCGCAGGCGGCGATCACGAGCTGCGGCAGGTAGGTGCCGAAAAAGGTCTGCAGCTGCTCGACGCCGTCGACGACGGCCAGCATCACGCCGCCCGTGCGCTCACCGCTGAACCATGCGGGGCCGAGCGCCGCGATCCGGTCGAACAGCCGCGCGCGCAGCGTGGCCTGCACGCGCCCGGCCGTGTGCTGCGCGAGCACCGTGCGGCGATGGTCGAGCCATGCACGCAGCAGCACGCAGACCGCCGTTGCAACGACGGCTTCGCCGATGCTGCGCGCCGGCGCGCCGGAAAACACCAGCGCCAGCACGCGGCCGAGAAAGACGAAGCGCAGGATCCCGACACCCATCGCGAGCAGGCCGAGCGCGACGGCCCCGGCGACCCGCCAGCGCAGTCCCGCCATCATTGCCCATAGTCGTCGGTCGAAATACATGAAGCCCTCCAGTCGTGTCTGATGACGTTTTTTCTTGACCGGATCGAGGCTACCCGCGCGGCCCGCGCGCGGCAAAAGATGATTTTTCAACGGGTGTTGAGTCAACTACAATACCCCGCATGTCGCACCTCCCTCCCCTCGGCGCATTGCGGGCTTTCGAGGCGGCCGTCCGCCTCGGCGGGTTCGCGCGCGCGGCGGTCGAGCTGAACGTGTCGACGAGCGCGGTCAGTCACCAGATCCGCACGCTCGAGGAATCGCTTGGCGCGCGGCTGCTCGAACGCAGCACGGGGCTCGGCGGCATCAGCCTCACGCCGGCCGGCGCACGCCTGCTGCCGGCGGTCAGCGATGCGCTGTCGCGGCTGACCGACGCCTGCGCCGACATTCGCGGCACCGCGCAACGGCTCACCGTATCCGCCAACGCGCCGTTTTCGGCGATGTGGCTCGCACGCCGCCTCGCGGAATTCTCGTCGCTTCATCCCGAAACGCCGCTGCATGCCGTCGTGCTCGACGACGAACCGGATTACGCGCGCAGCGGCGTCGATCTGGCGATCGTGCACGTGCCCGCGCACCGGCTGCGGGCCGACGACGACGTGCTGATGCAGGAGACCGTGTTCCCGGTATGCAGCCCCGAGCTGTTTCCGTACGCATCGGGGCACGTGTGCCGCTCGCGGCTGCTGCAGGAGATGCACGAGGACAGCCCCGAGATCGACTGGCGCAACTGGGCATCCGAATTCGGCTTGCCGGGCGACTTCGAGACGAAGATCGTCCGTTACAGCAGTTTCAGCCAGGTGATCGGCGCGGCGGTCGGCGGCGCGGGCATCGCGCTCGGCCGCATGCCGCTGATCGAGCCGGAGCTGCGCAGCGGCCGCCTGGTGCCGTTGAAGCCGGGCATCGAACGCGCTGCGTCGTGGCGCTTCGTGCTGCGCCGCAACCCGTCGACGCGGCACCGGTTGCTCGATCCGCTGATCGAGTTCCTGCGCCGCGAAGCGGAAGCGGAAGCGGCACCGGTCGCGGGCCCGATCGTTGCGCCCGCATCCAACGACAGTCTCGTGCGCGGCACGGGCGGCGCGACCGGCAAGTAACGCGCCGGCCTCGCCCGCATGCGCCGCTTACGGCGCAGCGAAGAACAGCGCGACCACGCACGCCATCCCGCCAAACCACACGAGCGAACGCAGCGACGCCCAGTTCAGCAGGTACATCAGCATATAGACGACGCGGATCGCGACGAATGCCATCGCAAGCTGGTCGACGCGATGCAGGTTCGCGCCGTTGTGCCACGCGACCACCAGCGCGGCCGTGAACAGCGCGAGCGCCTCCCACGCGTTCTGGTGCGCGGCCTGCGCGCGGGCGCGCCAGCCTTCGAGCTTCGCCAGGTAGTCGCGCGGCGCGCGGTTGTCGTAGCCCTTGCGGGCTTTCGCGAGAAACGTCATCGAAAACGGCAACAGCGCCACGATGAACAGGCACAGCTGGGACGTCGTCATCAAAAGTCTCCTCCTTTATGATTACATTGACCAATGACAAAATCGCCGAGAGCTTAGCATTGCGCCGTGCCGTTCGCGCACCGGTTTTCTAGACGGGAGACTCGGCTGGAGCGGTCGCCGGCCGTCGCGGCCAGCCTGGTCGGGCACCACAATTTCCACCAAATCATCGACAAAAACGTTAATTAAAACTGGTCGAACACCAATAAGATAGCGTTCAACACTGGCCCGGCGCATTGTCGCGCCAGGCCGCCGCGCGCACCGAACGACATCCGACCCGAGACATCGCCATGCCCCGTCCCATCGTCGCCCATATCCGCCCCGACGCTGTCCGCCACAACCTCGACTTCATCCGCCGCACCGCCGCGCGATCGCGCGTGTGGGGCGTGATCAAGGCCAACGCATATGGCCACGGCATCGAGCGGATCTACCCGGGCCTCGCCACCGCCGACGGCATCGCGCTGCTCGATCTCGACGAAGCCGTGCGCGTGCGCGAGCTCGGCTGGGACAAGCCCGTGCTGCTGCTCGAAGGGATCTTCGAGCCGGCCGACGTCGACCTCGCCGATCGCCACCGCCTGACGGTAGCCGTGCACTGCGACGAACAACTCGACCTGCTGATCGCGGCAAAGCCGCGGCAGGCGATCGACATCCAGCTCAAGATGAACTCCGGGATGAACCGGCTTGGCTACCGGCCTGCCGCTTTCCGTGCCGCGTGGGAACGCGCGGCCAACGCGCCGTCGATCGGCAAGATCACGCTGATGATGCATTTCGCGAACGCCGACGAAGGCGAAGTCGACTGGCAGCTCGACCAGTTCGATGCGGCCACGGCGGGGATTCCGGGCGAGCGCTCGACGTCGAATTCGGCTGCCGTGCTGTGGCATCCGCGCGCACACCGCGACTGGGTGCGGCCCGGCACGATCCTGTACGGCGCATCGCCGACGGGTGCGGCGCGGGATATCGCCGACACGCCGCTGATGGCCGCGATGACGCTCACCAGCAAGATCATCGGCGTGCAAACGCTCGCGCCGGAAGAAACCGTCGGCTACGGCCGCCGCTTCACGGCCGACCGGCCGATGCGGATCGGCGTGGTCGCATGCGGCTATGCGGACGGCTATCCGCGCCACGCCCCGACCGGCACGCCGATCGCGGTGGACGGCGTGATGACGCGCGTCGTCGGCCGCGTGTCGATGGACATGCTCACCGTCGACCTGACGCCGTGCCCGAACGCGGGCATCGGGTCGAGCGTCGAGCTGTGGGGCGACCAGGTCAAGGTAGATGACGTGGCGCAAGCCAGCGGCACGATCGGCTACGAGCTGATGTGCGCGCTCGCGCAGCGTGTGCCGGTCGTGATCGTGCCGCCGAGTGCGTCGAGCGAACAGCCCGCGCCGCGCACCGGAAGCTACGGGCGCTGACCGGCGTCGATGCGGCGGCGCTGTTGCATCGCCTCGCCTGCCGCGTGATTTGCGGGCCGCCTCGAGCGGCCCGTTTGCTTTCCGGCGGGCAGGACACGCGTGGATGACTGCCCTTGCGCTCCGTTCGGCGCGCCATCCAGCGACGCACTACACGCGCCACGTCGGCTTGCGCTTCTCGAGGAACGCATCGATGCCTTCGCCCGCGTCCTCTTCCATCATGTTGCGCGCCATCACGTCGCCCGCATACGCGTAGGCTTCGTCGAGCGGCAACTCGCGCTGGCGATAGAACATCTGCTTGCCGTAACGCACCGCGGCCGGGCTCTTCTCGACGATCTCCGCAACCTTGCGTGCGACGGCCGCATCGAGCGCGTCCTCGGGCACGGCCTCGTTGACGAGCCCCCACGCGGCGGCCGTCGCCGCATCGACGAAGCGCCCGGTCACGAGCATGTCGAACGCACGCTTCGCCGTGACGTTGCGGCTCAACGCGACGGCCGGCGTCGAACAGAACAGCCCCACGTTGATGCCCGATACCGCGAAGCGCGCGGTATCGGCCGCGATCGCCAGGTCGCACGCGGCGACGAGCTGGCAGCCGGCCGCCGTCGCAATGCCGTGCACGCGTGCGATGACCGGCACCGGCAACGCGCGCATCGCGAGCATCACGCGGCTGCATTGCGCGAACAGCGTGCGGTAGTAGTCGAGCCCGGGCTTGCTGCGCATCTCCCGCAGGTCGTGGCCCGCGCAGAACGCCTTGCCTTCGGCGGCCAGCACGACGCAGCGCACGCCCGGATCGGCCGCGAGCGACGCAAATGCATCGTGCAGGCTCGCGAGCATCGCCTCGGACAATGCGTTGAACTGCTGCGGGCGGTTCAGCCGCAGCGTGACGACGCCGTCGCGGTCGTCACGCTTCAAAACGGGTTCCGATGATGAGGCATTCGAATCCATGATGGTTCACCCAAAGAACAGGAACGCGATACGCTCGCGGTTCAATATAGTCCAATCCGGACACCGAAGGCCGCCGGAATCGTGCGCCACCGCCAGGCGTCACCCGCGCAGCTTGCCGCCAGCCCGCTTCGCGCGAGACCTCGACGGCCGGATTTCACCCAGGCCGGCCAATACGAAGCGCGGGCCCGCCAAACCCAGCGTCATCGCCCCGGCACGACGATCGACTCACGCGTGAAATTCCGGGGCGACTGGAAATCGAAGACCGCGAAGACCAGCAGCACCGTGCCGCTTCAGCGCGGCTGATACTCGCCGTCGGCAGCCGACCAGCGAAACGTCTGGCGCCATTTGCCGCCGCGCTGGCGCAGCTGCAGATCGTGGAAACCCTCCGTCGACGTCGACAGCACGTTCAGCGTATTGCTGCTCTCCGAGATGTCGTGATCGCGCGTGCCGTCACGATGCCAGTCGCCGGCGATATCCTGGTAGGACATCATCGGCTGCGCGAATACGATGCGCAGTACCTTGCCGTCGATCCGGAACAGGTACAACGCCTCGAACGATGCGCCACCGCCCGCATAACCGATCGACCAGCCCGCCCGCACGCCGAATGCCGCATCTCCGGGCCGCAGCGCATAGGGTGCGAGATCAAACCGCAACCACCGTTCGGGCCGTATTGCGAAATCGCTCGCTTTCCTTTGGGAGTCGGGACTCTCGATATTCGTCTGGCTCCAGTCGATCCCCTGGTCGAGCGGCTGTTCGGTACGCGCGACGAGGCGCGGCGCACCGTCCGGACCGCGCTCGAACACGCCCAGCCAGACCAGTTCCTTCGTTTCATCGGCATCGGGGTGGCGGTCGAAGCCTTCACAATCGGAGGGCGCATTGAATTTCAGCACTTCGCGCGCAAGGCCGTCGGTCGGTGCCGCGCAGACGATCGCGACAAACGCACCGGGGCGCTGCGGCCACGGCTTTGCGCCGACCAGCACGACGCGCCCAATCGGCTGGCCCGGGGCAAGCTGCGCAACCAGCGCCTCTTTCGTGAAGCCGGGCGGCAGGCGCACGCCAAAACCGTCCTGTTCGGGCCCACCGCTCATGTCCCGCGCGTACGCTGCGCGTGCGTCGGGCGAACTGAACTTCCCGGGCACCTGGTCAAGCGAATGTGCAGTGCCCGCCGCGTGTGCGGCCAGGCCCAAGCACGCAGTGCTGATCGCGATCAGCCACAGTATCAAGCGGATTGTCATGCTGGAAGGTCCTGTGAGGTCACGAGGCAACCTGCCGCGACGTCGCGCATGCGATCGGCCCGGCAGTCTCGTGTATGAGTTCCATGATGTTCTGCGATAAACGATTCGACGGTATTCAGTGCGGCGCAAGCGGTCACGCGCGCTTGCGCCCGCTGCGCCACGCGCGCACGCCCAGCCGCAGATGACCGACGCCGCCCAGGAAAAAGGCGATACCCATCCCGCCGACGGTCAGCACGCCACCCCAGATCGCCCCGAACGTATTCATCCGCGCGCTCATCCTGGGCTCGTCGGGCGTGTAGCGCACCTCGACGGTCGCGCCGTCCTGCACGCTGACCTCGCCGCCCTGCGCGTATTCGACCCGCTCGCCCGCGAGCGTCGTGAACGCGATCTCCGGATGATGCGGACCCGCGTTCAGCTTGATGACGCGCCCCGGCACGACGATCGAGGTTCGCAGGAATTCGCGCGTCGACTGCGTGTACAGGGCGGTGGCGATCAGCAGGCACGTGCCCGCGACGGTAAACACGACGCCCTTAGCGATCAGCGTCTCCGTCTGCTGCGCGGCGGTGCGGCCGGATCCGGATGCCATCCCGCTCACCTTACGGGCGTGACCGATAGAACGACACGTCGATCTTCGACTGCGTCTTGCAGCGATACATCACGCCGCGCCCCGTTTCGTCGGTCACCCCTTCATACGGGCCGTTGCAGCCGGTGACCTTGTACTCCGCGAACGGAACGCGCTTGCCGTCCTGCGGCCGGACCAGCACGGGAATACGCCCCGTCGGGCCGTCGCCGATCGTGCGGACGAGCACCATGCGCGACGCATCGATCGGTGCGGCGGAACGCAGGTAGATCGTGCGCCCCTGCGCGTCGGTCGTGCCTTCGACTTCGAGTTCCCGGTTGTCCTGGGCCGCGCTCGTGTAGAGCGCGAACGCATAGCGCGTGTTCGGTAGCGGCTGCTTCGTCGCGGGGTCGTGCAGCACGAAGTAGCACCCGTTGACGCCCCTGCCGGCCGTTGCCTGTCCGTCGACCTGCACGGGGTGACACGTGTACGACGAACCGTCGCCGACGGCGGCCTGTTGCGGATTCTGCTGCCCCGTGCCGACGCACCCGCCTGCCAGCACGGCCACCAGCGTCGCGCATGCGCCGCGTACGAGCGCTGCCCGATCGATTTCGATTTTCATCGGATGGTGTCCCGTTCCTGAATGTTTGTCCTGAATGCCGTGCGTGCTGCGCAGGTCGCGCAGGCACGCCGCCCTCGGCATCCGGCAGGATACGGACATCACGGCACGCTGTAAATTGCGCGCGCAGCCGGCCGCGCCGCGCGGCGACTCGCCACTCGCGACGCTGCCGATCGACCACTACGGGCTGATGGGGCTCGCGCAGCGGCTCGCGACACCCGGCCGCATCGCGGGCGTCGCGCCGATCTTCGCGGGGATGATCGTCGTGCAATGGCAGGCGCCCGCGCCACGCGTGCCGGCCACGACCGGCGACGCAGCGCCCGCGCCACCCGAACCGCAACGCTGAATGCGCGAGCGGTACCGGGCGCGTTGAAGCCCGATGCGCGTCAGCCCGCGAGCTTCTTCAGCGCGTCGAGCACCGCGTCGCCCTTGAACGGCTTCACGATCCAGCCCTTCACGCCGGCGGCCTTGCCGCGCTCCTTCATCGCGGGGCTGCTTTCGGTCGTCAGCATCACGACGTTGACCGTCGAGTTCGCCAGCTCGCCGCGGATCTTCTCGACCATCGTCAGGCCGTCCATGTTCGGCATGTTCACGTCGCTGATCACGAGGCGCACGCCGGGCGTCGCCTTGAGCTTCGCGAGGCCGTCCTTGCCGTCCACGGCCGTCGCGACGTCGAGCCCGTGATTGCGCAGGAAGCCCGCGACCTCGTCGCGCACCGTGCCCGAATCGTCGACCACCAGAATCTTTGCCATGTCGTATTCCCCTTCCTTTCGTTGTTGCTGACTTCAATAGTCAAAACAGTTCGAGCTCGCCCGATTCGACCATCGACCCCACGTCCTGCACCGATTCGCGGAAGTCCTCCGGCGACCAGCTCAGGCTGAACACGAAACGCTGATCGAGGCAGACGGAGCGCCCCGATGCCGGGTCGGTCATCCGGTACTTGAAGCAGAGCTGCGGGCAATCGCCGCCGAACGAGATGAACTTCTGCTTGTGATTGACGACGAGCGGCACCTGCACCGGATGGCGCGCGAGCGCCTCGGCGTCGCCGAGATAGCGATTCTTGAACGCGCCCCACACGAGGTTGGTCAGCTCGCCGAGCACGCTGTTCACGTCGCGGAAATCCGGCGCGCGGCCGGCGTCGCGCGTGCCGCCGAGCATGTCGAGCAGCGGCTGCTCGCTCGTCTGCAGCAGCATGTAGCCGCGGCACCATGCGCTTTCGAGCGCGATCAGGCTGAACACTTCGCCGAAGATGATCTGGTCGCGCACGATGCACGGTGTTTCGTGCTCGATCGTCATGCCCGGGAACAGGCTGTCGATGCGCGCCTCGGTGATCTCCGAGATGCCGCGCACGAGCGCGTTCGGGTAATCGTGGCCGAACAGGTATTCGTCGATCGCGCGCTTGAGCGGCGTCATGTCGTCGGCGACGTAGGCCGCGCAGGCGACGCGCGCGAGCGCCGCCGGCAGCCCGTCGCGCGACGCGAGCGATTCGCGGCGCAGGATGATCGGCAGCTCGGGGCGCAGCGCATCGATCTGCGTCGCGACGATCGCGCTCTCGGCCGGCGAACCGCCGTAATCCTCGGCCAGCAGGATCGCGCCGAGATCGATGTTCGAGCGCAGCACCTTCAGCAGCCGGTTGCGCCGCACGGTCAGGCCAATCAGGTTGTGCTCGTCGCAGAAACGCTTGATCGCGTCGGCGTGCGCGCGACTGTCATCGAGCACGAGCACCTTGCTGACGGGTTTGTCCAGGGTCATCTCAAGAATTCCTCATGGTCGATCGGGGTCGATCAGAACAGTTCGAGCTCGCCGCCGGTATCCACCGCAGCCGTTTCCGGTATATGGAAATCGACGGGCGCGTTCGCACACACGCACAACGTCGCGCCGACCCGCACGTCGCCGTCGAGCGTCAGGTCGTACGCGGCCACGTGATCGGGCGCCAGCGCGTGCAAGTAGTCGATGCTCGATCCGCTCAGCAGATACGGCGTCGACATCCCGAGGTCGGGAAACGGTGCGGTCAGCGCCTGGTTGATCGCGCCGCAGCACAGGTTCGCGACTTCCATGAACGCTTCGGGCAGCGGCCGCTGGCCGCTCGTGCCCGCCGTCGCGCCGGCGAAATGGCGGCGCGTCGCCTCGTCGTCGCTGAAGCGCAGTGCGAGCAGCAGGCGGAAATGCAGCGCCGAGATCGTCAGCACCGCGACATGCTCGGTCACTTTCGGCTTCGCACGCGACTTCGCGTGCGCACGATCGTGCCCGTCGTGTGCGGGGCCCGCGGCCGGACGGATGTCGCACGCCCCGCCGGATGCGAGCCGCGTGCGCGCCGCGTCGAAGAAGATCCGCTCGAAGCCGGCTTTCGCCTGCGCGCTGATCACGCGACGCCTCCTTCGATCCGCGCGTGAAGTTGCCCGGCCAGCGACTCGACGGTCGCGAGCGCGGCCGTGATCATCTTGCCGCCGGCCTGGATGTCCTGGAACGTCGCGGCCGTCACGAGGTCGTTGCGGTTCAGGCTGTCGCGATAGCTGTTCGACAGTTCCTGCGAGCGCGCGGCCAGCCCGCGCACCTCGCTGGCGACGATCGAGAAGCCACGCCCGGCCGTGCCGGCGCGCGCGGCCTCGATCGATGCGTTCAGCGACACGATCGACACATGCGCGACGATTGCCGACAACTCCTGGTTCTTCGCGCGCATGTCCTGGTTCTGCGTGGTCAGCGAGATCATCTGCTCGTGCCAGCGCTCGAAGGTGCCGGCGAGCCCGCGCAGGCGCGCGGCTTCGTCGGCGATCTTCATCGCGTGCTGCGCCAGCGCGGCACGATCCGCCGACAGCGCTTGCATGGCATCGCGCTGCGTGCCGGCCGCGGACGTCTCGCGCGCGAGCGCATCCTCGAGCTGTGCCTCGCGCTGCGCCCATGCGTCGGCCGCCTCCGCATGCGCCGACCTGGCGTCGGCGATGCGCGCATCGGCTGCGTCGAGCGCGCCGCGCCACTGCGCCAGGTCGCGTTCGAGCGCCGCCACGAGTCGCTTGCGCGTCAAGCGAAACACGACCGCCGCAACGATCGCGACGACGGCGCCGCCCGCCAGTGCGGCGGCGATCTGGAACATCCACGCCTGCACGATCACGTCGTCACTCCGCCGCGCCGATATCCGCGCGGCGCGCACGCTCGTGTGCGACGCCCTGAGCGGCGCCGTCCGCCGCGAAGCGGGCCGGCAACGACACGATCGTCTCGAACGCGCGATACGGCGCGCCGACGCGATCGTCGGTGAAGCGCAGCGCGATATCGCCGCCGTCGCGCTTCAGGAAGTTGCGCACCGCGTCCATGCCGACGCCGCGCCCCGACACTTCCGTCACCGTGCTCGCCGTCGAGAAGCCCGGCCGGAAGATCAGCTCGGCCACCGCTTCGTCGGCGAGTGCCGCTTCGTCATCCGCATCGATCCACCCGCGCTCGCGCGCGATGCCGCGAATCCGGTCGAGCGCGAGGCCACGGCCGTCGTCGCTCAGCACGAACCACAGCTCGCCGCCGCCCACGCCGACCGCGATGTCGATCGTGCCGGACGCCGCCTTGCCGGCCGCGCGTCGCTCGTCGGACGATTCGATCCCGTGGTCCATCGAATTGCGCAGCAGGTGCATGAACACGTTCTTCAGTGTCGCGGCGATTTCGCTGCGCACGCGGTGGCCGTGGCTGTCGATATGCACGACGGGCGCCGGCTTGCCGAGTTCGGCCGCGAGCGACGGCAGCGACTCGATCACGCCGCCGAGCGCTTCGCCGATGCCTTGCGTGCCGAGCTGGCTCAGCATGCGGCGCACGGCGTCGCGGGCCGCGTGCCAGTCGGACGCGTTGGCCGGATCGGCGCCGTCGAGCACGCGCAGGCTCTCGCTGATGTGCGCGCGTTCGACCATCAGGAAGTCGGCGCCCTGCGCCGGTTCGCCGCTGCGGCCGAGCGTGACCGCGTTGATCGTCGCGTAGTGCTCGACTGCCTCGCGCACGCGCGCCAGGTCGTCCATCAGCGCATCGCGGTTCCACTCGGGGCCGCCGTCCGCGCGGCGCAGCGAGTCGTACGCCTGCTCCGCTTCGTGGACGATGTTCGTCAGGTGCTGGAGGCTGTACGTGCGCGCATTGCCCTTGATCGTGTGCATGTTGCGGAACAGCGCCGCGACGATCGAGTGATCGGCGCGCTCGTGCTGGCGGATCATCCGCTCGTTCTCGCTGAGGAAGCCCTTCGCGCTGTGCACGAAGTCGTGGAACTTGTCCTGGCTGATCGACAAAATCTCGCCGATCATCTCGAGGCGGCGCTGCTGCTCGCCGGCCTGCGCGGTCAGCTCGCGGATCTCGGTCACGTCGCGCACGCACAGCATCAGGCGCACGACCGTGTCGGTCTCGTCGGTGATCGCCGACCAGCTCAGGTCGAGCCACTTCTCGCGGCCGTCCGGCATCCGCTTCGCGACTTCGTTCACCAGCAGGTGCTCGTTGAACGCGAAGTTCATGCTGTCTTCGCCGAGGCACGCGTGCACGGCCGCGTCGACTTGCGAGCGTGCGTCGGAACCGATGTTCGAGTCGTCGAACACGAGCGCCATCAGGTCGCGACCGGCGATGTCGCCCGTCTCGAAGATGGTTTCGAGGTACGCCGAATACTCCGCATGCACGACGCCGCCTTCGACGACGGTCAGGATCCCCTGCTGCATGTTCTGCAGCATCGCCTGGATGTCGGCCGTCTTCTGCTTGAGCTGCGCCGAGTTTTCCTGGATCTTCTCGATCATCCCGTTGAACGCGACGATCGAGTGACCGATTTCGTCCATCCGGCCCACCGGCACGCGGCGCGTGAAATCCTGGCTCGTCGCGATCTCGCTCATCGCCGTCTGCATCCCGATCAGCGGCCGCGTGATCTGCCGATACAGCAGCAGGCCGAGCGCGGTCAGCAGCACGACCACCGTGCCGGCGACGCCCGCGATCGCGGTCGCCGTCGTCGCGAGCATCCCGTTCAGCGCGCTGATCGCGTCGTCCTTCTGGCGGTTCTTCTCGACGCGCAGCGTGTCGACGATGCTTTCGAGTTCGTCGCGATACTGCGCGACGTTCGCGAACAGGTACGCCTGCGCCATCTCGGGCTTGCCGTCGGCCTTCATCTTCACGGTGTCGTCGATCGCCGCGAAATAGTTCGCGGCGCTGTCCTTCGCCTGCGAGACGAGCCCGACCTGCGCGTGGCCGACCGCCGACTTCGCCTGCACGTCGAGCGCGGCGCGCAGCGCGCCCTGCTTCGCCTTCAGCTCGTCGCGCGCCTGCGCGGCGGTGTTCGCGTCGGGCGCGTAGACGAGCGTCATCGTCGCGATCTGGATGTTCTTCACATCGGCGACGAGATCGGCGGACGCGAGCGCGCTCGGCACGATTCCCTGGGTGACCTGGCGTACCTCGGCCGCGCTCTTGCGCGTCTGGTACACGGCATAGATGCCGATCGCGGACAGCGCGAAGAACGTCAGGACGACTAGCAGCGTAATGCGATGACGGATGGTCATGAGTACAGCTCCCCGCAGCGATCCGGCTTCGATCGGCGTTTGGTCTATTGAAAGAATGTGAGCGCCGAATTATCGGGGATGGTGTATGACGCTCCGATGACCGAAAATCAATCGTTCATTGATAAAAATGAAATGAATAATTGTGGCGAAAGCGCCCTAAAGTATTGGCGAAATTTGCCGTTAACCCTTGTCCTCAAGGCTTCCAACGGCACCACGGCGCAGCCGGAAAATCCGGGATACGGATATTTATTTTTATTTAATTAATCCGCGGATCAGCCGCAATCTGGCTTTCGCAAAACGTTTGCGAATTATCGGCGAATCCGGTCGAATTCGCGATTTTTCATTGTCGGCGAGCGATGCGGCGAACCGATGAAAACGATGCCGCCCGCCCCGGGGCCGACGAGCGACGATCACGCGCATCGCATCGTCGCCCTCCGGGGCGGGCGTGACCGGCTACCGGTCAGTGGCTGCTGGCGCGAGTCGCCCCCAGCCCCGTTTCCGAGCGCACCTGCTGCGCGGCGAACGCACCCTTCTCGGCCTTCGCGCGCAGGCTCGTGTCGAGTACCGAGAACAGCCACACGCCCGCGAAGCCGATCGTCATCGAGAACAAGGCGGGCGACGTATACGGGAACCACGCCGAACCCTTCGGATAACCGAGCGTCGCTTCCCACACCGACGGCGACACGATCGTCAGCCCCACCGACGAGACCAGCCCCAGGAACCCGCCGATGACCGCACCGCGCGTGGTGCAGCCCTTCCACATCATCGACAGGAACAGTACCGGGAAATTGGCCGATGCCGCCACGGCAAACGCCAGCGACACCATGAACGCGACGTTCTGCTTCTCGAACGCGATGCCCAGCAGCACGGCGATCACGCCGAGCACCAGCGTCGTGATGCGCGACACCTTCAACTCGTCGGCGCTGTTCGCGTTGCCGTTCTTGAATACGGTGGCATAGAGATCGTGCGACACCGCGGACGCGCCCGACAGCGTGAGCCCGGCCACCACCGCCAGAATCGTCGCGAAGGCCACGGCCGAGATGAAGCCGTAGAACACGTCGCCCCCCACCGTCTTGGCCACCAGCACCGCGGCCATGTTGGCCGTGCCCGCGCCGCCCTTGATCACGCCCTTGGCCACGTCGGCCAGTTCCGGATTGGTCAGCACCAGCGTGATCGCACCGAAACCGATGATGAAGATCAGCACGTAGAAATAGCCGATCCAGGTGGTGGCCCAGAACACGGATTTACGCGCTTCCTTCGCATCCGGCACCGTGAAGAAGCGCATCAGGATGTGCGGCAGGCCGGCGGTGCCGAACATCAGTGCCATGCCGAACGAGATGGCCGAGATCGGATCCTTGATGAACCCGCCCGGCGACATCACCGACAGCCCGATCCGGGTCGCGTCGTCCGGCGATTTGCCCGCATTCGCGGCGATCGCGGTCTTGACTTCCACGGCATGGGCGAACAGCGCCTCCGGGCTGAAGCCGTACTGCGCGAGCACCATGATCGCCATGAAGGTCACGCCCGCGAGCAACATGCACGCCTTGATGATCTGCACCCATGTGGTGGCCGTCATGCCGCCGAACAGCACGTAGACCATCATCAGCGCGCCGACGATGACGACCGCCACCCAGTAGTCGAGACCGAACAGCAGCTTGATGAGCTGCCCGGCGCCCACCATCTGCGCGATCAGGTAGAACGCCACCACCACCAGCGTGCCGACCGCGGCGAAACTGCGGATCGGCCCCTGCTCGAAGCGGTAGCCCGCGACGTCGGCGAAGGTGAACTTGCCGAGGTTGCGCAGCCGCTCGGCCATCAGGAACGTGATGACCGGCCAGCCGACCAGAAAACCGATCGAGTAGATCAGGCCATCGTAGCCCGACGTCATCACCGCGGCGGAAATGCCGAGGAAGGATGCCGCCGACATGTAGTCGCCCGAGATCGCCAGGCCGTTCTGAAACCCGGTAATGCCGCCGCCGGCCGTGTAGAAATCCGCGGCCGAACGTGTGCGCGAAGCCGCCCACTTGGTGATCCACAACGTCCCCGCCACGAACAGCGCGAACAGGACGATGGCCGTGGTGTTGGTTGCCTGCCTGGCGGTCTGCCCGACATCGCCGCCGCCCGCGACGGCCACGCCGCACGCGCCCGCGGCCAGCAGTGCGACCAGCGTCATCGAAAGTGTCTTTTTCATTGGGCGACGTCCTGCAGGATGTCCTGCGTCAGTTGATCGTATTCGTTGTTCGCGCGGCGCACGTAGATGCCGGTGATGACGACGGTGAACACGATCACCGCCATGCCGACCGGTATGCCGACACTCGTCACGCCGCTGCTCACGGGCTGCGCGAGGAACGACTTGTCGAATGCGATCAGCGCGATGTAGCCGTAGTACACGATCAGCATCAGCACCGTCAGACAGACACCGAGCGTATTGCGGCGCCGCTTGAGCAGCGCATACTTCGGATGCGCTTCGATTTTTTTCACCAACCCGTCATGCATCGCCTGTCTCCTGGTTTGCTCTTGAATGTGTGCGGCGATTCTGAACAGCGAAGCTGACTGCGTGCTTACTCGAGCTTTCGCGAGAGGCATCCCGAGCACTATGGTTTTCCCTAGCGGGACAGGGCGCTGTCGCAGGCGTGTACGCGACCGAGCGCGGCGCGCGCTGCAATGGCGATGCGGTTTCGTCGTAGCGACGCGGGTTGGTCAGGGCGCAATTTTTTGCTAGCCCTCGATGAATCGATATTCGGGCGCGGCGCCAGTGACTCACATCGATCGTGTCGGTGGAGAGGTATGCGGATACACGGAAGTCGGCATCCGTGCGGCACCGACGAAGCCGAGGCAACGATGCCGCATGCGCCCGGCACCGAAACGGCACCGGATCTTGTGCAACGACATGGCCGTGGTTCAGTAGACGATGGCGCGCCCGGCTTGCGCCATGGCATTCATTCCCGAGCGGAAACAATCAATCGCACGCCGGCGATTCACGTCGCCGCCCGCACGCTCTAGACTGTCGCATCGCTTCCCTTTCCGGACCCAAGCAATGACCGACGTCCTGCCGCTGACCACCGATCCCGAGTCGGGCCTGCAGTACCTGCTGCGCCCCGCCACCGGCCGCCCCGCTGCCCGCCTGTTGCTGCTGCATGGCGTCGGCGGCAACGAAACCAACCTGCTGAACCTGGCCGACGTCGTCGATCCGCGCATCGAGATCGCATTCCTGCGCGGCCCGCTCGCGTTCGGGCCCGGCCAGCACGCATGGTTTCCGGTGCGCTTCGGCCCGAGCGGCCCCGAAATCGACGCGGCCCGCGCGAACGCGAGCCGCATCAAGCTGATCACGCTGCTGCGCGCATTCCACGCCGGCGGTGACGCGGGCGCCGCGTTGCCGACGGTGATCGCCGGCTTCAGCCAGGGCGGCATCATGAGCGCGAGCGTCGGCCTCACGTCGCCGCAGGACGTCACCGCATTCGCGGTGTTGTGCGGGCGCATCCTGCCCGAAATCGATCCGCTGATCGCACCGCGCGATGCACTTCGCCCGCTCCATGCGCTGATCGTGCACGGCCGCGCCGACGACAAGCTGCCCGTCGCATGGGCCGACACCGCCGACGCGAAGCTTACGGCGCTCGGCGTCGCGCACGATACGCGGCTGTACGCGGCCGGCCACGAACTGACCGCGGAGATGGCCGGCGATTTCGCCCGCTGGGTCGACGAGCGCACCGGGTTGAACTGACTGTCACGAGGCGCCGGGGCGCCGGCCGCGAACGGACCGGAGCGCCCCGGCGCATACCGTCTTCAGGCGCCCTGCGCCGGATCGGCGACGACGCGCGCGGCCGCGGACGCACGCGCATCCGCCGCCTGCACTCGCGCGGTACCGCGCTTCGCCAGCTTCCAGCCGACCATCAGCGCGAGCACGACGACCGGAATCGTCGCGACGGTCCATGTGCCGCCCGGATAGTCGAATGCCATCAGCACCAGCACACCGACGAGGAAGGCCAGCGTGAGCCACGACGTGAACGGCGCGCCGGGCATCCGGAACGACACGGCCTTCAGCTCGCCGCGATCGACCGCGCGGCGGTACAGGATCTGGCACATGACGATGAAGCCCCACGTCGTGATGATCCCGAGCGACGCCATGTTCAGCACGATCTCGAACGCCTGGGCCGGCACGATGTAGTTCAGCGGCACGCCGATCGCATTGATCGCGACCGTGATCAGGATCCCGCCATACGGCACGCCGCGCGCGTTCATCCGCGACACGAAGCGCGGCGCCGATCCGCCCATCGCGAGCGAGCGCAGCACGCGCCCGGTCGAATAGAGGCCGGAGTTCAGGCTCGACAGCGCGGCGGTCAGCACCACGACGTTCATCACGGTGCCGACGTACGGCACGCCGAGCTTGCTGAAGAACGTCACGAACGGGCTTTCGTGCGCGCTGTACGCCGTCCACGGCAGCAGCATCGTCAACAGCACGACCGAGCCGACGTAGAACAGCGCAATGCGCCACATCACGCTGTTGATGGCTTTCGGCAAGACCTTGCGCGCATCGGCGGTCTCGCCCGCCGCGACCCCGACGAGCTCGATGCTCGCGTAAGCGAACACGACGCCCTGCACGATCAGCACGGCCGGCAGGATGCCGTGCGGAAAGATCCCGCCGTGATCCGCGACCAGGTGAAACCCCGGCATCTGGCCGCCGACGGGATGGCCGCTCGCGAGAAACACGGCGCCGACCGCGAGGAACACCGCGAGCGTGCCCACCTTGACGAGCGAGAACCAGAATTCCATCTCGCCGAACACCTTCACGCCGATCATGTTCATCAACGACACGATCCCGAGCGCGCCGAGCGCGAACACCCACTGCGGCACGTCCGTGAACACGGCCCAGTACTTCATGTAGATCGCGACCGCGGTGATGTCGACGATGCCGGTCATTGCCCAGTTCAGGTAGTACATCCAGCCCGCGACGAACGATGCGCGTTCGCCCATGAACTCCCGTGCGTACGACACGAAGCTGCCGCTGGTCGGCCGGTGCATCACGAGCTCGCCGAGCGCGCGCATGATCAGGAACGCGAACACGCCGCAGACGAGATACACGAGCGCGAGCGCGGGCCCCGCGTGCTGCAGGCGCCCGCCCGCGCCGAGAAAGAGGCCGGTGCCGATCGCGCCGCCCATCGCGATCATCTGCACGTGCCGCGGCTTCAACTGCTTCGCATAGCCGGCTTCGTGCGACGCGAACATCGCATCGGGGTCCGCATGTCGGGAATCCGCGCCGCCGGCCGGATCGGCCGGGCGCTCGCTGTTGTGGTTCATCGTGAGTCTCCGTCGTTTCTTGATGTGTGTTTCTTGATGTGTCGCGCCCCGCGCCGGGGGCGCTGCTGGATCTGTCGCGCGCGGGCCGCCGGCGGCATGTGCCGGCGCCGCGCAGCCGGCGTCAAAGCACGCGCGGCCGGATCAGTGCTTCGGGCTGCAGCGCTTCATCGACCTGCGCATCGGTCATCCACTCGCGCTCCAGCACGATCTCGCGAATCGACTTGCCGGTCGCGTGCGCTTCGGCCGCCACGGCGGTCGCGCGCTTGTAGCCGATATACGGGTTGAGCGCGGTCGCGAGCGCGACCGAGCGCTCCATCGTTTCGCGCAACCGCTCGGGATTCGCGGTGATCCCGCTCACGCACCGCTGCGCGAGCGTCGTGCAGGCGGCGGTCAGATGGCTGAAGCTGCGGAACAGCGCGCTGGCGATCACCGGCTCGAACGCGTTGAGCTGAAGCTGTCCGGCCTCGGCGGCAAAGGTCACGGTCAGGTCGTTGCCGAACACCTCGAACGCAACCTGGTTGACGACTTCCGGGATCACCGGGTTCACCTTGCCGGGCATGATCGACGAGCCGGCCTGCACGGGCGGCAGGTTGATCTCGCCGAACCCCGCGCGCGGGCCGCTCGACAGCAGCCGCAGGTCGTTGCAGATCTTCGACAGCTTCACGGCGATCCGCTTGAGCACGCCCGACACCTGCACGAACGCGCCGCAATCCTGGGTCGCTTCGATCAGGTTCGGCGCGGTGCTCAGGTCGAGCCCGGTAATGCGCCGCAGCGCCGCGAGCGCCTTCTCCGCATACTGCGGATGCGCGGTGATCCCCGTACCGATCGCGGTCGCGCCGAGGTTGATCTCGCGAATCAGCCAGCCGGCTTCCTGCAGGCGCGCGATGTCTTCCGTCAGCATCACCGCATAGGTCGAGAACTCCTGGCCGAGCGTCATCGGCACCGCGTCCTGCAACTGCGTGCGGCCGAGCTTCAGCAAGCCGGCGAACGCGTCGGCGCGCTCCGCGAACGCATCGCGCAGGCGCGCCATCGCTTCGAGCAGGTGCTCGACCGCGAAGCAGGTCGCGACCCGGATCGCGGTCGGATAGACGTCGTTGGTGCTCTGCGCGAGATTGACGTGCTCGTTCGGGTGCAGGTATTCGTACTGCCCTCGCGCGTGCCCCATGATTTCGAGCGCGCGGTTGCAGATCACCTCGTTCGCGTTCATGTTGGTCGACGTGCCGGCGCCGCCCTGGATGATGTCGACGACGAACTGGTCGTGCAGGCGCCCTTCGCGGATCTCGACGCACGCGGCGGCGATCGCATCGCGGTACGGCTTCGGCAGCAGCCCGAGCTCGCAGTTCGCGTCAGCCGCGGCCTCCTTCACCGCGGCGAGCGCCATCACGAAGTACGGCAGCGACGCAATGGTGCGGCCCGAAATATCGAAATTCTCCTTCGCGCGCAGCGTATGGACGCCGTAGTAGGCCTCGTCCGGAATGCTTCGCTTACCTAAAAGATCCGCTTCGACGCGGAAGCCGGTTTCTGCCATCGTGCCCTCCTGGGTGTCTCGTGCCGCTCGTCGTTCGCCGCTTCCCGACGCGACGGGTTCGCATTCTATGCCTTTGCAAAAACAAGCTCGCTTCTGTATTATCGAAAGCAGTTTTGCGTGGGGCGCAACAGCGAGAATCGAATGAAAAGAGGCGCGAGAGACACCGGCATCGATCACATGGGCGCGATGCGCGCGTTCGTCAGAGTGGTCGAAACGGGGAGTTTTTCGGCGGTCGCGAAGGAGATGCACGTGTCGACGTCCACGGTCGCGCGCAAGATCACGGCGATCGAGGAGGCACTCGGCGTCGCGCTGCTGCACCGCTCGACGCACAGCGTGACGCTCACCGAAGCCGGCCATATCTACCTGGAGCGCGCCGTCACGCTGATCGCCGATCTCGACGACACATTGCGCGTCGTCGCCGAGCTGAATGCGCAGCCGAGCGGCCCGCTGAAGCTCACCGCGCCGGTGGCCTTCGGCCGCCGCCATCTCGCTCCGCTGGTCGCGCCGTTTCTCGCGCGCTACCCGACGATCCAGCTCGACGTGCGGCTCACCGACAACCACAACGACCTCGTGGCCGGCGGCTTCGATCTCGACATTCACGAGGGCGAGAACTACCTGGACAACCTCGTCGTCCACCGCCTGTCGCGCAACGACAGCATCCTGTGCGCGACGCCCGGCTATCTCGACCGCTGCGGGCGCCCGTCCACGCCGGACGACCTCAAGCAGCACAACTGCCTGCGCTACGTGCATCCGGAAGGCGATCCGCGCTGGGCGCTCGTGAACGGCGACGCGCATCACAGCGTGCTGCCGGCCGGCAACCTCGTCACCGACCATTCGGAGCTGCTGCTCGAAGCGACCTGCGCGGGGCTCGGCATCGCGGAATTCGAGATCTGGCTGGTGCGCGACCTGCTCGCGAGCGGCCGGCTCGAAGCCGTGCTGCCGCGCTACCGGCTGCAGAACCGGCTGACGGGCGAATACATCTACATCGCGTATCTGGCGAACCGGCGCAGTTCGGCGAAGCTGCGCGTGCTGAAGGACTTTCTCGCGGAACACCTCGCGCATATCGGCGAGTTGTCGGCGCTGGAACTGACGAAGATTCGCGGCGCGAGCGCGTAGTCACGCTCGCGCCGCTGCGCACGGCCGGGGTCGCGGGCCGGCGGCGTCACAACGCAGCCACGCCGTTCAGCCCGGCTGCAACTCGAACGGGAACGTGGCGTGCCCGATTTCAACACCCTGCGTGTTGAGCATCCGGGGCCGATGGAAGCCGGCCAGTTGCGCGCGCTGCTCGGCCGTGCCGATCTGCAGCCGCTCGAGAAGTTCGCTGACGACCATGTAGAGCACGTCGAGATTGCCGTCCTCGATCTTCACCGAGATGCCGAGCGCACCGTCGGCGCCCAGTTGCCGCGTACGCGCCGACGCACGCACGCCGATTCCGTAGCAGGCGTCGGCGCCGAGCTTGCCGACCACCTGCCCGTCGAACGCCTTCATCAGCACCGTGCAATAGCGCCCGTCGCCGGCAACCAGTTCCGGATACGCGGTCATCGCACGATGAATCCGCGCCAGCGCGCGAACGCGCTCGCTGATTTCGCCGCCGCCCGCCTCCACCGTATCCGCACCGTCGGCGAGCGACGCGTACAGACGCGCGAGCCGATCCAGCGAAAATGCCGGCGTCGGCAGGTTGCACCCGTCGATCGCCCAGCCCACTTCGTCGTCGCGCAGCCCGCACGCTTCGGCCACCACGTGCTTCACGCGCACCTGCATCGGATGGTCGGGCAGATGGTAATCGGCGATCGCCGCGCCAATCGCCCGCGCGCCGGCCAGCATCCCCACGTGCTTGCCCGAACAGTTGCTGCATACGCCGGTCGGCGTGTAGTCGCGCTTGATCCACGACCGGTAAACCGCATCCGACAACGGCGGATGGCCGCCGCAACGCAAGTCCGATTCGTGCGAGTCGACCTTGGCGAGCATCGCGCGCGTGCGTTCGATGTGCCGGTCCTCGCTGCTGTGCGACGCGCACATCAGCGCAATGTCCGCATCGTCGAAGCCGAAGCGGTCGGGCGCGCCCGTCTCGATCACCGACAGCGCCTGCGCCGGCTTGGCCGCCGAGCGTGCAAGCGTCATCCGGAACGGATCGCCGAACCGGGCCAGCAGCCGGCCGCGTGCATCAACCACCGCCACATGGGCGACGTGCGTGTTCTCGATCGCATCGCCTCGGTAGGTGACGACTGCTGCGCGTTGGGTGTCCATCTTGTGTTGTCTCCATGCTCGGGGCCTGCTTGCCGGGGCCCGTCCAACCGGTACGGCAGTGTAGCGAGTCGTCGCCGCCGCGCGCCGGCCGGGCGATGGAAAGCGGTGTTGCACGCGACGCAAAGGCAATCGCGCCCCCACGAAAGCCTGACCGAATTAGTACAAAAACCATTCAATCGTTTACGAAATTAGTACCAATTCATACAATTTCGATCGAAAACGCGAATCATACGCATTTATGATCGGCGCGAAGTGGGACGTGCTGCAGGATCAGCTGTCGCTGACGTCGGCGCTGTTCCAGACCGAGAAGACCAACGCGCGCGTCAGCGACGGCCTCGGTCACACGGTCAACGCAGGCATGCAGCGCGTGCGCGGCGTCGAACTCGGCTTCGCGGACAACCTGACGCCGAAGTGGCGCGTATTCGGCGGCTACTCGTACCTGAACGCGATCACGCCCGACGCGGGCCCCGGCAGCCCGGGCGCATCGGGGCTGCCGATGGTGATGGTGCCGAAGCCCAACTTCACGCTGTGGACGCGCTACGACGCGATGCCGAAGCTCACGCTCGGCGCCGGTGCGACGGTGATGAGCCAGACCTACGCGTCGGTATCCGCGACGACGAAGAAATGGACACCCGGTCATGCGCGCTTCGACGCGGCCGCAACGTGGCGCGTGAACAAGACGATGGACGTGCAGCTCACCGTGCAGAGCCTGTTCGACAAGAAGTATTACGCGAGCGCGTATCCGATCTACGCGACGTGGGCGCCGGGCCGTTCGGCGATGGTCACGCTCAACTTCTATCAGTAACGCCGTCGTCGGCGGCGACGTCGATGACCACGGGATCGCGCCCGGCGATACGCTCTCGCGCTGCGACGACGCGTACGTGACGCCGAGCCGCCCATGCCCGGCCACCGCGACGATGCCGGTCGAACGCCGCCGCGCGCTGCCCGATTGCGCGCGGCAGCATGACTTCGCGATCGTCGAGGACGATTACGATCGCGCGCTCGCGGAAACATTCTGGTTCCCGCACGGCGTGGACGCGCACACGCGACGTCACGACGCGCGCTGGTAGTAGATGTTCTGCGGATGCCGCGCATCCGCGAAGAAGAACCAACGCTCCGCGACCAGCCCCGCATACTGGATCACGAATGCCGCGCCGAGCGCGACGGCGGCCGCCACCGACGTCGGCGCGAGCGCGAGCGCGCCGGTCAGCACGCACGGCACCGCGAATGCGCCGACCAGGAAGCCGGCCTTCACCGCGCGCAGCGTGCCGTTGCCCTGCCCGTGAAAGAACTCCCGCGTATTGAACGCGCTGGCCGTAAAGCCGCGCGACGTCTGTTCGACCTTCTCGCCGCGGATCCCGGTCGCGCTCTGCACGGTCGACTTCGGCCGCAGTCGTGCATTGCGTGCGAGCGACGCGAGCCGTGTGACGCAGCCCGCGAACGTCAGCACGCACGCGGCCACGGCGAGCCGGCCGACCAGCGCCGGCGCGAGCCACGCGGCGCAAGCCGTCGCCAGCGTGCAGCCCGACGCGCAGCCGAGCAGCACGAAGTTCACGAGCGTCAGCGGGCTCGCCCATTCCTGCAGGAAGCGCAGGCACGCGTAGATCATCGCCGTGCACACGAACAGCGCGACGCTCGCGAGCGCGCCCGCCGCACCGATCAGCAACGTGCCTGGCCAGCCGAACCGGTGCGCCGCGCCATACGCGAACGCGCACGCGAGAAACACCGGCAGCGCGATGCATTCGCGCGACAGCCACGACGTGCGCCACATCGCGATCGCCCGCCACGCGCGTTCGGGGTGGCCGAGATGGAAGAACGACGCCAGCAGGCCGAGTGCGCCGAGCGCGACCGACAGCGCGGCACCCGTCACGTAGAACGACGCCGCGATCTCGACGCCCGCCGCACGCGTCAGCGCCTCGACGAGCACGAGCGTCAGCAGCAGGCCCTGTGCCGCGCCGCACAGGGTGGTGAGAAAGACGACCGAAAAGGCTGGGCGCATGGGGACTCCGTTTTTTTCGCATGAATGAAGGGCTTCGCGCTCAGCGCCGCGTCGCGAGCGATGCGAGATTGATGTCGCCGCGCGCCGCGCGGGCTTCGAACGACTCGTCCTCGTCGCTGCCGTTCGACGCGCTGCCGCACCCGTCGCGACTCCCGCACCCACACGATGCTTCGGTCTTCACGCGCGGCAGGTAATGGTTCGACGGCCGCGTGCCCCATTCGGGCATCAGCTGATAGCCGCCGCGTTCGCGGATCGCGCGCGACACATCGGACTCCGGATCGTGCACGTCGCCGAACAGCCGCGCCGACGTCGGGCACGCGAGCACGCAGGCCGGCTTCCGGTCGCGTTCGGGCAGCACCGGGTTGTCGATGCGGTCCGCGCACAGCGTGCACTTCGTCATCTCCTTGCGGCCTTCGTCGAGCTCGCGTGCGCCGTACGGGCACGCCCATGCGCAGTACTTGCAGCCGATGCACTTGTCGTAGTCGACCAGCACGATCCCGTCCGACTTGCGTTTGTAGCTCGCGCCGGTCGGACAGACGGGCACGCACGGCGGATCCTCGCAGTGAAGGCACGATTTCGGGAAGTGGATCGTGTCGGTCATCGGGAACACGCCCGCTTCGTAGGTCTGCACGCGGTTGAAGAACGTACCGGACGGATCGTCGTCGTACGGGCGCAGGTCGGCGAGACTGCCGGCTTCGCCCGACGTGTTCCACTCCTTGCAGCTCGTCACGCAGGCATGGCAGCCGACGCACACGTTCAGGTCGATGACGAGGGCCATCTGGGTCATGGTCGTGCTCCTTCGCTCAGCGATCTTCAGGCTTCGGGCCGGCCGACGTCGCGCGCCGCAGCCGCGCGGCGAATGCGCCGGTTCCCGCGAAATACGCCTGCACGCGCCGCAGCACGCGTGGCGTGCCCGGCAGCGCCGGCATCGGCGCGAACTGCGGCAGGGTCGTCGCCGCATTGGCTTCGGCCGGATAGATCCGCACCTGCACGTCGTACCAGCCGGCCTGCCCCGTTATCGGATCGGAGTTCGACATCCGCGCGCCGCCGCGTGCCGCATCCGGCAGCTCGTCGGTGATCACGTGGTTCAACAGGAAGCCGCGCTGCGACTCGCCGGCCTGCGGCCCGAGGTTCCATGCGCCGGCCGCCTTGCCGATCGCGTTCCAGGTCCACACGGTGCCGGGCTCGACCGCCTCGCTGTAGCGCGCGCGGCAACGCACCTTGCCCCATGGCGATTCGACGTAGATCCACGCGCCGTCGCCGATCTGCTGCGCGGCGGCGGTCACCGGATTCACGAACAGGTGGTTCTCGCCATGGATCTGCCGCAGCCACGCGTTCTGCGAATCCCACGAGTGGTACATCGCCATCGGCCGCTGCGTGATCGCCGCGAGCGGATAGCGGCCCGCATCGGTCAGCCCGCTTTCGAGCGAGCGATGCCAGAACGGCAGCGGATCGAAATAGCGCGCGATGCGCTCGCGCAGGTGGTCGGGCGGCTGGCGGCCCGACGTGCGGCCCTGCGCGGCGAGCCGGAATTTCTGCATCACGTCCGAGTAGAGCTGGATCACGATCGGCACGCCGAATTTGCGCATCCCGTTGTCGACCGCCCACTGCATGTACGGCCCATTGCAGTTGCGCATGTACTGCAGCGGCTCCGGCAGCCGGTGGTGGTACACGCAGTTGTTCTCCGCATAGCGCTTCCACTGGTCGGGGTTCGGCTCGCCGACGACGGCCTTGTCGCCGTCCTTGCCGCGCCAGCCGATCAGGAAGCCGGTGCCCGAATCGGGCGCCGTCTGGAAGTTAATGACGAAATCCGGATAGTCGCGGTATTTGCGCTGCCCGTCGGCCGTCGTGAACGCCGGAAACTTCAGCCGGCTCGCCAGCTCGATCAGCACTTCCTGGAACGGCTTGCATTCGCCGGCAGGCGGCACCACCGGCACGCGCACGGAGTCGACCGGCCCGTCGAATTCGGAGATTGGACGGTCGAGCACCGACATCACGTCATGCCGTTCGAGGTAGGTCGTGTCGGGCAGGATCAGGTCGGCGAATGCCGTCATCTCCGACGCGAACGCATCGCACACGACGAGGAACGGGATCCGGTATTCGCCGTCGTCGCGCTTGTCGACCAGCATCTTGCGCACTTCGGTCGTATTCATCGACGAATTCCACGCCATGTTGGCCATGAAGATCAGCAGCGTGTCGATCGGATAGGGATCGCCGCGCCATGCATTGGTGATCACCGAATGCATGAGCCCGTGCACCGCGAGCGGGTATTCCCACGAGAATGCCTTGTCGAGCCGCGCGGGCGTGCCGTCCGGATGGACGAACAGGTCCTCGGGGCCCGCGGGCCAGCCGAGCGGGCCGGTGGCGAGCGGCGTGTTCGGCCGGATCTGCGCCGGGTCGTTCGGCGGTTTCGCCGACGGCGGCACCGCGCGCGGATACGGCGCCTTGTGCCGGAAGCCGCCCGGCCGGTCGATCGTGCCGAGCAGCGACATCAGCACGGCGAGCGCGCGGATCGTCTGGAAACCGTTCGAATGCGCGGCGAGCCCGCGCATCGCATGGAACGCGATCGGCACGCCCTTCACCGATTCGTGCGCCTTGCCCCATGAGTCGGTCCAGCGCACCGGCAGCTCGATCGCGTGGTCGCGCGCAACCGTCTCCATCTCGCGCGCCAGGCGGCGGATCGTGTCGGCCGCGATCCCGGTGATGTCGGCCGCCCATTCGGGCGTGCATTCGGCCACCTGTTCGCGTAGCAGCGTGAACGACGGCGCGACGGGCGTGCCGTCGTCGAGCGTATAACGGCCGTCGAGCGCGGGCTCCGCGCCTTCCGCATGATGCAGCACCGCGCGGTTCGTCTTCGTGTCCCACCACATCCGGTTCTGCGGATACAGCGCATTGACCTCCGGCGCGTCGGCGTCACGCACGAACAGCCCGAACGTGTCGGCGCCGTCGCGCTGGTCGACCAGCTCGGCCGCGTTCGTGAAGCGGGACACGAATTCGAGGTCGAACGCGTCGCGCGCAATCAGCTCATGCATCAACGCCATGAACAGCGCGCCATCGGTGCCGGGACGAATCGGAATCCATTCGTCGGCAATGGCCGCATAGCCGGTGCGCACCGGATTGATCGCGATGAAGCGGCCGCCCGCGCGCTTGAACTTGCCGAGCGCGATCTTCAGCGGATTCGAATGATGGTCTTCCGCGGTGCCGATCATGAAGAACAGCTTCGCATGGTCGAGATCCGGCCCGCCGAATTCCCAGAACGAACCGCCGATCGTGTAGATCATCCCGGCCGCCATGTTCGCCGAGCAGAACCCGCCATGCGCCGCATAGTTCGGCGTACCGAACTGTTTCGCGAACAGGCCGGTGAGCGCCTGCATCTGGTCGCGCCCGGTGAACAGCGCGAACCGCTTCGGGTCGGTGGCGCGCAGGTGCGCGAGACGCTTTTCGAGCACGTCGAACGCGACGTCCCACGACACCGGCTCGAACTGCGCGTCGCCACGCTCGGCGCCCGGCTTGCGCATCAGCGGTTGTGTGAGCCGCGCGGGCGAATACTGCTTCATGATTCCCGACGAACCTTTCGCGCAGATGACGCCCTGGTTCAGCGGATGCGCGGGATTGCCGTCGATATAGCGCACCTCGCCGTCGCGCAGGTGCACGCGGATGCCGCAGCGGCACGCGCACATGTAGCACGTCGTCGTCTTGATCTCGGCCTGCTCGTCCCGCTCGCGTGCCCGATGTTCCATCGTCTGTCCTCGTTCGCGGATGAGGGCGCGCCCGCCGGGGCGCACCCGTGAATCGGTTCATCCATGCTATGCCGGCACGCGGCCGACATAAAGTCGCATCCTCTGATCGGTGCTATCGGTCGGCCCGATAGTTGCGCCGGCCATCCATCGGATCGGGCCGGAAGCCGCATGCGCGAAGGCCCGGCTTGCGGGCCGGGCCTTCGGCGTCATGCGTTGCCGCGCATGACCGCGGCGGATAGGCGGGCAGTTCGCTGTCGTCGAGATACTCGCGGCGGCTGCGGCGCGTGAGCCCGTACGCGACGACCCGCACGCCCAGGCTGGCGACACCGAGCCACAGCGGCTTGCGCGGGTCCGGGATGAACGCCATCGTGACGAGGATGCCGACCATGCCGACGATCGCGATCCAGGTGAGGTACGGATACGCCCACCTCCTGACGCGCAGCTTGCCGGCGGCCACCGGGTCGGGACGCTTGCGCAGGCGCAGTGGCGGGAATGCGATCGGCACGTACACGAACAGCGCGACGGTGCCGTACGAATTGACGAGGAACGCGAACACGGTATCGGGCGACACGGACGACATCACGACCGACACGTAGCCGAACACCGTGCCGAGCAGGATCGCGTGCACCGGCACGCCGCGCTTGTCGACCTTCGCGAGCGCGGCGTCGGGATCGACCACGCGGAATGCGTGCGCGGGATGGTGGCTGTCGCGGTGCCGGTGAGGGATGCGGCTAGCGGCCGCGTGCTCGCGGCGCTCGCCGTGCATGCGCCGACCGCGCGCGACGCTCAAGGCTTTGCTGGAGAACGTGCCGAAGATGCGGGAAACGGCCACGCGGTTGGCGCGCCGCTGCTGCATGCGGCTGAGGGCGCACCGCCGGGTTGACGCGGTCGAGTGCGTTCATGCCGACGTGCGATCACACGCTCAAGCGTTCACGCAGTCACGCAGTCACGCAGTCACGCAGTCACGCAGTCACGCAGTCACGCAGTCACGCAAGGTGATAACGCAACCAGAAAGTCTCGCGACACGCGTTGTCGAACGTCATCCGCGTTGGGCCGATCGATTGGGCATCGGGATGGCGGAGCACGTCGTAGTCGATAAAGCATTCCGCGCACAGCAGGTCCGACGGCGCGCGATCCTGCTCGACCGAGCGGCGCACGATCGCACCGTTGTCGAAGCGGTATTCGGTTTCGTCGCGCGTGACCTCGACGTCGTCGTCGGTCCAGCGGTCGTGCGACGTCGTGTGCGACACGATCGACACCGGGCCGGCGAGCCCGTGGATCGCGGCGACGTAGGAAATGAGCTTGTCCATGACGAGGCGGCAAACGGATGGATGGCCGCCTCGCGCACCTGCATCGCACGAGGCAACCCGAGCGGCGAGTATAGCCGCGCGCCGAAGACCTTGCCGCCGGCGGCGGTTTCGCGCGCTACGCCTCCAGCGCCAGCAGCGCGAACGTCGCGAGCCAGTGCTCGCCCATGTAGTCGCCGGCCACGTGCGCGAGTGCGCTCGCCAGATGCCGGTCGGCCGCCTCGAGCAGCTGCGCGCGCCGCGCATCGCCTTCCGGCAGCGAGCCGGCGAGCGCACGCTGGCACCACGCGCGGCTCAGGTTCAGCCCGTCGAGGTGCGCGATCTTCCCGTCGCTGCGATCGCTGACCGTCGCCGGCTCGAACAGCGTCGCCGGCTCGCCGCGCGCGAGATCGGGCAGGAAGCGCGCGAACCAGCCGTCGAATTCGGCGCCCGGCAGCACGCGCCGCATCAGCTCCGCCTCCATCAGCGCGGGCGACAGGAATTCGTCGCCCGACGGCTCCCACGCCTGGCACGCGACATCGTTCAGGTGCCAGCGCTTCGCGGTATCGACGATCAGCGCCGCGAGCCCGTCGCGCTGCGTATCGCGCGCGAAATCGAGCGTGAGCGCCAGCGCGAACGCGGTGTTGAAGTGCGTGCCGACACGCAGCGGATAGGTCGCTTTCGGCAGGAAGGTCTCGAAGCGCGACACGAACAGGTCGGTAAGCGGCGCCATCGTCTTCGCCCAACGCGCGGCCTGCGGCAGCGCCCCCTTCAGCGCGAGCCGCTCCAGCTGCGCCGACAGCGCGAGCAGCCACGCCCAGCCGTACGGACGCTCGAAGCCGGCGTTGTGCGGCAGCGCGAGATACGCCCGCTCGCCGGCGACGTTCGCATCGGTGAAGTGCGCATCGACGATCGCGACGATGCGTTCGGCCTCCGGCAATGCCGGGTAGCGTTCGAGCACGCGCAGCACGAGCCAGTAGCCGTGCACGCACGAGTGCCAGTCGTAGCTGCCGTAGAAGATCGGGTGAAGTGCGCGCGGCCCCTGCACGTCCTGCGGGCCGGCGAGCGAATGCGTGAGCTTGTTCGGATATTCGCGGGTCAGGTGCGCGAGCGCGAGCGACGCGAATTTCGACGCGAGTTCGGGGGTCAGTCGGTCGGTCATGAGGATCTCGTCCATCGTGTCAGAAACGGAATGCGAACGCGTACATCAGCAGCGTGTTCACGGCGAGCAGCAGCACGGCTGTCGGCCACTGCACCTTGATCACGCCGTTCTTGTCCTTCAGTTCGAGCAGCGCCGCCGGCACGATGTTGAAGTTCGCGGCCATCGGCGTCATCAGCGTACCGCAGAAGCCGCTCAGCATCCCGATCGCGCCGACGATCGCCGGGTTGCCGTGGAACTGGTGGACGATCAGCGGCAGGCCGATGCCGGCCGTCATCACGGGGAATGCGGCAAAGCCGTTGCCCATGATCATCGTGAACAGCGCCATGCCGACCGTGTAGGCCGCGACCACCGCGAACGGCGAATCGATCGGCACCCACTCCTTCACGAGCCCCGACACCACCCCGCCGACGCCCGCGACCGCGAACAGCGCGCCGAGCGCCGCGAGCATCTGCGGCAGGATCGCGGCCCAGCCGACCGCATCCATCGTGTGGCGCGCCTCCTTCACGGCATGCACGGGCGAATCGCGCAGCATCGCGAGCGCGACGGCGAACGCGACGAGCGTGCCGAGCACGAGCGAGATCAGCGTCACGCTCTTCTGGTCGACGAACGGCACCCGCTTCAGCGCGAACGTGCCGATCAGCGTGACGACCGGGATCAGCAGCGCGGGCAGGAACAGCTTGTTGCCGAACCGCTGCGCGAGCGTCTCGCGCCGCACGGCCGCGGCCTCCCCGGCTTCATCGGACTGGCCGCGCCCGAGCTTGCCCGAGCCTGCGATCACCGCGAGCGCGATCGCGAGGCAGCCCGTCACGAAATGCGGCAGCAACGCGCCGAACAGGAACGTGGCCGCGTAGATCGCCCAGAACGCGAAATTGACGATGCGGCGCGGGTTCGTGCGATCCGTCAGGTTGAAGAACGCGAACGCGGCGAACATCAGCCCCGCGAGCGTGTACAGCGATTCGAGGCCGATCATCGCGCGCCCTCCTGCGCCACCAGGCCGAAGCCGCGCGCCAGCCGGCGGTCGAGCAGCGCGAGGCGCGTGCAGTGGATCAGGAGCGCGGCGATCGCGGTCGGGATCGCCCACACCGACAGGTGCAGCGGCTCGATGGAGATCCCGTTCTGTTCGAGAAAGCCCTTGATCAGCAGGATCGACTGGATCGCGATGAAGATGTCCTCGCCGAAGAACACGGCGACGTTGTCGACGCCCGACGCATGCGCGCGGATCTGCTGGCGCACCGATTCGGGCAGCTCGCCGTGGCGGTTGACCGCGGCGGCCTCGGCCATCGGCGCGATCAGCGGCCGCACCATCTGCGCATGGCCGCCGAGCGACGTGAGGCCGAGTGCGGCCGTTGTCTGGCGCAGCACGAAATACAGCATCAGCACGCGGCCCGTGGTGGCCGCCTGCACGCGCGAGATCATGTGCTTCGCCTGCTCCTTGAGCCCGTTGCGCTCGAGCAGCGCGATCACCGGCAGCGTCAGCCAGATGAGCCCCATGTAGCGGTTCTCGGTGAACGCCTTGCCGAACGCACTGACGATGTCGACGAGATTCAGCCCGCCCGCCAGCCCCGTCGCGAGCCCCGCGATCGTGACCACCAGCAGCGCATTGAAGCGCAGCGCAAAACCGATCACGACGATCGGCACCCCAATCAGCACCAGCATTGCTCCTCCTTGTATCGGACGCGCGGCGCCTTGGCATGCGCCGCCTGCCCGGTTTGGACCGGGCTCTGACGGCGCAATCTAGCACGAGACTTTATCGATAAATAGTCGACAATTTACTGCTCCGGGTAAACGTTGAAACGTGCGAACACCGTGCCCGGGCCATGTGTCGGCGGTATTTCATCCGAGGAATCGACGGACGGACGGCCGGCGCGGACGCACCGGTCCCGGCACGCGCGGTCCCGCTCCGGGGGCGGCGTGCGACGGGCCGCCGCGCGTGGCGAAGCCCCGGTGCGCCGACTACACTGGAAAGCATCGGCAACGGACGGGAGAGCCGCCATGATTGACGTATTCCAGACCATCGGCAGCCGCGCGTTCTCCGCTCATCTGGCGAAGGACGGGATGGTGACGCTGATGGAGCAACGCCAGGAAGTCGATCGCGTGACGCTCGCGACCGCGTATGCCGCGCTCGTCGAGGAGTCCGAGCAGGAAGCCGACCTGCTCGATGCGACGGTCGAAGGCATGATGCGTGCGCTGATCCAGGGGTACGCGCGCAGTCATTGACGGCGCGGCCGCGCCCGGTGAAGCGGATGGCAGGCTGGCGCGGGCGCTACGCGGCCGCTGTACCGGCGCCCGTGTCGAACCATCGGCCCGCACGCAGCTGCCGGTAGTCGGCCTGCGTGAAGATCCTCAGCAGGTTCGCGACCGCGCCGTTGCTGGCGCGGTCGCGTTCCGTCATGAAGGCTTCGACCTCGTCGCGGTCGGCAAACAGGATCGTGCGAAAGTAGCGTTCGCGCTCCGCGTCGGACAGGTTCGTTGCGCTCAGCTGGTACGGTGGGTGAAGCGCCGCAAACAGGAAGTAAAAGCGCTCGGCGTCGTCGCGCAGCACGCGCACCGCGTCCGGATCGACCGGAAAATCACGGTAGAACGACGCGTGCCCGCTCTCGATGTAGATCCGGTACAGCAACCGGCCGTCGTGCTCGATCACGATCGGCGCGTACGGGTCGCGACTGACAAGCAGCGTGTCGGGCGCGGTCATCGCGAACGCCTCGCGGCCGGCTCCCCGCCGGTGCCGCGCCGCCATGCTGACGGCGCCCCGACGCACAGCCACACCGCGATGGCGCGCGAGGTCATTTGAAAACGAGGCGTCTGGTTCATATGGTTCGGCGGATTTCGCGCGACGGATGGCGGGATAGTTCGATTGGCGCGTCATGATCGCATGGCGTGCCGTCCGCCCGCCAGCGGCGACCGGCTTTCACATGCCATCCGGCGGCCGGCGGCCGCCTCCCGACACGCGTCGTCATAGAGGAAACGCACTGAAACGGCGCAATGCGCAAATTTTTCGATTGCCGCCGCCCGCGCCGCATGACAGCATTCGGGCGTCGCCAACCGAAAAGAATGCCGCGCCGTCCGGCCGCCGATGCCGCCCGGCGGCGCCGAACAGGCAGCCCCTTCCATGAACCCGGCCCACCTCCAACATTACGAACCGACCGGAGAATTCCGCTTGTGAACATCGGCATCGTCAACGACCTCCCGCTTGCCGTCGAGGCGATGCGCCGCGCGATCGCGCGCCGGCCCGAGCACCGCGTGCTGTGGGTCGCGACC
Organism: Burkholderia sp. AU30280; assembly: GCF_020420125.1. Classification (NCBI taxonomy): domain Bacteria; kingdom Pseudomonadati; phylum Pseudomonadota; class Betaproteobacteria; order Burkholderiales; family Burkholderiaceae; genus Burkholderia; species Burkholderia sp. AU30280. Next base: position 434,491 of record NZ_JAIZRY010000001.1, read on the forward strand.
GACGGCGCGCAAGCCGTCGAGCTGTGCGCCACGCAGCCGCCCGATGTCGTGCTGATGGACCTGATCATGCCGAAATTCGACGGGATCGAAGCGACGCGGCGGATCATGCGATCCGAACGACCGTGCGCGATCCTGATCGTGACGAGCTGTATCGGCGCGAATGCATGGCGCGTGTTCGAGGCGATGGGCGCCGGCGCGCTCGACGCGGTCGATACGCCGCGGCTCGGCGACGGCGCGGCCGGCGACACGACCCGGCTGCTGCTCGCGAAAATCGACCAGATCGGCCGCCTGCTCGACGCTCCCGGCGGCACGCGCCTTGCCGGCATGGCCTCCCGCGCCGACGGCGGCCCGCTGGTCGCGATCGGCGCATCGGCCGGCGGCCCCGGCGCGCTCGCGTCGATCCTCGGCGCGCTACCGGCCGATTTCAACGCACCGATCGTGATCGTCCAGCACGTCGACCGCGCGTTCGCCGAAGGCATGGCGCAATGGCTCGACGGCCAGACGCCGCTCGCCGTGCGCGTCGCGCGCGAAGGCGACCGCCCGCAGCCGGGCGTCGCGCTGCTCGCCGCGACCGACGACCACCTGCGCATCACGCGCGCCGGCACGCTCGAATACACGCGCGAGCCGGCCGCCACGCCGTATCGCCCGTCGGTCGACGTGTTCTTCAACAGCCTGACCGAGCACTGGCCCGGCCGCGTGATCGGCGTGCTGCTCACGGGGATGGGACGCGACGGTGCGATCGGCCTGAAGGCGCTGCGGATGAAGGGCTACCATACGATCGCGCAGGACGAGGCGACGAGCGCCGTGTACGGCATGCCGAAGGCGGCCGCGACACTCGGCGCGGCGCGCGCGATCCTGCCGCTCGGGCGCATCGCGGGCGAACTGGCGGCGCTCGCGAGAATCTGAGCCCGACGATGAACACGCGCAACACCCATGCCTGCCCCTGCAACAACCGCAACGACCGCAACAACCCGCATCGACCATGACGATTGACCTGACTCGCCCGCCAGGCGGCTCCTACACGCCGCCCGCCGACGTGCCGGCGATGGTGCTGCTGGTCGATGACCAGACGATCGTCGCGGAAGCCGTGCGGCGCGCGCTCGTCGACGAGGAAGGCATCGATTTCCACTACTGCCCGCGTTCGGACGACGCGATGGCCACCGCGATCGAAACGCGGCCGACCGTAATCCTGCAGGACCTCGTGATGCCCGGCATCGACGGGCTGAGCCTCGTGAAAGCGTACCGGACGAATCCGGCGACGCGCGACGTGCCGATCATCGTGCTGTCGACGCAGGAAGAGCCCGTGATCAAGAGCGCCGCGTTCGCGGCCGGCGCGAACGACTACCTCGTGAAGCTGCCCGACCGCATCGAGCTCGTCGCGCGGGTGCGCTACCACTCGCGCTCGTACATGAACCTGCTGCAGCGCGACGAGGCCTATCGCGCGCTGCGGCAATCGCAGCAGCAGCTGCTCGAAGCCAATCTCGAGCTGCGGCGTCTCACGCATTCCGACGGCCTGACCGGGCTGTCGAACCGGCGCTATCTCGACGAATACCTCGCCGCCGAATGGCGGCGAGGTATGCGCGAGCGCAGCGAGCTGTCGCTGCTGATGATCGATGTCGACAACTTCAAGCTGTACAACGACACGTACGGCCACGTGTCGGGCGACAGCGTGCTCAAGCAGATCGCGTCGACCATCGAGCGCTGTCTCGGCCAGTCGGGCGATCTTGCCGCGCGTTTCGGCGGCGAGGAATTCGCGGTCGTGATGCCGGCCACGTCGCCGGGCGCCGCGCGGCTGCTCGGCGAGAAGATCCGCCTCGCGATCGAGGCACTGCGGCTGCGGCACGCGCATTCGTCGACGGGCGACACCGTGACGATCAGCATCGGCGGCGCGAGCATCGTGCCGATGCCCGGCCTGCCGACGACCGTGCTGATCGAAGCCGCCGACCGCGCGCTCTATCGCGCGAAGCACGAAGGCAAGAACCGCGTCGAGATCGACGCGACGCCGACGACGCCGGTTCCCGGCGATTTCGGCGGGCCGCGCGTCGACTGAACGCCGAACGCGTGCCGCGCTCACACGGCGCCGAGCCGGCGCGCGTAGTCGGTCGGGTCGAGCGGGCGGCTGAACAGATAGCCCTGCTGCATGTCGCAGCCGATCTGCTGCAAAAACCATGATTGCGCCTGCGTCTCGACGCCTTCGGCCGTGACCTTCATCCCGAGCGAATGCGCCATCGCGACCACGGCCTGCGTAATCGCCACCGAGTCGTGATGATCGGGCACGCCCGACACGAACGAGCGGTCGACCTTCAGGTTGTGCAGCGGAAAGCGCTTCAGGTAAGCGAGCGACGAATAGCCGGTGCCGAAATCGTCGACCGAGATCCGCACGTTCATGTCCGTGAGCGCCTCGAGCATCGGCAGCACGGTGTCCGTGTCGTTCATCAGCAGTCCTTCGGTAATCTCGAGTTCGAGCGCGGAAGGATCGAGTCGCGCCTGCGCGAGGCAGCGCTCGACCGACTCGACGAGCCCTTCGTGGAACTGCCGCGGCGACAGGTTGACGGCCAGCATCAGATCGGGCGCGATCGTGCGGCGCCATTCGGCGGCCTGCCGGCACGCGGTTTCGAGCACCCATTGGCCTATCGCGACGATCTGCCCCGTATCTTCCGCGACCGGGATGAACTCCGCCGGCGACATCGGCCCGAGCTCCGGGCTCGTCCAGCGCAGCAGCGCCTCGGCGCCGACGGTGCGGCCGCTGCGTGCATCGACGACGGGCTGATACGCGAGCCGCAGCATGTCCGACGAAAGCGCGCGCCGCAGCGACTGCTCGATCGCGAAGCGGCGCTGCAGCCGCAGGTTGAGCTGCGCGGTGAAGAACGTGAAATGGTTGCGGCCGCGCTGTTTCGCGTCGTACATCGCCGAATCCGCGTTGCGCATCAGCGTGACGGCATCGTCGCCGTCGCGCGGCGCGACGCTGATGCCGATCGACACGCCGAGCCAGTATTCGTTGTTCGCGATCGCGAACGGTTTCGCGATCGTGTCGATCACCTCGCGTGCGAGCGCCGCGAGCCGGTCGGGATCCTGGCAGTCGTCGACGAGGATCACGAACTCGTCGCCGCCGACGCGCGTGAGCGCATACCGGCCGCCCGCGCAGGCCGCGAGCCGCGCGGCGACGCTGCGCAGCAGCGCGTCGCCCGCGTCGTGGCCGGCCGTGTCGTTGACCTTCTTGAAGCCGACGAGATCGATGAACAGGATCGCGACGCGCGCGGGCCCGCCCGCCGCCTCGTGCCCGCCGAACAGCTCGCGCATGCGATCGCCGAGCCAGCGGCGGTTGTAGAGGCCCGTCAGCGCATCGCGCGTCGCCAGGTAGCGCAACTGCTGCTGGGCTTCGCGCACGGGGCCGATGTCGTTGAACGACACGAGCACCGAATCGGCCTGCGTCTCGCCCGGCTTCACGATCGGCACCGCGTTGCCGCGCACCCAGATGATGTCGCCGTCCGCGAGGCCGAAACCGACCGTGTAGCCGAGCAGCGGCGTGGCCGTCTCGAGCGCGCGCCGGCTCGGCCATTCGTCGGGCGCGATCGGCGTGCCGTCCTCGCGCAGCTTGCGCAGGATCACCGTCGACAGCCGGCGGCCGACGAGGTCGCCCTTCACGCGCATCATCCGGTTCGCGCTCGGGTTGCTCGCGACCACGACGCCGTCGCGCGACACGACGAGGATCCCTTCCTGCAGGCTGTTGACCACGAGCCGGTGATGTTCCTCACTGCGCGCGAGCTGCCGCACCATCCGGTCCTGGTGAACCGCGAGGCCGACGCTGTTGCCGATATCGCGCAACAGTTCGGTTTCCTCGTCGCCCGGCCGGCGCGGTGTGCGGTGGTAGACGGCGAACGCGCCGAGCACGGCGCCGGTATCGTCGAGGAACGGCACCGACCAGCACGCACGCAAGCCCAGCGGCAATGCGACGGCACGGTAGTCGGCCCACAGGGGATCGGTTTCGATGTCTTCGACGGCGACCATCCGGCGCAGGTACATCGCCGTGCCGCACGAGCCGGCCACGGGCCCGATGCAGGCCCCTTCGATCGCCGCGCTGTACTGCGCGGGCAGCGAGGGCGCGGCGCCGACGTGCACGTGCACGCCGTCGGGATCGAGCAGCAGGATCGTGCACGACGCACCGTCGCCGAGCAAAGCCTCGGCACGCCGGCAGACTTCGACCAACAGCTCCGGCAGCGGTGTGTTGCGCGTGATCAGCCTCAGCACGCTTTGCTCGGACGCGAGCACTTCCGCCGCGAGCCCGAGACTGTAGCGAGAACTTTGCGGTTCGGTATTCAAGATGAATCCTGCCGTCTGTCCGATCGGGTCTGATGCGCCCGATTCGTTTTCGATCCTTCGTGCCGTTTTTCGCTCCGGGTTTACGCCGATGCCCGGTGCGCCCCGTATCGCGCGCCGTGCCATCGCGCGCCGAAACCTATTTAACACCAATCCGTGACACGCGGCGCATCCACGCGCATCAGGGGTTACGCGCGGTCGGCGCGGCGTTTGCAGCCGGCAGTCAGCTGGCCGAAAGACTTGCGCTCGGCGCGACGGCCCTCGGCAAGGAAACGGCTCGCGTGCGCCGCGTTTGCAAACGATTCGTCAGATTGTGGCGGCGCCCCGGCTGCGTTCGCGTGCCGTCGTCCGCGCCGGGATCCGCGCGCCTGGGCAGCGGGTGGCGCGGCCCGCACACGACGAACATATCGTCGCGGTACAGCGGCGCGACGTCGAGCCCCACGCTCAGCGCCGACGCCTCGAGCCGGCACACGAGCAGGTCGAGCGCGCGGCGCGGCGCCTGCGCGGGCATCCGGTCGAGCGTGTCCTCGCGCACGTTGCGCTGCACCGGACGGCCGGCTTCCAGCGGCCACGCCCGGAATCCGTTGCGGCGGCCGGCGGACGCCATCGCGGGCCGGCCAGGCCGCATTTTCGGATCCGTGATTCAATGACGATCGAACCGGCGTCGCGCATTCCGGCGGCACGGCGATGTGTGTCCTCATCGAACGACCTTCACGGGATCACCATGACGAACCCTGCCGAAATCAAGGCGCTCGTTTTCGATGTCTTCGGAACGATCGTCGACTGGAGAAGCGGCGTCGCACGCGGCGCCGCCGCGTTCCTCGACCGCCACGCCCCCGCGCTCGACCCGCTCGAGTTCGCCGATGCGTGGCGGGCCGAATATTCGCCGTCGATGGAGGAAGTCCGCAGCGGGCGCCGCCGCTACGTGCGGCTCGACGTGCTGCATCGCGAGAACCTCGTCCGCACGCTCGACCGCTACGGGATCGTCGACGTGCCCGACGCCGACATCGACGCGCTCAACCTCGCGTGGCACAGCCTCGACCCGTGGCCCGACGCCGTCGCGGCGCTGCACCGGCTGAAGCGGCGCTTCATCATCGCGCCGCTGTCGAACGGCAACATCCGGCTGATGGTCGACGTCGCGAAACGCGCGGGGCTGCCGTGGGATGCGATTCTCGGCGCGGAAGTCGTTCGCGCGTACAAGCCGTCGCCGCAGGTCTACAGCGAGACGGTCGAGATTCTCGGCGTCGAGCCGGCCGAGCTGTGCCTGGTCGCCGCGCACAACGGCGACCTCGCGGCCGCGCGCCGCCAGGGGCTGTCGACCGCGTTCGTGCTGCGGCCGACCGAACACGGGCCCGGCCAGACGACCGACCTGAAAGCCGACGATGCGTGGGACTTCGACGTCAGGGACCTGAACGAACTCGCGGATCGGCTCGAGTGCCCGCGTTGAAAACCGGGTTCCGGTGCGCGATCGCGGGGAGGCCGGCGGCTCGTCGAGCGCCGGCTCCCAGGGCCTAGCGCGCCGACGCCATCTCGGCCGCCTGCCCCTGCGCGGCCATCGCAAGACGCCGCCAGTTGCGGGCCGCATACCGGTGCGCCTGCTGCAACGCGAGCCACAACCCGATCTGCCTGATCGGCCTGAAAAGGCCGCGTGCACTGAACACGGTGCGCCGTTCGACGCGCGTCCGGCCGCCTTCCACGGGCGTCAGCGTGAATTCGTCCTCGAGCAGCCCGACCCAGTCGCGGCACCACACCGTCGACGCCACCATCCGGTAACGCAGCCGGCGCGGCTCGTCGAGCACGAGAATCCGCTGGTCGATGGTGCCGCGATCGGTCGTGCACTGCCGCGTGTTGCCGACGGCCGGCACGCCTTCGAGCACGCGGCAACTGACCGGCTTCGGCACGCCGAGGCGGAACAGCAACGGCCGCGCATCGTCCATCCGGGCATGGAGGAAATGCGGCCAGACATGCTCGGGCCGGCAATCGAACGTCCACTGCGAATGAATTTCCACGACACTCTCCTGGCAACTGCCGGTGCGGACATGGCGCGATGATAGCCCTCGCCTCCGCGTTGCGCTGCAGGCACGCCGCTGCAGCGATCGCCGCCGCTTCCGTCACCGGCTAATCGGCGTCGCCGACGAATCTCATCGTCCCCGATTCGCCCGACAGCAGCGCGCGATTCTCGTCCGCCGCCGCCCGCAGGTAATCCCACAGCGCGGTCACGCGCCGCAGCTTGCGTAGATCCTCGCGGCACGTCAGCCAGAAGCACCGCGTGACGACCACGTCGTCCGGCAGCACCGGCACCAGCGCCGGCTGCGTGCCCGCCATGAAGCACGGCAGGATCGCGAGCCCGCCGCCCTGCAGCGCCGCGAAGTACTGCGCGATCACGCTCGTCGTGCGCAGCCCGGCCGTTGCGCCCGGCACCGCGCGGTCCAGATACAGCAATTCGTTGCTGAATGCGAGATCGTCGACGTAGCTGATGAACGCGTGCCGCGCGAGATCGTCCGTGCAGGTAATCGGCGCGTGGTTCGCGAGATAGTCGCGCGTCGCATAGAGCCGCAACTGGTAGTCGCACAGCTTGGTGACCACGTAAGGCCCGCGCTCGGGCCGCTCGAGCGTGATCGCCAGATCGGCCTCGCGCTTCGGCAGGTTGACGAAATGCGGCACCGGCAGCAGGTCGACCGTCACGTACGGATGCGCGGCGCGAAACCGCGCGAGCTGCGGCGCGAGGAAAAAGCAGCCGAACCCCTCGGTCGACCCGATCCGCACGTGGCCCGACAACGCCTCGCCGGTGTTCGCGACCTGGTCGCACGCGGACTGCACGGTCGTCTCCATCGCGTCCGCATACGCGACGAGCCGCTGCCCTTCGGCCGTCAGCATGAAGCCGCCGGAGCGCGACTTGTCGAACAGCAGCGTGCCCATCGCGGCCTCGAGCGCCCGAATGCGCCGCGCGACGGTCGTGTAGTCGACCCCGAGCCGCTTCGCGGCGCCGCTCGCGCGCTGCGTGCGCGCGACTTCGAGGAAAAAGCGCAGGTCGTCCCAGTTCAGGTTGCCGGAAACCGGCTCGGTGGCATGTCGCATCGTCGAGGAAAAAGGGACTGGCGTCTCCAGGCCGGCAGTCGATATGCATAAATGCACATCCAACCGGTTTCTTTATCGGTACATGATGAATCTGCGCATAACTATACTCGACCGTGACCTGCGGACCACGAGCCGCGGCACCACCACGGAGACACCATGCAGACCCGATCCACCCTCGATGAGCATGCGACGGTCGCGGCGCCGGCGCCCGGGCGCACCGCGAAGCACTACCTGCTGGCCGGCTGGGCCAGCATGGCCGGCACCACGATCGAGTGGTACGACTTCTTCCTCTACGGCACGGCCGCCGCGCTCGTGTTCAACCGCATCTTCTTCCCGTCGCTGGACCCGGTCGTCGGCACGCTCGCCGCATTCGGCACGTTCGCGGTCGGCTTCATCGGCCGGCCGATGGGCGGCATCGTGTTCGGCCACTTCGGCGACCGGATCGGCCGCAAGTCGATGCTGATGATCACGCTGCTGCTAATGGGCGTGCCGAGCATGATCATCGGGCTGATCCCGTCGTACGACCGCATCGGCTACTGGGCCGCCGCGCTGCTGATCGCGATGCGATTCCTGCAGGGGATGGCAGTCGGCGGCGAATGGGGCGGCGCGGTGCTGATGGCCGTCGAACACGCGCCGAAGGGCCGCAAGGGGCTGTTCGGCAGCCTGCCGCAGACGGGGGTCGGGCTCGGCCTGATCCTGTCGTCGGTCGCGATGGCCGCGGTGGCCGCGCTGCCGGAAGCCGACATGCTGTCGTGGGGCTGGCGCGTGCCGTTCCTCGCGAGCATCGCGCTCGTCGGCCTCGGCTGGTTCATCCGCGCAAAGGTGCCCGAATCGCCCGACTTCGAGAAGATGCAGCGCCAGGGCAAGGCCGAGAAGTCGCCGGTGACGGCCGCGCTGCGCCGCCATCCGCGCGAGGTGCTGACGATCGTCGGCGCGCGCGCCGCGGAGAACACCTGGTTCTACATGGTCGTCACGTTCGCGCTCGCTTACGCGACGCAGCAGCTGCACCTGCCGAAGGCCGCCATGCTGCACGCGATCACGGCCGGCGCGGCGCTGTCGCTCGTCACGATGCCGCTGTGCGGCCACCTGAGCGACCGCATCGGCCAGCGCCGGATGTTCGCGATCGGCCTCGTGCTGATGGGCGCGTTCGCCGCGCCGTTCTTCATGATGCTCGGCACGCAGCAGGTGTCGTACGCATGGTGGGCGATCGTGCTCGGCCTCGGTGTCGTGTTCCCGATCCTCTATGCGCCGGAATCGCTGTTGTTCGCGCAGCAGTTTCCCGCGGAAATCCGCTACAGCGGCATCTCGCTGTCGGTGCAGTTGGCCGGCGTGATCGGCGGCGGCTTCGCGCCGATGATCGCGACGTCGCTGCTCAAGGCCGGCGGCGGCCAGCCGCACTACGTGATCGCGTACCTCGTCGGCTTCGGCGTGTTCGCGCTCATGTGCACCGCGCTGATGCGGCCTCCGCGCGCCTGAGCGCGCTTGCCGGCATCTGTCCGGATCCAGTTCGTCCTGCTGTCCGCCGTGCCTGCACGGGCGGCGGAAACAGGCTGCTTTTTCATCGCAACACCGCTTCCCTCCCGGAGAGTTCCATGAACGCCGCAGTTCCCCAGACCACCCTCGCCCTGCCCACCGCCAAGCTGCTGATCGACGGCGCGTTCGTCGAATCGCAAAGCGCCGAATGGGGCGACATCGTCAACCCCGCGACGCAGGAAACGATCGGCCGCGTGCCGTTTGCGACGCTCGACGAGGTCGATGCCGCGATCGCGTCCGCGCAGCGTGCATTCCAGACGTGGAAGACGACACCGATCGGCGCGCGGCTGCGCATCATGCTGAAGTTCCAGGATCTCGTGCGCCGCAATCTCGAACGGATCGCGCACACGCTGACGGCCGAGCAAGGCAAGACGCTGCCCGACGCGCAGGGCGACATCTTCCGCGGCCTCGAAGTGGTCGAGCACGCGTGCTCGATCGGCACGCTGCAGCAAGGCGAATTCGCGGAAAACGTCGCGGGTGGTGTGGATACCTACACGCTGCGCCAGCCGATCGGCGTGTGCGCGGGCATCACGCCGTTCAACTTCCCCGGCATGATTCCGCTATGGATGTTCCCGATGGCGATCGTGTGCGGCAACACGTTCGTGCTGAAGCCGTCGGAGCAGGACCCGCTGTCGACGATGCAGCTCGTCGAACTCGCGATCGAGGCCGGCGTGCCCAAAGGTGTACTGAACGTCGTGCACGGCGGCAAGACGGTGGTCGACCGTCTCTGCACGCATCCGGACATCAAGGCGATCTCGTTCGTCGGCTCGACGCGCGTCGGCACGCACGTGTACAACCTCGGCAGCCAGCACGGCAAGCGCGTGCAGTCGATGATGGGCGCGAAGAATCACGCGGTCGTGCTGCCCGATGCGCACCGCGAGCAGACGATCAACGCGCTCGTCGGCGCGGGCTTCGGCGCGGCCGGCCAGCGCTGCATGGCGACGTCGGTCGTCGTGCTGGTCGGCCAGGCGCGCGACTGGCTGCCGGAGCTCGTCGGAAAGGCGAAGCTGTTGAAGGTCAACGCGGGCGCGGAAGCGGGCACGGACGTCGGCCCCGTCGTATCGAAGGCGGCGAAGGAACGCATCCTGTCGCTGATCGACGCAGGCGTGAAGGCCGGCGCGAAGCTCGAACTCGACGGCCGCAACGTGAAGGTGCCCGGCTACGAGCAGGGCAATTTCGTCGGCCCGACGATCTTCTCGGGCGTGACGACCGACATGTCGATCTATACCGAAGAAATCTTCGGGCCGGTGGTGGTCGTGCTCGAAGCCGACACGCTCGACGAAGCGATCGCGCTCGTCAACCGCAACCCGATGGGCAACGGCGTGGGCCTGTTCACGCAGAGCGGCGCGGCCGCGCGCAAGTTCCAGAGCGAGATCGACATCGGCCAGGTCGGCATCAACATCCCGATCCCGGTGCCGGTGCCCTACTTCAGCTTCACGGGTTCGCGCGGCTCGAAACTCGGCGATCTCGGCCCGTACGGCAAGCAGGTCGTGCAGTTCTACACGCAGACCAAGACGGTCACCGCGCGCTGGTTCGACGACGACGCGACGGCCGGCGGCGTGAACACGACGATCGCGCTGCGCTGAGTGCGAAGCATGGAACCGGACCAGGCGCTAAAGCGCCAGGTCCGGTCGACACGGAGACCTGTACATGGAAATCGCATTCATCGGACTCGGCAACATGGGCGGCCCGATGGCCGCCAACCTGCTGAAAGCCGGCCACACGCTGACGGTATTCGACCTCGACGCGCACGCGGTGGACGTCGCCGTGCGCGCCGGCGCAACGGCCGCCGGCTCGCCGCGTGAAGCGACCGCGCGCGGCGCGGTCGTGATCACGATGCTGCCGGCCGCGCAGCACGTGCGCGCGGTCTACCTCGGCGACGACGGCGTGCTGGCCGGCGCACGCGCCGGCGCGGCGCTGATCGACTGCAGCACGATCGATCCCGGCACCGTGCGCGCCGTGGCCGACACCGCCGCGCAGCGCGGCTTCCCGCTCGCCGACGCGCCCGTGTCGGGCGGCACCGGCGGCGCGCAGGCCGGCACGCTGACCTTCATGGTCGGCGCGGACGCCGCGCTGTTCGAGCGCCTCCGCCCCGTGCTGCTCGACATGGGCAAGAACGTCGTGCATTGCGGCGGCACGGGCACCGGGCAGATCGCGAAGATCTGCAACAACCTGCTGCTCGGGATCTCGATGATGGGCGTCTCCGAAGCGATGGCGCTCGGCGCGGCGCTCGGGATCGATCCGGCCGTGCTGGCCGGCATCATCAATACGTCGACCGGCCGCTGCTGGAGTTCGGACACCTACAACCCGTATCCGGGCGTGAGCGACACCGCGCCGGCCGCGCGCGGCTACGCGGGCGGGTTCGCGGCGAACCTGATGCTGAAGGATCTCGGGCTCGCGACCGAAGCGGCGCGCGGCGCCCACCAGCCGGTGTGGATGGGCGCGCTCGCGCAGCAGCTCTATCAGTCGATGAGCCAGCAGGGGCTCGGCACGCTCGACTTCTCCGCGTGCGTGAAGCTGTACGAGGCGCAGCCGGCGTAACCGCCGCCGCCTGCCCCGGACGTGCGCCGACCCGCGATGTGCCTGAACGGCATCGCGGGTCGTTTTGCTTGCGGGGGAAGGAAAACGCGGACGGCGGCATCGGCGCCGCCGGTCGTTCAACCGCGCGGGTTCGACGCCGTCTCGAAGGTCGGATGGCACTCGAACGCGAGTTCGGAGCGCGCGCCGACACGGCTGCCGCCGGTCAGCGATTCCTGCTTCATGCTCGCGCGCATGCCGCGCTGCGTGCAGTAGTTGGTGGCTTCGTCGACGGCCTTCGTGTGGGCGTCGGCCCACGTCGTCGACACGCCGACCGTGCGCGTCGTCACGGTATACACGTTCGGGTTCGACGTCGCGGTCACGTCGGAAGCGGTCGAACACGCGGCGAGCAAGCATGCGGCAGCCGCGACGGTCAACCATCGCAAGGTTCGAAAGGAAACTGGAGTGGACATGGGGGGCAAGCGCGCGCCGTTCGACGCGCATTGAACAACATAGGCGACAGTATGCCTGCTCGATCGCCGGAGATCATGCCCCTTTCGGTGAACACATTGTTTCGAATGGTTAAACGATGATGAAAATGGGGCAATATTTCCGCCCTGTTTCCGGGCCAGATCGCGCGAACCGGTCATTTTGCCCGGCCGGCCCGCCGCAGCGCGTTGCGCGGCGGCCGATCAGTGCGCGGCTTCCTGCCGGATCCTGGCCGACGCTTCCGCCAGGTTCCGCCACGCCGGCTGTCCCGGCGCGTAGCGCGCCCGGATATACGCGGCCAGTTCGGCCATCTGCCGATCGTCGAATGCGTCGCCGAAGCCCGGCATGTAACCGAGTTCGCCGGTGGCCGGCTGGTCGATCCCGTGATGCAGCACGCGCAGCAGGTTGTCCGGTGCGGCCTGGCTGACGCTCGTGTTGAGCCCCATCAACGGGCGTACGCCGAAATGCCCGACGCCGCCCGATTCCGCATGACAGACCGCACACGCGGCGTCGAACGCCCGGCGGCCGTTCTCGAGGCCGAGCGTCGCAACGGCTTGCGCGCCGCGCGCCCGCCGGGCCGCCGCATCGGCCGCCGCCGCGGTATCGACGGGCGGCGACAGCGACGCGAGATAGTGCGCGATCGACCGGACATCGGCCTCGGGCAGCGACGCAAGCCCCGCGACGACGGGCGCCATCGGCCCCGCCGCGACGCCATGCTGCGCGGAGAAGCCCGTGCGCAGGTAGTCGAACAGCGCGCTTTCGGTCCATGGCACCGGCGTCGCCGGCGACGCGACGAGCGGCGGCGCGACCCACCCCTCGGCCTCGCCTCCCGCCAGGTACGCCCGACCGCCCTTCTCCGCGCCCAGCGCGTTGCGCGGCGTATGGCACGCGCCGCAGTGTCCGGCGCCGTCGACCAGATACTTGCCGCGATTCCACATCGCGGAGCGTGCCGGGTCCGGCGCGAACGGCCGTGCATCGTGAAACAGCCAGTTCCAGCCGGCGACGAGGCGCCGCTGGTCGAGCGGGAACGGCAGTTTGGTCTTCGGCGGTACATGCTTCACCGGCGGCTGCGACATCAGGTACGCATAGAGCGCGAGCAGGTCGGGCTCGCTCAGCTTCGCGAACGCCGTGTACGGGAACGCCGGGTACAGGTGCGTGCCGTCGCGCGAGATGCCTTCGCGCATCGCGCGCGCGAACGCCGGATACGACCATCTGCCGATGCCGGTTTCAGGGTCGGGCGTGAGGTTCGTCGTGTAGATCGTGCCGAACGGCGTATCGAGCGCGAGCCCGCCCGCGTTGGTTGTCCCGCCAGGCGCGGTGTGGCACACCGCGCAATCGCCGGCGAGGGCGACCAGGCGGCCGCGTTCGAGCGTCGCCGCGCTCCACATCGCACCGTCCGCGCCGCCGGGCGCAACGGGTGCGATCGACGCGGGGCCCGGCAGGATCGCGCAGGCCAGGCCGATCAGCCCGCCGACCACCCCGCCCACGCCGCCGCCGGCCAGCCAGCGGCGCCAGCGCGACGCGCGACGCGGGTCGCGGCGCCCCGCTTCGCCGGAATCGGCCGGCACCGGTCGCGCGAGCGCCGCGCGAATGCGCTCGGCGTCGAACGGCGGTGCGCGAAACCGCACGCCCGTCGCGTCGTAGAGTGCGTTCGCGATCGCCGCCGCCGCGGGCGCCGCCGCCTGCTCGATCCGGCGCGCATCGTGCGCGGACAGTTCACCGTGCGCGCGATGCGCGGTGTCGTCGAACGCGATCAGTTCGTGAGCGATCGCATCCGGCCGCGCCCCTGTGCCGGTTTCGTCGTGCGCGGGCCGCGCGGACAAGCGCGCCCCCATCACGCGCGAAATCGCCGCCTCGATCTGCCAGGCGGGCAAGCCGGCCATCGACGGGCCGCCCGGTTCGCCGGCCCCCTGCCCGGCCACGACGCGCCGCACCGCGACGTCGCCCGTCGCGCGGTCGACATCGAGATCGACGACCCATGCGGACCAGCGCGCGTCGCCGTCGCGTATCGCGTCGGCTGCCGGCGGCGTGTCGCCGGAAGACGCCGCGGCGCCATCGAAAGCGAAGCCGCGCCCGCTCAGGCGCGCACGTGCACCCGGGTCGACCGCGGCCGGCGCGCCCCATGCGGCGCGCTCGCTGACCATCCGGATAATCTCGCGCGGCCCCGCGTCCCGCGCCGCATCGAGGTGCTGCAGGCGCAACGCGACCGGGTCGCGCCGCAACGCGTCCGCGAGTTCGTCGACGAAGGATTCGCGCGCGAACACGTGCGCGTGGCCGGGAATCGCGTGGCCGGCATCGGCAAGCTCGATCGACGTCTGCGCGTGCCGGTAGACGAACGGCGCGGCGGGGCCGGTATCCGCGCGCTCGGTCTTCGCATCATGCGGCGCGTGAAGATCGTCCGTGGCCGCCCGCGCGCGATAGCGCCAGATCGTCATCCGTCCATCGGACGCGGTCTGCGTTTCGACGTCGAGCGATACCTGCGCGCCTGCATGCGCATCTCCGATCGGCCACGTGTAGCGCGCGTGGTGCGCGCACAATGCATCGACGCCGACGTCATCGCGCGGCTCGGGTAACGTCACGCGCGCCGGCGCGACGGGCAAGCCTGCGTCAGGCTTCATCGCCGCCTCGCAGATAGCGTGCCGCGCGATGCACGGCCCGGATGATCTCCAGGTGCGTGCCGCAGCGGCAAAGATTGAAGCGCAACGCATCGCGGATCGCCGCATCGTCCGGCGCGGGATCGCGGTCGAGCAGCGCCTTCGTGGTCATGATCATTCCGTTCAGGCAATAGCCGCACTGCGCGGCCTGCTCGTCGATGAACGCGCGCTGGATCGGATGCGGTGCGTCGCGCGACCCGAGCCCTTCCAGCGTCGTGACGTCGCGCCCGCTCGCGGCGGCGGCCGGCACGACGCACGAACGCGTTGCCTGCCCGTCGACCAGCACCGTGCATGCGCCGCACTGCCCGAGCCCGCAGCCGTATTTCGGGCCGTTGAGCGCGCAGTCGTTGCGCAGGACCAGCAGCAGCGGCGCGTCGGGGGCGGCATCGTCGAAGGTGTGCGGCGCGCCGTTCACGCGAAACGCCAGCGGCCGCGACGGAGAAGCGGGATGGGACATGAATGGATCCGGAATGCGGCGCGCGGGCCGAGGGGCCGGGGGCCGGCGGCGGGCACTGCCGCCGGCGCGCCTGACATATAACACGCCGAAAAACACCCGTACCGGCGCATCGGCGCTCGCGACGGCGAAGCGCCGGCCGGCGCGGGCGCCGCGTACGTGTCAGGCCACGGCCGCGACGCTGTTGCGCGACGGCGAGACGAGCGGCACGTCGAACACGTCGTAGCCGAAAACCCACGACGGATCCTCGTTCGTGCGCAGCCACGTGTTGTTGTGCGATACGAGCTGCACCTTCGACGCACGCGCCGCACGATTCGCCTCGTACAGCGCGAATGCGCCCGCGTAGTCGCCGACGCCGACTTCGTCGAGGCAACGCGCGAGCATCGCGGCATCCTCGATCGCCATCGCCGCGCCCTGTGCCATGTGCGGCTTCATCGGGTGGCACGCGTCGCCGAGCAGCACGAGGCGGCCGCGGCTCCACAACGGCAACGGATCGCGTTCGAGCAGCGGCCACTTGGTGATCGACGGCGACACATCGATCAGGTGCTGGATGTCGGCGTGGAAACCGGCGAACGCCTCGCGCATTTCGTCGCGGCTGCTGTCGACCATCGACACGCCTTCGGGCCATTCGGCCTGCGGCACGCCGGTCACGTAGTAATACTCGTCGCGCTTCTCGGTCACGTAGTAGACCATCATGTGGCGATCCTCCGACCACCACTTCACGCACATGTCGTACGGCTTGTGGCCGAGCAGCGACGCCGGGAACACCGCGCGGTGCGCGACATAGCCTGTGTAGCGCGGCGGCTCCGCGCCGAGCAGGTGCTCGCGGATCCGCGAATTCACACCGTCCGCGCCGATCACGATGTCGGCCGTCTCGACGCTGCCGTCGGCGAACGTCAGGCGCACCGCGTCGCCGGTATCGTCCACGGCCGCGAGCCGCTTGCCGAAGCGGATCGTGCCGGGCGTCACCGCCTGCGTCATCAATGCATGGAAATCGCCGCGATGCACGGTCAGGTAGCTCGCGCCGTAGGCCTTGCGCGCGTAGTCGCCGAGCGGGATCCGAGCGAGCACGTCGGCCGTCTGCCAGTCGCGGCTGTACCAGCAATCCGGATGCGAACCCATCGTCTCCAGCGCGTCCTCGCAGCCGATGCGCCGCATGATCTTCATCACGTTCGGGCCGAGGTGGATGCCCGCGCCGAGGCGCGAGAACGCCGGCGCCTGCTCGTACAGCGCGACGTCGTAGCCACCGCGCTGAAGCAGCGCCGCGGCGGCCGTGCCGCCGAGGCCGGCGCCGATGATTGCGATACGGGGTGTGCTCATGCGGATCTCCTGATCGTGGGCCCGTCGCCGGACACGGCGCGAGAACGGGCGGATTGAATGGCGTTTATAAAGCGTACACACTCAATTTATTCAGGACAAGCGGATTGCCTCCAGTCGCGGAGACATTCGGGAAAACACCAATAATTTC
This sequence comes from Burkholderia sp. AU30280, assembly GCF_020420125.1. Lineage (NCBI taxonomy): Bacteria > Pseudomonadati > Pseudomonadota > Betaproteobacteria > Burkholderiales > Burkholderiaceae > Burkholderia > Burkholderia sp. AU30280. The sequence continues at coordinate 451,001 of NZ_JAIZRY010000001.1, forward strand.
ACGAATATTCAAGACATCAATCGATCAACGCAGGGCCGACGCCATTTTTATCCATTGCGATTTTCAAATGTACACACTAGACTTTGCTCGACATCCGGCGATCCCGCGCCAGCGTGCCGCCCCATCCTTACCGACACGGAGCCTCCCCCGCCATGAGCAAGACCTACCGCATCGGCCAGATCGTGCCGAGTTCCAACACGACGATGGAAACCGAGATTCCCGCGATGCTGCGGCTGCGCGAAGCGATCCGCCCCGAGCGCTTCACGTATCACTCGAGCCGAATGCGGATGAAGAAGGTCGTCAAGGAAGAACTCGCGGCGATGGATGCCGAATCCGACCGCTGCGCGGTGGAACTGAGCGATGCGCGCGTCGACGTACTCGGCTACGCGTGCCTCGTCGCGATCATGGCGATGGGGCACGGCTACCACCGCGTGTCGCAGGCGCGCCTGACGAAGCACACGGCGGACAACGGCGCACAGGCGCCGGTGCTGACGAGCGCAGGCGCGCTCGTCGACGCGCTGAAGGTGATCGGCGCGAAGCGGATCGTCGTCGTCGCGCCGTACATGTTGCCGCTGACCGAACTCGTGGTCGACTACATCCGCAACGAAGGCTTTGACGTGCTCGCGTACCGCGCGCTGGAAATCCCCGACAACCTCGACGTCGGCCGCCACGACCCGGCGCGCCTGCCCGATATCGTGAAGACGCTGCCTTACCAGGACGCCGATGCGATCGTGCTGTCCGCCTGCGTGCAGATGCCGTCGCTGCCGGCCGTCGCGAAGGTCGAGGCGATGACGGGCAAGCCCGTGATCACGGCCGCGATCGCGACGACCTACGCGATGCTGCGCGAACTCGACCTCGAACCGATCGTGCCCGGCGCGGGCGCACTGCTGTCCGGCGCGTACTGAGCGCGCCCCTTTCGACGGAGCCCACATGCCCTCGACTTTCCTGTACGGCGCGAATGTTCGCGCGAACGGCATCCGCCAGCACTACCTGCGCTACGGCGGCGCGACCGGCGCGCGCGCATCGCGCCCGGCAATCGTGCTGATTCCCGGCATCACGAGCCCCGCGATCACGTGGGGTTTCGTCGGCGAAGTATTCGGCGCGGCGTTCGATACCTACGTGCTCGACGTGCGCGGCCGCGGGCTGTCCGACGCGTCGCCATCGCTCGACTACAGCCTCGATGCGCAGGCCGACGACATCGCGGCACTCGTCGCCGCGCTCGGCCTGCCGCGCACGAGCCTCGTCGGCCATTCGATGGGCGCGCGGATCGCCGCGCGCGCGGCGCGGCGCACCATCCGCGGGCTCGAATCGGTCGTGCTCGTCGATCCGCCCGTGTCGGGCCCGAACCGTCGCGACTACCCGGGCAAGCTGCCGTGGTACATCGACTCGATGGCGCTCGCGCGCGCCGGCACCGACGCCGAAGGCATGCGCGCGTTCTGCCCGACCTGGACCGACGCCGAACTGCAGCTGCGCGCCGAATGGCTGCATACCTGCGACGAGCGCGCGGTGCGCGCGACGTACGAAGGCTTTCATACCGACGATTTCCACGCGGACGCCGCGCAGCTGGCCGTGCCGTCGCTGCTGATCACGGCCGAACGCGGCGACGTGGTGCGCGACGACGACGTCGCCGAACTGCAGCGCGCGACGCCGTCGATGCGGCACGTGCGCGTGCCCGACGCCGGCCACATGATTCCCTGGGACAACGCGCCGGGCTTCTACGCGGCATTCGGCGACTTCCTCGGCGCGCCGCTCGCGGCCTGATCGCGCGGCGCCCGCCCCTTTCCTTCACGCCTTTACCGGAGCCGACGATGCCAGTCAGCGATACCCAACTGATCGACGCGTGGAAGCAGGTGCTCGCGCTGTCACGCCTCGAACCGGGCCAGACCGTCACGATCCTGACGAGCGCGGCCACCCATCCGCAAACACTGTCGTGTGCACTGATCGCGACGCAAACGATGGGCGCGATCGTCAACCGGCTCGACCTGCCGCCGGTGAACGGCGACAAGGCGTTCAGCCGCGACCCGCTTGCGTATCTCGGCACGACGCCGCTGACGGGCAACAAGGCCGCGATCGCCGCGCTGCGCGAGAGCGACCTCGTGCTCGACCTGATGACGCTGCTGTTCTCGCCCGAGCAGCACGACATCCTGAAGTCCGGCACGAAGATACTGCTCGCGGTCGAACCGCCCGAAGTGCTCGTGCGGATGGTGCCCACGCTCGCCGATCGCACGCGCGTGCTCGCCGCGGCGAAACGGATCGCCGCCGCCCGCGAGATGCGCGTGACGTCGGCGGCCGGCACCGCGCTCGTGTGCCCGCTCGGCGAGTTCCCGCCGACGGCCGAATACGGCTTCGTCGACGCGCCGGGCCGCTGGGACCACTGGCCGAGCGGCTTCGCGCTGACCTACCCGAACGACCGCACCGCGCGCGGCACGATCGTGATCGATCGCGGCGACATCCTGTTGCCGCAGAAGCACTACGTGAGCGAACCGATCGTACTGACCGTCGAAGGCGGCTACGCAACGCGCATCGAAGGCGGCGTCGACGCCGACCTGCTGCGCGACTACATGGAGACCTTCGCCGACCCCGAAGGCTATGCGATCTCGCATGTCGGCTGGGGGCTGCAGCCGCGGGCGCGCTGGTCGACGCTCGGGCTGTACGACCGGGAAGCGACGATCGGGATGGACGCACGCGCATTCGAGGGCAACTTCCTGTTCTCGCTCGGCCCGAACAACGAAGGCGGCGGCAACCGCACGACCACCTGCCACATCGACATCCCGCTGCGCCGCTGCACGGTCGAACTCGACGGCGCAACCGTCGTGCGCGACGGCCGCGTGACCGATCAACCCGCGTGACCCACGAGCCCCCGACACCATGAACGATCTTTCCCGCCACGACGAAGCCAACGTGTATCGCCAGCAGGGTTTCGGCACGCCGCTGCCGCCGCACGGCAACATCGGCCTGCTGATCGTCGACTTCGTGGTCGGCTTCGCCGATCCTGCCACGTTCGGCGGCGGCAACATCGCACCGGCGATCGCGCGCACGACGCGTGCACTCGCGCTCGCGCGCGAACGCGGCTGGCCCGTCGCGCACAGCCGCATCGTGTATGCGGACGACGGCAGCGACGACAACGTGTTCTCGCTGAAGGTGCCCGGCATGGCGACGCTGACCGAGCACCATCCGAACAGCGCGATCGTGCCGGAGCTCACGCCCGCGCCAGGCGAACTCGTCGTGCGCAAGACCGTGCCGTCGGCATTCTTCGGCACGCAACTGGCGCCGTGGCTCGCGCAACGGGCGGTGCAGACGCTGCTCGTCGCGGGCGCCGTGACGAGCGGCTGCGTGCGCGCGAGCGTGGTCGACGCGATGTCGCACGGGTTCCGCCCGCTCGTGCTCGCCGATTGCGTCGGGGATCGCGCGATCGCGCCGCACGACGCGAACCTGTTCGACATGCAACAGAAATACGCGGCGGTGATGCCGCTCGACGATGCGATCGCGGCAATCGATGCGATGCAGGCGCGCACGCGCTGAATCGTCGCGGCGGGCCGGCGGCGTGACTGGCCGGCGGGCGCCCGCCCGATTGACGCTGCGCTTTTGGCGGCCTAGATTGGGCACGCGCGCGCTCGCGACGGTCACCGTCATTGCCCTCGCCACACCCCGCGAACAGGACGCCCGGGCCGCCGGCCGCCTCGCCCCGCGTACGCTGCATCCGGCCGCGCGCCGCCTCTCCCCCGACAGGACCCGTCATCCGTGAACCGCTCCGAACTGCTTGCGCGCAACGGCTGCCTGACCGTGATCCGGCCGCCCGCGCCGCCCGTCAAGCCGGCGCCCGGCCAGCCGGGCAGCCTGTCGTCCTACGTGCCCGCGCTGCCGGAAGTGTTCGTCGCGATTCTCGACGACGGCCGCATCCTCGCATTCAACGGCCACGTCGATCTCGGCACCGGCATCCGCACGTCGCTCGCGCAGATCGTCGCCGAGGAACTCGACGTGCCCGCCGCGCGCGTGACGATGGTGCTCGGCGACACGGCCGCGACACCGAACCAGGGCCCGACCATCGCGAGCGCGACGATCCAGATTTCCGCGACGCCGCTACGCTGTGCGGCCGCGCAGGCACGCCACGCGCTGCTGGCGCTTGCCGCCGAACGGTTCGGTGTCGACCCGGCGCAACTGCACATCGACGATGCGACGATCTCGGCGAACGGGCAAACGGCCACGTTCGCCACGCTCGTCGCCGCGCACCGGATCGCGCTGACGCTGGACCTGAACGCCCGCACGAAGGACCCCGCCCAATACCGGATCGTCGGCAGGTCGTCGCCGCGCGTCGACCTGCCCGCGAAGGCAACCGGCCAGCTCACGTTCGTGCACGACATGCGCGTGCCCGGCATGCTGCACGGCCGTGTCGTGCGGCCGCCGTATGCAGGTCACGACAGCGGCGCATTCGTCGGCGCCTCGCTCGTCGACGTCGACCGTGCGTCAGTGGCCGACGTGCCGGGGCGCGTGGCCGTCGTTGCGATCGGCGATTTCGTCGGCGTGGTGGCCGAACGCGAGGAACACGCGATCCGCGCGGCCCGCCAGCTGCGCGTGACGTGGCGGCCGCTCCCCGCACTGCCGTCGCTCGACGAACCGGCCGCCGCGATCGCCGCCGCGCCGGCCACACGCCGCGTGCTGCTCGACGAAGGCGATGTCGACGCCGCGCGTACGCAGCCCGACACGATCACGCTGTCGCGCACCTATGCGTGGCCGTTCCAGATGCACGGCTCGATCGGCCCGTCATGCGCGCTCGCCGACTATCGCGAACCGGGCGACGGCCGCATCACCGTGTGGTCCGGCACGCAGAATCCCGTATCGCTGCGCTACGACCTCGCGACGCTCGTCGCGCGCGACGAAGCCGATTTCGACGTGGTGCGGATGGAAGCGGCCGGCTGCTACGGCCGCAACGGCGCGGACGACGTGTGCGGCGACGCGCTGCTGCTGTCGCGCGCGGTCGGCCGCCCGGTGCGCGTGCAGTTGTCGCGCGCGGACGAACATCTTTGGGAACCAAAAGGCACGGGCCAACTGATGCAGGTGACCGGCACCGTCACGCGTGACGGCCGCCTGCTCGGCTACGATTTCACGACGCGCTACCCGTCGAACGACGCGCCGCTGCTCGCGGCGCTGCTGACCGGCACGATCGCGCCCGAGCCGCGCGTGTTCGAGATGGGCGACCGCACGGCCGTGTCGCCTTACGCGAGCCCGCATCGCCGCTTCGTCTGCGAGGATCTCGCACCGCTCGTGCGCGCGTCGTGGCTGCGCGGCGTGTCGGCGTTGCCGAACTCGTTCGCGCACGATGCGTTCGTCGACGAATGCGCGGCGCTGACCGGCGTCGACCCGCTTGCATTCCGGCTGCGCCATCTGCAGGACACGCGCGCGTCCGACCTGCTGCAGGCGGTGGCCGATCGCGCGGGCTGGACGCCGCGCATGCGGCGCACGCCGCATGAACCGGCTCCATCGCGGCTCGTGCGCGGCCGCGGGATCGCCTACGCGCGCTACGTGCACAGCCGCTTCCCCGGCTTCGGCGCGGCGTGGTCGGCATGGATCGTCGACCTGAGCGTCGATCGCGTGTCGGGCGAGATCCGCATCGAACGCGTGACGGTCGGCCAGGACACGGGCACGATGATCAACCCCGATGGCGTGCGTCACCAGATCCACGGCAACGTGATCCAGGTATTGAGCCGCACGCTGAAGGAGCGCGTGCGCTTCGCCGACGGCAAGGTCGCGTCGCGCGAATGGGCGAGCTATCCGATCCTGACCTTCGCGGAAGTGCCGGACGTCGATGTCGTGCTGATGCCGAGGCAAGGCGAGCCGCCGCTCGGCGCGGGAGAATCGGCGTCGGTGCCGGGCCCTGCCGCCGTCGCGAACGCGTTGTTCGATGCGACCGGCGTGCGGTTCTACGCGCCGCCGTTTACGCCGGAGACGGTCCGGGCCGCGTTGCGCGACGCAGGCCGGTTGATGACGGTCGACGCAGCCGGCGAGCATCTGGCAACCGGCGCGGCTTGAGCGCTCTCAGCTTCGTCGCGGAATCAAGCCGGCCGACAAACAGGCCGGCCAGACGGGCGCGGCTCCCTCCGCGAGCGGCGCGCATCACGCGTCGCCGTCTTCTTCCATCATCTTGCGCAGCAGAAACTGCAACGCGACCCGCTCGCCCGGATTGAGCGCGCCATACGTGCGCTCCGTCACCTGCCGCGCGAACGGCACCGTGCGGTCGATCAGCGCGAGGCCGGTCGCGGTGGCGCGCACGATCAGCTTGCGGCCGTCGTTCGGATCGGGCAACACCTCGATCAGCGCGCGCGCCTTCAGCCGATCGACCACGCCGCGGATCGTCGCCTGGTCGATCGCGGTCGCCTTGACGATGTCGTTCAGCGAGCACGCCTGGCGCTCCTTGACCGCACACAGCGTGACGAACTGCGCGGCCGTGAGATCCGAATCGGGAATCGCCTCCTGGAAGATCGACACGTGTCGCTGATACGCGCGGCGCAGCAGGTGCCCGACCTGGTCGTGAAAGTCGTAGGAATCCTTGGAAGACGCCATGAAAGTAAAGGCTCGAGCCGCAAGTCAATGAAAGACAAGCAGTGTACACCCTCAATTCGGCTCGACCGGAAGCCGGGTTGCCGCTTCATTGCGGTGCATCAGCATTCGCGGCACCCGCCGCGCGGCGCGCCTGACGATCGCCTGACAGCTGCGCATCGTCCGCCGGGAACGTCGCCGAGACGGCAAGCCAAGCACGTTCGAACCTGCTGCCGCGCAAGTGCTTGCGTACATCGGCAGACTTTCGTGCACACACTTCACTTTTAAGTGCATACGCACGAATTATGTGCATACCAATTCATCTCATCGCCTTCTTCAAACACGCATGAAACCCGATCAAAAACCTCGTCAAACACGTGGGTTTTCTCACACGAATGCTTGCCGTCACGTGATCGGAACCGTGCCTGTGCGATTCGGTATTTTCTAGTGTGTACGCTACTTAATTGCCATGATATACAGACTCCAGTGCGCAGCGGAACGTTCGCTCGCGTCGATCGGCCACCCATTCATCCGTCACCTTCGAACAGGGGCAATCCCATGTCTACCGCACACCCGAGCGCCGCCGTTTCCCCCGACGACGCGCTGCACGGCAATCTCTACCGCAAGGTCACGCTGCGCCTGATTACCCTCTTCTGCCTGTGCTACTTCGCGGCCTATCTCGACCGCATCAACATCGGGCTCGCGAAACTCCAGATGCTCGACGCGCTGAAGTTCAGCGATACCGTGTACGGGCTCGGCGCCGGCCTGTTCTTCGCCGGCTACATCCTGTTCGAAGTCCCGAGCAACCTGGTGCTGCAACGCGTCGGCGCGAAGCTGTGGATCGCGCGGATCATGATCACCTGGGGCCTGCTGTCGGGGGCGACGATGTTCGTGCACACGCCGATGCAGTTCTACATCGTGCGTTTCCTGCTCGGTGCGGCCGAGGCCGGCTTCCTGCCCGGCGTGCTGCTGTACCTGACGCAGTGGTATCCCGATGCGCGCCGCGCGCGGATCGTCGCGCTGTTCATGGTCGGACTGCCGCTGTCGAGCATGATCGGCAGCCCGATCTCCGGCTGGATCATGCGCGCGTTCGACGGCACGCACGGGCTCGGCGGCTGGCAGTGGTTGTTCCTGCTCGAAGCGCTGCCGTCGGTATTGCTCGGCTTCGCGGTGCTGCGCTGGCTGCCCAACAACATCGAATCCGCGCAGTGGCTGACTGCCGACGAGAAGCACGCGTTGCGTGCGAACCTCGACGCCGATCCGTCCGGCAACAAGAGCCATGCGCTCGGCAAGGCGTTCTCCGATCCGAAGGTATGGTCGCTCGGCCTGATCGACCTGTGCGTGCTGCTCGGCCTCTACGCAGTGAGCTTCTGGCTGCCGACGATCCTGCGCGACACGGGCGTGAAGGATGCATATCACATCGGCTGGCTGATGGTGATCCCGAATGCCGCGGCCGTGCTCGCCACGCTGTACTGCGGCGCAAGTTCCGACCGCGCGCGCGAACGCCGCTGGCACATCGTCGTGCCGTTCATGGTGTCGGCCGTCGCACTGGCAATTGCGGCATCGTCGTCGCACGGCACGTTCGGGACGGTGCTGCTGTTCTCGCTGATCAACGCGGGAGCGGCCGCCGCGATGCCGGTCGTCTGGGCATTGCCTTCGACGTTCCTGAAGGGGTCGGCCGCCGCCGGCGGGATCGCGTTCGCGTGCTCGATCGCCAACCTCGGCGGGTTCGGCAGCACCTACTTCATCGGCTGGCTGCGCGACACGTTCCATTCGCAAAGCGCGGGGCTGTACGGTTTCGCCGCGTGCATGGTGATCGGCTGCGCCTTCGCGCTCGCCTATCCGGCCCGGCTCGTGAACCGCTGACACAGCCCGTCCCGCGCGCGACGCGGTCGTTTTTACAACCGCGCCGAGCGCGCGGCCCGCCCCACACGACCTGCCCCACCCCGCGCACGCTGCCCCTGCGGCGCGTGCGCGCTTCCTGCCACCGCTTCCCGGCTCGCTCCCGCCGTCGTTCGTCACGCAGGCACATCGCTTGCGTCATCCACGCGCCCGCCGATCCGGCGGACAGCATCCTTCCCTCAACCGGCGCTGCGCACCGCGCGACCCTTCGCGCGGCGATCCCGCATCGCAAGCAGGTTCCCTGAACGAGAGGACAACATGAAATCAATACGAACGCTGGTCGCCCTGTGCTCGGTCGTTTCCGTGCTCGCGGCATGTGGCGGCGACGGCAACGACGTCGGCACCGAACTCGGCATCTCGAAGCCGCAGGCGCGCTTCATCAACGCGGTGCCGGCCGGGCCGAACCTCGACTACTATCTGAACGCGAAGCTCGACCAGGGCGGTATCGCGTACAAGGGCGTGACGCGCTATCACGACATCGACTCGGGTACGCAGAACGCCAGCTATGACGTCTCGGGCACGACGACGACCATCGCCGCGCAGTCGTTCAGCGCGGCAAACGGCCATCACTACACGACGATCGCGCTGCCGAGCACGACGTCGCTGATTTCCGTGATCGACGATCCGTACGACAAGGGCCTGCTGTCGGACAAGGCGCGCGTGCGCAGCTTCAACGCGTCGCCGAACGCGCAGAACGTCGACATGTACATCGTCCCGCCCGGCACCGACATCACGACGCAAAGCCCGACGCTCGCGGGCGCGGCCTACCAGAACGCGGTGCCGGCATCGACGCAGGACTCGATCTACCTGAACGGCGGCAGCTACCAGGTGATCGTCACGACGGCCGGCAGCAAGACGCCTATCCTCAAGACCGCGCCGGTCACCATCAACAACAACGCCGACTGGCTGCTGCTGACGATCCCATCGGGCGGAGTCGGCGACGTGACGCCGAACGATATCCACGTCCTGGTTGCGCAGGGCAACGACGCGGATACGTCCGCGCAGGAACTCGGCCCGCAATAAGGACCGCTGACGGTCGCGGCGGCCGGCGCGATCGTGCCGCCTGCCGCACCTTCTCGCCGCGCGGTCAGTTGTGCCGCTCCAGGACGATCACATGCTCGGGGCGCGCGCCGTCGCCGCGCTCGACGTCGACAGCGCCGACATGACGCACGTGCCAGCCCGGCCGCGTCGCGATCTGCGGCAGGTTGCCGGACGGACGGCTCTCGATCCCGCCGAGCCCTTGGTCGGGCGTCTCGACCGCTTCGTCGAGCGACGCGTTCGAATAAATCACGTTGTCGTGCCATTTCGACGCGCCCGCGGCCGCCTCCATGCCCTTGCCGTCGACGTCGACCATGGTGTCGGTCATCGCCATGCACGCGTTGTCGAGCGTCGCGATCCGGGCCGCCGCTCGCCGCACGGGGTCGTCGCTGTCGGGCGCATGCGTACCGCGTTCGATCGGCGGCAGGCCGGTCGGCGTCTTCGCGGCAATCATTTCCGGCGTCAACGGGCGCCCGCCCGCCGCATCGGGCATGCGGCGCGCCGCCGGCGCGGTCGGCGGGCGCTTCGCCGCCTCGTCTCCCCGATCTTCCGGGGCAGGATTCGATTCCACGTTCTGCATCGCACCTCCTTGTCCGGCCGGCGTGCGCCGCGATCAGGCCGTCGGCGCCGGTCCGGGAATCGCTACAACGGTCCTTGCAAATCTTTCATGTGCGCGGCCGAGCGCACGCACACCACCCGGCACGGCACCGCTTCAAGCGGACGTCGCACCCGCACACGGCCGGGGCAACGTCCGGCACACGGGATCACCGCGGGATAACCGCAGATCCGCCGCGGGTCAGCCGCCGCTCGCGCCGTCCGGCGCGGAGGCCGCGCCCGGCATGCTCGCGCCGCTGTCGCTGCTGCTGCCGGCCGCGCCGCTGCTCGGCGTGCCCGACGGCGCGGCCGACATGCCGCCCGTTGCGCTCGTGTCGGAGCTCGCGCCGCTGCTGTCGCTCTTCTTCTGGCAGCCCGCACCTGCCGCCAGGCCCGCAATCAGGATGCCGGCAAAGACGGCCCGCGACACATGACGAAGTGAATATCGCTGCATGACACCTCCGCTGATGTCGATGTGGATGGAGCCCGCTGGCGAGCAATTCCCGTGCCGCACCGGCCGTCGCCGACGCCCGCATTGCATTCATTTTTCAAATGACGCCCAACCGAATATTTAATTTCCCATCGCCGTGCCGGCCTTCCATACTCGCGAACAAATCCGAGACATAACGTCCACGGTGGCCGGGCCGGTGCAGCGTTCCCACGCTGCCGGTTGCGCGCCCCGCACATGGAAGGAGACAACGGCGTGCAACTGGAAGCCACCCACCGCCCGGGCCTCGCGCTCGGCGCGGACGACGCATCGCATCGAACCGATTCGGCAGCGCGCGACCCCGCGCTGAGCCCGCGGCTGCACAACCCCGACCTCGCGCCGACCCAGGCCGAGGGCCGGACGTGGGGCCGCTACAGCATCTTTGCGCTATGGACCAACGACGTGCACAACATCGCGAACTACTCGTTCGCGATCGGGCTGTTCGCACTCGGCCTGTCGGGCTGGCAGATGCTCGCCTCGCTCGCGATCGGCGCGGTGCTCGTGTACTGCTTCATGAACCTCACCGGCTACATGGGCCAGAAGACCGGCGTACCGTTCCCGGTGATCAGCCGGATGAGCTTCGGCATCTACGGCGCGCTGCTGCCGGCGCTGATCCGCGCGGTGATCGCGATCGCATGGTTCGGAATCCAGACCTATCTCGCATCGGTCGTGCTGCGCGTGCTGCTCACCGCGATCTGGCCGGGCCTCGCCGCATTCGACCAGAATGCGATCTTCGGGTTGTCGACGCTCGGCTGGGTGACGTTCGTCGCGATCTGGCTCGTGCAGATCGGCATCCTCACGTACGGAATGGAAACGGTCCGCAAGTACGAAGGGCTGGCCGGCCCGGTCATCCTCGTCACGACGCTGTCGCTTGCCGCGTGGATGTATAGCCGCACGGGCGGCCATCTCGCGATGTCGATCGGCAAGCCGCCGACCGGCTTCAAGATGTGGACGCAGATCTTCGCGGGCGGCTCGCTGTGGCTCGCGATCTACGGCACGCTGGTGCTCAACTTCTGCGATTTCGCGCGCTCGTCGCCGAGCCCGAAGACGGTACGGGTCGGCAATTTCTGGGGCCTGCCGGTCAACATCCTCGTGTTCGCGACGATCAGCTTCGTGCTCGCCGGCGCACAATTCAAGCTGAACGGCCACGTCATCCACAGCCCGACGGAAATCATCGCGACGGTGCCGAACAAGCTGTTCCTCGTGCTCGGCTGCCTCGCGTTCCTGATCGTGACGGTCGCCGTGAACATCATGGCGAACTTCGTCGCGCCGGCCTTCGTGCTGACGAGTCTCGCGCCGCATCGCCTGTCGTTCCGCCGCGCGGGCCTGATCAGCGCGACGGTCGCCGTGCTGATCCTGCCGTGGAACCTGTACAACAGCCCGATCGTGATCGTCTACTTCCTGTCCGGCCTCGGCGCGCTGCTCGGCCCGCTGTACGGGATCATCACGGTCGACTACTGGCTCGTGCGCAAGCAGCGCGTGAACGTGCCCGACCTCTATACCGAAGCGCCGACCGGCGCCTACTTCTACACGCGCGGCGTGAATCGCAAGGCGCTCGCGGCGCTCGTGCCGTCCGCGCTGATCTCGATCACGCTCGCCGTCGTGCCGGCCTTCAGCGCGATGACGCCGTTCTCGTGGCTGCTCGGCGCGGCCATCGCGGGCAGCGTCTACTGGCTGCTGGCCGATCGCAAACGGCAATACGACGAGCGCTCGGGCGAATCCATCGCGGTCGCCTGCGCCCGACACTGAAACCCATGCATACGGAGTCGCAATGAGGATCCTGGTAGTCAACGTCAACACGACCGAGTCGATCACCGACGCGATCGCCGCGCAGGCGCAGGCCGCCGCGTCGCCGGGCACGGAGATCGTCGGGCTGACGCCGCGCTTCGGCGCGGAATCGGTCGAAGGCAACTTCGAGAGCTACCTCGCGGCGATCGCCGTGATGGATCGCGTGCTGAGCTACGACGAGCCGTACGACGCGGTGATCCAGGCCGGCTACGGCGAACACGGCCGCGAAGGCCTGCAGGAACTGCTGACGGTGCCCGTCGTCGACATCACCGAAGCGGCCGCGAGCGTCGCGATGCTGCTCGGCCACCGCTACTCGGTCGTCACGACGCTCGACCGCACGGTGCCGCTGATCGAGGATCGCCTGAAGCTCGCCGGGCTCGATGCGCGCTGTGCGTCGGTGCGCGCAAGCGGCCTCGCGGTGCTCGAGCTCGAAGAGAACCCGGCCCGCGCGATCGAGTCGATCGTCGGCGAGGCGCAGCGCGCGGTGCAGGACGATCACGCGGAAGTGATCTGTCTCGGCTGCGGCGGGATGGCCGGCCTCGACCGGCAGATCGAGGAATGCACGGGCGTGCCGGTCGTCGACGGCGTATCGGCCGCGGTCGCGCTCGCCGAGTCGCTGGTGCGCCTGAAGCTGAAGACGTCGAAGGTCCGCACGTACGCGCCGCCGCGCCCGAAGCGGATCGTCGGCTGGCCGGGCACCTTCGCACAATGACGCGCCGCCGGCCCGCTGCTGCGTCGCGCTCGGGCATCGGGGCGCCGGGAGACGTATCGGCATGCGGGACACACTAGACCCGAACGCCCCGCCCGACGCCGCGGGCGCGCTCGACGTGCTCGATGCACGGTTGATGCGCATCCTGCTCGTGCTGCTGACCGAGCGCACCGTGTCGCGTGCGGCCGTGCGCCTGAACATGTCGCAGCCGGCCACCAGCGCCGCGCTCAAGCGCCTGCGCACGCTGCTCGGCGATCCGCTGCTGGTGCGCAGCCGCTACGGGATGGTGCCGACCGAATTCGGTGCACGGCTGATCGAACCGCTGCGCAACGCGCTGCGCGTGATCGACTTCATCCGCATCCAGCAACCGACGTTCGACGCGCGCACGTCCGTGCGCACCTACCGGATCGGCTGCCCCGACTACCTGAACGTGCTGTTCGTGCCGAAGCTCGTCGCGCTGTTCCGCGAACGTGCGCCGAGCGCGCAACTCGTGTTCCATCCGCTCGGCGACGGCTTCGACGACGAGCGCGCGCTGGCCGACGGCGAACTCGACGTGGTGATCGACAATCGCCCGGCACGCGCGTCGCGGTTCCGGCAGGACGACCTGTTCGACGATCGCATCGTGTGCCTGATGCGCGCGACGCATGCGCTCGCGCGACGCGGCACGATGACGGCTGCCGATTTTGCCGAAGCACCGCAGCTGTGCCCGACACCGTCGTGGCGCGAAGCGTCCGGCGCGATCGACCAGCAACTTGAACGCGTGGGCTTGCAGCGGCGGATCGTCGTCACGCTGCCGCATTTCGAACTCGCCGCGCATGCGCTGGTGCGCACCGACATGCTCCTGACCACCACGTACCGGCTCGCGCGGCACTATGCGAAGCTGCTGCCGCTCGCCGCCGTCGCGTTGCCGGCCGAACCGCCGGACATCGTGTACCGGATGACCTGGAACGAATCGGGCGAGTGCGCCGAGGGCGGGCGCTGGTTGCGCGGGCTGATCGCGGAAGCGACGCGTGCGTGGCTCGACGCCGAGGCCGCGTTACCGGCCGTCTCGGCCGTCCAGGCGGCCGACGCGAGCGCCGCCCCTGCGCCCGATACGCCGCGCTCGCCGGTGCGACGTCGCGCCACGCACTGCGGCCGCACCCACCGGACACCCATCGCACGCGCGACGCGTGCGCACCGCGCGACAACGAAGCCGCATTGAATGCGATGCGGCGGCGCCCGCGGTAGGCCCCGTCCTATTTACTCGCGGCAGACGCGCTATGCACAATGACGGCATTCGAGAGAGTCATCCGGAATCCGAGGGCATGCCGATGAAAACCTACCTGATCGCCGTGGCCGCACCGTTCGTGCTGCTGGCCCACTCCCCCGCGTTCGCCGACACACAGGATTGCGCGACGCGCATCCGCGCGCTGCAGACGCAGATCGATCAAGCGAAGCGGTCCGGTAATACGCACCAGCTGATGCGCCAGCAGATCGCGCTCGCACAAATTCAGGAGAACTGCACGGACGCCGGCCAGCTTTCGCGTGCCGAACGCAAGGTGCAGGACAAGCAGCGCGATGTCGAACAGGCTCGGGGCGACGTGCGGGACGCTCAGGCGCGCGTACGCGAAGCCCAGGCGCACGACGACGCGCGCAAGGTCGAGAAGGCCCGGCGCAAGCTCGCCGACAAACAGGACAAGCTGCACGAAGCGACGCGCGACCTGCACGAGGCCGAAGCCGATCGCAACGCATTGAAGGGTTGACAGTGCGCGCGGCGTGCCGTCACGCGTCACGCATCGGTTGCGCGAGCAACTGGTAGGCAACGACGACCACGACCAGCGCAAGCACGCCGCTCACCGTCAGCGCGCGGGCGAACCCGCTCGCAAACGCAACGGGCGCCGCCTGCGCGAGCGCACCGGCGGCCGACGGCGGCACGCGCTCGAGCGCCCGCGCCAGGTCGCCGGCCAGCAAGCTCGACATGAACGGCGCATCGGCGAACGCGCGCAGGCCGGGCGTGGCGGACAGCAGCCGGTCGAGCCGCGCATGCGTGCTCGCCGCCAGCACCGCGCCGAGCACGCCGACGGCCGTCACGATCGCCGAGAAGCGCGTCGTCGTGCTGATGCCCGATGCCATGCCGGTGCGGTTCGGCGGCACGCACGCCATGATCGCCTTCTGCGTGTCGCCGTTCATGATGCCCGCGCCGCAGCCCGTCACGACCATGCCGAGCGCGACGAGCCTGTAGTCGCCACTGGCCGTCAGCGCCGCGGTCGCGAGGTTGCCCGCGCCGATCAGCGCGAGCCCGCCCGCCAGCACGCCGCCGGACGCCACGCGCGCGGCCAGCGCCGCGCCGAGCGACGGCCCGGCGATCATCGCGAACGCGAACGGCAGCATCCCGAGCCCCGCGTCGATCGCCGACATCCCGAACGCGTTCTGCAGGTACAGCGGCAGAAACGTCATCATCACCTGCGCGCACGCTGCATAGCCGAACATCGCGAGCACGGCGCCGACGAAGCGCGGCTGGCGGAACAGCGCGAGATCGATCATCGGCCGCGCCTGCCAGCGCTCCGCGCCGATGAACGCCGCGAACAGCGCGGCGGCAAGCGCGAGCCGGCCGAGCGTCGCGGCCGACAGCCAGCCGTGCGACGGTGCACCGATCAGCGCCGCGATCGCACACGCGAGCGCCGCGCCGAACAGCAGGCTGCCCGCCGCGTCCACGCGCTTCGCGTGCGGATCGCGCGACTCATCGATCGCAACGCGCGCACCGGCCGCGAGCAGCAGGCAGGTGGGCAGGTTCAGCAGGAACACCCAGCGCCAGCCGATCCATTGCGTGATCGCGCCGCCGACGAGCGGCGCGATGGCCGTCGCGATCCCCATGCACATGCCCCAGATCGCCCACGCGCGCGCCCGTTCGCGCCCGTCCGGAAAACGGTTCGCGATCACGGCGAGCGCGGCCGTCAGCAGCAGCGCGGCGCCGCCGCCCTTCACCGCCCGCGCGGCGATCAGCCAGCCGGCCGTCGGCGCGACGCCGCAGCCGAGCGACGCGAGAAAGAACAGCGCGAGCCCCGTGAAGAGCATCCGCTTGCGGCCGAAGCGGTCGGCCAGCCCGCCCGCCGGCAGCAGGCACGCGGCGAACGCGGTCATGTACGCGCTCACGACCCATTCGATATCGGCGAAGCTCGCGTGGAAACTGCGCGCGATGCTCGGCAGCGACACGGCGACGACGTTCGTGTCGAGCACGATCAGCGAGCAGGTCGCGGACGCGACGGCGAGCGTCGCGGCGGCGGGCATGCGGGCGCCCGTGCGCGGGGCGGCCGCCGCGCCTGCGCGCGACGCCGGTGAAGACTGGGACATCGGCTGCTCCGGAACAAGATCGACGAGCCGTATGCTAGGCTTTCCACGTATTGCCTGTCATTGACACTTCCAAGCTGTTTTATTAACGAAAATTGCAATCATGGACCGGCTCGAATTCCGCCACGTGCGCGCGTTCCTGAGCGTCGCCCGGCATCTGCACTTCGCCCGCGCGGCCGAAGCGCTCGACATGGCGCCGCCCGCGCTCACGCGGCAGATCCAGGAGGCCGAACGCGTGCTCGGCGTGCGCCTCTTTCACCGGTCGCGCCGCGCGGTCACGCTGAGCGCGGCCGGCGAGGCCTATCTCGCCGAGGCGAGCGCCGCAGTCGAGCACCTGCAGCGCGGCCGCGAACTCGCGACATTGGCCGAGCGCGGCGAACTCGGCCGGATCGAGATCGGCTACGTGTCGTCGGCCGTCTATTCGGGTACCTTGCAGCGCACCGTCGGCGCGTTTCGCGACGCGCATCCGCGCATCGAGCTGAACCTGCGCGAAGTGCCGATGGACGACGTCGCGAACCAGCTCGACACGGGCCGGCTCGACCTCGCCTACGTGCGTCCGCCGATGCCGCTGCCCGGCGGCCTGCGGGTCGTCACGCTGCAGCGCGACGTGTTCGTCGCGGCCGTGCCTGCCGGTTCGCGCTACGCGTCGATGGCGACCCTTCGCGCCGCCGATCTCGCCGACGCGCGCTTCGCGGTACCCGAACAGGAGCGCGGCACGCTCGAAGTGGCGCGCCGCGGCCGCTTCGCACCGCTGATCGCCGCACGCCCGGGCGGCCTGCTCGCGGTGCTCGCGTGCGTATCCGTGAATGGCTGGGTCGCCGTGATTCCCGACGCGCTCGCCGGTTGCGTGTCGCTGCCGGGCGTCGTGTACCGGCCGATCGCCGGCAAGCCGATCACGTCGGAACTGGCGCTCGCGCATCGGCGCTTCGAAAAGGCGCCGGCGGTACGCGCGTTCCTGCGGACGGTTCCGTCGGCCACGCACGACCCCGCATGAAACACCCGCGTGCGGCGCTGGCGGCGATGCCCGCCGTCGCCGCACGAATATGCATTGCACGATTCGATGTTTGCCGGCCGGAAACCGATTCCGTAACCTGCCCGGCAGCCGCGCCGCCCGCGCGCGGATCACCGAGGACACCCCGCCGATGAATCCCTCCTCCGCTCCGGCGCGCCGCCGCGTGCTGCAGCGTCTGGCCGCCCTCGCCGCCGCGCCGCTCGCCGGCGGCATCGCACGGCCCGCCCACGCAGCCGGCGCCGATCTGTCGGGCGTCACGCTCGTGCTCGGCGACCAGGCCGGCGGCCTGCGCGCGCTCGCGGAAGCCGCGCGCGTGCTCGACGGTACGCGCTACCGGTTCCGCTGGGCCAACTTCCAGGGCGCCGCGCCGCTGTTCGAGGCGCAGCGCGCGGGCGCGATCGATCTCGCGCCGGCCGGCGACCTGCCCGTGCTGACGGCCGCGCTCGGCGACCCGTCGTTGCGGATCGTCGCGACGCGCGTCGGCTCGCCGGCGTCGCTCGGCATCGTCGTGCCGTCCGATTCGCCGGTCCGCACCGTCGCCGACCTGAAAGGGCAAACCGTCGTCGTGTCGTCCGCGCGCGGCAGCATCTCGCAGTACCAGTTGTACGGCGCGCTGCGCGAACACGGCCTCGCGCCGCGTGACGTCGACGTGCGCTTCGTGCTGCCCGTCGATGCGTTCGCCGCGTTCGAGGCGCGGCGGATCGGCATCTGGGCGACGTTCGACCCGTACTACGGGCATGCGGTACGGCGCGGCGCGCGCATCGTCCGCGACGGCAGCGGCATCAATTCCGGGCTGGCGTTCCTGACGTCGCCGGTCGAGACGCTCGACGATCGCGCGAAGCGCGCGGCACTCGCGGACGTACTGGCGCGGCTCGCCCGCGCGGGGCAATGGGCGCTTGCGCATCCGGCCGACTATGCGGGCGTCTATGCGTCGCTCACGCGCCTGCCGACCGACGCGGCCACCGACATCGCGCGCCGGGCCGCGCTCGCGCAGCGCAGCCTCAGCGACGCCGACATCGACGTGCTGCAGCGTGTCGCCGACCGCGCGGCGGCCGACGCGATCCTGCCGCGGCGCATCGATGTCGGATCGATCGCGATCCGCAACGTATCCGCCTGAGCGATGCCGCGCAGGGCTGCGTTCAGCGTGGGCGCGCCATGTCGAGGGGCGGCAGGTCGTTGCCGAACGTCGAGGCGACGAGCGCGCGCATCGCGGCGACCAGCCGCGTCGGCCCCGACGGGTTGAACGTGCCGCGCTCGAATGCGGCAGGCACGGCGCGATGCATCGCGGCCCGCCACGCGCCGCGACCGCCGTCGCGCTCGAATGCGGCGAACGGCAGCCGCTCGGCGATCGGGCCGCCACACCCGCATCAATTCGTGTCACGAATCCCCGATTCCTGCCTACAATGGATCGGAACACCTTTCGCCCGGCCTGCCGCGGACGACAACCGGATCCATCCGGTGCAGCGCAGGCCGGATCTCTCGGGGGACGTATGTCCGCGCATGCCAGAAAGCCACTGGTCTCGCTCGTCGTGCCGTTCCACGACGAGGACGAAGCAATCGACGCGTTCTTTGCAACAACGCTGCCCATCCTCGAATCGGTCGAGTCGATCCGTTTCGAGATCGTCTGCATCAACGACGGCAGCCGCGACGACACGCTCGGCAGGCTGATCGACGTCGCCGCCGGCGACCCGCGCGTGCGCATCGTCGATCTCACCCGGCGCTTCGGCAAGGAGGCCGCGCTTACCGCCGGCCTCGATGAAGCCGCCGGCACCGCCGTGATCCTGATCGACGCCGACCTGCAGGATCCGCCCGCGCTGATCCCCGCGATGGTCGAACGCTGGCTCGCCGGCGCCGAGGTCGTCGCCGCGAAGCGCACCGACCGCATGTGCGACCCGCTGATGCAGCGCGTGGCCGCCGCGCTCTACTACCGCATGCACAACCGCCTCTCCGAAGTCGAGATGCCCGAGAACGTCGGCGATTTCCGCCTGATGGACCGCCAGGTCGTCGACGCGCTGCGCGCGCTCCCCGAGCGCCGGCGCTTCATGAAAGGCCTGTTCGCGTGGGTCGGCTATCGCACCGAGATCATCGAATACACGCGTGCGCCACGCAGCGGCGGCCGCTCCAAATTCTCCGGATGGCGGCGCTGGAACTTCGCGCTCGAAGGCATCACGAGCTTCAGCACCGTGCCGCTGCGCGTGTGGACCTACATCGGTCTCGCGTTCGCCGCGCTGTCGTTCGTCTACGGTGCGTTCATCGTCATGCGCACGCTGCTGTTCGGCAATCCCGTGCACGGCTACGCATCGCTGATCTCCGTGATGCTGTTCGTCGGCGGCATCCAGCTGATCGGTATCGGCGTGATCGGCGAATACCTCGGCCGCATCTATCACGAGTCGAAGCAGCGTCCGGTCTATCTCGTGCGGCGGCGCTACCACGCGCAGCGGGACGCCGCCGCGCATCCAGTGTCGAAGCTGCTGCAGTTCCCGCTCAGGCGCACGCACGCGGCCCGTCGCCGGACGGCGCTGCCCGCGGCCGCCGGCCACGGTGCGGCGCGGCAAGCGTCCGTCAAGTAACCGCGCACACGAGGCATGGATCTCCCCCGGCAATCGATACGATCGGCGGATCATCCCGTCCGCGCGTGGCTGACACCCCGGCGCGTCGTTGCGTACAGCGCGGTCGCGCTCGCGTGCTACGCGCTGCTGCTCGCCACCTGGGCAGCCGTCGTCCGTGACGCGCCCGCCACCGCGCTGACGCGCCCGGGCCCCGACTACGCGGTGTTCTGGTCGGCGTCGTACGTGATGCTGCATGGCTCGCCATGGCAAGCGTACGATCTGCCGACCTTCTCGCGGCTGGCGGCCGACCTGTTCCCGCAGTTCCGCCGGGGAAACCTCGTCGCGTGGCTGTACCCGCCCACCAACCTGCTGCTCGTGACGCCGCTGGCGCTGCTGCCCTTTGCGATCGGCTATCCGCTATTCGTCGCGTTCGGCGTCGGCGTGTTCGGATTCGCCGCCTCGCGCGTATCGCGGCTCGGCGCGATCCCGGGTGCATCGCGCGTCGGCGGGTTCGCGCTGGTCGCCGCCCCGTGCGTGTTCGTCACCGGGATATTCGGACAGAACACACTCCTGACCGCGTCGTGCGCGGCGCTGGCCGTCTGCTGGGCGGAGCGTCGGCCGATGTGGGCCGGCCTCTGCATCGGCCTGCTGTCGGCCAAGCCGCAGATGGCCATCCTGTTCCCGTTCGTGCTGGTCGCCACGCGCGCATGGCGCACGATCGCGTGGGCCGCCCTGGCCACCACCGCGTTCGCCGCGTTGAGCGTCCTGATCTGCGGCATCGAGTCGCTACGGCTGTTCGTCGCCGGCACGGCGGTCGCGCGCTCGCTCCTCCTCGAGCAAAGCATCATGTTCTGGCTCGTGTCGCCGGCGCCGTTCGCCGCGTTCCGCCTCGCGGGCCTGCCGCCCGGTGTCGCGTATGTCGCGCAAGCGTGCATCGCAGCGGTGGCGATCGCCACCGCCTGCATCGTGTGGATGCGCTCGCGCGACATCCGCTTGCGCGCGGCGGTGCTGGCGGTCGCAACGCTCGCTGCGAACCCGTACGTGTGGCACTACGAGCTCGCCTGGCTCGGCATCGCGATCGCCTGCATGCTGGCGGCCGGATGGCAGGACGGCTGGCGGCGCGGCGAGCAGACCGCGATTGCGCTCATGTGGCTGCTGCCAATCGTCGAATACCTGAACCCGTGGCTGCAATGGCCGCAGATCGGCCCGGTCGTGACGCTGTTCGCGCTCCTCGTGCTGGTGCGCCGCGCCGGCCCGGGGGCTCAAGACGCGAGCCGCGGCGGCACGTAGGCGCCATGGTACGGCCCGACGCCGGCCGCCGAGTGCTGCGCGATCCCACCGTTCGCCGCCGGCGCAGCCTGCGTCCCGTTCATCGCGCCGCCGCCCGGCGCTATCGTCGCATCGGCCGCCGCGAGCGCGGCCGCGTCGGCCGCGTTCCACAACGGGTTGTTCACCGTGACCACCCACGCGACGCCAACCGCCGGCGCGCCGAACGACAGCAGCGGAATCAGGAACGGCAGGAAGAACAGCGCGCTGCCGCACGGCGCCGACGGGCTGCGTCGCAGTCACGTCATTCATAGAGCATCACCGACGTCGCCGAGACCGTCACCGGGCCGGTCAGCGCACTGAACGCGGACCCGAGCACGAGCCCCGAATACGTGTAGGTCACGGTCACCGTCAGCGCGGTGCCCGACGTCGTGCCGTTCGCCTGCGTCACGGTCACCGCCGGCGTCGTCGCGGTGCCGCCGGTGATCAGGCTGTTCTGCATCGCGTTCTGCGCGATGCTGGCGATCTGCGTCGTGGTCAGCATCGGCACGCGCAGCACGACGCCGGCGCGCGCGGCCTCGCGGCTCGCGTTCGTGATGACGGCCTTGTCGCACAGGATCAGGCTCGTGTCGATGATGCCGATCAGCACCATCAGCAGGAACGGCAGCATCAGCACGAACTCGAGGGACACGACGCCGCGCGCATGGCGTGCGCCCGCCGCCCCGCGTGTCATTTTGCGGCCCCCGCGCCCGGTGGCACGACGCCCGGCTCCAGCGCCGCGCCGGACAGCGGCGGCGGACTACCGGCGCCTCCGGAAACCTCGCGCGACGCAAGCCGCGCGCGCACCGCCTGGTAGAAGCGCAGGTTGTCGGCCACCGCCGACGCGGGCAAATCGGCGGACAGCAGCTTCTTCGCCGAATCGGTATTGCCGAGCACGCCGTACGCGAACGCGAGATTCTGGCGCGCCTGCCACGGCGCGGACGGCAGCCCGGCGACGTCGAGCAGCACGTTCACGCCCTCGCGCGGCCGGTTGCTCAGCACGAGCGACAACCCGAGGTCGACGCGCAGCCCCTGCGCGTCCGGATGCGCGCGCAGCGCGTCGCGATACACGACCTGCGCATCCGCATGACGCCCCTGCAGGTCGAGCACGGTGCCGAGCCCTTCCGCCGCGAGCGGATGGTTCGGCTGCGCGGCCAGCAGGTCGCGATAGCGCTGCGCGGCTTCGTCGAGACGCCGCTGCCGCAACGCGACGCGCGCGAGCCCGAGCCGCGGGCCGAGCTCCGCCGGCGCCTGCCGCTGCGCTTCGTCGTAGAGGATCCGCGCGCGCTCCAGGTCACCCGCGCGGTAGTTGACGTCGCCGAGCCCCAGCCGCGCCGCGAGCGAGTCGGGATGCGTCGCGAGCACCTTCTCGTACAGCGTCGACGCGAGATCGACGTTGCCGCCGGCGAGCGCGCTGTCGGCGATGCGCAATTCGGCCTGCGGGTCGTCGCTCTTGTGCGACAGCACCGGCCGCGTCTGGATGCCCGGCGTGCCGCAGCCGGCCAGCACCGGCAGTGCGGCCGCGAGCGCGAACGCGCGTACGACGGATCGTGTCATCTGAATACCTCGAGCAGGCGGATCGCCGCCGGGCCCGCCGCGATCAGGCAGACCGTCGGCAGGATGAACAGCATCATCGGCAGCGTGATCTTCGGCGCGAGCTTCGCGGCCCGCTCCTCGAGCGCGACGATCTGCTCGGTGCGCTCCGTGCGCGACAGCGTGCGCAGCGCCTGCGTGATCGGCGTGCCGAACCGCTGCGACTGCGTCAGCGTCGTCGCGAGCGAGCGTGCCGACGTGAAATCGACGCGCGTCGCGAAATGCGCGAGCGTCGCGGCTACGTCGCCGCTCAGCGTCAGCTCGTCCGCGCACACGGTCAGCTCGTCGGCGAGCGGCGGGCAGATGCGCGACAGTTCGTGCGCGACGCGCCGGATGCCCGACGCAAGGCTGTTGCCGGCCATCGTGCAGATCACCAGCAGGTCGAGCGCATCGGGAAAGCATGCGGCGACGATCCGCCGCCGCCGCCGGATCATCACGCCGAGCACGTACTCCGGCACGATCACGCCGATCACGAACGCGGCGATCATCGCCAGCGCGCGGATCACGAAGTATTCGCCGAAGCGCGGAATCAGCGGGCTGAACACGATCGCGCCGCACGCGAACAGCACGCCGCAGCTCAGCTTGATCCCGATCATCACCGACACCGCGCGGCGCTCGCGAAAGCCCGCGCGCGTCAGTTGCAGGCCGAGCTTCACGCGCTGCATCGGGTCGAGCACCGGCAGCCGTTCGCCGAGCTGCGCGAGCCGGCGCGTGAGATCCAGGCGAACGCCGCCCGGCTGCCGCCACCCCGCCACCGGTGCCGGCGGATGCTGGCCGGCCGCCAGCCGCACGCGCGCGGCGATCCGCTGGCGGGTGCCCCCGCCGGGCGTGCCGAGCGCCACCGCGACACAGGCGAGCAACAACAGCAACTCGAGGCCGCGGGCGGCCAGTATCGACAGCGTCATCGCGCGGTATCCAGTTTCGAGATCCTGCGGATCACCAGCAGGCCAACCGTCAGCAACCCGGCCGCGATCGTCAGCATCGTGTGCCCCGGGTGCGTCGTGAACAGCAGCATCACGTAGTCGCGGTTCACGGCGAACAGCCCGCCGATCATCACGAACGGCACCGCCGAAATGATGTTCGTCGTGATGCGTCCTTCGGCGGTCAGCGCGCGGGTCTTCACGCGGATGTCGCGGCGCGTGCGGATGATGCTCGACAGCTCGTCGAGCGTCTCGCCGAGGCTGCCGCCGGTCTCGCGCTGCAACAGCAGGTAGACGGTGAAGAACGAGAAGTCCGCGATCATCAGCCGGTCCGCCGCGTGCGTCAGCACGTCCTTGAGATCCGCGCCGACCCGCAGGCCGTCCCCCATCGAGCGGAACGTCGCGCGCACCGGCTCGGCCGCGCTGTCGCCGACCATGCTGATCGCCTGCGTGACCGGAATGCCCGCGCGCACGGCCCGCACGATCACGTCGATCGCGTCGGGGAACGCTTCGAGAAAGCGGATCCGGAAACGCTCGACCAGCGCACGGTAGCTGGCGCGCATCGCGACCAGCGGCAACCCGGCGTAGATCAGCGGACGCAGGAAGCCCGGCGGCCCGATCAGCTTCACCGCGACGATCGCCGCGATCGCGCCCGCGATCGTGCTCGCGACGACGATCCTCACGCCGCCCTTGCCGCCGACCGCGCGCACGCGCGTCACGCGGCGCTGCAGCCACGCGCGCAGGCGGCCCTGGCGACGCTCGAGGTTGAGCAGCGCGACACCCGGTGCGGCGGGCGCGTGCCCGTCGCGTCCGGCCAGCGACGGCGACAACCGCCGCATCCGGGCGCGGATGCGCTGGGCTGGCGTGCGGCTCGCGCGATCGAACCGCGACGACAGCACGAGCCCGATCGCAACGATCGTCACGAACACGCCCACCGCGAACAGGTCGGCGCCCCTCATGTCCGGAACACCTCGGCGAGCGCATCCTCGACGCCGTAATACGCGGCGCGCGCCGCGAATCCCGGCCGCAGCGGCGACGCCTCGAACACGCCCTTCACCGCATCGCGCGTCGTGTCGCCTTCCTGGCGGAACGCGAACAGGTCCTGCGTGATGACCACCTCGCCTTCCATCCCGACGATCTCGGTGATCCGCGTGACGCGCCGCACGCCGTCGCGCATCCGCTCGATCTGCACGAACAGGTGCACGGCGCTCGCGATCTGGCGCCGGATCGACAGCAGTTGCAGGTTCGCATTCGCCATCATGACCATGCTCTCGAGCCGGCTGATCGCGTCGCGCGGCGAATTCGCGTGGATTGTCGTCATCGAGCCGTCATGGCCGGTGTTCATCGCCTGCAGCACGTCGAACGCTTCGGGGCCGCGAATCTCGCCCAAGATGATGCGGTCGGGCCGCATCCGCAGCGCGTTGCGCACGAGATCGCGCTGCGAGATCCCGCCGAGCCCCTCGGTATTTTCCGGCCGCGTCTCGAGGCTCACGACGTGCGGCTGCAGCAACTGCAGCTCGGCCGCGTCCTCGATCGTCACGATCCGTTCGTGCTGCTCGATGTGCTGCGACAGCGCATTGAGCAGCGTCGTCTTGCCCGAGCCGGTGCCGCCCGAGATCACGACGTTCAGCCGGCACGCGCACGCGACCTTCAGCACCTGCAGCATCGGCGGCGAGATGTTGCCCTGCTGCGCCATCCGCGCGAGCGTGATGTCGCGCTTCGCGAACTTGCGGATCGAGATCGACGGGCCGCGCAGCGCGATCGGCGGCAGCACGACGTTCACGCGGCTGCCGTCGGCGAGCCGCGCATCGACCATCGGGCTGCTCTCGTCGACGCGACGCCCCACCGCCGCCGCGATCCGCTGCGCGACGCTCGCCACGTGCGCGTCGTCGCGGAACTTCAGCGACGTGAGCTCGAGCCGGCCCGCGCGCTCGACGTAGACCTGGTCGGGCCCGTTGACGAGGATGTCGGTGACGGTGTCGTCGGCGAGCAGCGGCTCGATCGGCCCGACCCCGAACATGTCGTTCAGGATCGCATCGACGATCAGCACCTGCTCGCCGGCCGAGATCTTCAGGCGCTCGCGATCGACCGTATGCGCGGCCACCTGCTCGATGCCTGCGCGCACTTCGTCGCGCGTCTTCATCAGCGCCGCCGACATGTTCATCGACGCGAACACCGCGGTGCGGATCGCGTCGAACTTGCTCGACCGGATCAGCGCTTCGCGGGTGTCCGCGGCCACGGGCGCTCGGGCCGGCGCCGGCGCAGGCATGTCTGCCGCGGCCGAGACCGGGGCCGGTGCGGGTTCGCGCGTCACGGCGGGCGACGCGCCGGGCGTCGCTGCCTGTGTCGCTGCCTGTGTCGCGGCCGGCACGGGGTCCGCCGGCGGCCGGTTGCGGGTACCGAACGTCACGATCCCTTCCTCCACTTGACGAGCCGCGCATACCACGGCTCGGCGACGATCATCGGCTCGCCGGTGATGCCGCTCGCGAGCTGCCGGATCTGGTCCACGAAGCCGTTCCGCTTCCCGCCTTCGATCGGCTCGCCAAGGTTCTCGGCAACCGCGAGCGTCTGCGGCTCGTGCGGCAGTTCATGCAGCTTCGCGCCGCCGAACGCTTCCTCGAAATCGACCGGCTCGACGCGGCCCGCGACCGGCGCGAGCGGATTGTTCAGCACCAGCGACAGCAGCCGCTCGCCGGGCAGCTCCCGTACGAAACGCACGAGCCGCGCCGCTTCGTACGCGGCGTGCACCGAACGGTCGACCACGACGTGGACGAGATCGGACGCCGCGAGCGCGTCCTCGAGCAGCTTGCCGGCGCCGCTCCCGACGTCGAACAGCACGTAGTGGAAGCGGCCCTTCAGCATGTCGACCAGGCGCGCGACGGCCTCGTCGCCCACCGGCGCGTCGGTGCCGTACGCCAGCTCGGCGGACAGGACGTGCAGCCGGTCGCCCTTCGTCACGAACATGCGCTCGAACAACGCGTCGTCGGGGCGCTGCCCCATGTTCAGCAATTCGATCAGCCCGTTGTTGCTGGACAGCCCGAGCATCGCGTTCGCACCGCCGCCATGCAGGTTCAGGTCGACGTAGGCCACGCGGCGGCGCTTCTCGCCCGCCAGGAAGCGCGCGAGGCTCACCGTGATCGTGGTCGCGCCGACCCCGCCGCGCGCGCCGACGAAGCTGACGACCTTGCCGGTGCGCGCCTGGACGACCGACTCCGTCGCCGTCAGCGCACGCCGCATCAGCTCGACGGTCAGCGGCTTGACGATGTAGTCCTGCACGCCGATGCCGAGCAGGTTGCGAAACAGCCCGACGTCGTTCTGCGTACCGATCGCGATGACCCGCACCGACGGATCGCACACGTCGGCGAGCCGCATCAGGTCCGACACCGGCAGCACCGAATCCGACACGTCGATGACGAGCTGGCGCGGCGAACGCTCGAACTGCTGCAGCAGCCGGATCGCATCGTCGCAGACGCCCAGCTGCAGATGGGTACGCGCGATCGACAGCTCCTGCGCGACGCGCCGTATCACGTCCTCGCTGCCCGCATCGGAGACGACCGCGACGAGATCGGCCGCGCCCGCGGACGCGGCGCGCCGGGTGTGCTGACGGTCGAGGAGGTTCATGGGCGGCATCGTGATGGCATCCGGGTCGGTTCAATGGCTGGGCGAGCCGGTCGTCAGCGTCTTGTCGGGCGTCGGCTGCTTCACGCGATCCTCGACGTAGCGGCGCACCGCGTCGGCCGCGGTCTGCGCGTCCGCGCCGCCGTACGGCACGGGCGCGACGAGATCCTCCGGCCGCGCGAGCATCGCCGCGAGGTTCGAGTAGGTCGCGCAGCCAAACGGCACGCCCGGCCGCGCGAACCCCGCGTCGACGAGATGCGACGGCTGCATCAGCTTCGCGCAATCGGGCGCCACCGCGTGCGCGCCGTCGAAGCCGATCGACCGCGCATCGGGCAGGTTGACCGGCGGCGGCGCCGACAGGCAGCCCGCCAACGCCAGCGGCAGCAGTGCGGCGACGGTCGATCGGGTTCGCATGCGCGTTCCTCCGGTTCAGTACACGAAGCCCGCGGCGCCGACGAGGCGCGGCGTGTCGCCCGACAACAGGTCGAGCCCGAGGCTGCGCTGCACCGCGAACTCCAGGTCGCTGCTCGGCCGCGCGACGGTGTCGATCGCCTGCTCGAGCTGGCCGGGCCCGGCCGGCTGCACGATGTACGGCGTGACGATCACGACCACCTCGGTCTTGTTGTCCTGGAAGTTCTTCGACGAAAACAGCCGGCCGATGATCGGCAGCCGGCCGAGCCCCGGAATCTGCGACACGGTGTCGGCCGTCTGGCTCTGCAGCAGCCCGCCGATCGCAAAGCTCTGCCCGCTCGACAGCTCGACCGTCGTCTCGACGCGCCGCACCGTGAGCCCCGGCACCGTGACGCCGCCGGTCGTCACGCTGTTGCTCGCATCGATCTCGCTCACTTCCGGCCGCACCTTCAGGCTGATCCGGTTGTCGGCGAGCACGGTCGGCGTGAAATCGAGCGACACGCCGAACGGCTTGAACTCGACCGTGATCGCGCCGGTCGACGAACCGGCCTGCACCACCGGGATCGGAATCTCGCCGCCCGCGAGGAAGCTCGCGGTCTCGCCGGACATCGCGGTGAGGTTCGGTTCCGCGAGCATCGTGATCAGGCCCTCCTGGTCGAGCGCGTCGAGCACCACGTCGATCGACCAGCGCCCCGCGCGGAATCCGCCGAGCACCGAGAAGGCGCCCGTCGGCGACAGGTTGAACAGGCCGCTCGTCGGATCGAACAGCGTGCGCCCGTTGAACAGCCCGCCGACGAAGTTGCCGGCGCCGCCCAGCGCGCTCCAGTTGATGCCGAGCTGCTGCGTGAGGTTGCGGCTCACCTCGGTCACCCGTACGCGCAGGTTCACCTGGATCGGGCGCGACAGCGTGAGCCGGTTCACGATCTTTTCCTTGTCGTGCAGGTACGGCGTGAGCGACTGCATCACGGCGTCCGCGTCGGCCGCGCTCGGCACCTTGCCCGACACCATCAGCGAGCCCGGCGCACCGGATACCGCCAGCTTCAGCTGCGGAAAGCGGCTGTCGAGCACACCCTGCAGCGACGCCGTGTCGACTTGCACGATCACCGTCTTGCGCAGGATCGGGCGATGGTTCGCGCCGAGCGCGATCAGCGTGGTCGTGCCCGCCTTCTTGCCGAACACGAACACGGTGCGCGGCGACGGCACCTGGATGTCCGCGATGGCCGGATCGGCGACGAACATCGCGGTCGCGGGCTCGGGCAGCGACAGCAGCTCCCCCTTGCCGGTCGCGATCGACAGCGCCGCGCCCGCGTCCGGCGCGCGTGCGACCTGCGCGAACGCGCTCCCGGACGCAACGACGCAGGCCAGGCACCAGAAAGCGATCCAACGAACCATGCGCACCATGCGTGTTCCCGTCAAATGCCGGCCGCCGGGCGGTCGGCCCGAATCGTCAATCCGTCACTGCGCCGCCACGACCGGTGGCTGCGCACTCGCCTCCGCCGCGGCATTGGCGCCCCCTGTCGTCGTGGGCATCGCGGGCACCGCCGGCCAGCCCGGCAGCCCGGACGGCAGCGGCGGCAGGCCCGGCGTGCCGGTGCCGCCGCCACGCGAACCGTCGTCGACCGACGAACCGCGATAGATCACGACCGCGTTGCTCCGCCACGCCGGCCGCGCGCCCGTATCCGGCCGGGCGGACGCCTCGCGTGCGGCCTCGCGGGCCGCGCGCGACACGTCGCCGGCCCATACGGGTTGCGTATCGGGCTCCTGTTCGCCGCCGCCTGCCGGCTGCCGCCGGTCGCGCGTCGCGAAACTGCGCAGCGCGAGCGACAACGAGCCGAGGCGGGTCGCCACCAGCACGACCTGCGCGGTGCGCGGCGCGACCTCGAGCGTGACCGTGCGCGCGCGGGCCGTGGCGTCCGGTGCGCTCGCCGACGCCTTCGCGCGCTGGAATTCGGAACCGACCGCCAGCACGCGCGCGCGCCGCACCACCGTTTCCGCTTCGAACGTGCCGGGGGACGTCGCCGAGCCGCCGATCTGCTGCGTCAGCAGCACGTCGACGAAGTCGCCCGGCTGGATCAGCCCCGCATTGCCCGACACGTCGTCGACCGGCACCGAGATCGCGCGCATACCGGGCTGCAACGCCGCCGCGAGAAAATCCGGCGCACCGGCCGGAATCACGTTCTCGACGCGAATCGGTGCGCCGGCGCCGACGTGGTTGCGCAGCAGCGCGCCCTTCAGGTCCGCGCCCGGCTGCGACTCGACGAACGCGCCGGCCGGCACCTGTGCGCGCGGCATGCGTTTCCACGCCAGATCGTTGTCGCGCAGCAGCAGCCCTTCCGGCAGATCGGCGGCAGCGACCCGCACGCGTGCCTGATCCGTTTCGGCCGGCACCGACGGCGTCGACGCGGCGACGTACAGTTCGCGCAGGATGAACGCACCGATGCCGGCGGCAACGACGAGCACGGCCAGTCTTAGCGGTTTGGGCATGGCGGCGAGCGTCCCCCGGCTAGATAAGCGAAACCGTGTGCGGAAACGACGCCCAGACGGCCAGCGTGCCGCCGAGCGCGAGCGCAACGCCGTACGGCACGCCGCGCGCGGCGACCGCGCGGACCTGCGCGGCGTGCCGCCGCCGTGACGCCAGCAGCGCGAGGCCGCACAACGCACCGCTCGCGCCGACGCCCGTCAGCACCGGAAACGCCCATGCCGGGCCGGCCCACAGGAATACCGCCGCCGCCAGCTTGACGTCGCCTCCGCCGATCCAGCCCGCGTGGCGCATGCCGCCGAACAACAGCAGCATCGACGCACCGGCCGCCAAATGGCCTGCCAGCGGCGCGAACCCGTCGTGCGCGAGCGCCGCCGCGATGAAATACAGCGCCGCGAACGCGAGCACGACGCGATTGGACAGGCGCCGGTCGCGCAGATCCTGCGCGGCGAGCGCGGCCAGCAAGACCGTGGCCACCGACTGCACGAACGTAAGCATGAGAGAGCCGTCCGTCGACACGCCCCGGCCGGATACGTTCTACCGCAGCGGATCCCGGTGTTCGTCGGTGGCGCGCGGGTTCAGGGGATCAGATCAGGCTCGTCACCTTGTTGATCAGCGACGTGAACACGCTCGGCAAACCACCGGTGCTGCTGCTGAGGATCACGCCGACCGCCGCCAGCGCGACCACGACGATACCGGCCAGCACGGCGTATTCGAGCGCGCTGACGCCACGTTCGTCACGCAGCAGGGACTTGACGTATTGCAGCATGGCAACCTCCGTGTAACGGGGTCGGTGACCGACCGTTGAACGCAAAGACGCTCCGTTGCTCCGGCGGTTGCGCAGGACATTCACCCGTTGCGACACGTGCGCACGCCTCTGGCACGAGGTCGTTCGCCTCCCCCGGAATCCTCTCGATCACTGCAACACGCGGCGTGCAACGACGACTTCGGTCGTGCGTGCCTGCATCCACGGTGCGGTCTTTCCCGCACAAGGCAACCGCGCTGATTCGTCTAGGGTATAGACAATTTTTCAGGCGAATTCAAATTATTTGGCGTCGAAATGTATTTATGGATTTAACCCTGCAACGATGAAAGCGATTCCGTTCATTTGCGGTTATTTTTTAACGCCACATCGAATGATTCGTTTATCGGAACAGGTATGGCGACTGTTTCGGCGCATGATTTACCGGTTGAAAAAAGAACCGTTTCCATTCGATTTACCGGCACGCCGGGGCGCTTCGCATGCGCCCGCCGCGCCGTGCCGCGCCTGATTGGCCGCCCCGGCAAACATGACGGGTTCGCATTCCATTTCCACGATTACCCGGCCCCGTTTTACCACCCTGATTCGGCAAGCGAGCCCCACGCGAATCCATGCTCGCCATCATCGAAATTTTCCAATCGGCAATTTCACGATTCGGATTTCTTTCCCAATCGACTTGATTTTAATTCGGAATTAATTTCAGATGCATGTGAATGGAATTCACGTTCATATGGAACGGAACGCCCGGCGCGGCAACCCGCCAGGCGGCGATAAGCATAGTTCAAATCGTTTCTTGTCCGGCCCCGGCCCGTCATCGAGAATGCGCCGACGGGCTGAGGCCCGGACTCGCTCCCCCCAACGTTCCGGATCCATCGATTCATGCTTCCACTGCGCCTGCTTCGATCGCTGCTGATCGCGTCCCTCATCGCGTTGCCGGCCGCCGCCGCGCACGCCGACAAGCCCGCCACCATCCGCATCGGTGTCGCCCAGCAAGGCGCCGGCGATCCGCCGACGTTCGGCGGATCGAGCGCCGCCACCGCGCAGCTGCAACAACTGGTCGAAAAGGAGTTCGCGGCCGACGGCATCAAGGTGCAGTGGCTGTTCTTCAAGGGCGCCGGACCGGCCGTCAACGAGGCGATCGCGAACAAGGCGCTCGACTTCGCGTATCAGGGCGACCTGCCCGCCGTGCTCGCGCGTGCGAACGGGATCAAGACGCGCCTGCTGCTCGCCGCGAGCGTGCGTTCGGGCGTGAAGATCGCGGTGCCGCCCGACTCCACCATCCGCTCGATCAAGGACCTGAAGGACCGCCGCGTGTCGATCTTCCGCGGCACGAACCTGCAGCTCGTCGCCGACAATGCGCTCGCGAAAAACGGCCTCACCGAACGCGACCTGCGCGTGATCAATCTCGACTCCGCGAGCTCGCTCGCCGCACTGGCGTCGAAAGGCATAGATGCGTCGGTGGGCGACTACCAGCTGTACAAGCTGCGCGACGCGGGGCTCGCGAAGATCATCTACGAATCGCAGAACGACGGCCCGCAGTTCACGCGCCAGACCCACCTGCTCGTGCTCGACGATTTCGAGCGCGCGCATCCGGACATCGTGCAGCGCGTGGTCAACGCGCTCGTGAAGGGCGCGCAATGGTCGTCCGACGAAGCGAACCGCGATGCGCTGTTCAAGCTGTGGGCGAAGAGCGGCGTGCCGGTTTCGTCGTGGCAGGCCGACTATGCGAACCAGCGGCTGAAAGATCGGCTGTCGCCGCTGATCGACCCGTTCGTCGTCGCGCGCTACAAGTCCGTCGCGCAGGATGCGCTGGCGCTGAAGCTGATCCGCCAGCCGGTCGACGTCGATGGCTGGTTCGAGCCGAAGTATCTCGACAATGCGCTGCGCACGCTGAAGCTCGAACGCTACTGGCAACGCTACGACGCGGCCGGCAAGCCCCTTTCCTGACCTGGACCCGCCCCGATGAGCGACACCGCGTTTTCCCTCCCTTCATCCGGGCGCCACGCGCTGGCCGCGGCGCCGCACCGTGCGGCGGCCGTGCAACGGTGGTCGTGGCGGCTCGCGCCGTGGCTGCTGCCTGCGCTGCTGTTCGCGCTGTGGAGCGTCGGCAGCGCACGCGGCTGGATCGCGCCGCAGATCCTGCCGCCGCCCGAACGCGTGTTCGACGCGCTCGAGGAGCTCGCCACGAGCGGCGATCTCGTGCGCCACACGCTGATCAGCCTGCAGCGCGTGCTGGTCGGGTTCGCCGCCGGCACGCTGCTCGGCTTCGCGACCGGCGTCGCGCTCGGCCTGTCGCGCACGCTGGAAGCGTACGTACTGCCGAGCTTCAACGCGCTGGTGCAGATTCCGGTGCTCGGCTGGCTACCGTTCCTGCTGCTGCTCGTCGGCGTCGGCGAACCGCTCAAGTACCTGCTGATCGCGCATGCGGCGCTCGTGCCCGTCACGCTGAGCACGTTGCAAGGGTTTCGCCAGACACCGCCCGCGCTCGACGAAGTCGCGCGCGTATTCGGTTACACGCACCGGCAACGCATCGTGCACGTCGTGCTGCCCGCCGCGATCCCGACGCTCGCGACCGGCGTGCGGCTCGCGTTCACGAAGTCGTGGCTCGCGCTCGTCGTCGTCGAGCTCGTCGCATCGTCCGAAGGGCTCGGCTACCTGATCGTGTACGGGCGGCAACTGTTCCAGCTCGATCTCGTGATGGCGGCCGTGATCGTCGTCGGGGCGGTCGGCCTGCTGATCAACCGGCTGCTCGACGCACTCGAAGCGCGCCTGCGCCGCGGCGTGCCGTCCGCGTTCCGCGGCTGAACCGCCCGCCCTGCCCGAGTAACCGAAGGGCGTAACCGAAGGAGATCCCCCCGTGACGCACCCCGCCTCGCCCGACGCTGCATCGCCGCCCGCCACGGCCGTCCGCCGCCTGCACGCGCCCGACTGGCGCGGCTTCGTGCTGCCGCTCGCCGCATTCGCGCTGTGGTGGGCGATCGCTTCCGCGCACCTCGTGAGCAGCGGGCTGCTCGTCGGCCCGGCCGACGTGTTGCGCACCGCATGGGCGCAAGCCGCGAGCGGCGCACTCGGCCGCGCGCTGTCCGCATCGCTCGCGCGTGAAGCGTGCGGTTTCGCGCTCGGCGCGACGGGCGGGCTGCTGCTCGGCGCCGCGCTCGGGCTGTCGCGCGTCGCCGCGCGAATGATCGGCCCGAGCTTCGACACGTTCAAGCAGGTCTCGCTGTTCGCATGGATTCCGCTGATTTCCGTGTGGTTCGGACTCGGCGACGTCGCCAAGGTCGTGTTCCTGTCGCTCGCCGCGCTGCTGCCGGTTGCCGCGCACACCTGCGACGGCATTCATGCGGTGCCGCGCGCGTATGTCGACGTTGCCCGCGCGCTGCGCTACTCGCGGCGCCAGCTCGTGTGCTACGTGATCCTGCCGGCCGCGCTGCCGTCGATCTTCACCGGACTGTATCTCGGCCTGATCTACTCGTGGCTCGCGACGCTCGGCGCCGAATACCTGCTGGTCACCGGCAGCGGGATCGGCAACACGCTGATCGACGGCAGCGAACAATTCCGGATGGATCTCGTGCTGTTCGGGATCATCGTCGTCGGCGTGACCGGCTGGGCACTGAACGCGATCGCGCGTGCGATCGAACGCACGGTGCTGGCCCGGCGCGGCGACCTGACGCGCTGATCGCCCTTTCCTTCCCCGCCCCCCTTCCTCGCACCGCCATGACGATCCTCGCCTCCGATTCGCTCGACATCCTCCACGTGAGCAAACACTACGCGCAACGCGGCGCCGCACTCGCCGTACTCGACGACGTGTCGCTGCACGTGCGCGCCGGGGAATTCGTCACGATCGTCGGCGCGAGCGGCTGCGGCAAGTCGACGCTGCTGCGGCTGATCGCCGGGCTCGACGCCGACTACACGGGCGAGATCCGGGCCGGC
Source organism: Burkholderia sp. AU30280 (assembly GCF_020420125.1). Classification (NCBI taxonomy): domain Bacteria; kingdom Pseudomonadati; phylum Pseudomonadota; class Betaproteobacteria; order Burkholderiales; family Burkholderiaceae; genus Burkholderia; species Burkholderia sp. AU30280. Next base: position 485,957 of record NZ_JAIZRY010000001.1, read on the forward strand.
GACGAACGCGTGCGCGACACGTCGCTGCAGCGCGGGATCGTGTTCCAGGATCACCGGCTGTTTCCGTGGCTGACCGTCGCGCAGAACATCGCGGCCGCGCTGCGCAACGCCCCGCTCGACGCGGCCGCGAAGCGGCACGCGGTCGCCGATCACATCGCGCTGGTCGGGCTGAACGGTTTCGAGCACGCGTATCCGAACCAGCTGTCGGGCGGGATGGCGCAGCGCGTCGCGATCGCGCGCGGCCTCGTGAACCGCCCGCGCGTGCTGCTGCTCGACGAGCCGTTCGGCGCGCTCGACGCACAGACGCGCGCGCGGATGCAGAACGAGCTGCTGCGCATCTGGGAACAGGAGCGGATCACGATGATCCTCGTCACGCACGACGTCGACGAAGCCGTGTATCTCGGCGACCGCGTCGTGACGATGGCGCCGCGCCCGGGCCGCATCGAACGCATCGTCGATGTCGCGTTGCCACGCCCGCGCCGGCGCGATTCGCCGGCATTCGCGCGGCTGCGCGACACCGTGCTCGCCGATTTCGACGAGAGCGAACCGCCGGGCGACGATCGCGCGGGCGGCAAGCGTATCGACGCGCCGCGCCCGCACCGGATCGGCGAATGGCGGCTGGCGTGGTAGCACGCGTAACGCGCCGGATTGCTCAGCATGACGATGCATATCGATCATCGCTGCGCACACGCTAAGGTTGTGACGATTCATCGGTTCCGATTACGCACGGTCCCTGCTTGAATGGGAACTCGACCGACCCGACTCCAGGAGACTCCCGATGTCCGAAGTCCAGCACGCCGCTCACCCCTCCTCGCATGCTTCGCACGCCGCGCCGCGCACGGCCGCCGCCCCGCTCCAGCTTCGCCAGGTCGCCGGCCGGATCGGCGCCGAGATCGCCGGCGTGCGGCTGTCGGGCACGCTCGACGACGCGACGTTCGACGCGATCCAGGCCGCACTGCTGCGCCACAAGGTGCTGTTCTTCCGTGGCCAGCACCATCTCGACGACACCTCGCAGGAAGCGTTCGCACGCCGCTTCGGCCATACCGTCGCGCACCCGACCGTGCCGTCCGTCGACGGCAGCGCGCACCTGCTCGAACTCGATTCCGCGCACGGCGCCCGCGCCAATTCGTGGCATACCGACGTGACCTTCGTCGATGCGTACCCGAAAATCTCGATCCTGCGCGCCGTCGTGATTCCGCCGTTCGGCGGCGATACCGTGTGGGCCAACACGGCCGCCGCCTACGCGCACCTTCCCGACCCGCTGCGTGCGCTCGCCGACACGCTGTGGGCGCTGCATACCAACGCGTACGACTACGCGTCGACGCACGTGCATGCCGACGATACGCAACTGAAGCGCTACCGCGAAGTGTTCACGTCGACCGTCTACGAAACCGAGCACCCGGTCGTGCGCGTCCATCCGGAAACCGGCGAACGCACGCTCGTGCTCGGGCATTTCGTGCAGCGGCTCAAGGGCCTGTCGGCGCAGGATTCCGCGCACCTGCTGCAGGTATTCCACGAACACGTGACGCGTCTCGAGAACACCGTGCGCTGGAACTGGCAGGAAGGCGACGTCGCGATCTGGGACAACCGCGCGACGCAGCACTACGCGATCAACGACTACGGCGATGCGCGCCGCGTCGTGCGCCGCGCGACCGTGCACGGCGACGTGCCGGTCGGCATCGACGGCCGCCGGAGCGTCGTGCTGAAGGGGCCGGGCGCGACGCTGCAATAACGCCCGTGTCCCGCGGCGGCGGCGCTTCGTACGCGCCGCCGCGCCCGCCCCCGCTTTCCGCTACCGGACCCCGACCATGCATTTCCCGCCACCGGACCGACGCGCCCACGCGCAACGATGTCGGCCCTGCGCCCCGTTCACTTCCGCCAGGAGCGTCGCATGAGCGCCCTACTCGAACCCGCCGCCCAGCCGGTCGACGTGATCCCGCTGTCCGCCCATATCGGCGCGGAAATACGCGGCGTCGACCTCACGCAACCGCTGACCACGCCGCAGATCTCGGCGATCCGCGCCGCGCTGCTGAAATGGCGCGTCATCTTCTTCCGCGAGCAATTCCTCACGCACGAGCAGCACGTCGCGTTCTCCGCGCAGTTCGGCGAGCCGACGGTCGGCCACCCGGTGTTCGGGCACGTCGACGGGCACCCTGCCGTCTACTCGATCGCGAAGCACCGCAAGGCGACGCGCTTCGAAGGCGAACCGGTGCGCCGGCCGTGGACCGGCTGGCACACCGACGTGACGGCCGCCGTGAACCCGCCGTGGGCGTCGATCCTGCGCGGCGTGACGATCCCTCCGTACGGCGGCGACACGCACTGGACGAACCTCGTGCGGGCGTACGAAACGCTGTCCGCGCCGCTGCGCGGCTTCGTCGACGGGCTGCGCGGCATTCATCGCTTCACGCCGCCGGCCGGCGCGCGCGCCACCGGCGCGTTCGACGAGGCGGTCGAACGCCGTCCGCTCGTGACCGAGCATCCGCTCGTGCGCGTGCATCCGGAGACCGGCGAACGCGCGCTGTACGTGAGCCCGAGCTTCCTGAAATCGGTCGTCGGGCTGACGCCGCGCGAGAGCCAGGCACTGCTCGAGCTGCTGTGGGAACACGTGACGCGGCCGGAATTCACGATCCGCTTCAAGTGGGAACCGCGCAGCATCGCGTTCTGGGACAACCGCGCGACCGCCCACCTCGCGCCTGCCGACATCTTCGATCTCGACTTCGATCGCCAGCTCTATCGCACGACGCTCAACGGCGACGTGCCGGTCGGCCCCGACGGCCGGCCGTCGGTCGCGCTCGAAGGCTCGCCGGTCGAAACCGCGGCGGCAGTCGCGCTCAACTGAACCGGCTTGACGGCGGCCGGCGCGCACCGCATCGCGCCGGCCGTTCCCGCCGTCACACCCCGCGGACGCAAGCACCGTCCGCGCGGCTCTCCCGTCAATCCAGCCAGACCCCGTCGAAGCGGTGCGCACCCAGCGGCGAGAACGTCAGCCCGTGTACGCGCTTGGACACGGGCAGCGACACGATCGACGTCGCGATCGGTGTGAACGGCACCTGGTCCTTGAACACGACCTGCGCCTGTTCGTACAGCGCCGTGCGTTTCGCGACGTCCGCATTGGCGCGCGCCGCATCCACCAGCTTCTCGAAATCCTGGTTGCACCACTTCGCGAGATTGCTGCCGTGCACCGCGTCGCAGCCGAGCAGCGTACCGAGCCAGTTGTCGGGGTCTCCGTTGTCGCCCGACCAGCCGTACAGGATCGCGTCGTGCTGCCCGTCGTGCTTCGCGCGGCGGTTGTATTCGCCCCATTCGTAGCTGACGATCTTCGCGCGCACGCCGATCTTCGCCCAGTCCTGCTGGATCAGCTGCGCCATCAACTGTGCATTCGGGTTGTACGGCCGCTGCACGGGCATCGCCCACAGCGTCAGGTCGAAGCCGTTCGGGAACCCGGCCTGCGCAAGCAGCGCCTTCGCGGCCGCCGGATCGCGCGGCGCATCCTTCAGGCGCGGGTTGTACGACCATTGCGCGGGCGGCATCGGGTTCGTCGCGATCTTCGCGTCGCCGTTGAACACGGTCTTCACGATCGCCGCCTTGTCGATCGCGATGTCGAGCGCACGCCGCACGTCGACGCGATCGAGCGGCGCATGCTGCGTGTTGTACGCGACGAAGCCGACGTTGAAGCCCATCCCCGAGAACAACGTCAGTTTCGGGTCGCGCCGTACCGTTTCGAGGTCGGCCGGCCGCGGGAATGCCGATACCTGGCACTCGCCGGCCACCAGCTTCTGCAGGCGCGCGGCCGGATCGGGCGTGATCGCGAACACGAGGCGCGAGAGCTTCACGTCATCCGGTTTCCAGTAGTCGGGATTCGCGTCGTAGCGGATCAGCGCGTCCTTCTGGTACGTGCGCAGCAGGAACGGCCCGGTTCCGACCGGGAACTGGTTGATGTCGGCCTCGCGATGGCGCGCCGCGAGCTGCGACGCATACTCGGCCGACAGGATCGACGCGAACGCCATCGCGAGATTGCGCACGAACACGACGTCGGGTGTCTTCAGCACGAAGCGCACCGTGTCGTCGTCGACCTTGTCGATGCGCTCGACGTTGCGGTCGAAGCCGAGGTCGCTGAAATACGGGAAGCTGGCCGGGTAGGCCTTGCGGAACGGATCGTCCGGATCGAGCATCCGGCGAAACGTGAAAACGACGTCGTCGGCCTGGAACGGCCGCGTCGGCTTGAACCACGCGGTGGTCTGGAATTTCACGCCGCGCCGCAAGTGGAACGTGATCGTGCGCTGGTCGGGCGACACGTCCCAGCTCGTCGCGAGCGCGGGTTCGAGATCGAGCGTGCCGCGCTTGAACTGCACGAGCCCGTTGTAGACCGGGTAGGTGCTCGCGTCGAAATCGGTGCTCGTCGTGTGCTGGCCCGGATCGAAGCCGGCAGGGCTGCCTTCGGTGCAATACACGAGCGTCTTGCCGGCCGGCGCGGCGAGCGCCTGCGTGGCCGCGCCGGCAAGCAGCAGCGACGCCGCGATGCAGCGCAGGGCCGTCGCGGCACGGGGTGCGCCACGCGCACGACGCGTAGCTGACGAAACGAAAGCGTTCTTCATGGTGACGGAGACAGCAGAGGGCTGTCATGCAAATGACGACGGCCGATCTTCGCGCGCCGCCCGCCGATCGCTTACCAATTAATTTCGCGTTGCTTATCGTCTTGGATGCGTCCCGCTGCCCGCGCATGAAAACGTCCACGCGAGCGCCGGGCGGCCGTCCCGCGTCGCCGTCTTCCGGCCCCCTGCAGACTCGCCCGAAATGGCGCATCGTATCGGCTGGCCAACGTCGGCACGGACGCGCCGGGATCCGCCCGGCAGCGCCGTGCCGCCGATTCCAGGAGGACCCACGATGCCTGTCAGCTCCGATACGTCCGCTCGCCCGGTGAAGACGCCGGGCCCCGATCATCCGATCACGGTCGAACCGCACCCGCGGCGCGTCGTGGTCAAGGCGGCCGGCAAGGTCGTCGCGGATACGCGCCGCGCGCTGGCGCTGCGCGAAGCCGCTTACCCGGCCGTGTTCTACATCCCGCGCGAGGACGCCGACCCGACGCTGCTGCAACGCACCGATCACGCGACGTACTGCCCGTACAAGGGCGACGCCGCCTACTACTCGATTCCGGCCGGCGGCGAGCGCGCGGTCAATGCCGTCTGGACCTACGAGGCGCCCTATCCGGCCGTCGATGCGATCCGCGGGCATCTCGCGTTCTATCCGGATCGCGTCGATTCGATCGAGGAAAGCCCGGCCGGCTCCGATTGACGGTCGCGTCAGCCGTTCATCGAGCGCCGGGCAGCCGCGCGTGCAATCCGGCGATTTCGCCGGCGCGGCCCGCCGTGCCGACGGCGTGCGCTTGTGCGAATCACCGGCTCGAACATCGTCAACGCGCCGCCGCTGATTTGCATATGCGCATTCGTTGGTTGGCCGCCGGCGCACGCGGACGTATCGTCACGAGTCCGGCGCGGGCCGGCCCGTGGCGCGCAGCGCCCGCACCCGGCCCCGCCCTGCGCCAACCGCGCGCCGTTCGCGCGCGGCCCGCTCCTTCGCACGCAGGACGCCTCGATGAACGACACACCGCACGCAGACGTTGAACCGACACCGGCGAACCCGCATCGCCGCCAGTGGCTGCAAGGCGCGGCCGCCGGGCTGGCCGGGCTCGCGCTCGGCCCGCTCGCGGGCCTGCCCGCGCACGCGCAGGACAGCGGCACGCGGCTGCGCATCGGTTTCCAGAAATACGGTAACTTCGTCGTCCTCAAGGCGCGCGGCACGCTGGAGAAGCGGCTCGCGAGCCAGGGCGTCACCGTGCAGTGGCTTGAATTCCCGGCCGGCCCGCAATTGCTCGAGGGCCTGAACGCCGGCGCGATCGACATCGGCACGGTCGGCGAGACGCCGCCGATCTTCGCGCAGGCGGGCGGCGTCGATTTCGTCTATATCGGCAACGAGCCGCCCGCGCCGCAGGGCGAGGCGATCGTCGTGCTGCCCGATTCGCCGATCCGCACCGTCGCGCAGCTGCGCGGCAAGAAGGTCGCGTTCAACAAGGGTTCGAACGTCCACTTCCTGCTCGTGAAGGCGCTCGAACGCGCGGGCCTGACGTATGCCGACATCCAGCCGATCTACCTGACGCCCGCCGACGCACGCGCCGCGTTCGTGCAGCGCAGCGTCGATGCATGGGTGATCTGGGATCCGTACCTGGCCGCCGCCGAGCGGCAGATCGGCGCACGCGTGATCGCGAACGGCGAAGGGCTCGTGCGCAATACGCAGTACTACCTCGCCGCGCGCAAATACGCGGCCGCTCACCCGCAGGTGCTGCGCGCGCTGCTCGACGAAGTCGACGCGGTCGATCGCTGGGCGCGCGACCACGTGCCGGAAGTCGCCACGCAACTGTCGCCGCTCGTCGGCCTCGACGCGCCGACGCTCGAAGTCGCGCTCAAGCGCGCCGGCTACGGCGTGCAGCCGATCGGCGACGCGACGCTCGCCTATCAGCAGACCATCGCCGATACCTTCAGCGCGCTGAAGCTGATCCCGGGCAAGCTGTCGGTCGCGAGCGCACGCTGACGCGCCGCCGCTACCGGCGCACGGCGCGGTACGCGTGCATCAGCATGCGGGTGTCGCGCCGATGCGCCGCCATTCGTCGTAGTCGGTGACGAGGCCCGCTGCGTCGACCTCGACATCGGCCGCATACGTGCCGCTTTCGTAGCGATACACGAGCTCCGCCGTACGCGTATAGCGCTGTTCGCCGCGCACGAACGCGAAATCCGGAAAGCGCAGCCACGCGGTATGAATCGCGGCCGACTCACCGACGGCCAGCCCGAGCCGTCGGATCGGCAGCGTATTCGTCGACGGGCTGAAACCGAGATCGACGTCGGTCGCGCCCGCGAGCGCCGGCACGTCGACGCCATCGATCGTCCATCGCCCCGCGTCGCACGCGATATCCCACTGCCGCGGCGGCTGCGTGCCGCCCCACTGCGTGATGCGTGCCGAGCGCGTGAGCCAGTCGGCGCCGCATGCGATCGCATAGTCGATGCGAAACGGCGAACCGTCGATCGCGCCCGACACCGAACCCGACAGGTCGATTCCCGTTCGCGACTCGACGAGCCGGCACCATTCGGCCGCCTGCCACGTCCGCACGGTCTGCCATGCGACGCAGCGCGTGCACACCGCGTCATCCTGTTGCGTCATGTCTTCGTCTCCAGTCGTTCGCACGAAAGCGCATTGTCACGCATCGCGCCGGCGAACCCACGCGGCTTCGGCAACCGATGGTCAGTATCGGTTTGCCGCGCACCTTCGGGCGGCCCCGCTTTGGTACCATCCGTCGATCTGCATCAACCGGAACCGGGCAAGGGGCGCGACTTCATGGATTTGCTGGCGACGATGCGCATCTACGTCAGGGTCGTCGAGCGCGGCACGATGTCCGGCGCGGCGCGGGATCTCGACATGGGCCAGCCGGCCGTCAGCGAGCGCATCGAGCGACTCGAGAAGCATCTCGGCACCCGGCTCCTGTTGCGCAGCGCGCGCACCCTTGCATGCACGGAAGAAGGCCGGATCTTCTACGAACGCAGCAAGGCGCTGCTCGAAGCGGCCGACGACGCGGTCGCGTCGGTGTCGAAGACGGAAAACGCGCTCGACGGCACGATCCGGCTCGCGGCGCCGCAATGCATCGGCGAGGTCGTGCTGCCGCGCGTGCTGATGCATGTCCGCACCGCGTATCCGAATCTGCACGTCGACCTTGTTCTGAACGACGACCTCGTCGATCCGGTCACCGAAGGCGTCGACATCTCGATCCGCGTCGGACAGCTCGGCGACGGCGGGTTCGTCGCGCATCCGGTCGGCGCGGTCGGCCGCCGGCTCGTCGCCGCGCCGTCGTATCTCGAGCGGCATGGCCCGATCGACACGGCGGCCGATCTCGCGAACCATCCGTTCATCCGCGTGAAAGGCGTCTTCGCCAGCGAACGGTTGCCGCTGCAGCGCGACGGCGGCTCGCTCGAATACGCGCGCATCCGCACGATCATGACGACGAGCCACTGGCGCTCGATGTTCGACACGATCATGGCCGGCGGCGGCATCGGCGTGGTCCAGCAGCCGGCCTGCGCCGAGGCGCTCGCGGCCGGCACGCTCGTCGAGCTCCTGCCGCGGTACGTGATTCCCGACTTCGCGCTCAACGTGCTCGTGCACGCGCAGCGGCCGCTGCCGCCGCGCGTGCGGGCCGTCGTCGACCTGCTGAAGCAGGACCTCCCGCCGCTGCTGGCCCGCCCTGCCCGATAACGGCGGCGACCGCCGCCCCGTCACGTCACGCCTGTAGCGACTTCCCCGGCTCCTTCGCATGGGCGCCGGCTTCCATCCGGCAGAAGCGCGCGCTGGCGAAGCCGAACAGCGTCCAGCCCAGGCACACGCACAGGCTGCCGAGCATGTCACGCCGTGGGCCGGATGCGGGCGCGTGGCCGTTGCGCTCGGGTGCGCAAGCATCGCGACGCGGCCCGCGCGACCGGCAGCGAGCGCATCGTGAATGCGTGAATGCGTGACGGGCGGCACGACGCGCACGCCCACCGCATCACCACGCCTGCCGGTAGATCTCCAGCGCGTCGGCCTCCGTCACCTCGCGCGGATTGTTCACGAGCAGGCGCGTCTGCAGCATCGCATCCGACGCCATCCTCGGCAGGTCACCTTCCCCGATGCCGACCTCGCGCAGCGTGCGCGGGATGCCCGTCGCGACGATCAGCCGGTCGATCTCGGCGATCAGCGCGTGCGTGCGCGCTTCATCGCTGCCCGTCGCCGACGGCGCGACGATCGCCGCGAGTTCCGCATAGAGCGGCGCGGCGGCCGGCGCGTTGAAACGCAGCACGTGCGGCAGCACGAGCGCATTCGACAGCCCGTGCGGCACATGGAAGATTCCGCCGACCGGATAGGCCAGCGCATGCACGGCCGCGACCGGCGCATTCGCGAACGCCTGCCCCGCGAACATCGCGCCGACCAGCATTGCCTCACGCGCGTGGCGGTCGTGGCCGTCGTCGCACGCCGCGAGCAGGTTGCGCGACAGCAGCGTCAGCGCGTGCACGGCCAGCATGTCGGATACCGGATTCTTGAGCCGTGCGGATGTGTAGGCCTCGATCGCATGCACCATCGCATCGATGCCCGTCGCGGCCGTCGCCGCACGCGGCAGGCCGAGCGTCAATTCGGCGTCGAGGATCGCGAGATCCGCGAACAGGTGCGGCGACACGACGCCCATCTTGCGTGCCTCGCCGACCGTGACGATCGACACGGCCGTCACTTCGGAGCCGGTGCCGGCCGTCGTCGGCATCTGCACGAGCGGCAGTCGCGCGCTCGTGACCTGGTCGACGCCGTACATGTCGGCCAGCGCCTGCCGCCCCGGCGCGAGCACCGCGATCAGCTTCGCGACGTCCATCGACGATCCGCCGCCCAGGCCGAGCACGATCTCGGCATCGGCCGCGACGGCCCGTTCGGTCGCGTCCAGCACCACGTGCTCGGGCGGATCGGCGATCACGTCGTCGATCACGGTGACCTGCCAGCCGTGCGCGGCGAGGCTCTCCAGCGCGGGCGCGAGCACGCCGCTGCGATGCAGGAACGCGTCGGTGACGACACACAGCCGCACGAGCGCCGGAAAGCGCTCGCGCAACAACGCGCCGAGCCGGCGCGCGGCGCCGAATTCGACGACCTGCGTCGCAACGGTACGGAATTGAAACGGGTTCATCGGGTGCCTCCCGGTGGCGTCGCCGTGCCGGTGTCCGGCTGCACCATGTAGTGCGACACTTCGCGGCGATCGAGCAACGGAATGATCGCGCCGAACCCGATCCGCTGGAAATGCGGCGTTTCCCGATGCACGTCGAGGCCATCCGCGTCGCGATAGCGTTCGAGGATCACGACGTGGTCGGGATCCTCCGGCGACCGGAAATAGGCGTAGTCGAGATTCTTCGGCTCGGCGCGCGTCGCCCGCGCGAGCTCCGCGAGCAATTCGATCACGCGATCGCCGTTGCCGGGTTTGGCGTGGAAATGTGCGATGACCTGCAGGTAAGGTTCGTTCATGTTGCGCTCCGTGTTCGACTGGGGGCCGTCATGACGGGGACGCACGCAATGCGCGGCGAACCGGAAGGATTCGAACGCGACGGCGCAACGCCGTGCCACCGGCTGGTCGTCGCATTGTATTGAATCGGCGCGGCCTTCGCAGTGCCCCTACCGCGCAACGAAAAACACGGCGGATCGCAATGGGCCTCTACTCGCGCGACGCGCCGGCTACCACGGCACCGTCCTCCCCAGATAGTCGAGATATTCGAGCCCCGGGCGCGCACGCTTTGCGATCAGCACGTCGACGAGACTCGGCACGCTTTCGTCGATCGTCAGGCGCGCATCCGGCCCACCCAGTTCCGTGCGCACCCAGCCGGGCGCCATCAGCACCATCGCACGCCGCGTATCGGCCTGACGCGCCGCGAAGCTGCGCATGAACTGGTTAAGCGCGGCCTTGCTGCCACGATAGAGCTCGCGCATCCCGCTGACGTTGTTCGCGACGCTGCCCTGCCCCGACGACATCGCACCGATCAGGCCGTCCGCGGTCACGAGATCCTGCAGCGTCTCGATCACGCGCATCGGCGCCAGCGCATTCGTGATCATCACGCGCACGAACTCGTCGGTCGTCACTTCGCCGATCGTTTCGGTGGGCTCGTTCGTGGTTCCCGCATTCACGAACAGCATGTCGAAGCGCCGGCCCGACAGCCGCTCGCGCAGCGCAGCCAGTTGCACCGGCTCGCAGATGTCGATCGTCTCGATGTCGAGCCGGCCGTCGAACCGGTCGGCGAGGTCGTGCAGCTTGGTGCGCCCCGATCCTGCGCGCACGGTGCCCGTCACGCGCCAGCCTTTGTCGAGGAACGCCTCCGCCATCGCGAGCCCGAGGCCGCGCGAGGCCGCGACGAGCAGGATCTCGGGCGCGTTCCCGTCAGATACAGTTGATTGCATGGTTTCCGCCTTTGCCGGGTTTCGTCATGCAGTCACTATAGATGTGCATCACGACAGGCGCCAGACGCACCCGATTCAACCCATAGTTGCATCGAACGCCATGCCAGACCGCGTAGAGGCGTATCCTGTCTCCATGGAAGACATCGACCTGAACCTCGTCACCGCACTCGACGTGCTGCTGTCGGAAGGCAGCGTGACCGGCGCCGCGCGCCGGCTTGGCTTGAGCACGTCCGCAATGAGCCGTACGCTCACGCGGCTGCGGCTGTCCATCGGCGATCCGTTGCTCGTGCGCGCGGGGCGCAAGCTCGTGCCGACGCCGCACGCAGCGGCGTTGCGCGACCGCGTGCACGCGATCGCAAGCGATGCGCGCACGGTGCTGCGGCCGGCGAGGGCCGACGTGGACATCGCAACGCACGCATCCACGTTCACGATCCGCACGGCCGCATCGTTCATGGAAATGCTGGCCGGCCCGGTGGTCGCCGCACTCGGCGAAATCGCGCCGCAGGTGCGCATCCGCTTCGTCCCGAAGCCCGACCGCGATCCGCAAGCCCTGCGCGACGGCACCGTCGACCTGGAAATCGGCAAGCGCGGCGACGATGCACCCGAGTTGCATACCCGCATGCTGTTTCGCGACTGGCACGTCGCGGTGGCGCGCGCCGGACACCCGCTGTTCGCATCGGGCAGGATCACGCCGGCGCGCTATGCGGCCTGCCATCACGTGATCGCGTCGCAGTTCGGCGATTTCGGCGGGCCGGCCGACCAATCGACCGACCAGGCCGGCCCGAACCGCACCGTGCACGTCGTCGTACCGGGCTACCCCGATGCGATGCGGGTCGCGGCCAGCACCGACCTGATCGCGCTCGTGCCGCGCTCGAGCCTCGGCAATGCGTTCGCGCCGGGGCTCACGGAGGCCCTCGGGCTGCGCAGCTTCGAGATCCCGGCGCGCCTGCCCGAGATCCTCGTGTCCGCGCTGTGGCATCCGCGCATGCACGGCGATCCCGTGCACCGCCGCCTGCGCGATGAGGTCATCGCCGTCTGCCAGCGCGCGTATCCGGAGGGCCGCGCGCCACGCCCGCCGGCGCGCCGCACCGGCACGCGCGCGGCGGGCTGACACGCGGCTCAGACCAGCCGGCCGCCGCCGTCGATGTGCAGGATCTCGCCGTTCATGAAGCCGTTACCCAGCAGGAACGCGATCGCTTCGCCCACTTCGTCGGCACGCCCGACACGGCCGCCGGGCAATGCCGCCGCGGCGCCCGCGAGGATCGTGTCGCGCGCTTCCGGGCCGAACGCGTCGTACAGCGGCGTCTCGACGAAGCCCGGTGCGACGACGTTCACGCGAATCGGTTTCAATTCCAGCGCGAGCGACTGCGCCAGCGCCTCGACACCACGCACGGCGGCGGCAATGACGGATGTACCCTGCGCGGCCGGACGATCCGACAATTGCCCGCCGGTCAGCACGATCGAGCCGATCGCGGGCATCCGCGGCAACGCCGCGCGGATCGCGTAGACCGGCCCGGCGATACGCTCCTGCAGCGCGGCGAGCAGGTGATCGGGATCGGTCTCGCTCAGCTTGCCGGCAATGAACCGGCCGGCCGTGACGACCAGATGGTCGACGCGCGCGATCCCGTCGAAGACGGCCTGCACCGCATGCCGGTCGGCGATGTCGGCCACCGCGATGCGCGCGCCGCCGATCGCCTGTGCGGCAGACTCGAGCTTCGCGCGGGTCCGGCCGACCAGCGTGACGCTGGCGCCTTTCGTCTTCGCGGCGGCCGCGGCCTCGAGGCCGATTCCGGAGCTCCCGCCGAATACCACGACGTGCGCTCCGTTCAGTGGCGAAGATTGCGTTGCCTCGTTCATGTTCATGTCACTCCTCATCAGGGATTGAAGGTTCGCGAACGTTAGGTCATTCTCAATTGCGTGGGAACATGGGAGACTTGAATAAGGTTCATGCCATAAAGGAATAAGATGGATTCGCTGCGATCCATGCGCGTGTTCGTCCGCGCGATCGAACTCGGCAATTTCTCGGCGGTCGCGCGCGAGGAAGGCACCGGCCAGCCGACGATCAGCAAGATCGTCGCCGCGTTCGAACGGGAACTGGGCGTTCGTCTCCTGGAACGCTCGACCACGAGCCTCGCGCCCACCGACGAAGGCCGCCGGTTCTACGATCGCTGCAAGCGCGTGATCGACGAATACGCGAGCGCGGTGGCCGAGGTGCGCGGGCAAACGGTGCGGCCGGTCGGCAAGCTGGTCGTCAATGCGCCGCTGGGGCTGGGCGAGCTGAGACTGAACGCGCTCGTGCTCGAATTCCTCGCCGCGTGGCCGGAGATCGAGGTCGAGCTGCAATTGACCGACCGCGTGATCGACCTGGTCGAAGAAGGCGTCGATGTCGCGATTCGCCTCGGCCACCTGTTGCCGCCGGATGCCGTGGCCCGCCACATTGCATCATCGCCGCGCCTGCTGGTCGCCACGCCGGGGTACGTGTCGCAGGCGCCGACGCTCCGCCGGCCGGACGACCTGGCAAAGCACGAGTATGTCGGCTACGCGCGCGCGGACATCGGCAACGAACTGACCTTCGCCCGCGGCGACGAGCAAGCCGTCGTTCCGGTGCGTGGCCGGTATCGCGTGAACAGCTCGATGGCCCTGCGGGAATGCTTCCTGGCAGGCAACGCGGTAGGCAGCGGGCCTGCGTGGCTCGTCCAGGACCTGATCGACAGTGGCCAACTCGTTCGGTTGCTGCCCAAATGGGACATGGTGCCGTCGCACGCGCTGCACCTCGTGTACGCGTCGCGCCGGTATCTGCCGCTTCGGACCCGCACGTTCCTGCAGTTCATGGAGCGGCGGATTCCGGCGCTGCCCGGGTTCCATGCGACTACCGCCCCGACTGACATCCCGACTGCGCCCGCCTCGCGGCAGGCCCGCTGACCGACGGGCGCCGCGGCCACGGCCGGCCCGGGCGCCGATCCGCCGCCGTTTTCCCGATCCGCCGAATCCCCGCTATCGCAGCGGCGGCGGCGGGCCGTTCGGCTAAAATGCCGCACTTTCCACCTTGTCCGGCCCGCTCGCCATGCAACCCGCCTCCCCCGCCCAGTCCGCCGCCCATGGCGCAGACGACGCACACGCCTCCCGCGACCTCGTCTACGGCCCGAACGACCGGCCTGCGCCGATGGTCGCCTTCGTCGCCGCGCTGCAGCACCTGCTGGCGATCATCGTGCCGATCGTCACGCCCGGCCTGCTGATTTGCCAGGCGCTCGGCGTGTCCAGCCGCGATACGACCCTGATCGTGTCGATGTCGCTCGTGATTTCCGGCATCGCCACCTTCGTCCAGTGCAAGCGCTTCGGCCCGCTCGGCGCCGGCCTGCTGATCGTCCAGGGCACCAGCTTCAACTTCGTCGGCCCGCTGATCGCCGGCGGCAGCCTGATGGTCAAGCAAGGCACGCCGGTCGAGACCGTGATGGCCGCGATCTTCGGCGTCGTGATTGCCGGGTCGTTCGTCGAGATGGGCGTATCGCGCATCCTGCCGTTCGTGAAGCGCCTGATCACGCCGCTCGTCACCGGCATCGTCGTGCTGCTGATCGGCCTCACGCTGATCAAGGTCGGCCTCATCAGCATGGGCGGTGGCTATGGCGCGATGGCCAAGGGCACGTTCGCGAGCGCGGAGAACCTGACGCTGTCCGGCCTCGTGCTCGGCACGATCATCCTGCTGAACCGTGTGCCGATCGTGTGGGTGCGCAGTACCGCGCTCGTCATCGCGCTCGTCATCGGCTATCTCGCGGCCGCGTTCCTCGGCCGCCTCGACTTCACCGGCATGCACCAGGCCGCGCTGTTCCAGGTTCCGACGCCACTGCACTTCGGCATCGGCTTCTCGTGGTCGCTGTTCGTGCCGATGCTGATCATCTACCTCGTCACGTCGCTCGAAGCGATCGGCGACGTCACGGCCACCAGCAAGATCTCGAACGAGCCGGTCGAAGGCCCGGTGTGGATGCAACGGATCAAGGGCGGCGTGCTCGTGAACGGTGCGAACTCGCTGCTGGCCGGCGTGTTCAACACGTTCCCGAGCTCGGTGTTCGCGCAGAACAACGGCGTGATCCAGATCACCGGCGTCGCCAGCCGCTACGTCGGCATCTGGATCGCGGGGATGCTCGTGGTGCTCGGGCTGTTCCCGGTCGTCGCCGGCGTGCTGCAGGCCGTGCCGGAGCCCGTGCTCGGCGGTGCGGCGATGGTGATGTTCGGCGCGGTGGCCGCATCGGGCATCAACATCCTCGCAGGCGTCCATCTCGATCGTCGCGCGCTGCTGATCATCGCGGTGTCGCTCGCACTCGGCCTCGGCGTGTCGCAGGTGCCGGACATCCTCAACAGCCTGCCGCACGCGCTGAAGAACGTGCTGGAATCGGGGGTGGCGACGGGCGGCATCTGCGCGCTCGTGATGAACTGGTTCCTGCCGGAGAAGAAGTAACCGGATGAATCGCACGACGTCGGGCTCCGTGCGGCGCTTGCTCGCAGAGAAAGCGCGTACGGACGGTCCGGCGGTCGTAACGCATCGCCGCGATGCGGCGCTGCATACCCCAACCTTCGCAAGGGCGCCCGGCCGGGCCGGTCCACGCCATGTGTCCCGCACCCGCCCTGCACTTTCGACGTGTCCCTGGATCATCGGCCGCGTGTCGACTGAGGTCAAACGTCAAACCCGGTCAGGCTGCCTTGGCCGATCAATTTGTGCTGGGTAGAATCACACCATGCCCCGAATCCCCGCACCCAATACCGCCCCCGAAGCGAGCGCCGCTCCGGTCAAGGAACGCGCGACCATCGTCTGCCACCGCGGCGAACAGGTCCTGCTCGTCGCCCGCGCGGCATCGCGTTGGGCCCTTCCCGGCGGCACGATCAAGCGCGGGGAAACGCCGCTCGAAGCCGCGCATCGCGAGTTGCGCGAAGAAACCGGCATGACCGGCCAGCCTCTCGTCTACTCGATGCAGTTCACCGGGCTCGCCAAGATCCATCACGTGTTCTTCGCGGAAGTCGGCCCGGACCATACGCCGCAAGCGAACAACGAGATCGCGAAATGCAAGTGGTTTCCGATCGACAGCGTCGACGGGTTGCGCGCGAGCATTCCGACGAAGCGAATCGTCGAACTCGTTTATCAACACGAAATCAGCAAGGCGTAGCGCGTGACGGACGAGCGCAGTGATGAGCCGGCAAGCAGCCCGGATCGTCGTGCGTGAATCAACGGCGCGTGAGCGCTCAGTGCGAGCGCCTTCTTCGCAACTCGTGCGTGGAATAGACAACCAGGAAGATGCCCAGCATCGCAACACCGGACGCCATGAAGTCGTTCGCGCTTCCCGAGCTTTGCAGGGACTTCGGGAAAATGCCGAGACTCAATCCCGCGACAGCAAGAAGCAATCCTGCAGCCACGCCCCAGATCGGTCCGGCGGTCTTTTCGATTTTGCTTTTCATACAGCACCCGTCTACAGTCATTACCTGAACGGTATCCGCAAGGGAGGCCGCGTCTACCTTCAGTGATTCCACTATAGCCTGGAAAAAATTCACTGCGTTCCAGTGCTTTTCCCGATCAAGATTTTCCGATCTCGACCGCGAGGTACCGTTCGGATCGCGCAACACGATGCCGGCGGCTGCATGACGGTACTCGATGCGGGCGGCTGCTTGCCGAATGCGACCTGTCTCTCGGCAATACAGCCGCATCCAGCGTGTCATTGGCCGCGCCCGCCCACTTGCTGAATCACCTCGTCATAACTGATTGGCTGCGATTCGGCGTTGCACCCGTAGTCCTCCGCCCAGTTCCCAATGAAAAATACCCCGCTTTCGTGCCCATGGTCGACTGCGTTGTCGTAACTCGCTTGTGAGTCGAACGCCAGTTTTCGCAGGTCACCATAGTTGCGTCGACTTCCGCAGCCGAACGTGACCCGTCTGCATTGCCCGCCGTCATTCAAATCCATGTAATAGATCGGACTACGCCTTTCGATACGCTCGCCGTGCTTGAGTGTGCGCTCGTAGACATGCGCGGTGGCTCCGCCCTCTCCTTCGTCGCGGCACGTCATGTCGAGCCCGTCGTAGAAACCGTGTGCCTTCGCATGCGACGTGAGTTGCAGGCGAACTTTCTTGTCGTCACCGACACCCTCGGTCATGTGCCGCACGGCCTCATTGAGGACCTGGATTCCCAATCCCTGTCCTCGCGCGTTCCCGGCTACGCACAACACATGCAATTCAACTTGCCGGGCGACGTCGGCTACCTTCTTCCGCGATTCCTTCGTCTTCACGGTTTCATAAGCGAATACGCCGACCGGCTTCGCCTTCTCATACGGTGTCGCGCCGTTCGAGCCGGTGTCCTTGCAAAGGTATCGGGTCAATTCGGGCTGATTCGGCCTTGATTTGACGAAGAGATCGGCGCCGTCTCGCTGCCGCGTAACCGGGTTGTCGTGGAGCGGGTAATAGTTGCCATACAGCCAGTAATCGTCGGCATGGGTCCAATCGGGGCTGCACAGCGAGTTGACCGTATTGTCGACATCGCCGCTGCTTTGCAGATGATGCAGCTGTTTCCCCCATGTCGAGTTCAACTCGCGCCCCACTTTCACGGCGACGGGCCGGCATTCGATTTCCGCCGATGCGTACCCTGCCATGGTGCCGACAGCAATCGCGACCGCAATCAGCGCACCCCGTTTCGAGACGAATTCACCCCAGACTCGCGTTTTCATGATGCATCCCTCCATTGGTTGGTCAGTCTTCGCTGCATGCCGCACGCTCACAGGCACATCACCTTCTTCGCGATCGCCCATCGGCGCATCCGGTCTTCGAGTCCATTGACACCGCCGTTGATGCGCCTCGTCAGCAACGTGAAATCGCCCGAATCGGCGATCAGGTTGCAGCCGTGCCGCGCCCACCACCAGGCCGCCGAGCGCGCGGCCAGCGGCGCCTGTTCGAGGCGTTCCGGCTCGCGCTCGAGATCGGCGCCGAGTGCGTTGCCGCATTCGCGATAGTTCGCACGCCCCGTGATCTGAATGAGCCCGCGTCCGAGGAAGCGCCGCCCGTCGCCCGGCTGAACGTTACCGAGCGCCGCGGCCTTGCCCGACGGCGGCTCATAGGCGCGCTGCGCGGCCGTCGGCCCCCACAGTTCACGTGTGAGCGTGAAGCCGAGCGTCTCGTGGCCCGTTTGCGCGACGAACGCCGCAATGCGCGCGGAATTCGAAATGCCGAACTCGGCCATCGCGGCGGCAAGCGCCGGATGCCAGCGTTGCGCGAGCGCGCCGGATATCGCGGCGGCGGCCTGGAATTCATCGAGTGTCATCGTGTTCTCCTTGTGGCGTATGGGCGGGCGGAACGGTAGCCAGTGCGCCCGGCGGTGAGGAATCGGTCGGAACGGTCGCCGCGGCTCCACCGTCGATGCGCGGCCGCGACGGATTGCGCGGCGACGGTGACGTGTCGTGCGATTCCGCCGACCCGCCGCGCTGCGATTGCGCGTCCATCGCGGCAACGATCACGCGCAGCGGCTCCGGCTTGACACTGACTTCGCCCGCGAACGGACGGTCGACGGCCAGCACGAAGAAAAACGCGAGTCCGAGCGTGAGCGCCCAGCTCGTGACGAGCGCGATGTTGAAGCGCGTGCCCGGCAGGATGTAGAGAAGCAGAAACGACACGACGCTCGCGAGCACCACCACGCCCCACAGCGTGGCCGGCATCGCGACGTCGAGCGTCAGCAGGCGCTGTTCACGATGCTTCGCCATCTCATTCACGCGTGCCAACACCTCACCGAGGAGCACGCGCTGCCGCTCGCTGCGCGGCTCGATCCGGTTGGCCACGTCGAACAGGCGATCGAAGCGGGCCGACGCCTGCGCATCGGCACTCGCCTGCTGCTGCATCTTCGGCCACTCGTAACGGACGACACCGTCGAGATAGGCACGCAGCGCGCCCGATGCGGCATCCGCGACGGGGTCGCCGAACGCGGCGAGATCGCGCGACAGTTCGCCGGCCGCGGTCGCTTCGGCATCGACCGTCCGCTCCGCACCGTTGTATGCGTCCCACACGCTAATCGCCGAAAACGCGACGAGCAGCGAGTTGATCGTCGTGATGACCGACACCATCGTGATCGCCATCGCCCGCTGTTCCGGCAGCAGATCGACGGGAAAGATGTGGCGGAACAGCGCATAGCCGCCGAGCGCGGCCGCAACGGTTGCGATCACGACGCAGCCCCCCATCAGCCACGATGGCCAGTTGTAGAGAAAGAGCATGGTCATTCCCCGCTTGCGCTTGCGCTTGCGTTTGCGGCGTCGCGACGCCCTGCCGGTGGCGCATCCGCCGACAGCATCGCGCGCGTGAATTCGGCGAGCCGCTGCCTGACCGCATCAGCCGGCATCCCCGCCTCGAGCGATTGCTGAAGCCGCAGCAGGTCCGCCGCGAGTTCGCTTTGCCATTGCACACGCTCGGTCGCCGCATGGGCGCGATGCGCTTCGAACGTCGCCTGCGCCGCAGCCGCCGTATCGCCGCGCACGAGCGTCTCGAGCGTCTCGACGAGCCGATGCAGCAGCCGATGCACGGCCGTCGCAGAAAAACCGCCGAGCATCGCAAGCGCCGGCTTGCCGAAGCTGCGCATGCTGCCGCCGTCGTACAGGTGAGGCGGCAGCAACTCGACGAGGATCACGCCTGCGATCACGCCGAGAATCAGCCGCGCGCCGTACGACGCGTCGTACTTCGGGTCGTAGGTCGAATTCGCGACGTAGCGGTGAGCCTGGAACAGCGTGGCAAACGACGCGCCGAGCCCCGCGCAGAACAGCAGGAACAGCGCGTTCCACAGCAGCCGGGTGCCGTGCGAATCGAGAAACCCCTGATCGATGTTCGCGGCCGACACTTCCGGCGACAGCGACGTCGCGATCACCGCGACCAGGAACGTCGCGGCGGAAAGCGTCAGCGCGCGAATCAGCGGCACGGGTCCGAGCCATGCGAAGCGCGAGCGGACGCGCAGTTCGCGGTCAAGCAGCGTGATGGCCTGCGGCGTGGCCGGCGCGATCGCGACGGCAAGCCGGCGATGAATCGCGGCGAGCGCGTACGATGCGCCATGCACCGACACCGCATCGTACGCAGCGGTGTCGGCCGCGGCATGCGACACCGCGGCCATCAGCATCGACAATTGCGCAATCAGATCAGGGGCGACGGCAATTCCGTGCTGCAGCGCGTAGCGCGCCATCGCATTGCATTCGGTCTGCAACTGCCCGACCAGGTCGCGCTTCGCCGGAGCCGCGTTCGCGCCGTCCGCTTCGGGCGATGTGTCCACCGTTGTCCGGAACCACGAGCGATGTGTTCGCATGGCGGGTCTCCAACGTATCGGCCGGCAACGCGCGCTACAGCCGCACTTCGTCGCCGCAATTGCCGCCCGGCGCCGCGACGAGCATGCCGCCCTTGTCGCGATACACGAACACGTCGGACCAGTCGCGCAGCCGGTAGCGCACCTCCGCGAGCCGTCCTTCGGACGTGCACAGGAACTGCACCGACTTGTCCGCGCCGATAAAGAAATCGCGCAGTTGCGCGTTCTTCAGCTCGTCGAGCCGTACCACCTTGTTGTCGTGCTCCCCCAGGTAGCGGCCGAGATTCGTGCGGCCGACCGCACGCGCCATTGCGGCGAGCTCGGCGGCATAACCGGCAGGCGCGTATCCCGTGCAGCTCCCGTAGCGATTCCAGTGCTGCTGGAAGGCGTCGGCGCTCGCCGGCGCGATATATGGCGCTGCATCGTCGGACAGCGTGCCGTCCGGCAACGGCGTCGTGTCGCAGTCGCGCCGTGGCGTATACAGGCCGATCGCCGTGATCCGGATCGGCGTGCCGTCCGCGGCCCGGCGCTCGGACGGCAGTTGGCCTGCCGTGCACGTCTGGGCGCCATCGCCGCCGACACACTCGCCAAGCTTCCAGGACAGCGCCAGCGTCCAGTCCTGCGCGTGCGCGCCGGCGCAGGTCAGAATCAGGCTGGCGGCGCAGGCAGCCCGGGTAATTCGCAGCAGGGTCGACATGATGCGTTTCTCCTTGTGTGACGACGGGCGCCGGCCGACGGAATCGGCCGGCGGCCGGCGCGGCTCGCGAGCCGTCAGCGGCCCGCTTGCTGCAACAGTTGGCGAAGGTTCTGAAAGCGCGGCAGGCCCGCACCGAAGCGATTCGTGACGTCGTACTGCACGATCGGTGTGCAGATCATCCGGATCAGCTGAAACAGCGCGGCGACGCGCTCCGGCCGGCGCGGCCCGAGATGGCCAGCGATCTGCGGATCGCTCACCAGCAGCGCCGCGAGCCCCGTGATGTGCGGCGCAGCCATCGACGTGCCGGATTCGGCATTGAACGCTGCGCCCGGCACCGTCGATACGACGCCCACTCCCGGCCCGCACACGCCGATCTGCGGACCGTGGCACGAGAACGTCGGCGAGAAGAGGCCGTCAGCCGTCGCAGCCTGCGCGACGATTTGCGTTTGCTCCCACGTGTTGACGGGCAATTCCCGATGCAGCCCCAGCGCCGACACCGCGAGCACGTACGGCGACGACGCCGGGTACTGGACCGGACCGCCCGAATTGCCGGCCGCGACGATGCATGCGACGCCGGATTGCACGGCTTCCATCAGCTTCTGCTCGACGGCGAGCGACGCCTGCGGCGCGCCGAGGCTCAGGTTCACAACGTCGATGTCGTGGTCGATGCAATAGTCAAGCGCCTGGATCAGCGTACTGAACTGGCCACCTGGGAAGATCTTCAGCACATGGATCTCCGCGTCGGGCACGAAACCGCGCATCGCCATCTGCGCGTCGGCAGCCTGCGGACTGATGCGTGCGGCGATCACACCCGCGCAATGCGATCCGTGGCCGATCACGTCGTCCTTCCAGGTATCCGGGTTCTGATCGTTGGTCAGATCGGCGCCGCGCACGATATGGTTCAGCAGCGGATGCGACGTGTCGGCCCCCGAATCCACGATCGCGACGCGCACGCCTCGCCCCGTCGTCGTGGCCGGAAGCTCATCGAGACCCATCAGGCGCTGCCCCCATCCGAGCGGCGCACGCGGCGGAACGTTCGGGTTCGGCTGGGACAACGGCGTGAGCCGCACCACGTTCGCCTGATCGCTCGACAACAGCGGCGCCGACAGGTAGACGTTCCAGTACGTGTGGGACGGCCGCACCGCCAGCGACTGGAGCGGACCGGGCGCCATCTGCGCGACGGCCAGGGTCGTCTCGCCTCGCTCGTCGGTGGTGCCGCTCACCGGGAACCCGTCTCCCGCGAGCGTCACCGGAACGCCAGGCTCGGGTTGATCGTCCGCACCCAGCACGCGGATCGTTACCGGGCGCAGGATCGTCGACGCGATTGCCGCCTGCGGACGAAACTCGGCGCCGGAATCCTGTTCCGGCTTTTTCCCGTACCCGAGCGGATGGTCCTCCTCGACGATCATCTCCGGCGGCGCCGTCGCCTGCAGCAGTTGCGCATGCGCGGGGTCCATCTTGACGACGTACGTGTCGGTCGCTTCGTCCGGCCGCGCGGACATCATCTGCGCGTTCTTGTGGCTGTTGATCACACGCACGACTTCGACGCCGGGCAGCCGGCCGACCGCATTGTCGAGTTCATGTGCCGACATCGGCGTCACCGCGGCCTGGCGAGCGAGCGCGCCGCGCCGAGGCGCAATCAGATACTGGCGCTTGCCGCTCGTCACATGAACCGCATCGCCGGCCGAATCGGGCGGCATGACTTCCGGTGCGGCGGCGACATCGTCCGCCGGCAGGGCTGCCGCCTTCGCGGCGGTTGGCTTCTTGTCCTTGTCCATCGCAATCTCCTTCGCGGCGCGACACTCGAGGCACGCCATGGGTCAGTCGGTCGCAAGCGACGGACGCGCATCCCGATACGATCGGATCGTTGCGCGACGGGCGTCCGTCGAGTGCGCCCCCGCTGGGGCCGCAGGGTGGCGCAGGTCTATGGTTGAGACAGGTCAGTGGAATGCCGGCTGGGCGGGCATCACGGAGAACGGCAGCAGGCCGCCGAGCCGGCCGAGCAGTTCGCCCAGCACCGGGGCGGCGGTACCGATGACCGCGCCGCCGATGCCCTGCGGCGCGAATGCCGCCTGGGGCTGGGCCGCGAACGGCAGCAACCCGCCCAGTTGACCGGCAACCGTACCGACGGTTGGCGCGACCGACTTCAGGATGTCGCCGAACACGCCTTGCGGTGCGAACGCCGCTTGCGGTTGCGCCGCGAACGGCAGCAGCCCGCCGAGCCGGCCGAGCAGTTCGCCCAGCACCGGGGCGGCGGTACCGATGACCGCGCCGCCGATGCCCTGCGGCGCGAATGCCGCCTGGGGCTGGGCCGCGAACGGCAGCAACCCGCCCAGTTGACCGGCAACCGTACCGACGGTTGGCGCGACCGACTTCAGGATGTCGCCGAACACGCCTTGCGGTGCGAACGCCGCTTGCGGTTGCGCCGCGAACGGCAGCAGCCCGCCGAGCCGGCCGAGCAGTTCGCCCAGCACCGGGGCGGCGGTACCGATGACCGCGCCGCCGATGCCTTGCGGCGCGAATGCCGCCTGGGGCTGGGCTGCGAACGGCAGCAGCCCGCCCAGTTGACCGGCAACCGTACCGACGGTCGGCGCGACCGACTTCAGGATGTCGCCGAACACACCTTGCGGTGCGAACGCCGCTTGCGGTTGCGCCGCGAACGGCAGCAGCCCGCCGAGCCGGCCGAGCAATTCCCCGAGTACCGGCGCAGCGGTGCCGATGACCGCGCCGCCGATGCCTTGCGGCGCGAATGCCGCCTGGGGCTGGGCCGCGAACGGCAGCAGCCCGCCCAGTTGACCGGCAACCGTACCGACGGTAGGCGCGACCGACTTCAGGATGTCGCCGAACACGCCTTGCGGCGCGAACGCCGCTTGCGGTTGCGCCGCGAACGGCAACAGCCCGCCGAGCCGGCCGAGCAATTCGCCGAGTACCGGCGCAGCGGTACCGATGACCGCGCCGCCGATGCCCTGCGGCGCGAACTCCCCTTGCGCAAACGTCGTCGCGTAAGCCGGAACGTGTCCCGAAACAGCGAGCGGTACCCCCGGCAATGCATGGTGTACATGAGTCATTTTCGAGTCCTTGATGAAGAGGAAACTGTCGGCACACGAGTCGCAGACCCTGCTTCTCGTGCGCCGTCGACATGCCGGCCGGCGACGCCTCCATCGGCCCGCTACGCATAGGTCAGTGGAAACATCGGACGAATCGGCACGTCGATTCTGCGAGTCGGGTCCCGCCGGTTCCATACGGCAAATGCGGTATGTGTCCCGCTACGGCGAGCCGGGTTTTGCAACGGGAAACGGGTCGGTAAGCCAGCCGGAAAACACGGCCGTATGGAGAAGCGCACAGATGTTGGGCGAGGCGGTCTTGCGGAGAAGATGCGCGCGATGCTTGCGGGCGGTCTGGTCGCTGATGCCGAGCGCGCGAGCGACCTGCTTGTCGCTCATGCCGGCCGCGAGCAGGTTCAGGATCTCGCGTTCGCGCGACGAGAACGGGTCGGGACGGCGTTGGATACTGTTTTTTTGAGCACGTCAGGAAAGAGAATGAAATAGCGCATGGTCAGTTGCGCCGATTTCATGAAGCCGAATTTATCGAGAAGATTTTCGCGATGCTTGCGCGCGGTATATACGGAAATGGCCAGTTCAATCGCGATTTCACGGTCGGTCAGGCCTTGCGCGATCAAGCCCAACACGACTGTCTCGCGTGCGGTAAGTTTCAAGATGGATCCCCGTCGACAATTGAAAGGGCATCCCCTTCCTTGTCACGGGAGCGGCGGTCTCCTTGGAATATTCAC
This sequence comes from Burkholderia sp. AU30280, assembly GCF_020420125.1. Lineage (NCBI taxonomy): Bacteria > Pseudomonadati > Pseudomonadota > Betaproteobacteria > Burkholderiales > Burkholderiaceae > Burkholderia > Burkholderia sp. AU30280. The sequence continues at coordinate 510,737 of NZ_JAIZRY010000001.1, forward strand.
GACAACCTCACCGGCGACCGGACACCTCCCTTCGTGCACGCGACATGCAAAGGTGGATGCGCTTGAGACTGCTTTGTTATCTCCGGGCCGCCCGTTATAAAACGACTTTTTTGATTGTTCTCGGCTGCGAGATGGACGGGGCAGCCTTGTGCCGACTATTTGAATTCGGGGCGATCGGGACGATGCATCATACGCCCGCCGCTCGATTTCGCATGATGATTGATATCACTGATTGAATTGGTCAACCGAAAATGCATTCAATTTCGAGTTCATTGATGAATCTATGATTTTGTTTATTATTTCTTGAATTAAAAACAAAACAGAAACTGCCATTCGTGAATTACAGAATTGCGACATCGAATCCGACGTTTGAAAGCGATCCGGTTCGCGGTTGGTACGGGGTTTCTTCCCCTGATCGATGTCTGTTGAGTCGGGATCCCGGCCCGATTCCAATGTGACGGGAGTCGAATCGCATTCGAAGCAGCCGGCCCCGGCGGTTGTGGATGTCAGATCCGGCGACTCGTCGGCGAACACTGCATGACAAGGTGCGGCGCGTTGAAATCGCGGTGAACAAAGTGTTCTCGATAGGGGCGATCGCGATTGCCCCGCGTACGCAAGCCGGATCGCAATCAAGCCGCATGGCGGAAAGCAGCAGGAGTCAAAGAACCGGTCGAGACGGGACGCCCCGGTGACCGGGCCGTCCCGACAGGCGTCCGGAATGGCTCGCCTACGGGCGCAACCCAAGCACGCCGAGATAGGCATCGAGCGAGCGCCGCACCGACTCGGCCACCAGGCGCGTAATGCCGCTGTAGTCGCCGGTCGTGCACGCGTCGTCCAGCGTATCGTAGTAAGCCAGCCGATCTTCCTTGCGAATGACCGCGGGCGGATAGCCAGACTTCATCAGTTCGAAATTCAGCAGCAACCGCCCCGTTCTTCCATTGCCGTCGACAAACGGATGGATCTTCACGAACCGCGTATGCAGTTCGGCGGCGCGTACCACGGGATGCATCGCTCCCGCCTGCGTGTCCCAATCGATGAGCGCGGCCATTTCAGCCGGCAAATGCAGGAAATCCGGTGGCGTCGTGCTTGCGCCTGCGATCACGACGTTCTCCCGGCGATACCTGCCGGCCTCGCCGTCGTCGATCCCCTTCAATACCAGCCCGTGAATATTCCGGATCTGCCATTCGGACAGCATTTCCTGCTTTCCGACGATTTCTTCGACATAGAGAATCGCGTCGCGATGATTGGTGGCTTCGAAATGCTCGCGCAGCGACTTTCCGCCGACCGTAATGCCTTCGAGCACAACCTTCGTTTCCCGCAAGGTCAGCGTATTGCCTTCGATCGCATTCGAATGATAAGTCCACTCCAGCATCAGCTTTTCGCGCAATGACGCCAGCGTATGCGGCGGAAGCGGACGCGCCGCGTCCAGCTTTGCCTTGTCGGCATCGACGGCTTCCAGCAGAAGCGATACGGACGAATCCATGAAATCACCAAAATCGACCAATGCGCGCCATTTTACTCCGCGTCGGGAATGGCGACTGGCGGAAGGCAGCAGGAGTCGAACCTACCCGGGAGTGTCTGACACCCCCAACTGGATTTGAAGTCCAGCCGTACCACCGGATACGAATGCCTTCCGTGGGGAAAAGAACCCAAAGAACAGCGAGCGCCTACGCCTGAATATCCGCCCAACCGCTGTCAGGCCGCAGGAAGTGAAGATCGCGGTGGAAGCGAGTATACCCAACCCGGTCGAAGAACTCGAGAATCTGGATCGCGCGCTTGCGGCCGAGCCCCGTCGCGTCGCGAAACGTCGCGGCATCGAGCCCGCCGCCGCGCGACGGCGCGAGATGCGCGACGAGTGCCGCCAGCTCACGCATGACGTCCGCGTGATAGAACAGGTCGCGCACGACCTGGTGCACGTCGCCACGCCGCGCGAGCTTGCGCAGCAAGGTCCGCACCGCGTCCTCGGCCGCGCCCGAGTCGCGGGCCAGGTCGCGCACCCACGGCGGGTCGAAGCGCCCCGCGTGGATCAGCGGCAGCAGTTGCCGCGCCAGTGCTTCCTCGCGCGAATCGAGGCGCACCGAATGCGACGGCAGATGCAACCACGGCCCGCTTCGCGCGACTTCGCCGCCGGCCACCAGCGCATCGACGAGCGCGCGCCACAGCGCATCGCCGGCGAGCGGCGCGGCCATCCGCCGCAAGCGTGCGGCGTCGAGCCCCTGCTCGTCGGGCATGCGCTCGTGATACACCCGCAGCGTATCGATCGCCCGCGTCTGCAGCGCACGCCAGTGCTCCCGGGCAATCACCGCGCCGTCGTTCGACGCGGCATCGCGCTGCCCGATCGCCAGCGCGTCTTCCGGCAGCGCCAGCGCATTCGGCGCGAAACCCGTCAGATGCGTGAGCATCGCGCGCGGGATGCCGAGCGGCGCCTGCGCGAGCAGCGCATCGAGACAGCCTTCGTCGAGCCACTCGGCCAGCGCGTCGAGCCACGCGCGACGCTGAGGCGTCCGACGCTTGCGCGCCGGCCCGAACGGGTCGAGCACGCGGCCGCCGCCGATCGTGCGCGTCGCCTGCGGATTGCGGACGATGAACCGGTCACCCGGCAGCGCAAACACCGGCTCGTCGAATACCAGTTGCACGCGCATCCGCTGGCCGGCCGCGAGCGTATCGCCGTCGAGCAGCGCGACATGCGCGACGCGATGCAGCGTGCCGAGATGCACGTGCAGCGGCGCCCAATGCGTCAGCGTGAGCCCCGCATCCGCGAGCAGCGTCAGGTCGACGTCGAGACGCGGCGACGTCGCGACAAGCCGTGCATCGGCGACGGTATCGCCGCGCTCGATATCGGCCTTGTCGACGCCGGCCAGATTCAGCGCGCAACGCTCGCCCGCGCGGCCGGCCTCGACCGGCCGGTTCTGTGCATGGATGCTGCGCACACGCGCCGCGCCGCCCGTTCGCACGATCGCGAGCGTGTCGCCGGTCACGACGCGGCCCGAGAACGCCGTGCCCGTCACGACGGTGCCCTGCCCCGCGAGCGTAAACACGCGATCGACCGCGAGCCGGAACAGGCCGTCGTCGCGCCGCGCGCGCCACGCGATCGCCGCGTCCGCCAGATAACGCTTCAACGCGGCGACGCCCGGATCGTCCATAGCCGTCGCACGCGTTTCGAAAATCGGCACGCCGGCCAGCGTCGAGTCGTTCAACCACGTGACGATCTCGTCGCGCACTTCAGCCACGCGCGCAGCGTCGACGCGATCGCACTTCGTCAGCGCGACGGCGCCGTGCGTGACGCCAAGCAGTTGCAGAATCGCGAGATGCTCACGCGTCTGCGGCATCACGCCGTCGTCGGCGGCAATCACGAGCAGCGCGAAGTCGATCCCGCATGCGCCGGCCGCCATCGTATGAATCAGCTTCTCGTGGCCCGGCACGTCGATCAGGCCGAGCACATCGCCATTGTCGAGCGGTGTATACGCGTAACCGAGTTCGATCGAGATGCCACGCGCCTTCTCTTCTTTCAGGCGATCGGTGTCGACACCTGTCAGCGCACGCGCCAGCGTCGTCTTGCCGTGGTCGATGTGTCCGGCGGTACCGACGATCATGCAGCGGGCTCCGCAGGCGGCACGCACTGTGCGACGAACGCCGCCTCGTCGGCGGCTTCGAGGCAGCGCAGGTCGAGCCGCAGTGCATGGTCAGCCACGCGGCCGATCACCGGGCGCGGCCATTCGCGCAGCCGTTTCTCGAGCTGAGCAAGCGCGCGGCCGCTGCGCTTGCCGTCCGCCGTGCGTACGACGAGCCCTGCGCTCGCTAGCTGATCGACCGGCAGCGCGCCGCTGCCGATCTGGCTGAACATCGGTTCGACCGTCACGTCGAAACCGCTGCCGAGCGCGGCCTGCAGCGCCGGGCGCACACGTTCGGCAGCCTCGGCGATCTCGCGCTGCGGGCGCGTCAGCAGCCGCAGCGTCGTGAGCCGGTCGCGCAGGAACTCGGGCGACTGATAAAGGCGTAGCACGGGCTCGAGCGCCGCGAGCGTCAGCTTGCCGACGCGCAGCGCGCGCTTGAGCGGATGTTTCTTGATCTTCGCGATCAGCGCGCGATCGCCGACGATCAGGCCGGCCTGCGGCCCGCCGAGCAGCTTGTCGCCGCTGAACGTGACAACGTTTGCGCCGGCGGCGACGGTTTCCTGCACGGTCGTCTCGTGCGGCAGGCCCCATTGCGACAGGTCGGCGAGCGTGCCGCTGCCGAGATCGACGGCAACCGGCAGCCCATGCTCGCGCGCAAGCGGCGCGAGTTCGGCGAGTGTCGCTTCCTTCGTGAAACCGCTGATCGCGTAGTTGCTGCAGTGCACCTTCATCAGCAGCGCGGTGCGCGGGCCGATTGCGTCCGCGTAGTCGCGCAGATGGGTGCGATTGGTCGTGCCGACTTCGCGCAGCCTGGCGCCCGCGCGGCTCATGATGTCGGGAATGCGGAATGCGCCGCCGATCTCGACCAGCTCGCCGCGCGACACGACGACTTCCCGCTTCGTCGCAAGCGCCGACAGCGCCAGCAGCACGGCCGCCGCGTTGTTGTTGACGACGGTCGCGGCTTCCGCGCCCGTCAGTTCGCACAGCAGATCGTCGATCAGGTCGTCGCGATCACCGCGGCGGCCCGTGGCGAGGTCGAATTCGAGGTTGACCGGCCGCGTCAGCACGTCGACCACCGCACGCACCGCGTCGTCGGGCAACAGCGCGCGCCCGAGGTTCGTGTGCAGCACGGTGCCGGTCAGGTTGAACACGGCGCGCACCGTGCCCGCGCTCTGCGCGGCCAGCGTGTGCTCGACCGCCGCGGCGATGCGCGGCTCGTCGAGCGGTTCGGCCGCAGCCGGATCGTGCTGCGCGGCGGCACGCCAGCGTTCGAGCTCGGCACGCACGGCGTTCAGCACGCGCGTGCGGCCGTAGTCCGTGATGAGCGGTTGCAGCGGCGCCGACGACAGCACACGCTCAACGGACGGCACGCGCGCCAGCACCGCATTCAGTTCATTCACACCCGGTTCGGTCACGTCGTTGTGGCTCCAGTCTCATGCTTCGCAGTGGGCCTGCGCCGGTGCTCGCGCACCGCCTCGGCCCCTGCCGTCAATTCGCGTCCCGCGAGACGTCCGGCCACAACAGCGGGTTCGGCGAACTGCGCTGGTAGCCGGCCTCGTTCATCAGCAGGTCGAGCGTGAGACTCGCGAGATCGTCCGCCAGCGGCTCGAACTCGTAGTCCTTCTCCTGATAGCCGATCTTGCGATAGGTCTTGCACTCGTCGCACGACTCTGCCTTGACGGCTTCGCTGCCGCCCTCGATCCCGTGATACGCGATGCCCTTCGTCGAATCGCAGTGCGAGCACTTCGTGCGCACCATGTGCCACTCGGTCGTGCACAGCCCGCATTGCAGGAAACGGTAACCCTGGTACTGGCCGCCCACCCGCACGACGCTCGCGACCGGATGCGTGCCGCACACGGGGCACAGCCCCGGCTGGTCGAGATACGGGACGTCAGCCGGCCCAACGCGGCTTGCGAGGTCCGTCCAGACGACCTGCAGCGCGGCCATCAGGAACGGCGCGGTAGCCGGGTCGACTTCGGCGAAACGCAGCGCGAGGATCGCGTCGGCTTGCGCGTCGAGTTCGGCGGGCGCCATCAGGCGCAGGCGGTCGAGCAGCTTCGCGAGCTGCGGGTTGACAAGCCCCGCGCCTTCGACGCGGTCGAGCAGTTCGTACAGCACGGCACGCCAGCGCGGATCGCGCTCGCCGTCGAGCGCCGGCACGAGCGGCATCGAATGCTGCTGCGCACGCGCGATCGCTTCCTTCGACGGCAGCGGCAGCTCGAGCGTTTGCAGTGTCGCGTGCTGCGCATCGGCGACGGTGGCCATCAGCCGCAGGTAGCCGCTGATCGGGTTCAGGTCGGCCAGCTTGCGCAGCCGCGCGGCGCGCGCCGAGAACGCGGTGGCGCGCTCCGGCAGGCGAAAGCGCGGGATGGCCGAATGATCGAGTGCCGAGATCTCGGTCGGTTCGAGAATGCGTTGTGTCACAGATATGTCTTCCAAATAAACAAGCGCCGACAAGTCGGCGCTTCAGGCGGTTCCGACGGCTGACGGGCCAGCCCGCCGCGATCGGCGAGCCGCCCCGCTCCGGTGCGTTATTTCACGCTTTCACGGAACCACTTCGGGTGATGCTTGCGAGCCCAGCCCAGCGTGACGGTGCCGCGCACCATCGCGCCGATCGAGCCCTTCACCCACAACGCCGCGTAAATGTGCACGATGATGCTCGCGATCAGCACGAAGGCCGCCACGGCATGCACGACAGCGGCCGCGCGGATCACCCCGATCGGGAAGTAGAACGAGAAGTAGCGCCGCCAGATCACGACTCCCGACAGCAGGAGCAGCAACAGGCACGCCACCAGCGTAAAGAATAGCAGCTTCTGTCCGGCGTTATAGCGCCCGACAGGCGGCAGCTTGTCTTCCTGGTTGGTCAGCACGTCGCCGATCTGCTTGAGCCACTGCCGGTCGTCCGCGTCGAGCGCGTTGTGATGCCAGAAGCGCACCACCAGGATCGCGAACGACACGAACATCACGAGGCCGACGAACGGATGCAGGATCCGCGTCCACTGGCCGCCGCCGAACAGCGCGGTCAGCCAGAACATCGACGGATGGAACAGCGCGAGCCCGGACAGCGCGAGCAGCACGAACGTGATCGCGGTGATCCAGTGGTTCGTGCGCTCGTTCGCCGAGTAGCGGACGATCAGGTTGGGGTCGTCGTGCTTCATTTCGCGTCCTCCTTGATGCGTCGCGCCTCGTCGCGCGCGGCCGCTTCCTCTTCGTCGCTCACCTCGTTCGGACCGACCCGGACATAGTGGAAGAACCCGGCGAGCGCGGTCAGCGCGATGCCCGCGACCGCGAGCGGCTTCGCGATGCCCTTCCACAGCTTCACCATCGGGCTGATCGACGGGTTGTCGGGCAGCCCGTGGTACAGCGACGGTTTATCGGCGTGGTGCAGCACGTACATCACGTGCGTGCCGCCGACGCCCTGCGGGTCGTACAGCCCCGCATGCTCGAAGCCGCGCTCCTTCAGGTCCTCGATCCGCTCGGCCGCATGCTGCTTCATGTCCTCCTTGGTGCCGAACACGATCGCGCCGGTCGGGCAGGTCTTCACGCAGGCCGGTTCCTGGCCGACCGCGACGCGGTCGGAACAGAGCGTGCACTTGTAGGCGCGATGATCCTTCTTCGAGATCCGCGGAACGTTGAACGGGCAGCCGGTCACGCAATAGCCGCAACCGATGCAGTTCTCCTCGTGGAAATCGACGATCCCGTTGTTGTACTGCACGATCGCGCCCGGCGACGGACACGCCTTCAGGCAGCCCGGATCCTCGCAGTGCATGCAGCCGTCCTTGCGGATCAGCCACTCGAGGTCGCCCGCCGGGTTCTCGTATTCGGAGAACCGCATCACCGTCCACGAATGCTCGGTCAGGTCGGCCGGGTTGTCGTACACGCCGACGTTGGTGCCGATTTCGTCGCGCAGGTCGTTCCACTCCATGCATGCGGTCTGGCATGCCTTGCAGCCGATGCACTTCGATACGTCGATCAGCTTCGCGACACTCCCGGTCACCGGTTCGCGCACCGTGGGCGGTGGCGTCGTGGTGGCCGAGACGCGCTTGATATCCAGCGATTGCAATGCCATCTCTTCCCCCTTACGCCTTTTCGACCTTCACCAGGAACGACTTGAATTCCGGTGTATAGGAGTTGCCGTCACCCACGGACGGAGTCAGGGTATTGGCGAGATAGCCGGGCTTCGTCAGACCCTTGAAGCCCCAGTGCAACGGGACGCCGACCGTCTGGACCTTCTTGCCGTCGACCGTCAGCGGCTTGATCCGCTTCGTGACGAGGGCAACCGCGACGATGTAGCCGCGCTTGGACGACACCTTCACGCGCTCGCCATGCGCGACGCCGACTTCCTTTGCGAGGTCTTCGCCGATCTCGACGAATTGCTCGGGCTGGATGATCGAGTTCAGCCGCGCATGCTTGGTCCAGTAGTGGAAGTGCTCGGTCAGCCGGTACGTCGTCGCCACGTGCGGGAAGTCCGCCACCTTGCCGAACGACGCGCGGTCGTCCGGAAACACGCGGGCAGCCGGGTTGTTCAGCGCCTGCGGGTTGTTCGGGTGCAGCGGGTTCGCGTCGAGCGGCGTCTCGAACGGCTCGTAGTGCTCGGGGAACGGACCTTCGTTCATCCCCGCGCGGGCGAAGAAGCGCGCGACGCCCTCCGGGTTCATGATGAACGGCCCCATCCCGTTCTCGGGGGGTTCGTCCGCCTTGAAGTCCGGGATATCGGGGCCCGCCCACGCCTTGCCGTTCCAGCCGATCAGCTTGCGGGTCGGGTCGAACGGCTTGCCGCTGACGTCGCACGAAGCGCGGTTGTACAGGATTCGCCGGTTCGCCGGCCACGCCCACGCCCAGTTCAGCGTCTGGCCGAGGCCGGTCGGATCCGAGTTGTCGCGCCGCCCCATCTGGTTGCCGGCCTGGGTCCATGCACCGCAGAAAATCCAGCAGCCGCTCGCGGTCGTGCCGTCGTCCTTCAGTTGCGCGAACCCGGCGAGCTGCTCGCCCTTCTTCACGAGCGTCTTCGTCGGATCCTTCGGATCGGGCAGATCGGCGAGCGCCCGCCCGTTGAACTCCATCGCGAGCTCCTGGGGCGTCGGGCTTTCCGGGTTCGCGTACGGCCAGCTCAGGTTCACGATCGGATCCGGATACTTGCCGCCGTCCGCCTGGTACATCTTGCGCATGCGCAGGAACAGCCCCGACATGATCTCGAGGTCGCTCTTCGCTTCGCCCGGCGGCTCCGCGCCCTTCCAGTGCCATTGCAGCACCCGGCTCGAGCTCACGAGCGAGCCGTCTTCCTCCGCGAAGCACGTCGTGGGCAAACGGAACACCTCGGTCTGGATCTTCGACGGATCGACGTCGTTGTAGTCGCCGTGATACTTCCAGAACTCGGAGGTCTCGGTCGCGAGCGGATCCATGATCACGAGCCACTTGAGCTTCGCGAGCCCCGCGGCCGTCTTCACCTTCGACGGCGCCGCCGCGAGCGGGTTGAAGCCCTGGCAGATGTAGCCGTTCATCTTGCCGGCATTCATCAGCTCGATCGCCTGCAACAGGTCGTACTGCTTGTCCAGCTTCGGCAGGTAGTCGTAGGCCCAGTTGTTCTCGGCCGTGGCGGCATCGCCCCACCACGCCTTCATGAAGCTGACGTGGAACGCCTTGTAGTTCTTCCAGTAGCTCAACTGGTTCGGCCGTAGCGGCTCCTGCGCGCGCTTCTTGATGTAGCCGTCGAAATCCTGCTCGGCCTGCATCGGCAGCGTCATGTAGCCCGGCAGCAGGTTCGACATCAGCCCGAGGTCGGTCAACCCCTGGATGTTCGAGTGGCCGCGCAGCGCGTTCATCCCGCCGCCGGCGATGCCGATGTTGCCGAGCAGCAGCTGCACCATCGCGCCGGTGCGGATCATCTGCGCGCCGACCGAGTGGTGCGTCCAGCCGAGCGCGTACAGGATCGTGCCGGCCCGGCCGGGAACGGCCGTGGTCGCGAGCATCTCGCACACCTTGAGGAATTTCTCCTTCGGCGTGCCGCACGTCTGCTGGACCATGTCCGGCGTATAGCGCGCGTAGTGCTGCTTCAGCAGGTTGTACACGCAACGCGGATGCTGCAGCGTCGGGTCGACCTTCACGAAGCCGTCGTCGCCGCGCTCGTAGTCCCAGCTCGATTTGTCCGGATACGCGTGCTTCTGGGCGTCGTAGCCGGAATAGATGCCGTCGTTGAACGCGAAATCCTCGCGCACGATGAACGAGAAGTCCGTGTAGTTCTTCACGTACTCATGCTGGATCTTGTCGTTCGTCAGCAGATAGTTGATGACGCCGCCCAGGAAGACGATGTCGGTGCCGGTGCGGATCGGCGCGTAGTAGTCGGCCACCGAGGCCGTACGCGTGAAGCGCGGGTCGACGACGATCAGCCGCGCCTTGCGGTGCGCCTTCGCCTCCGTTACCCACTTGAAACCGCACGGATGGGCCTCGGCTGCATTGCCGCCCATCACGAGAATCACGTCCGCGTTCTTGATGTCGACCCAATGGTTCGTCATCGCTCCACGGCCAAACGTCGGGGCAAGACCTGCCACCGTCGGGCCATGTCAGACACGCGCCTGATTGTCGAATGCGAGCATCCCGAGACTGCGGACGGTCTTGTGCGTCAGGTAGCCGACCTCGTTGCTGCCCGCCGACGCGGCCAGCATGCCGGTGGTCAGCCAGCGGTTGACCTTCGCACCGTCTTCCGCCGTCTCGACGAAGTTCGCGTCGCGGTCGGCCTTCATCAGCTTCGCGATGCGGTCGAGCGCGTCATTCCACGAGATCGGTTCCCACTTGTCCGAACCGGGCGCCCGATACTCGGGGTGCGTCAGGCGGCTCGGGCTGTGGATGAAGTCGATCAGGCTCGCGCCCTTCGGGCACAGCGTGCCGCGATTGACGGGATGGTCGGGATCGCCTTCGATATGGATGATGCTCGCCTGGGCGTTCTTCGCGCCGTCTCCGAGGCTGTACATCAGGATGCCGCAACCCACTGAACAGTAAGGACAGGTGTTGCGCGTTTCGACTGTGCGCGCCAGCTTGTACTGTCGGACTTCGGCAAGCGCTTCGGATGGCGAGAAGCCCATCAGGGCTAGACTCGATCCGGCAAGCGACGTAGCCGTCACCTTCAGGAACTGGCGCCGGGACATTTGTAGCATGGCGGGTCTCGGCGTTATTGTGGGGGTGGGGAAACTGAAAGGAATTATAGACAGTCCACGCAACTATGTTCGATTCTTCGGATCAATTCTGAATTGTCCGATTACCAACGGTGACCGCCGCACGGCATCTCGACCGAATCCTCATGAAACGACAGATCACCACCGAGGCGACCCGTCTCGCCCAACAGCAGGCCAACTGGGCCCTCACCGCGTTCAAGCGCTTCTCGTCCGACCGCTGCTCCGCGATGGCCGCGGGCATCGCGTTCTTCTCCGCATTCTCGCTTGCACCGATGCTCGTGATGGTGATCGCCGTCGCCGGCTGGTTCTACGGCGACGACGCCGCACGCGGCCAGGTGTTCGAACAGGCGCACCAGCTGATCGGGGACGACGCGGCGGCCAGCATCCAGACGATCGTGCAGAACGCGCATCGCGCAGGCGAGCGCGGCGGCCTCGCGACACTGATCTCGTTCGCCGCGCTCGCGATCGGTGCGTCGGCCACCTTCGCGTCGCTCAGCGCCGCGCTCAGCGTGATCTGGCCGGCCACCGAAAACCGCTGGTCGAGCATGCTTGGGCTGGTGCGCGTGCGGCTGATCTCGTTCGGGCTCGTGCTTGGCGTCGCGTTCCTCCTGATCGTGTCGCTCGTGCTCGATACCGCGATCACGTTCGTCGGCACCTGGCTGCTGGGCAATTCGCCGTATGTCGTCGTCACGAACGTCGTGCAGTTCTTCGTCGGCATCGCGGTGCTCGCGGCCGCATTCGCCGCGTTGATGAAGTTCCTGCCCGACGCGCGCGTCGCGTGGCGCGACGCCGCGGTCGGCGGCGTCGTGTCCGCGATCCTGTTCTCCGGCGGCAAGAAGCTGTTCGCGCTGTACCTCGCGCATGCGGGCACGGCCAGTGCGTTCGGCGCAGCCGGATCGTTCGCGGTCCTGTTGATGTGGTTGTACTTCTCCGCGATCGTGCTGCTGCTCGGTGCGGAATTCGCGGCGGCCCGCGGCGACGCGCATCGGCTTGCCGGCGTCGCATCGGCCGAATCCGCTCAAACCGAACGCGCGCGCGGCGACTGATTCGCCACGTATACGAAATGCGGCGCGCGCAGAGCCTCGCGCGCCGCGAAATTGCCTGCTACACGCCCGCCAAACTCCCGCAACCACGCTGTCCGCCGCGCATTCGCGCGGCGTTGGCGCGTTCGTTGCACGCCGGCACGTTCGCGGCTGCAACGGCAAACGTTTGCAAGCGCTTATTTCGGTGCTCAAACCGGCCGAAACGGGGCGTCTGCCTCAATGTGCATCACACACTGAAACAATCGCCCCGCACCAATTGTCAACTATTTCAAAAACAGGAACAGTTGTTGATGTGCTTGATATATATGGACTTTTTGGTGCTGTTACCTTTTCGAGACACTTTATTTTTTAAGCTTTCTTGCGTCGATGGCACTGAGCTATTCTCCAATCCGCAACAAATAACGATGAATCACTTGCGTGGAGAAACTCAACGATGAAGAAACTTGCTCTCTCGACCCTCTCGCTCGCCCTGCTGGGCGCCGCCGGCGCTGCTCAGGCACAGTCGAGCGTGACGCTGTACGGCGTGATCGACACGTCGATCACCTATGTTCACGGTAACGCAGGTCAAGGCAACAATTCGTGGTCGATGGGTAGCGGCAACCTGCAAGGCAGCCGTTTCGGCCTGAAGGGTTCCGAAGACCTCGGTGGTGGCCTGAAGGCGATCTTCCAGTTGGAAAACGGCTTCAACTCGGCATCGGGCGCACTGGGTCAGGGTGGTCGCATGTTCGGCCGCCAGGCATTCGTCGGCCTGCAAAGCAACCAGTACGGTACGGTAACGCTGGGTCGTCAGTATGACCCGCTCGTCGACCTGGTTCAGGCAGTCACGGCTGACAACTATTTCGGCAGCGTGTTCGCCACGCCGGGCGACGTCGACAACAACGACAACAGCCTGCGCGTCAGCAATGCAGTGAAGTACACGTCGCCGGTCTGGGCCGGCCTGCAAGTCGAAGCCCTGTACGCATTCGGCGGTGTCGCCGGCGCAACCGGCAGCGGCCAGACGTGGGCAGCGGCAGCTGCCTACAACAACGGCCCGCTCGGCCTGGCAGCTGGCTACTTCCACGCAAACAACTCGTCGCCGCTGAGCGCCGCTGGCCAGCGCACCGGCTGGACCGGCTCGTCGGACGCGATCTTCGACGGCTCGGGCAGCTTCATCAACAACGCGTACGCGTCGTCGTCGTCGATCGGTATCGCACAAGTGGCCGGCCAGTACGCATTCGGCCCGGTGACGTTCGGCCTCGGCTACAGCAACTCGCAATACAAGGCGGATGCGAACTCGACGTTCGGCACGAACCAGAAGTACAACACGGGCCGCGCGTTCGTCACGTACCAGGCTTCGGCACCGCTGCTGCTGGGCGTCGGCTACATCTACACGAAGGGCAGCGGCCAGACCGACGCCAAGTACCATCAGGTTTCGGTCGGCGCCGACTACTCGCTGTCGAAGCGCACCGACGTCTACCTGGTTGGCGCATACCAGCACGCAAGCGGCGAGAACGCGGACGGTACCCCCGCGCAGGCATCGATCGGCTCGTATGGCATCGCCGGCAAGAACTCGCAGGAAATCGTCGCTCTCGGCCTGCGCCACAAGTTCTAAAAACGACGTACCCGGCGTGCATGGCGTCTCCGACGCCTTGCCGCCGAACTGGAAAGCCAGTCATCGGTTTCGGCCGTGGCTGGCTTTTTTTTCGTCCGTCGCCGGCGGGCCGGCACGGCCCGCTCCCGCCGACGGCCGATACCTGGGCACCGAGGCACTTCAGCCGGCCGGCAGCGGCGCCTGGCGGCTGCAATACGCCGGAAACGCGATTTCCTGACGCAGGGGCCTCTCGCCGTGTGCGCGCCGGACGACTACCATCCGCACTGTCGGTGCCACGGATCCGGTGCGACGGCCGTTCGCCCCGGCGTGTCGATTTCGGCGGTCTTCATCCGTCGTATCGAGGTCGGCACGCGATTTGCGCCCCGGCCAATGCAGACAGGAGATACGCCATGACGATTCAGAAGATCACGCCCTTCCTCTGGTATGCGGCGGAAGCCGAAGAAGCCGCGGCCTTCTATGCGGGCATCTTTCCGGATTCGCGCATCGTGCGCGTCACCACGGTGCCCGGCACCGACGGCACGCGGATGGTCGAGTTCGAGCTGTTCGGGCAGCCGTTCTTCGCGATGAGCCACCCGCGCACCGACACGTTCAACCACGCGATCTCGCTGCTGGTCAGCTGCGCCGACCAGGCGGAGCTCGACCGCTACTGGAACGCCCTGCTCGACAACGGCGGCACGGCCGACGCCTGCGGCTGGCTCAGAGACCGCTACGGCGTCTCGTGGCAGATCGTTCCGGAAGCGCTGATCCCGATGATGTCCGACCGGGACACCGTCAAGGCCACGCGCGTGGCCGCCGCGATGATGCAGATGGTCAAGCTCGACGACGCCGCGCTGAAAGCCGCCTATGGCGGCACGGCGGGCTGACGAAGCAGCACGCCGCACAGCGCGTGCGCGATGACGCGCCGGATCGCCGACAGGCATCCGGCTCGACCGCATGCGCGTGCGGCTGCCGCGCCGATGCCCGTGATCGTCGTCGGCTTCGCCCGCAAGCCGGACACGTGCGCGGCATCTGCGGCTACGGCGACAGCATCGATTCGACCGTTCGCCGCGCGTAGCCGATGAATTCGGCAAGGGGTTCACCCGACACGATCGCTGCATCCTCCTCGCCGCCGAGATAGGCGGCGCGCGCCGCCGCGACATCTGGCCGGCAAGTTTCAGGCAAGCGTTCCAGTATCCATGTCACGGCGACGTCCTTGGGCGCGATCCTGCCGGTCGCGGCGCTGTACCCGATGCGCGCAAGCGTGAGCACCCCTTTGCATTCGTCACCGCACCGGTTCGGTTCGGCATTCCACTACGCAACGGTGGCCCATAGCGCGGCGACAAAATCCTGTGCCGGTACGTGCTCGAAAAGCGCCGCCGCTGCCGGGCGGGGCACGACGCTGTGCCGTCGCACCTTCGTCAACAGGATCGCCAGATCGTGATCGACGAGCGCCGGTTCGACGCTGCCGGCTTCGGGGTTGCGACGCCGCCACTCGCCGAACTGCAGTTCGCGCCGCGCCGGGTGACGCCACGGCACGACTTCGTCGAGCGCGACGACGGTCACTTCCAGTGCGCGCATGCCGCCGGTGCGAGCGGGCGGCGCCGACACGGCGAGCAGGTCGAGCATCAACGCGCGTCGTGTCGGCTCGTCAGCGCGGGTCGACACCGTCACCAGCAGGTCGACGTCGCTGCGCGGTTTCAGCCCGCCGTCGAGCGCCGATCGGAACAGGTGGATCGCCTTCAGCGTCGCGCCGAGATGCCGCTCGATCGCGTCGCACGCCGCGGCGGCCTGAGCTGCGATTCCGTCGGGAATGGTTTCCGTCGCGATGCGTGACCCTCGCGCTGCGCACGCAACCGGCGCAGCGAGCGCGACAGGCAGAGGCGAATCCACAGCAAGCGCGCAAGCGGATTGCCGTTCGTCATCGCGCGTGCGCGGCGCGTCTTCCGGAGTACGTCACGCGTCGAACCGGTCCTTCCGCCATATCGCGGCTTCGCTGCCGCGCGATTGGCGCAGCGCAATAAAAATCCCCGCACGCTTTCGCGTACGGGGATCGTCGGACATCGCAACGGCTGCCGACATGCATTCGGCAACCGCTGCGCGGCATTACGCTGCCGCGTCCTTCAGCTTCTTCAGCGCACGTGCCTTCACGCGCACGCTGGCCGGCTTCGCCGGGAACCAACGCTCTTCGCCCGTGAACGGATCCTTGCCGAAGCGCTTCTTCTTCGCCGGCACGACTTGTGCCGTGATCTTCAGCAGACCCGGCAGCGTGAACTCGCCCGCGCCCTTCTTGTGGACCGAGCCCAGCACGACGTTCTCGAGTGCGACGAGCACTGCCTTGACCGCCTTCACTTCGACAGCTGCGCGCTCAGCGATGTGCGTTGCGAGCGATGCCTTCGTGAACTTGTCCTTCAGCGGCGTCGGAGCGGCCGGTGCCGCCTTCGCGACAACCTTCTTGGCCACTACTTTCTTCGCGGGCGCAGCCTTTTTGGCAGCCACTTTCTTGGTGGCCGGTGCGGCAGCCTTTTTGGCCACCTTTTTAGCGGAAGTCGCCATGTTTCTCCTACCAGGTGTGGTCGTTGGATACACGAAGCGTGCAACGCGCGCGCTTCAACGCCGGATTCTACAAGCGCCGCGACGCTTCGTGCAGTACTTTTATGCGTTTTCGCGGGGTTTCCCGCAGGTTTTTTTGCATGCGACCGATTGCGTCGACGCTCCAGCATCAAAAAACGCCTTCACGTAGGCACCCGAACGCGAATTACGTTCGATATTTGCGCACCTATACTGGGCTCGCTCAATGCCCGGATGCCGCCATGCGCGAAGCCAGATACGTCAAAGGACTCGACGGCCTGCGAGCCCTCGCCGTCATCCTCGTTTTCCTGTCCCACAAGGGCCACGTCCTTGCCGTCGACGTCGGCAAGCTGGGCGTGTGGACGTTTTTCCTCATCAGCGGATTCCTGATCGTCGGCGAGCTGCATCGCAACCGCCAGGCGGTCGAGTGCGGCGCCATGACGCGCCGCCATGCGCTCGCGCTGTTCCTCGCGAAACGCGCGCTGCGGATCTTTCCCGTCTATTACCTGCTGCTCGCCGCGCTCGCGATCGCGCACGCGCTGTTCTACCAGCGCGACGTCAATCTCGGACTCGCGTGGCACGCGGCGTTCCTGTCGAATTACTGGATCGGCGTCGTCAAGGACGGCTGGCCGGGCTCCACGTCGCACTTCTGGAGCCTCGCGGTTGAACAGCAGTTCTATCTGATTGCGCCGCTCGCGCTGCTCGCGGTGCCGGCCGCGCGACACGTCGCGCTTGGTATCGCGGCCGTCGTGCTGGGCGCGCTCGCCCATCTCGCGCTCTACCTGTGCGACGCGTCGCCGGTGCTGATCTATGCATTTTCGCCGTGGAATTTCGCGCTGATCGCGCTCGGCGGCGTCGGCGCGATCGTGCTCGCCGATCGCGGTGCGGCCGCCGTGCGCCGCGTTCCGCCCGGCTGGCTCGGCGCGGCAGGCGTCCTGTTCTTTCTCGTGCTACCCGCTTGCACGGCGTTGCCCGGCACGATCGCGGGGCTCGCGGATCTCGGCCTGTCCGCCTCGCTCGGCGCGCTGCTGCTGTGGATCGTCAGCGAACCCGAGCATCCGGTCGTGGCGCTGCTCGACCGGGCGCCGCTCGCCTATCTCGGCACGATCAGCTACGGCTTCTACCTGTTCCACAACCTGATTCCGGCGCGTTTCGGCGTGCTGCCTGCGCACGTCGCGCACGTGGCCATACCGGAAATCGTCCGCGACACGCTACCCGAGATGCTGCAGTTCGCGCTCGCCGTGCTGCTCGCGCACCTGTCCTGGCGCTATCTCGAAAAGCGGCTGCTCGATTTCAAGAAGCCGGTCGCCGCGATGCTGGCCCGGCATTTCGTCGCGCGGCCGGGCACGTCGGCACGTTGAACGCCATACGGATGCGGCGACGATCGAACGTGGAAACCGCGATTCAGGCCACAACCCGGAGCTGACACTCGGTAAGCGAGGCGTCGCCGCGTCGCTTCAGCGACCGGCGCCGGCAGAACCGGTGCGGTCTCAAACGTCGATGTACATCGCGCTACCGAATCGCCGATCCGGTCACCCGGTCGCCCGCTGCGGCACCGGTTTCAGGCGTGACGTCCGTTCTTGTCGAAGCGCCCCGCTCCGCACGCGGCGCCGCCCACGAAGCCAGTCCGCCACGACACACACGCCGACGGCGCGCACCACGATCGCGCAACCGCGCACCTGTCCATGCAAAAAAGCCCCGGCGCGCGAGCGGCCGGGGCTAACGGAACAACCACCACCTGAAACAATGGAGCGCGCGGCTGCCTAGGCGACGGCAGCCAGCGCGGGCAAGCAGGTACGCAGGTAGGCCTCGAATTCGCGGCTCACTTCCGGATGCTGGAGCGCGAGTTCGACGGTAGCCTTGAGATAGCCGATCTTGCTGCCGCAGTCGAAGCGCGTGCCGTAGTAGCGATACGCGAGCACCTGCTCGTTCGCGAGCAGCGACTGGACCGCATCGGTCAGCTGCAGCTCGCCGCCGGCGCCCGGCCTGAGCTTGCGCAGGTGATCGAAGATCGTCGGCATGAACACGTAGCGGCCGACCACGCCGAGATTCGACGGCGCATCTTCCGGCGCCGGCTTCTCGATGATGCCCGACAGCTTGATGATGTCCTCTTCCCATTCGCGGCCTTCGACGACGCCGTACGAGCGGCTGTCATCGCGTGCGATCGTCTCGACCCCGATCACCGAGCTGTGATAGTGGTCGAACACGTCGACGAGTTGCTTCAGCACCGGCTGTTCGCCGTGCAGCAGGTCGTCGGCGAGGATCACCGCGAACGGCTCGCCATGCACCAGCTTCTCCGCGCACAGCACCGCGTGGCCGAGGCCCAGCGCTTCCGGCTGGCGCACGTAGAAGCAGTTCACGTGGCTCGGCTTGATGCCGCGCACGAGCTCGAGCAGCTTTTCCTTGCCGCGCGCCTCGAGCTCGGCCTCGATCTCGTACGACTTGTCGAAGTGATCCTCGATCGCGCGCTTGCTGCGCCCGGTGACGAAGATCATCTCGGTGATACCTGCGTTGATCGCTTCCTCGACCGCGTACTGGATCAACGGCTTGTCGACGACGGGCAGCATTTCCTTCGGGCTCGCCTTCGTTGCCGGGAGGAACCGCGTGCCGAGACCGGCAACGGGGAACACGGCCTTGGTGACTTTCAACATGTTCGCATCCTGATTGCGTTGACTGCGCCGCGTCGACCCGGGACCCGGCGCGATTGTGTTCCGAACGGCATATCGACAATCGACGGCACTGCCAATTCGACTCCGCTCATTTTCGATATGGACTGATTGCCCAATGATTCCGAAAAAAATATAATCCTTTCAACCCGGTCGATATTGCCGAGCCGAGTGCCGAAGCAGAAACAAATTACCGATTTTCCAGATACAAATTCTTACGACTCGAATTCCTCGATATAGGGCACGCCGCCCCGTTCGAGCCCCGGGCGAATCGGTTCGTTCTTCAGCGCCTCGCGGTACGCCGACAGCATGGCCATGACCAGCAGTACTGCCGCGCTTGCGATCCAATGCATGTCCATCTTGCCGCTCCTTGCATCAATCAACTGGAGCTTCAAATTATCAGAAAAAAATCGGTAAATAATTGACCTGCCTCGTGGAACCGCTTTCCGAACGCGATGAAACCATGATGTGGAATTCCGATATTTCCCGGTGAGATTTTTTTATTCATTGATCGAATTCTTGCGCATTACGATTGGATGAAACTTCCCGTCCATCCGTCGCAAGGAATCGAATCGCATGCAAGCTTTCAGCGGATCGTCTCTAGCCGCGCCGCCCGTCGCCGATCACAAGGAACACGTGATCGACGCGATGCGCGGCTTCGCGGCGCTGCTCGTCGCCTATTTCCACTGCCGGCAGGTCGTCTGGGTCGGCATGCAGAGCTTCCATCACGCTTACGGCCATGCGCTCAGCCCGAGCGCGATCGCCGGCTACCTGACCTTTCCGTTCGCATGGGGCTCCGCCGGCGTGCCGATCTTCTTCGTGATCAGCGGCTACTGCATCCACCGCAACGCGGCGCTCAAGCTCGCGGCCGATCCCGCGTACCGGCTCGATGCGCCGAACTTCTGGGTGCGCCGGTTCGCGCGCATCTACCCGGTGCTGCTCGCCGCGCTGCTGTTCACGCTCGCGCTCGACTCGGTCAGCCTGCAGATCGAGCCCGTCAGCCACAAGATCCGTGACGTCGGCCTCGTCGCGTTCCTCGTGAACCTGTTCTCGCTGCAGGGCGTCGCCGGCTACACGTACGGGTCGAACGGCGCGCTGTGGACGCTGTCGCTCGAAGTGCAGTTCTACGCGATCTACCCGCTGCTGTTCGCGCTGCGCCGGCGCATCGGCATGCCGGCGGTCGTGGCCGCGGTCGCGCTCGTCAACGTCGCGTCGGCGTGGCTGCTCGAACGGCACGATCTGCAGTTCTTCACGTCGTACTGGCTGCCCTGGACGATCGGTGCGTGGATCGCCGACGTGCGTGCGCAGCAGGCGCGCGGCGGCGGCGCGGCCACCGTGCCGTCGCGTGCGTGGTACGGCGCGGCAGCCGTGCTGCTGGCCGCCGGCTGCGGCGCGTTCCATTACGGCCAGTACGGCGCGTTCCAGCTGTGGTCGGCCGGCTTCGCATGCTTCCTGTACCGCGCGCTCGCCCGCCCGCCGCACCCGACGCCGCCGCTGCGCGTGCTGAGCTGGTTCGGCGACTTCAGTTACTCGCTGTACCTGATCCACCTGCCGCTGTTCGTCTGCCTCGGCTCGGTGCTGTTCCATTCCGAGCTGCAGTTGTCGATCTGGCCGTCGTTCGCGTTCATGGCCGCCGCGATCCCGGTCGCGTACGCGTTCTACCGGATGTTCGAACGGCCCGCGATGACGTGGTCGGCCAGCTTCAAGCCGGCCCGCCCCGCCCGGGTCGTCACGCCGGCGCCCGAACGGGCAGTCTGACCCGGAAGGTCCGCTTTCCCGAGCCCCTGCGCGGCGTCCCGCTGCGCGGGGGCTTATTCATGGCTTGGGCGGGTTGCACGGCGGGTTGGCATGGATGGGCTAGCCTTCCGGCGTCGGGCCACGCTACGGCCCGCATAAGCCGTCCTCGACCGACTTTCATTACCGGGACTGTCTGGACGCAGCCTTCTGCCGTCACCTTCTGTCGTCACCCACCCGCTCCCTCCCAATCGACGACCGGCCAAACACGCACCCTGCACGGCGCATGACAACCTGCCCGGCAAAGGCCCCGACGCCGAAAAACCAAGCCCCCACGCAGCACACCGCCGCATGAGGGCTCGTTTCCCGCCGGCTCGCGCCGATTACCGCTGCTTCGCCCTCGCGGCCTTCGCCGTATCCGCGAGGATCTTCTCCACCCGCTCCACATAGGTTTCGGTGCCGAACCGGCGCACCGCCGTCGCACGCCCGCTCGCGACGAGCCGCTCGCGCAGCGCACCGTCGCGCTTCAGCATATCCAGCGCATCGGCCAGTGCGGTCGGATCGCCCGGCGCGCAGAGCAGCCCGTTGTCGCCGTCCTCGATGATCTCGACGACACCGCCCGCACGAGCCGCGACGACCGGCCGCCGCGCCAGCATCCCCTCGACGATCACGCGCCCGAACGGCTCGGGCGTGATCGACGTGTGCGCAACGACATCGACCGCCGTCATGCACGCGGCCACGTCGCGCTGGAACCCGAGGAAATGCACGCGCGCGTCCATCCCGTGCCGGGCTACGTATTCATGCAGCTGCGCGGCGTATTCGTCCTCGCCGAACAACGGTGCGCCGACCAGCACCACGTGCATGTCGGGATGCCGCGCAGCGGCCTCCAGCAGTACATGCTGCCCCTTCCAGTGCGCGAGGCGGCTGAACGAGCCGACGAGCCATGCGTGCTCGGGCAATCCCAGCCGCGCGCGCAGCGCGGCCTGGCTGACGCCTTCCAGCGCATCGAACGGCTCGGCCGAAATGCCGTTGAACACGACGTCGACGTGCTGCGGCGTGAAGCCCGTCAGCTTACGGAACGCCTGCGCAGACGCATCCGAATTCGCGATCACGCGCGTGACGCCGAGCCGCGCGCAGTACTTGATCGCCAGCAGCTGCTTGCTGCCGAAATGGTCGGTGCTGACGATGTCGCGCAGGTGCCACACCACCGGCTTGCGCGCAAGTCGCCCGGCCAGCGCGGCGACCACCATCGCGCGCTGCGTGTTCGCGTAGATCACCTCGGCACGGCGTGCGCGGCGCGCGACGTCGCGCACCAGCCGCACGAGCTGTTTCACCGCGCCGACCGACACGCCGCCCTGCTTGCGCACACCCGCGAGCGCGCCCTGGTCGACCACGTCGACGCGCGCGCCGATCTCGTCGAGCGCCGCACGGAACGGCCCGTCGTCGAACAGCAGGACATCGGCGTTCGCGCGCATGTGCTTCATGATCTCGAGCAGCGACAGCTCGGCGCCGCCCAGCACGCCGCTCTGGTCGAGCACGAGCGTCGCCGGGCCGCGCGAGGCCGGCATCGGCGCGATGGCCGTACCACGCTGCGCGGTCGAGCCGGGCAGCGCGGCTTCGACATAGTCGAGAAAGCGCCGCCGGAACGTATCCGCGGAGAATCGCTCCGCGTTCGCGCGGCACGCGTTCGGCGTGAAGCGCTGCGGCGCACGCTCGAAATCGTCGACGGCCGCGACGATCGCGTGCGGCGTCTGTTCGTCGAAAAAGAGCCCGGTCGGATCCAGGTTCGATTGCGGGTCGAGCACGGTTTCGAGCGCGCCGCCCTTGCCGTACGCGATCACCGGCGTGCCGCACGCCTGCGCCTCGACCACCGAGATCCCGAAATCCTCCTCGGCCGCGAATACGAACGCCTTCGCGCGGCGCATCCGGTCGTGCAGCACCGCGAACGGCTGGTAGCCCATGATCTCGACGTTCGGGCCGGCCTTCGCGCGGATCTTCTGCATCTCGGGGCCGTCGCCGATCACGACAAGCTTGCGCTCGGGCGTCCGCGAGAACGCGTCGACGATCAGGTCGATCTTCTTGTACGGCACCATCCGCGACGCGGTCAGGTAGAACTCCTCCTTCTGCGCGTTCAGCGAAAACGCGTCGACATCGACCGGCGGGAAGATCACCGCCGCGTCGCGGTGGTAGACCTTCTTGATGCGCCGCGCGATGAACGCGGAGTTCGCGACGAAGCCGTCCACCGCGTTCGCGGTGCGCGTGTCCCAGTTGCGGATGTAATGCAGGATCATCCGCGCGAGCAGCGATTTCGGCCCGTGCGTGAGGTTCGACTGTTCCAGGTACTGGTGCTGCAGATCCCACGCATAGCGGATCGGCGAATGCACGTAGCTGATGTGCACCTGGTCCGGCCCCGTCAGCACGCCCTTCGCGACCGCGTGGCTGCTCGAGATCACGAGGTCGTACTCGGACACGTCGAGCTGCTCGATCGCGAGCGGCATCAGCGGCAGGTAGCTGCGGTACTTGGTGCGCGCGAACGGCAGCTTCTGGATGAACGACGTCGTCACCGGCTTGCCGCGCACGAACGCCCGATCGTCGAGGAAATCGACGAGGCTGAACAGGTCCGCATCGGGAAAACACGCGACGATCTGCTCGAGCACGCGCTCGGCGCCTGCATAGGTGACGAGCCAGTCGTGGACGATCGCCACGCGCAGCGCGCGCGACGCATGGCGCGCGCCGGCGCGTTCGGCCGGCACGGACCGGCGCAGCACGGCGGCGTCGCCCGCTTCGGCCACGGCCGCATCGGCGGCGGCGAGATTCAACACGGCGTGTTCCGCCAGATCGCGATTCATACGGTTCTCCTCGCATTGAGACGGACGAACAGGTCGCGCACGAGCGCACGCAACCCCGGTGTCATCGTGAGCGACCACGCAACATTCAGCAGCAGCACGACCGCGCACAGGCCGATCGACTCGACGAGCCCCGGCCACGCCTGCGCCAGAAACAGGCTCGCGAGCAGGAAGGCGAGGTGCGCGAGCATGTCGAGCACGATCGCGCGCATCCGGATCGCCGACAGGTACAGCAGCACGCCGTAGTCGACGAGCGCACGCGCGGCAACCACCACCGCCGCGCCGATCAGCCCGAAGTGATGAATGCCGAACCACAGGCCACCGACGAAGAACGGCATCTCGACGAGCCCGGCGAACGCCGCGCGGGCCGGGTTGACCTGCGACTGGATCAGGATTCGCGTGACGCTCGCCTGGCCGACGAGCCATACGCTGATGACCAGCACACGCCCGACCGGCGCCGAATGCGCGGCGAGATCGGCGCCGACCCACAGCGTGAGGAACGGCGCGAGCGCGAAAATTGCAACGATGCCGACCGGCGTGAACACGCCGTTCAGGAATTCGAGCGACTGGCGCGCGAGCGTGTCCGCATGGTCGCGGCCCACCGCCGACAGGCGCGGGAACAGCGTGCGCACGAGCGCGTTCGGCAGCATGTTCAGGCGCGTGACGAGGTTCTGCGGCACCGTGTAGTAAGTGACGAACTTCGCGCCCATCCCCGCGCCGAGCATCACGCGATCGAGCGTGTCCGCGATCATGCTCGTCGTGCTCGCGATCAGCATCCAGCCACCGAAGTTGAACAGCCCTTTCGCGGTGCCCCACTGCGGCGGATCGATGCGACGGATCCCGAGCACCTTGATGCTCGCGTGGCCGAGCATCACCGCTGCGACCAGGCGCGCGACGACCGCCGCGGCGAGCACCGTCTGCAGGTTCGGCGCGATCCACCACGCGGCGCCGAGCGGCAGCAGCTGGAACAGGAACGTGCCGATCGTCTGGTTCGTGTTGAACACGCCGAAGCGTTCGGCGCCGTTGATCGCGCCGGCGAACACCCACGACACGTTCGCCAGCGGAATCGCGAGCGCGAGCCACGGCAGCGCGAGATAGACCTCGTGCTGCATCGCCGCCGACACCTTCGTGAAGTACGCGGTGTAGATGAACGCGCCGAAATAGATCAGCAGCCCGCCCACGATGCCGGTGCCGAGGTTCAGCCAGAACGCGCTCCAGAACACGCGCGCGCTCTCGTCGGCGTTGCCGCTCGCGAGCGCCTTCGAGATGTGGTTCTGCGCGGCCATGCTCATCCCGAGATCGAGAATCCCGAAATAGCCGATCAGCGTCCACACGAGGCTGACGACGCCATAGCGTTCGACGCCGAGCGCATGGATATAGGCGGGCACGGTGACCAGCGACACGAAGGTCGGCAGGATCAGCCCGATGAAGTTGATCGAAACGTTCTTGAGTATGCCTTTGTCCATGCTTGTGCCTTGTGTGACGTCGCCCGTCACGGTTTCCAGCGATACATCAGCACCTTGCCGCGCGCGTCTTCCTCGACGAACACGAGGTATTCGCCGTTTTCGCGGCGGAACGCGCTGATGCCGAACGGCACGTCGACCCAGCCGGATGCCTTGCCGACCTCGGCGCCGGGGCTCATCACGCCCACTTCCTTGCCGGTTTCCTTGTCGTACACGTGGATCTTGCCGACCGGCTCCACCCCGAACAGGTAGCGGCCCTCGACCGTGATCCCGATCAGGTCGAAGATCGGCTTCGCATCGAGCTGCCACGGCAGCGCGACCTGGTAGCGCACGACCGGCGAGCCCGTCGACCACTTGTCGAAGCGCACCAGCACGCGGCCCACTTCCTTGTTGATGCCCGGCTGCGGCGGCGCGTCGGCCGTGTAACCGGTCACGTACAGCGTGTCCGTCTGCGCGTCGTAGATCGAGCGGCGCAGTTGCGTGAACGGCTGCGGCATCGGGTAGGTCGTGACCTTGTCGTACGAGTAGATCGGGTTGCCGGCCTTGTCGACGCCGCCGTAGCGGAACCGGTGGATGCCGCGCACGTCGCTCGTGCGCCAGATGTCGCCCTTCGTGTCGACCCACCAGCCCCAGCCACCCGCCTTCGCCTTGCCCGTCGTGTTGAGCTCGAACTCGTCGGCATCCAGCCGGCCGTTGCCGTTTGCGTCGCGCCACAGCCAGTCGCCGCCCGGCGGCTTGTTCGGCACGTTGTCGACCGGCCGCGCGCGGCCCGCGATCAGGCCGGACGGAATCGCGACTTCGCCGTCGCGCTTCGCATCGAAGCGGTAGATCTTCAGGTGATCGGCGTACATGTCGGTCAGGTACAGGAACGTGCGGCCGTCGACGCGGCGCGCGATCGGCATGCCCGGCCATTGGTCCGTGTGGAACACGGGGTCGTCCGGATACTTGAAGCGGTTCGACAGGAAGCCGACGTATTTCCAGTCCTGGCCGGGCGGCTTCGACAGGTCCAGTTCGAAGCGCTTGTTGCCCGTGTACACGCTGTTCGGCCGCGCCGGGTCGAGCCACGCGCCGTCGACGAACAGCAGCCCCTGCACCTGCCAGCGCGGCTTGCCGTCCGGCGTGTAGCTTTCGAGCACCGCACCGAGCCCCGCGCCGATCGTGTCGTGACGCGGCCCGATGCCGTTCATCGACACATAGATGTTGCCCGCGCGGTCGACGCCGACGCCCGTCAGCCCGTTGAAGCGCTGCGGCCCCGGCCGGCCCGGCACCGGGCCCGCGAAAATGCCGCCGCGCTCGCCGAGCGTGCCCGACTGCGCATAGCCCTTGGTGCCTTTCGAGAAGATCAGGATCTGCTGGCGCGGCCCGTTGTCCGCGACGAGCACACGCCCTTTCGTGTCGACCGCCACGTCCACCACGTCGGCGCCTTCGGGCAGCGCGGGTGCGTCGTCGAGCTTGCGGCCGTCCGCGCGCACGTGCACCAGGTGCGGGGGCCCGTTGATCGTATCCGTGAGCAGCCACAGCGTGCCGTCGCCCGCGAGCGCGATGCGGCCCGGCTCGTGCGCGCTCCACGTGCCCTTCTGCTGCATCGTCTCCGCGTCATACACGTCCACCGCGTCGCGCGACGGATTCGTCGCGAACAGTGTCTTGTCGTCGGCCGCGAGACCGCCGACTTCCGCCTTCTGCTCGCCCACTTCCGAGCGCGCGGGCGCCGCCACCTCGTTCATCATCATGAAGCTCGCGGCCAGCCGCGCGCGGCCGGGGTCCGCCCGGCCGCCCGGCGCGACCTGCGGCGCCGCGCGAAACGGCGCGGGCTGCTTCAAGTCGCCGATCGTGCGGCGCGAGATGCCGAACCACTGCTTGCCCTTGTCCGGCCAGATGCCGGGCGACTGCAGGTGGCCGCGCTCGTTGCCGACACCGATCGCGACGTACGCATACTTGCTGTTTACAGCGATCGCGCTGCCGCCGAGGTTGCCCCAGCCATGCGTGCCGCCCGCGAAGCCGAGCATCTTCCCGTCCTGGTAGACGCTCGCCTCGGCCCCGCTCTCGTCCCACGGCGCATTCGTATACACCTTGCCCTCAGGCGTCACCGCGATCGCGCGGATGTCGATCTGCGTCCAGCTGCCGTCGCCATAGCCGAACGTATTGCCGATCCACGACGTCGTCGCGGGCAACACCGTTTCCGCCGGTGCGGCGCGCGTCAGCAGCGTCGCGCATACCGTCATGCCAACCAGAATCAGACGTCGCAATGCGCTTCTCCAGACTTGATGCAACAGCGACCGGCACCGCCACGGACTGCCGCCGGCGCACCCTGTCGCTAAATGGGTTTCAAACGTCGCGATGCAGGTTACAAGCAAAAATAATCACAAGAAATTTGGAAATATTTGGGGATGTTTCCGCATGAAATATCGAACCGGAACAGAGGCGAAAAAGCACTCGAAAACGGCAACAACGACCGCCTTTCGTTTCCCAATCCGTAGAAAATGCCGCCTCGCGCCGCCTGACGGGGCCGTCCGGGCACCGACCTTTCACTCCGCGACTGAAACAATCGGCATTTGAATGTTTGTCGCCAGATAAATGACGCGCGTTTTTTTGCCGATTTCTTTTCCCTAGAATCGGTTTCGATTCGATATTTCATTTAATGGCATGCATTACGTTCACGTTTACGCATCGGATGTGCGGCACGCCCCGGCTCACGCCGCGCGTCGCGAAGGAGCGGCGCGATGACGGGCATCTCGCGACCCGCGGAACTCACCCCGCCGCAGCACGGCCGCATCGTGCAGCTCGACGGGCTGCGTGCGATCGCGGTCGGCGCCGTGTTCCTGCAGCACGCGCTGAAGGCGCCGCTGTGGATGGGTGTCGACCTGTTCTTCGTATTGAGCGGCCTGCTGATCACCGGCATCCTGCTCGATCGCAAGGCGCGCGGGCAGTCGTACTTCAGCCACTTCTACGCGCGCCGCGTGCGCCGCATCTTGCCGCCGTACGCGCTGCTGCTGCTGGTGTCGACGATCCTGTTCGGCGCGAGCTGGCTGCCGCACTGGCCGTGGTTCGCATTCTTCTCGACCAACATCGGGCTGTCGCTCGGCAGCATCGGCCATGACAGCCTGAACGTGCTGTGGTCGCTCGCGGTCGAGGAGCAGTTCTATATCTTCTGGCCGTTCGTCGTGCTGTGGTGCTCGGAGCGCGCGCTGCTGTGGGTCGCCGCCGCGCTGATCGTCGCGGCCCCCGTGCTGCGCGCGATCGCGACGCCGTGGTTCGACTCGTTCTGGCCGATCTACTACCTGACGCCGTTCCGGATGGACCTGCTCGCCGCAGGCGCGCTGCTCGCGATCGTGCTGCGCCGCGACCGGCGCGCGCTGGAGCCGTTCTATCCGCTCGCGATCGCCAGCGCGCTCGTGTCGCTCGCGATCCTCGGCTGGCTGCACCTGTCGTTCCCGCGCTTTCGCGCCGCGAACACACCGCTGTCGAATGCGGCGCTCTACAGCATCTCGCTGCTGCTGTGCACGTCGATCGTCGTGATCGCGCTGCGCGGCCGCGGCATCGTGCAGCGCGTGCTGACGAACCCGATGCTCGTCTACGTGGGCACCGTCAGCTACACCGTGTACCTGATCCACCTCAGCGTGCTGTACGCGCTGTGGCCGCTGCATCTGAACCGTTTCGTCACGGCCGCGCTGGCGCTCGCGATCACGCTCGCATACGCGACCTTGAGCTGGTACGGCTTCGAACGGCGCCTGACGCGCGGCCCCGCCCGCCGCGCGCTGCCGGCCGCCGCCGGCACGACCGCCTGAACTTCATCATCCATCGCTTCTACCAGGACAACGTCATGAGCCAAACTCGCAAGAAGGCCATCATTACCGGGATCTCGGGGCAAGACGGCGCCTACCTGACCAAGCTGCTGCTCGACAAGGGCTATGAGGTCACCGGCACCTACCGCCGCACCAGCTCGGTGAATTTCTGGCGCATCGCCGAGCTCGGCGTCGACACGCACCCGAACCTCACGCTCGTCGAGCACGACCTGACCGACGCCGGCTCGAGCCTGCGCCTGCTCGAACGCACGCAGCCCGACGAGTTGTACAACCTCGCCGCGCAGAGCTTCGTCGGCGTGTCGTTCGACCAGCCGGCGACGACCGCCGAAGTGACGGGCCTGGGTCCGCTGAACCTGCTCGAGGCGATCCGCGTCGTGAGCCCGAATACGCGCTTCTACCAGGCATCGACCTCCGAGATGTTCGGCAAGGTGCAGTCGATTCCACAGACGGAAGCGACCTCGTTCTATCCGCGCAGCCCGTACGGCGTCGCGAAGCTGTACGCGCACTGGATGACGGTGAACTACCGCGAGTCGTACGGCCTGTTCGGCAGCAGCGGCATCCTGTTCAACCACGAATCGCCGCTGCGCGGCCGCGAGTTCGTCACGCGCAAGATCACCGACACCATCGCGAAGATCAAGCTCGGCAAGGCGACCCGCCTCGAGCTCGGCAACCTCGACGCGAAGCGCGACTGGGGCTTCGCGCTCGAGTACGTCGAAGGCATGTGGCGCATGCTGCAGGCCGACGAGCCCGACACCTACGTGCTCGCCACCAACCGCACCGAGACCGTGCGCGATTTCGTGCGGATGGCGTTCGCCGCGGCCGGCTACCAGATCGAATGGACCGGCAAGGGTGAGCAGGAACGCGGCGTCGACGCGTCGAACGGCAACGTGCTCGTGGACGTGAATCCGAAGTTCTATCGTCCCGCGGAAGTTGATCTGCTGATCGGCTGCGCGGACAAGGCCAAAGCCAAGCTGGGCTGGGAACCGAAGACGACGCTCGAACAACTTTGCCAGATGATGGTCGAAGCGGATTTGACGCGGAACCAACACCATGACACGTTCTGAAGCCGGACGCCCGTCGCGCCGTGCATTCGTCACGGGCCTGACGGGCTTCACGGGCCGCTACATGGCCGAACGCCTGCAGGCGGCCGGCTACGAGGTCTGGGGCACGGTCGCGCCTGGCACGGCACGGCCCGACGATCCGGCCTTCGCGTCCTGCACGCTGCTGCCCGTCGACCTGCTCGACGCGGACGCGTTGCGCGCGGCGGCCGCCGACGCCCGGCCCGACGCGGTCGTGCATCTCGCCGCCCGCGCGCATGTCGCGCAGGACGAGCCGTCGCAGACCTACGCGGTCAACATCGTCGGCACGCGCAACCTGCTGGCCGCGCTCGCGGGACTCGACCGCCGCCCGTCGGCCGTGCTGCTCGCCAGCAGCGCGAACATCTACGGCAATTCGACGGCCGGCGTGCTCGACGAAACCGTCGCCCCTGCCCCGGCGAACGACTACGCGGTCAGCAAGCTCGCGATGGAATACGCGGCGAAGCTGTGGGCGGACCGGCTGCCGATCGTGATCGCGCGGCCGTTCAACTACACGGGTGTCGGCCAGAGCGACGCGTACCTGCTGCCGAAGCTCGTCGCACACTACGCGCGCAACGCACCGCGCATCTCGCTGGGCAATCTCGACGTGAGCCGCGATTTCTCCGACGTGCGCGACGTGACGGCCGCGTACCTGAAGCTGGTCGAAGCCGCGCCGGCCGGCGAGACGTTCAACGTCTGCTCGGAGCGCGCGTATTCGCTGAAGGAAGTGCTGGCGATGCTGTCGCGCATCGCCGGTTACGTAATCGACGTGACGGTCGATCCGCGTTTCGTGCGGCACAACGAGGTGAAGCGCCTGAGCGGGTCGCGCGAGAAGCTGCGGCGCGCGGTGGGCGAGCTGCCCGTCACGCCGCTCGACGAAACGCTGCGATGGATGGTCGAAGCGATGCGCGACACGCCGCACGGGCACGCCGGCTGATTCCGGCAACGCACGCGCCTCGCCACGCTGAAAAGACAACGGGCCGCTCTATCGAGCGGCCCGTTGTCATGTCGTCCCGGAAAGCGGTCGCCGCGCTCAGCCTTCGAGGCCGCGCGCGAGATCCTTGCGCAGGTCGCCCGCATCCTCCAGGCCGACCGACAACCGGATCAGCCCTTCGCTGATCCCCGCTGCCGCGCGCGCTTCCGGTGTGATGCGAGCGTGCGTGGTCGTCGCGGGATGGGTAATGGTCGACCGCGTGTCGCCGAGGTTGCCGGTGATCGAGATCAGCTTCGTGTTGTCGATCACGCGCCACGCATTCGCGCGCTGCTGTTCGGGCGTGTCGCCCTTCAGCTCGAACGACAGGATCGACCCGCCCGCCTTCTGCTGACGCTTCGCGAGTTCGTGTTGCGGGTGCGATTCGAGGCCCGGATGAAACACGCGTGCGACGGCCGGATGCGAATCGAGCCAGCGTGCAATCTCCAGCGCGTTCGCCGACTGCTTCTCGACGCGCAGCGACAGCGTCTCCATCCCCTTCAGCAGCACCCACGCGTTGAACGCCGACAGCGTCGGGCCCGCGCTACGCACGAACGGGAACACCTTGCCCATGATGAATTCCTTCGAGCCGACCAGCGCGCCGCCGAGCACGCGGCCCTGACCGTCGAGGAATTTCGTCGCCGAGTGCATCACGACATCCGCGCCGAGTTTCAGCGGCTGCTGCAGCACCGGGCTGCAGAAACAGTTGTCGACGACGAACAGCGCGTTCGATGCCTTCGCGATCTTGCCGATCGCCTCGATGTCGGCGAGTTCGGTCAGCGGGTTCGACGGCGTCTCGAGGAAAAACATCTTCGTTTCCGGCCGCACGGCTTCCTTCCATGCGTTCAGGTCGGTCGGGTCAACGAAGGTCGTCGTGATGCCGAACTTGCTGAAGATCTGCGAGAACATCCCGAGCGTCGAGCCGAACAGGCTGCGCGAGCTGACGAGGTGGTCGCCGGCCTGCAGCGCGGCCATCACGACCGACATGATCGCGGCCATCCCCGACGCCGTCGCGATGCAGGCCTCGCCGCCCTCGAGCGCCGCGAGACGCTCCTGGAACATGGTGACCGTCGGGTTCGTGAAGCGCGAATAGGTGAAGTAGTCTTCCGAATTCGCGAAGCGCTCGGCCGCGTCGGCCGCGCTCTGGAAGCAGAAGCTCGACGTGAGGAACAGCGCTTCCGAGTGCTCGTTGAAGTCACTGCGCAGCGTGCCCGCGCGCACGGCGAGCGTGTCGAAGTTGAGGGAGTCGTCCATGTTCCGTTTTCCGTATTCGATGGCCGCGCGGGTGGCGCGAACCCAGTCAAGACCAGGCCAAAACAAAAAGCCCGCTATGCGTCGGCATCAGCGGGCTTCGGTGCGGTACGACAGCGATCGACTCGGGCCGGTTGCCACCGGCCTTCGCTTTAGCTGTTTTGGGAAGTCGCCCCGCGTCCGCAAGCTGAATCAAATCGACGCAAGGCGACATCCTATCACGCTTCGTCAAAAGCGTGCGCCGGTGTCACTCGACCGACAGCTGCAGGTTCATCTGCGAGCGTTGGGTGTCGCCGGCCGTGTCGCGATCGGCCTGCGACGCCGGCGTGAGGCGCGCGCGCTCGATCGCATCGAGATACTCGGGCGTCACGTCGCCGGTGATGTAGTTGCCGTCGAAGCACGACGCCTCGAAGCCTTCGAGCTTCGGGTTGATGTCGCGCACCGCGCGGCGCAGGTCGTCGACGTCCTGGTAGATCAGGTGGTCGGCGCCGATGATCTTCGCGACGTCTTCGTCGGTACGGCCGTGGGCGACCAGCTCGCCGCGCGTCGG
The DNA here is from genome assembly GCF_020420125.1 of Burkholderia sp. AU30280. NCBI lineage: Bacteria > Pseudomonadati > Pseudomonadota > Betaproteobacteria > Burkholderiales > Burkholderiaceae > Burkholderia > Burkholderia sp. AU30280. Next base: position 543,060 of record NZ_JAIZRY010000001.1, read on the forward strand.
CATGTCGATGCCGTATACGTTCGGGAACTTCACGGGCGGCGCAGCCGACGCGAAGATCACCGACTTCGCGCCCGCATCGCGCGCCATCTGCACGATTTCATGCGAGGTCGTGCCGCGCACGATCGAATCGTCGACGATCAGCACGTGCTTGTCCTTGAACTCGATGCTCATCGCATTCAGCTTCTGGCGCACCGACTTCTTGCGCACGGCCTGACCCGGCATGATGAAGGTACGGCCGACGTAGCGGTTCTTGAAGAAGCCTTCGCGGTACTCGACGCCGAGCTTCGCGGCAACCTGCATCGCAGCCGGGCGCGACGAATCGGGAATCGGCATCACGACGTCGATCGGCACGTTCGGCAGCTCGCGCTTGATCTTCTCGGCGAGATAGTCACCCATGCGCAGGCGCACGTTGTAGACCGGCACGCCGTCGAGGCACGAATCCGGGCGCGCGAGGTACACGTATTCGAACATGCACGGATTCAGCGTCGGCTGCTCGGCACACTGCTGGCTGTGGAAGTTGCCGGCCGGGTCGATGAAGATCGCCTCGCCCGGCTGCACGTCGCGCACGAATTCGAAACCGATGCCTTCGACCGCGACCGACTCCGACGCGACCATCCACTCGGTGCCGTGCTCGGTTTCGAGCTTGCCGATGCAGAGCGGGCGGATGCCGAACGGATCGCGGAACGCGAGCAGGCCGTAGCCGGCGATCAGCGACACGATCGCGTACGAGCCCTGCAGGCGGCGATGCACGCCCGAGACGGCCTTGAACACCGAGGCGGGATCGAGCTCGAGGCCCGTGGTCGACAGTTGCAGCTCGTGCGCGAACACGTTGAGCAGCACTTCGCTGTCGGAATTGGTGTTGATGTGCCGGCGGTCGATCCGGAACATCTCGTCCTTCAGTTGCTGCCAGTTCGTCAGGTTGCCGTTGTGCGCGAGGATGATCCCGAACGGCGCATTCACGTAGAACGGCTGCGCCTCGGCTTCGCTCGACGCCGAACCGGCCGTCGGGTAGCGCACCTGGCCGATGCCGTAGGTGCCGGGCAGGCTGCGCATGTTGCGCGTGCGGAACACGTCGCGCACCATGCCGTTCGCCTTGTACATGTGGAAATTGCTGCCGTCCGCCGTCGCGATGCCCGCTGCGTCCTGACCGCGATGCTGCAGCAGCAGCAGGCTGTCATAGATCAGCTGATTGACGGGGGATTGGGAGATAACGCCTACGATGCCGCACATGGCATGTCCTTCAGAATGACAAAATCGGTTCCGTCCTGCCCGGCCGCGTCGTCACACGCGTACGTACTGGGCCATGCCGTCGGGCAGGAGCTGCTTCAGCTCGTGCACGCCCTGTTCGGCGAAAGGACGCAATAGCGCATTGCGCCAGAAATCCTGTTTGGGCAGTTCGGTCAGCCCGGCCGCCGCGACCAGCAGCACCACCAGCACGCAGCCGCGGACGAGCCCGAACATCATGCCCAGCGAGCGGTCGACGCCGCCCAGGCCACTCGCCTGCGCGATCCGCGACAGCAGCGCGTTCGCGACGCCGGCGACCAGCACCACGCCGATCACGAGCAACGCGAAGGCGATCACCCACTGCGTCAGCGCGCCGCCCGGCCAGTTCGCCGGAATGTACGGCACGACCAGCCCGACGTAGCGACCGGCGATCACGATCGCCGCGATCCAGCCGATCAGCCCGAAAATCTCGGACACGAAGCCGCGCCACGCACCGCGTAGCGCCGACAACACGATCACCGCCAATACAGCGTAGTCGAAAGCCGTCAACATCGTGCGTTATTGCGTCAGCCCGGCTTCGCGCACCTTCGCGATCGCGGCGGAAGCCGCCGCGCGATCCGCGAACGGGCCCGCACGCAGCAGTGTAGCCGTGCTGCCGTCTGCCTGCTTGCGATGCTCGACATATGCGGGCACGCCCGCCGATTTCAACTTGGTGGCCCACGAACGGGCCGTCGCGTCGTCCTTGAACGAACCGAGCTGCACCGCGAAACGCGCGCCGGCCGGCGACGACGGCGACGAAGCGTCGCTGCTGTCCGGGCTGGCGGCGTCGGTATTCGCGACGGCTGCGGGCGCGGGTGCAGGCTTCGGCGCAGCCGGCTTCGCCGCGGGGGCAGCCGGTTTCGGCGCAGGCTTCGGCGGCGTCACGTTCGCCGTGGTCGTGGTATCGGGTTTCGCGGCCGGCTTGTCGGCATCCGTCGGCGCAGCCGCAACGGCCACATCGGATGCCGGCGGTTCGTCGTGCGCGACGCCCGCCTGTACGTCGGACGCGTCATCGTCGCGCGGCGCGACCGCCTGGTGCGCGGGACGATTCGGGATGTCGATGGCGATGTCGTCCGTGACCGGCTTCGGGTGCGAATCGAGCACCATCGGCAGCACGATCACGGCCGCGACGACGAGCGCGATCGCGCCGACGAGGCGACGGCGCGCGCGTTGCTTTTCTGGAAGGGTCGGATCGAGGAGCAGTGCGTCCGATTCCGGACGCTCGGTGCGGCGCGAGCGGCGCTCGACGCGTTCGGTGCGCTCCGTGCGCACGTTCCGGGAGGCCCCGGTGCGACCGCCGCGCCGCGGGGGCGCGTCGTCGTCTTTTTTGCCGAACGAGAAAATTCCCATGAATGGCTGAGTCCGAAACTGCCCGTCAGTCAGTGTTGCTGCGATTTACGGTAGGCCAGCACGCCGGCAACCGTATGGAAACTGCCGAAAACCACGATTCTATCATTTTCGGATGCTCTTTTTAGTGCATCGCGAAACGCTTCGGCGGGCGATGTGTAACGCGTGACGCTCGAATCGGGCCCTTCCTCCACGCCGGCCTTGCGCAGCGCGGCTTCGAGCTGCTCCGAGGACGCCGCGCGCGGCAGCGGCAGGTCGGTCACGCACCAGTGGTCGATCTCGCCCTTCAGGTGCTGCAGCACGCCGTCGATGTCCTTGTCGTGCATCGCGCCGAACACCGCGTACGTGTACGGGAAGAAACCCATGTTGCCGAGGTTCTGCTCGAGCACGGCCGCCGCATGCGGGTTGTGCGCGACGTCCAGCACGATCGCCGGCTTGCCGGGCAGCACCTGGAAGCGCCCCGGCAGTTCGACGTTCGCGAGGCCGAGGCGGATGTCCTGCGCCGACACCGGCAGCACCGGGCGCAGCGCTTCGAGCGCGGCGAGCGCGGCCGATGCATTGATCAGCTGATTCGCCCCGCGCAGCGCCGGATACGCCAGCGCCGGATAGCGCTTCTCGCGACCGAGGTAGCTCCACTGCTGGCGCTCCGCGCCTGCCTGCGCCTCGTAGCGGAAATCGCGGCCGACCAGCCACAGGTCGGCGCCGATCGCTTCGGCGTGGTCGATCAGCGTTTGCGGCGCGGCCGGATCGCCGCAGATCGCCGGCTTGCCGGCACGGAAGATCCCGGCCTTCTCGAAGGCGATCTTCTCGCGCGTGTCGCCGAGATATTCGGTGTGGTCGATGTCGATGCTCGTGACGATCGCGCAATCGGTATCGATGATATTGACCGCATCGAGCCGGCCGCCGAGGCCGACTTCGAGGATCACGGCGTCGAGCCCGCGCGATGCGAACAGGTGCAGGATCGCGAGCGTCGTGAATTCGAAGTACGTGAGCGACACGGGCTCGGGCAAGGACGTGCGCGCCGCTTCGACGGCCTCGAAGTGCGGCAGCAGCTCGTCATCGGTGACGTTCTGCCCGTTCACGCGCGCGCGCTCGTTGAATTCGAGCAGGTGCGGCGACGTGTGGCAACCGACCTTGTAGCCCGCGCGCACGAGGATCGTCTCGAGGAACGCGCAGGTCGAGCCCTTGCCGTTCGTGCCGCCGACGGTGATGACGGGACACGCGAATTCGAGCTGCAGCGCCGCCTTGACCTGCCCGATGCGGGTCAGGCCCATGTCGATGCCGACCGGGTGCGCGCGCTCGAGATGCGAAAGCCACGCGTCGAGAGTGGGAAAAGTGCTCATCGGTTCAAATCTGGATCGGGACCGCCACTACGCCAAAAAAACGAAGCGCGCCGCCTGACGCTGAAGCCAGGCGACGCGCAGAGTTCACAACCTCGCGCCGGTCAAGCCAGCGCGTCAGCCGGCTGTCGCTGCAGCAGCGCGAGCAGCTGCGCGATCTCGTCGCGCATCTTGCGGCGGTCGACGATCATGTCGATCGCGCCCGTCTTCAGCAGGAATTCGGCGCGCTGGAAGCCTTCCGGCAGCTTCTCGCGGACCGTCTGCTCGATCACGCGCGGGCCGGCGAAGCCGATCAGCGCCTTCGGTTCGGCGATCACGACGTCGCCGAGGAAGGCAAAGCTCGCCGACACGCCACCCATCGTCGGGTCGGTCAGCACCGAGATGAACGGCAGCTTCGCTTCGGCCAGCTTGGTCAGCATCGCGGTGGTTTTCGCCATCTGCATCAGCGACAGCAGGCTTTCCTGCATCCGCGCACCGCCCGAAGCGGTGAAGCAGATGAACGGCACCTGCTGTTCCAGCGCGTTCTGCGCGCCGCGTGCGAAGCGCTCGCCGACCACCGAGCCCATCGAGCCGCCCATGAACGAGAACTCGAAGCAGGCCGCGACCACCGGCAGCGTGTGGATCGCACCGCCCATCACGACCATCGCGTCGGTTTCGCCCGTGTCGTCCATCGCTTCCTTCAGACGATCGGGGTACTTGCGGCTGTCCTTGAACTTCAGCGAATCGACCGGCACGATTTCCTGGCCGATTTCATAGCGGCCTTCCGGATCGAGCAGCCCGTCGAGGCGCTCACGCGCACCGATGCGCATGTGGTGATCGCACTTCGGGCACACGTGCAGGTTCGCGTCCACGTCGTTGCGGTACAGCACGGCCTCGCAGGACGGGCACTTGACCCACAGGCCTTCCGGAATGCCCTTGCGGCTTTTCGGGTCGGTCTGCTTGATCTTCGGCGGCAACAGTTTGTCGAGCCAGCTCATCGTATGGTTTCCTGTTCCGTAGCGGGGCGGGCCGCATGACCCGTTCCCGCTTCCTGTGTTGTGTTTATCGCGCCGTCTTGCCCGCGCCGTCCAGGGCCGCGCGCAACTCGGCGATGAAAGTCTTCAGCGCGGCGGCGGCACCCTCCGGCGCGGCGCTTTCGAGCAGCTGCACGAGGCGGCTGCCGATCACGACGGCGTCCGACACTTCGGCCACCGCGCGCGCCGTTTCGGCGTCGCGGATGCCGAAGCCGACGCCTACCGGAACCGGCACGCGCGACTTGATGGCCGGGATTTTACCCGCAATGCTCGAAACATCCAGATTTCCCGCACCGGTCACGCCCTTGAGCGACACGTAATACACGTAGCCGCTCGCGATCTTGCCGACGTCGGCGATGCGTTCGTCGGTCGACGTGGGCGCGAGCAGGAAGATCGGATCGATCTGCGCGGCACGCATTTTCTCGGCGAACACGCCCGCCTCTTCCGGCGGATAGTCGACGACGAGCACGCCGTCGACCCCGGCCGCCTGTGCTTCGGCCGCGAACGCGTCGACGCCCATCCGCTCGATCGGGTTCGCATAGCCCATCAGCACGACGGGGGTTTTGGGGTCGGTTTCGCGAAAGCGCTTCACGTCGGCGAGCACGCTCTTGAGCGTGACGCCGCGCGCGAGTGCGCGTTCCGACGAGCGCTGGATCACGGGGCCGTCGGCCATCGGATCCGAAAACGGCACGCCGAGTTCGATCACGTCCGCGCCGCCTTCGGCGAGCGCGTGCATGAATTCGACGGTTTTGGCCGGATCGGGGTCGCCGGCCGTGATGAACGGGATCAGGCCCTTACGGCCTTGTTCGGCGAGCGCGGCGAAGGTCTGCTGAATACGGGACATGGCAATTTTCCTGGATGCGTTGCGTTCGGCGATGCGGCGGCGCGATTCACGCGCACGCCGGCGCAGCGAGCGCGTTCACACGCTCGTGCGCGATCGCACAATAGCTTTCGTTGATCTCGTAGCCGACGAAGTCGCGCCCCTGCCGTGCGCAGGCCACCGCGGTCGTGCCGCTGCCCATGAACGGATCGAGCACGCGGCCGCCCGGCGGGCAGCTTGCGAGCACCATCCGCTCGATGATTTCCAGCGGCTTCTGGGTCGGATGATCGACGCGCTCCGCGTGCTGCCGGTGCAGGCGCGAGACCGACCAGACGTCCTTCGGGTTGTAGCCCATCTCCAGCCACTTGCTGCCTTCGAACAGCTTGCGCGAGCGGGCCTTCTTCGTGTCGGCGTCGTACGGGATGCGGACCGGATCGAGATCGAAGTAATACGCCTTGGACACCGCGAAAAAGCCGATGTTGTCGTGCACCGACGTGAACCGGCGCGTCGTGCCGCCCATGCTCGGCACGCGCCGGTCCCAGATGATCTCGTTGACCATCGTGAGCTGCGTCTTCAGGAAACTGAAGATTTCCGGCGCGTACTGCCACGTGCAGAAGATGTACATCGACCCGCTCGGATTCAGCTTCGGAATCGCGAGTTCGAGCCACTCGCGCGTCCACGCGAGGAAGTCGTCGCCCGAACGCTTGTCCGAGTCGTTGCCGTAGTCCTTGCCGAGCCCGTACGGCGGATCGGCGACGATCAGGTCGATCGACGCGTCCGGCAGATGCGCGGCATGGGTCAGGAAATCGCGGTTATGCAATTCGATACCGGACGGCAGCGCGCGCGGCACGGCAGCGGCGGGCTGAACCGCCCCCGCCTCGCTCGCGGCACCGCCGCCCGGTTCTTCGATCAGGTCACGCATCGGTCGGGGTCAGAGCTCGATGCCCGATCGCTCGGCGACCGTGTGCATGTCCTTGTCGCCACGGCCCGACAGGTTGACGAGCAGGATCTTGTCCTTCGGCAACGTCGGCGCGAGCTTCACGCCATATGCGATCGCGTGGCTCGACTCGAGCGCGGGAATGATCCCCTCGATCCGGCAGCAGTCGTGGAACGCCTTCAGCGCTTCCTCGTCGGTGATGCCGACGTACTGCGCACGGCCGCTGTCCTTCAGCCACGCGTGCTCGGGGCCGACGCCCGGATAGTCGAGGCCCGCCGACACCGAATGCGTCTCGATGATCTGGCCGTTGTCGTCCTGCAGCAGGTAAGTGCGATTGCCGTGCAGCACGCCCGGGCTGCCGGCGATCAGCGACGCCGCGTGATGCCCCGTGTCGATGCCGTCGCCGGCGGCTTCGACGCCGATCAGCTGCACCGATTTGTCGTCGATGTACGGATAGAAGATGCCCATCGCGTTCGAACCGCCGCCCACGCAGGCGATCACCGCGTCAGGCTGCCGGCCTGCGAGTTCGGGCATCTGCACCTTGCACTCGTCGCCGATCACGCGCTGGAAGTCGCGCACCATCATCGGGTACGGGTGCGGGCCCGCGACCGTGCCGATGATGTAGAACGTGTTCTCGATGTTCGTGACCCAGTCGCGCATCGCTTCATTCAGCGCGTCCTTCAGCGTGCGCGAACCCGATTCGACCGGAACGACGGTCGCGCCGAGCAGCTTCATCCGGTAGACGTTCGCGGCCTGGCGGCGCACGTCTTCCGAACCCATGTAGACGACGCACTCCATCCCGAAGCGGGCGCAGATCGTCGCGGTCGCGACGCCGTGCTGGCCGGCGCCCGTCTCGGCAATCACGCGCTTCTTGCCCATGCGCTTCGCGAGCAGCGCCTGGCCGATCACGTTGTTGATCTTGTGCGCGCCCGTGTGGTTCAGGTCTTCGCGCTTCAGGTAGATCTGCGCGCCGCCGAGCGTCTCGCTCCAGCGCTGCGCGTGATAGATCGGCGACGGGCGGCCGACGAAATGCTTCAGCTCGCGCTCGAATTCGGCGACGAAATCGGGATCGTTCTGGAATTTTTCATACGCCGCGCGCAGTTCGTCCAGCGCATGAATCAGCGTCTCGGCGACAAACGTGCCGCCATACGGGCCGAAGTGGCCACGATCATCAGGAAGGTTGTACATGGTGTCTCTCTCGATCGGTCGGCGCGCCCCGCTTTCGGAGCCGCACCGGCTTGCATCACCCGGCGTCCGCTTCGCGCACCGCGCGTACGAACGCCGCCATCCGGGCGTGATCCTTCACGCCCTTCGCGCCCTCCACTTCGATGCCACTCGAGACATCGACAGCAAACGGGCGCAACTGGCGAATCGCATCACCGACGTTTTGCGCGCTCAAGCCACCACTCAAAACGGCCCGATGCGCGAGCTCTGCGGGAATAAGAGACCAATCGAAGACCTTGCCGCTACCACCGTAATCCGGCACCAGGGTGTCGAACAGGAGGCCGCGCGCTTTCGAATAACGAAGACCCGATTCTACCAAATCGGCCGATTGCGTCGAGGGGCCCACGCGCACCGCGCGCAGCCACGGCAGGCGCGCCGCGCGGCCGAGCGCATCGCACTGCTCGGGCGTCTCGTCGCCATGGAACTGCAGCAGCGTGAGCGGCACGTCGCGCACGACGGCCTCGATCTCGGCCTCGGTCGCGTTCACGAACAACCCGACCACCGACACGAACGGCGGCGCGAGGCGCGCCAGCTCGGCCGCCTGCGCGATCGACACCGCACGCGGGCTCTTCGGGTAGAACACGAGGCCGATCGCATCGGCGCCGAGCGCGGCCGCGTGCAGCACGTCCTCGGGGCGCGACAGCCCACACAGCTTGATGCGGGTGCGCGGCGGCAGGCCGGCCGCAGCGGAAGTCGAGGGAGACACGGCGTGATCCGTCATGATTGCGGGTCCAGATCGGCCCAGACGCTGCTCCACGGCACGCTGCCGAGCTGCGCGGGCGGGACGGCGAATTCCGCCGGGTAGCCGACGTGGGCGAGATACAACCCGTCGGCCATGAATGTGGGCGCCGCGAGATTGCGGTCGCGCCCGGCCAGCACGTCGGCGAGCCAGTCGGCCGGATAGCGGCCGCGCCCGACCGCGACGAGGCAGCCCATCAGGTTGCGCACCATATGGTGCAGGAACGCGTTGGCGCGGAACCGGAAATGAACGAAATGGCCCACGCGCCGCACGTCGATCTGGTACAGGTGTTTGACCGGCGTCTTCGACTGGCATTCCGACGACCGGAACGACGAGAAATCGTGCTCGCCGATCAGGTGCGCGGCGGCGGCGCGCATCGCGTCGTCGTCGAGCGGCGTATGAATCCAGCCCGCACGCCCCGCGAGCATCGGCGAGCGCACGGGATGCACGTAGAGCGCGTAGTAATAGGTGCGTTCGAATGCCGAGAAACGCGCATGGAACGTGTCCGGCATCGGCTTCGCCCATTGCACCGCCACGGTCGGCGGCAGGAACGCGTTGGTGCCGCGCACCCACGAGAAAACCTCGCGATCGAGATCGGTATCGAAGTGCACGACCTGCCCGAGCCCGTGCACGCCCGTGTCGGTCCGCCCGGCCACCGTCGTATGCAGCGGCACGCGCGCGAACTCGGCCAGTGCGTGCTCGAGACGATCCTGCACGGTCTTGCCGTGCGGCTGCGCCTGCCAGCCGCAGAACGCCGCGCCGTCGTACTGAATGCCGAGCGCGATCCGCATCACGCCTCGTCCGCCAGTTTCGCGAGCAGCGCACGCGCATCGTCGCGCGTCGCAATGTCGTTCGCGTCGACCACTTCCTGCAGCAGCGTCCGAGCACCGGACAGGTCGCCCAGCTCGACGTACTCGGACGCGAGGTCGAGCTTGTTCCGCGCGATGCGGGCCAGCTCGTCCGGCGTCAGCGCCGGCAACGCAGCGCCCGGCGCGGACGGCAGGTCGAGATCGAAATCGAGCTTCAGCGCGCCGAAGTGCGCGCCACCGAGCGGCGGCAGCGGCGACGTCGCAATCGGGCTGCCCGCTTGGCTCGCAGGCGTCGCTGCGTCCGGCTCCCAATCGAACTCGTCGTCCTGGTCGGCCGGATGTTCCGGGGCCGGATCGATCGAGTCAACCGGCAGGTGCCGCGCGACTTGACCGTTAGTTGCGATTTTGTCGGTGTCAGGCTGCCCTGCTTGCGCAGCCGGCTCATCCGCCGCCAGCGACAGCTCGTCCGGCGTGCGCGGCGGCAGCGGCATGTCGAGGCTGTTGAGCGCGCTGATCGCGTTCTGCATCAGCACCTCGTGCTGCGCTTCGGTGGCCGCGGGTGCGACAGGTGTCTCGGCGGGCTTTTCCGCCGGTCTTGCGGCAGCGGCCTGCTCTTCCGGCTCGGCAACATTCGGACCCTGAGCCGCCTCGCTAGCGGGCGGCTCCGCAGCGTGCGCGGTCGGCAATTCGGGCGGCTCGCCATGAGGCGTCGCTTCTTCCTGCGCCGGCGATACGTCCGTATCCGGCGTCTCGACCGTCTCCGCCGCTGCGGCAGTCGCCGCGGCAAGGCTCAAGTCGGAAGCTGCATCGCGTGCGACCGGCATCTCGGGCCGGATCGGCAGTGCCGGTTCGACGGACGGCGCGGCTTCGGCTTCTGCCGCCGCAGCCGCTGCACCGCCTGCTGCGGCCGGTGCAGCCGTCGCACCGGCACCCGACTCTTCCGTGCGCCGGCCTTTCCGGCGCTTGCGCCACGCGAAACCTGCCGCGAGGACGATGACGGCCGCACCGGCCACCGCGGCCGGACGCCAGTCCATCTGCTCGTGACTACGTGCCGGTGCCGCGACCGGCGCGGCCGGTTGCGCGGGCGCTGATACCGATGCCGGCTGCACTGCGCTGGCAGCCACGCCTGACGCCGCTTCGCCTGTCGTCGGCGCGGCAGCGGACGCGCCTGCATCGCTTGCGGCCGGACGCGGCGCGGCAGGTGCCGGCGCCGGCGCAACCTCGTTCGTCGTGGCCGGCTTGCCGATACCGTGCTTCTGCAACTCCATCAGCACCCGGTTCTTCAGCGCCAGCAGTTGCTGCAGGCTCGACGGCCGCGGCTGCGACGCGGCTGTGACAGGCGCCGCGCCGGCCGGTTCGTTCATGCCGGAAACCTGGCTGCCCGGCGCAGGCGGGATTGCAGCACCGCTCGCGGACGATGGCGCCGACTGGATCGTGCCGCTCCACACATGCGGCCCGCTTGCACCGGCAACGGACGCCGCCGGCTGCATGCTTTCGACAGCCGATGCGCCGTGTGCAGCCGACGCACCGACCGATGCTGACGCGCCAGCAGCCGTCGCTGCGCTCGCACCGCTGACAGGTGCCGCATGCACGGCTGGCGCCACCGGCGCGGATTGCACGGTCGACCCCGGATGCGGTGCGGACGCGCCATGCTGCGCGACTGCCGTGCCGCCCGATGCGGCGGCGGGCGCGGACGCTGCCGCCGCACCGGACGCTGCGGATGCCCCTGCCGGCACGAGTGCCGCGCCTGTCGCGTCGAGCGCCGGCACGGTCAGCGTCGCGCCGACCTTCAGGCGGCTCGCGTCGTGCTTCATGAACGCCTGCGGATTGGCGTCGAACAGTGCGCGGCCGGCGCGCGCGAGCACGCCTGGATCGCGCGACTGCGTGGCCGCTTTTGCAATGTCGTTCAACGACTGGCCCGGCTGGACCGTCACGGTAAGCGGCACTGCGCCGCCGGCAGCGGACGCCGGCAGTTCGCTGGCGCCGGCGGCCCAGGCCGATGCGGTTGCGCCGAGCGCCAGGATCGCCAGCGCGCCACGCACGGCGCGCGACAAACGGGACTGACGCGGAAACAAGGAAATTCGGGACATCGTTGGCTCTATCGCCGCGCGCGGGCGCGGCTCGGTTTCGCGGTTGAAAGCGTCAATAAAGTTGCCGCAGAAATGCAAAAGCGTCGCGTGGAACGCGACGCTTTCGGCGGGTCTGTGCGTCGTAACCGCGTAGTTTACTTCACGCGATCGGGTTCGGGCCGAATTCATCGCCGATGGGTGCAATCGATCGAGTGTGCGCGTCGGGGCGTCCCGAGATCGGGCGCGTTGGCGCGTGGGCACACACGCTGCAGCCTGCGCCTTCGATCGATCGGAAGCACGTCTCTCACTGATGAAAAAAACCGCCCGGCCGCATCGCATCCCGAACGCATGTCGCAGCCTTTGCTCGCTCAACGGTGCGGTTCGCACAACCCGTGGCCCGACGCAGGGGCACGGCCGGGAAATCAGGTGCGTTTGCTCAATAATTCGCGCCGCCTGCCGTTAATGGAACAACAAGCGCCAATCAAAATAAATCAAGCCAACCACCATCCCATTAAAATAAATTTCAATTGATCGATAAGAGGCCAATTCCCCTTTCTTATCGTCGAATTGAATATTTCCGCCGCAAAACCCCCACCCCACAAGGCTCTCCAGCCTCATCTCCACTTCATTACTCATACGAAAACGATCATTTCGACAGCAATTCAATTACATTACACAAAATTACACAGATCAAATAATTGCCGTCGCTAGGATCGTCTTCAAACAAGAATCGGCGCAGTTCGACCATCGCGCTCGCACCTGCCGGAAACGCGGGAACGCGGACGGCCGGGCTGACGCCGAGAGGTGCCAGGGAGGCATCGCGCAGTCGCACGACTGCATTTACTCACCAGCTCGTTACGGGGATCCAACATGGGCTATCAACAGGGTTTGAGCGGGTTGGCCGGCGCGGCGAACCATCTCGACGTGATCGGCAACAACATCGCGAACGCAAACACGGTTGGCTTCAAGCAGGGTCGCGCGAACTTCGCCGACATGTACGCGAATTCGGTCGCGACGTCGACCAACACGCAGATCGGCATCGGCACGCGACTCGCATCGGTGCAGCAGCAATTCGGCCAGGGGACGATCAACACGACGAAGTCGTCGCTCGACATCGCGATCAACGGCAACGGCTTCTTCCAGATGTCGAACAACGGCGTGACGACGTACTCGCGTGACGGCGTATTCCACCGCGACAAGAGCGGCGCCATCGTCGACGCGCAAAACCGCAACCTGATGGGCTATGCGGCAGGCCCGGGCGGCGTCATCAACACCGCGGCGACCGTGCCGCTGCAGGCGCCGACCAACAACATCTCGCCACAGGCGACGACGAAGATCACCGGCCAGTTCAACCTGAACGCGCAGGACAAGGTGCCGGCCAAGACGCCGTTCAATGCGGGCGACAACACCACGTACAACTACAATTCGTCAATTCAGGTGTACGACACGCTCGGCGGCGCGCAACAGGTGTCGATGTATTTCACGAAGAACGCGGCCGGCGCCTGGCAGGCCTACGCGGGCGTGCAAGGCCAGACGCCGACGAATCTCGGCACCGTCACGTTCGACGCGTCCGGCCGGATCAGCTCGACGACGTCGGCCGCAACCGGCCAGCCGACGCCGAGCCTCGGCCAGTTCGCGTTCTCGATCCCCAACGCGTCGGGCGGCGCCAATCCGCAGAACCTGACGCTCGACCTGAGCGGCACGACGCAGTTCGGCGGAAAAAGCGGCGTGAACAATCTCGCACAGGACGGCTTCGCGAGCGGCACGCTGACGACGTTCTCGATCGGCACCGACGGCAAGCTCACCGGCAATTACTCGAACGGCCAGAGCGCGGTGCTCGGCCTGATCGCGCTCGCGAACTTCAACAACCCGAACGGGCTCGAGAACATCGGCGGCAATCAGTATGTGGAAACCGCCGCGTCGGGTGTGCCGCAGATCTCCGCGCCGGGCAGCACGAACCACGGCACGCTGCAGGGGAGCGCGCTGGAAAACTCGAACGTCGACCTGACGTCCGAGCTCGTGAACCTGATCAAGGCGCAGCGCGACTACCAGGCCAATGCGCAGACGATCAAGACCCAGCAGACCGTCGACCAGACGCTCCTGAACATGCGCTGACCCGCGCATGAAAAACGCGCCGCGCCAGCCTTGATATCGTCAAGGCCGACGCGGCGCGCGATCTTGTGCACCGCGGCCCGCGTATCGCGGGCCGGTTATCCCGCTTACTTGTCGAGCAGGATGCGCAGCATGCGGCGCAGCGGCTCGGCCGCACCCCACAGCAGTTGGTCGCCGACCGTGAACGCCGACAGGTATTCACCGCCCATCGCGAGCTTGCGCAGGCGGCCAACCGGCACCGTCAGCGTGCCCGTGACGTTCGCTGGCGACAGGTCGCGCATCGACGCTTCACGCTCGTTCGGCACGACCTTCACCCAGTCGTTCGCCGATGCGAGGATGCCGTTGATCTCGTCGAGCGGCACGTCCTTGTTCAGCTTGATCGTCAGCGCCTGCGAGTGGCAGCGCATCGCGCCGATCCGCACGCACAGCCCGTCGACCGGGATCGAACCCGGCTCGCCCATGGCCGGCTTGCCGAGGATCTTGTTGGTTTCCGCGCCGCCCTTCCACTCTTCCTTCGACATCCCGTTGCCGAGATCCTTGTCGATCCACGGGATCAGCGAACCGGCGAGCGGCACGCCGAAGTGGCTCGTCGGCATCGCATCGCTGTTCATCGCGGCCAGCACGCGGCGGTCGATATCGAGGATCGCCGAAGCCGGATCGGCGAGCTGCGCCTGAACCGCGCCGTTCAGCGTACCCATCTGCGACAGCAGTTCGCGCATGTTCTGCGCGCCCGCGCCCGATGCGGCCTGATAGGTCATCGCCGTCATCCAGTCGACGAGGTTCTCGCGGAACAGGCCGCCGAGCGCCATCAGCATCAGGCTGACCGTGCAGTTGCCGCCGATGAAGTTCTTCGTGCCCTTGACGAGCGCATCCTTGATCACGTCGAGGTTGACCGGATCGAGGATGATGACCGCGTCGTCCTTCATCCGCAGCGACGATGCCGCATCGATCCAGTAGCCGTTCCAGCCGGCCGCGCGCAGCTTCGGGAACACGTCGTTCGTGTAGTCGCCGCCCTGGCACGTGATGATCACGTCGCACTTCTTCAGCTCGTCGATGTTGGTCGCATCCTTGAGCGTAGTCTCGTTTTTCGCGAACGACGGCGCTTTGCCGCCCGTGTTGCTGGTGCTGAAAAACACCGGTTCGATCAGGTCGAAATCGCCCTCTTCCTGCATGCGCTGCATCAGGACGCTGCCGACCATGCCGCGCCAACCTACGAGACCTACGTTCATGACTAACCCTTTGATGGAGCTTCCCCGCCATTTCCGTCCCCGATGTGACCGCGCGGGGAAATAGGCGGGCACGACGGACGATCAGCGTTTAATGATCGTTTTCGTGGTAATGGTTTTCGTGATGACGATGGCGCGCGCACCCGCACGGGCTGTGTTGCCGTGGAGTTTCAAGACCGGGGAGATCAGGGAAATAAGCGCCATCGTTCGAGTCTACACAAAGCCGGTGGCCCGCACAACGGCCAACCGCTTGCGAACCGGCCGATTTCGCGGCCCGTTCGCACCCTTTCTACATGACTGCGTTACAGCGCCGCGACCACCGCGTCGCCAATCGCCGTCGTACCGACCTTCTGGCAGCCCGGCGTCGCAATGTCGCCCGTCCGGTAGCCCTGTTCGAGCACCGTTTTCACCGCGCGCTCGATGCGATCGGCCTGCTCCGCACGGTTCAGCGAGTAGCGCAGCATCATCGCGGCCGACAGGATCGTCGCGAGCGGGTTCGCGATGCCCTTGCCCGCGATGTCCGGCGCCGAACCGTGCGACGGCTCGTACAGGCCCTTGTTGTTCTTGTCGAGCGACGCCGACGGCAGCATGCCGATCGAGCCCGTCAGCATCGACGCCTCATCCGACAGGATGTCGCCGAACATGTTGCCCGTGACGATCACGTCGAATTGCTTCGGCGCCTTCGCAAGCTGCATCGCCGCATTGTCGACGTACATGTGCGACAGCTCGACGTCCGCGTATTCCTTCGACACGTCGATCATGATGTCGCGCCAGAACTGCGACGTCTCGAGCACGTTCGCCTTGTCGACCGACAGCAGCTTCTTCGCGCGCTTGCGGGCCGCCTGGAACGCGACGTGCGCGATGCGGCGCACTTCCGGTTCCGAATAACGCATCGTGTCGAAACCTTCGCGCTCGCCGGCGAACAGGCCGTCCGGTGCAGCGCGCACGCCGCGCGGCTGGCCGAAGTAAATGTCACCGTTCAGTTCGCGCACGATCAGGATGTCGAGGCCCGCGACCAGCTCGGGCTTCAGCGGCGATGCATCGACGAGCTGCGGATAGCAGATCGCCGGGCGGAAGTTCGCGAACAGCTCGAGGTGCTTGCGCAGCCCGAGGATCGCCTGCTCGGGGCGCAGCGCGCGCTCGAGCGAATCGTACTTCCAGTCGCCTACGGCGCCGAACAGGATCGCGTCGGCTTCCTTCGCGAGCTTCAGCGTCGCGTCCGGCAGCGGATGGCCGCTTGCCTCGTAGCCCGCGCCGCCGACCGGCGCCTGTTCGAGTTCGAACTTCTCGTCGAGTGCGTTCAGCACCTTCATGGCTTCATCGACGATTTCCGGGCCGATGCCGTCGCCGGGCAGCACTGCAATCTTCATGCGAAATTCCTGACTGGGTAGGTTTTTATGGAGGCAGGCCGGCGAACGCGCCGCCGGCGCGCCCGCCCGAAAGGCACGATCAGCCGACCAGCTTGGTGTTGAGCCACGGCTGCTTCACCAGGCGCTCGGCTTCGAACTGGCGAATCTTGTCCGCATGGCGCAGCGTGAGGCCGATGTCGTCGAAGCCGTTCAGCAGGCAGTACTTGCGGAACGCGGTGATCTCGAACGGATACTCGCGGCCGTCGCCCGTGCGCACGACCTGCGCGTCGAGGTCGACGGTGACCTCGAAGCCGTTGAACGCGACCGTCTCGTTGAACAGGTGATCGACCTGCTGCTCGGTCAGCACGATCGGCAGCAGGCCGTTCTTGAAGCAGTTGTTGAAGAAGATATCCGCGAAGCTCGGCGCGATGATCGCGCGGAAGCCGTACTGCTGCAGCGCCCACGGCGCGTGCTCGCGCGAGCTGCCGCAGCCGAAGTTCTTGCGTGCGAGCAGTACGGACGCGCCCTGGTAGCGCGGCTGGTTCAGCACGAAGTCGGGGTTCAGCGGACGCTTCGAGTTGTCCTGGCCCGGCTCGCCGTGATCGAGGTAGCGCCATTCATCGAACGCATTCGGACCGAAGCCCGTGCGCTTGATCGACTTCAGGAACTGCTTCGGGATGATCGCGTCGGTGTCGACGTTCTCGCGATCGAGCGGCGCCACGACGCCGGTATGTACTGTGAATTTTTCCATGATCCGTCTATCCGGTTGGAGGGCCGGCGTTCAGCCGGCGCACATCGACAAATTCTCGGCGGGAATCGTCACTCCGCGGCGCGCTTCAGCGCGTTGCCGGCGGCGTTGACGTCCTGCCCGAAGCCCTGGACGGTATTGCAGCCCGCGAGGCCGAAACCCAGCCCCGCCAGCGCCAGCGCGGCAACCAGCCGCGCAATGACCTTCGATGCCGTCACGCGTCACCCCAGCTTGCGAATGTCGACGAAATGACCTTCGATCGCCGCGGCCGCCGCCATCGCGGGGCTCACCAGGTGCGTGCGACCGCCCGCGCCCTGCCGGCCTTCGAAGTTGCGGTTCGACGTCGACGCGCAGCGCTCGCCCGGATCGAGCCGGTCGGCGTTCATCGCGAGGCACATCGAGCAGCCCGGCTCGCGCCATTCGAAGCCCGCATCCGTGAACACCTTGTCGAGCCCTTCGCGCTCGGCCTGCGCCTTCACGAGGCCCGAGCCCGGCACGACCATCGCGAGCCGCACGTTCGATGCGACGCGACGGTTCAGCTTCTTCACGACATACGCGGCTGCGCGGATGTCCTCGATGCGCGCGTTCGTGCACGAGCCGATGAAGATCTTGTCGACCTTGATCGATTCGATCGGCGTGTTCGGCTCGAGCGCCATGTAGGCCAGCGCACGCTCCATCGCATCACGCTTGACCGGATCCTTCTCGCGCTCGGGATCGGGCACGCGACCGTCGATCGACGTGACCATTTCCGGCGACGTGCCCCACGTGACCTGCGGGACGATCTCGGCTGCGTTCAGCTCGACCACGCGATCGAACTGCGCACCGTCGTCCGACTTGAACTGGCGCCAGTATTCGACGGCCTGGTCCCATTCCGCGCCGGTCGGCACGAACGGGCGACCTTTCAGGTAGTCGATCGTCGTATCGTCGACGGCAACCATGCCTGCGCGCGCACCGGCTTCGATCGCCATGTTGCAGACGGTCATCCGGCCTTCCATCGTCAGCGCGCGGATCGTCGAGCCGCCGAATTCGATCGCGTAGCCCGTGCCGCCGGCCGTGCCGATCTTGCCGATGATCGCGAGCACGATGTCCTTCGCGGTACAACCGCGCGGCAGCGTGCCTTCGACCTTCACGAGCATGTTCTTGCTCTTCTTCTGCAGCAGGGTTTGCGTTGCGAGCACGTGCTCGACTTCCGACGTGCCGATGCCGTGTGCGAGCGCGCCGAATGCACCGTGTGTCGACGTATGCGAATCGCCGCACACGATCGTCATGCCCGGCAGCGTCGCGCCCTGCTCCGGCCCGATGATGTGGACGATGCCCTGGCGCACGTCGTTCATCTTGAACTGCGTGATGCCGAACGCATCGCAGTTCGCGTCGAGCGTATCGACCTGGAGCTTCGAGACGGGATCGGCGATGCCGTGGCTGCGATCGGTGGTCGGCACGTTGTGGTCCGACACGGCCAGGTTCGCGCTGATGCGCCACACCGGACGCTGCGCCATCTTCAGCCCTTCGAACGCCTGCGGGCTCGTGACTTCATGCAGCAGCTGACGGTCGATGTAGAGCAAAGTCGTGCCGTCTTCCTCGGTGTGGACCACGTGGGTGTTCCACAGTTTGTCGTAGAGAGTCTGTGCCATGGGTATGCGGGGTCGTTGTGACTACAAGCCTTGCGGATGCGGTCGATTATGCCACGCAGAACGCGTCACGGCGCAGGCCGGATGCGAAAAAACCCATTAAAAACAGTGGTTTGGCTGGTAGTGCCAATACCTGTATCGGCATTACCAGCCAAACGGGGCACGCAGGTTCCGGCGCCGCGCGGTGACGAATCGCGGATCGCGCCGTCCGGATCGCGCGCGCCGGTGCATGGCGGCTTCAGCCGTTCGGATACTCGCGATTGATCAGATCGAGCCGCAGCATGCCGAGCTGCACACCCGCATTGCTCATCAGGTAGAGATCCCGCCGCCGCAAGGCCGGCATCGACGCCGACGTGTCGTAGAGCGACGGCAGCGTGAGGCCTGCCGGCACGGCGGCCTGCATCCCTGCCGCAGCCGACACGCGCACGGCGATCGATGCCTGATCCGAATGCGTGACGACAGCGACCTTGCCGAGCGCCGCGGCCGAGCCGGCCTGCTTGACGATCGCGGCGGCCACGCCATCGGGTGTCGGTATCGGGCTGCCGGCAGCCGGGGCCGGCGTCGCGATCGACGTCACGCCGGCCGTCAGTCCGTACTTCGATGCGAGCACGCTCGCGACCTCCTGCTGCGCGTAGATCGGGACCGAGACCTTCTGTCGAAGCTGGAACACGGCGTCGGCGATCGCCTCGTTCACGGGGCCCGGCACCGGTGTGGTGCCGGATGTCGGAACGCGATTGCCGACGCTGAACGCGGCAATCGTGTGGATGCCGGCAGCGTCGACGGTCGGCGGCGTCCACGCGAAAAACGTGTCGAACAGGTAGCCTGTTTCGTCGGTGGCGGTCGCGCGATCGTTCAGTTCGTTCGTCAGCTTGCCGAGCATCTGGCGCTGCAATTCCGCATCGGAAACGGGGGCATCACTTGCGAAAGCCGGGGCCACAGATGCGCACGAGGCGGCGAGCAACGAAGTGGAAGCCAGGAAATGGCGGCGGGTCGTCATGGTCATGAGATTCGAGTGAGGAGCGGCGGGCGTCAGCCCTTCGGGAACGCCTGCATCGTCGCGGTCACCGCGCGGGCAAGCATCTGCGCATACATGTCGTGCACGAGATAGAGGCTGCGGTTGCGCGTCCACGGCTGGCCCGATTGCGGGTCGTACATCGTCGGCAGCGACACCTCCGCCACCGCCGCGGCCTTCATGCCCGCCTGCTGCGAGGTCTGGATGCAGCGCTTCGCATGGTCGCGATGGCCGACCACCGCAACTGTGCCCATCGCCGCCGCGCCGCCCGCGCGCGACACGGCCACGGCCGCGACACCGGCCGTGCTCAGGTACACGATCGAGCCGTCGCTCGCGATCACCGGCTCGACCGACGACAGCACGTCGGCACCCATGCCGTACTTCGACACGAGAAAGCGCGCGATCTCCCACTGCGCATAGACCTTCACCGGTTTCAGCTGGCGAATGCGGTACACGGCATCCGCGAGCGCTTCGTTGACGGGCCCCGGGTCGGGTAGCGCCGATTGGTTGCCGCCGGTGCTCGACGTGTTGCCGCTTGCCGCGTTCGGGCGATTGCCGAAGCTGTACGCGACGATCGCGCCGATCTGCGCGGCCGGCACCGTCGGCAGATCCCACGTGAAGCCGACATCGGTCAGCGCCGGCATGATCGCGTTGACCGTCGCCGCGTCGCCGAGCTGCGCGTTGAGCTTCGCGGACATCTGCGCGGCCAGCGCCGCATCGGTAACGGGCGCCGACGTGACGTCGTCACCGCCGCATGCGCTCAACAACGGTGCCACGGCAACCGCGGGCGCGGTAACCAGGAATTTTCTGCGTAAAGAAGCCGACGGGTTCAGATTCATGAGAAATACGAAATGATGCGGGCAACGCCGACAGCCTGTCATGGCGTTGCAAATCGCGGGTTCACGGGAAATGACAACCTGACGCGTCGCGCGGTTGGGCGATGGATGGCAGGGTCGACGCTCAAATCGAATCGCTGCGCATCGGTAGAGTGACGATGCGGGATCGTAGTGGGCATTTATTAAATCGCGGTGAACCTGTCGATCGGATGCAAACGCTCGCCCCTCCGTTTCATCCATGGACGCACGCATCTCATCCATGTACGGCCCCGAAGGCGGCACGCGCAACGCGTAGCGCGCGATGCACGCGGTACTTTTCCCGCGATCGCCTAGACTGTCTATTCGCAGCGGGTGGCACGCGACACGCGACCGCCCTGTCGTCGCGATGCCGGTGGCAGCCGGTTCAACGAACGGGAAGACAGCATGCGATACGAACTGTATTACTGGCCCGAAATCCAGGGCCGGGGCGAGTACGTGCGGCTCGCACTTGAAGCAGCCGAAGCCGACTACGTCGACGTCGCGCGTGAATCGGGGCGCGGAATGGGTGTGCCGGCCATGATGCGCATGATGGACAGCTCGAAGGCGGAATGCGTGCCGTTCGCGCCGCCGTTCCTGAAGGCCGGCGATCGGGTCATCGGGCAGACCGCGAACATCCTGCTGTTTCTCGGCGCGCGGCTCGGGCTCGCGCCTGACGACGAAGCCGGCCGGCTGTGGGTGCACCAGCTTCAGTTGACCGTCGCCGATTTCGTCACCGAGATCCACGACACGCACCATCCGATCGCAAGCTGCCTCTACTACGAAGACCAGAAAGCGGAAGCCGCCGAGCGCGCGGCCGATTTTCTCGAAAACCGGCTGCCGAAATTCCTCGGCTACTTCGAGCGCGTACTCGACCGGAATCCGCACAAGAGCGGCTACCTCGCCGGCAACGCACTCAGTTATGCGGACCTGTCGATGTTCCAGACGATCGAGGGCCTGCGCTACGCGTTTCCGAAAGCGATGAAGCGTGCGGAGCGGAAGATCGCGGCGCTGGTCGCGCTGCACGACCGCGTCGCACTGCATCCGCCTGTCGCGCTCTATCTCGAGTCGGAACGCCGTATCCCGTTCAACGACATGGGCATCTTCCGGCACTATCCGGAGCTGGACAAGTAACGCCGGCACGGCATCCGCGCCGCTTCATGCGCGGCAGCCGCCGCATCGGCACCGGCCGGGCGCTACGGCCGGCGCCCGTTACCCCGCCCTCCGTGCCGGGCCGTCAGCGCGGCTGCCCGTGCTGCGTGGCCGCTGCATCGACGGCCTCGACCGAACGCGTCAGCCACGGCCCGATGTCCATCTCCTCGTAGCGCACGAGCCGGCTCTTGCGCGCACGGCGATACGCCCACCAGATCGCGACGAACAGCGGAATCCATACGTAGATCGACAGCACTTCCATCCAGTCGATGCGGGCCGCGAAGAACGCCTGGTAATCCTGCCCGAGCGAGATCACGATGCAGATCGCGATCGCGAACAGCGGCCCGAACGGAAACCATTTCGCGCGGTAAGGCAGTTGATCGAGCCGGTAGCCCTGCTTCAGGAACCCCTTGCGGAACCGGTAATGGCAGACCGCGATACCGAGCCACGCGATGAAGCCGGTGATACCGACCGTATTCAGCAGCCACAGATAGATGCCCTGGTTGTTGGACAGCGACGTGAGGAAGCACAGCCCGCCGACGGCCATCGTCGCGTACAGCGCGTTGCGCGGCACGCCACCCGGCGACAGCGTCGCGAACATCGCAGGCGCGCGCCCTTCCGCAGCGAGGTTGTACAGCATCCGCGTCGCCGCGTAGGTGCCGGAATTGCCGGCCGACAGCACGGCCGTCAGGATCACGAGATTCATTGCGCCGGCCGCGAGCCGGAAACCCGCGTGGCTGAACACCAGCGTGAACGGGCTCACGCCGATGTCGGTCACGTCGCTCTTCAGCAGGTTCGGATCCGTGTATGGCACCAGCAGCCCGATCACGAAGATCGCGAACACGTAGAACAGCATGATCCGCCAGAAGATCTGCTTCACCGCGCGCGGGATCGTCTTGCGCGGGTTTTCCGATTCGCCAGCGGTGATCCCGACCAGCTCGGTGCCGAGAAACGAAAAGCCCGCGATCAGCGCGACGCTCATCATCGCGTGCACGCCGCCGACGAACGGGGCGTCGCCTGTCGTGAAGTTGCGCAAACCGACCGGATGCCCGTTCCCGATCAGGCCGGCCGCGATCAGCAGCCCGGCCGCGATGAACGCGACCACGGTGACGACCTTGATCAGCGAGAACCAGTATTCCGATTCACCGAAGCCGCGCACCGACAGCGTATTCAGCAGGAAGATCAGCACGAGGAAGCCCGCGCCCCACCAGATGCCCGGTATGGTTGGAAACCAGTAGCGCATCACGATCTGTGCGGCGACCAGCTCGATCGCGATCGTCACGGCCCAGCTATACCAGTAGGTCCAGCCGAGCGCGACGCCGAAGCCTTCGTCGACGTATTTCTCGCCGTAGATCGCAAACGAGCCCGATACCGGCATCAGTGCGGCCATCTCGCCGAGGCCCGTGACGACGAAGTACACCATCAGCCCGATCGCGATATACGCGGCAATCGCACCGCCCGGCCCGGCCTGCGCGACCGACGCACCCGACGCGACGAATAGCCCCGTGCCGATCGAGCCGCCGATCGCGATCATCGCGATGTGGCGGCCCTGCAGACGGCGCTTCAGCGTCGTTCCGGACGGTTCGGCCGTTTCCGCTGCCGCTTGCAAAGCATCCATAGTGTTCACCCTGGTTCGATTGGAGTCCGACGATTTGATTCGGAATGCAAATCGTCAGGCCCGGTCATTCGCGTCGACACCGGCCCATCCCGGCCGGCCGCATCACACGACGCTGCGCTTGATCGCCTGCAGTTCGGCCGTCGTCACGATCTTTTCGATCCGGTACCGCGGGCTTTCCAGCCACGCGTTCGCGATCCGCCGGTACTCGTCGAGATCCTCGCACGCGAGCCGCACGAGAAAATCGAACGTGCCGCTGACGAGCCAGCAATCGAGCACGGCCGGATTCGCCCGCATTTCGTCCTCGAACGGCGCCTGCGAACGGCCGTGGTCGGCCAACGTGATCTGCGCGATCACGACGATCGGCTTGGTCGCGCGCGGCGCCTTGATCACCGCGCGGTACCCTTCGATCACGCCGAGCGCCTCGAGCCGCTCCACACGCGCCTGGCATGGCCGCGGCGTGAGGTTCACGAGCTCGGACAGCTTCCGGTAGGAAATTCGCCCGTCGGTGCGCAGGATATCGAGGATCCGGAGATCGATCTTGTCGAGCTGCATCTTCTTGTCGGTCATCCGCGTTCGCTCCGGTCGGGTCGTGGCTGGTGCGCGCAACGTCTCCTGTTCCGCGCGGGGGCCACATTATCCGGCCGAAGCGGCCGCGCGCCAATCGGCTAGAACCGCAGCGACAGGCAGGTCAGGCCGCCGTCCATCTTGCGGAACTCGCTCGTATCGATCACGTGCAGCGGCAGCCCGAGCGACGCGATCGCATCGTGCACGCGCGGGTAGCCGGCCGGCGTGATCAGCGTGCCGTTCACGCGCAGCGTGTTGCCCGCGTATTCGTCGGCAGCCGAGATCGCGATCCGGCGATAGTCGGCGAACGCCGGATGCGCGGCCAGCGCCTCGGTCACGAGCAGCGTGTCGTCGCCGAGCGCGTTGACGACCGACTTGAGGTGCAGGCCGGCGCCCACCGGCACCGCGACGACCGAGTACCCGTAGCGCGACACGAGCGATTCGAATGCGGCGATGCCTTCGGCATCGGTACGGCCCGTCAGGCCAATGTAGAAGCGCTTGCCGACCTGCATCACGTCGCCGCCGTCGAGACGGCCGTCCTGCATCGGCAGCAGGTCGCGATGCGCGGCCAGCGCCGCTTCGATGTGCGCCGTCTCGCCACGCCGCGCCGGCGCACCGGGGCGCGTGATCACCGCGAATTCCGGCGTCACGACCGCGGTGTCCTCGACGAAGTGCGAATCGGGGAACGCCTCCAGCGGCGGCAGTTCGGTCAGCTCGACGCCGAGCATGCGCAACGCTTCGCAGTAAGCGTGGAACTGGGTGAGCGTCTTGTCGTAATCGGGCGCGCCGAGTTCGGCGGTGGTCAGGCCCGCGCCACAGGACGGCGCGGGTCGGCGAACGATCGCTTGCGTGAATTGCATCGACTCCTCCATGGTCAGCGCCACATCCGTGCGTCACACGGGCGGCTGCGTTGTGTCCGGACCATTATCGGAAGCCAAATTGCGCAATTCGCGTCGATTTCGGCTGCGCCGACAGCCGATTGCGTCGAATTCTGTGCGGCGCGCAGCGGATTCGGCAGCTCACCCGCCCCCTGCCTGGCGAGCCGCCGCTTTCACATGCCGCATGCCTGCTACACGTGCGCCCCGAACCCCATCTGCGAACGGCCGAGCGCCGTGAGATCGCCCTCCCCGCCGCGTCCGTCGAATTCGACCTCGAAATGATCGGCCGGGAAATCGGGCGGGCTCTCGCCACGCAGGAACGCGGCCCGCTGACGCTGCAGGTATGCGTCGTTCTTCGCGCAACCGGGCGCGGCCGCAATGTACATCACGTTGCTGTCGCCGCGGCCGCGGTGCGCATCCTCGACCGCGTGCACGACGTCGCCGTGCCAGAACACCGCGTCGCCCGGCTCCATGTGCGGGATCGGCACCAGCGCATCGAGCAGCAGCGCGTGCCATTCGGGCCGGATCGACAGCGCCCTGCCGGGACGCGCGCCGCACAGGTCGTCGTCGGCCACATCGTCCTGCAGCGCGCGCAGCACGATGTAGGCCATCGCGTTCGCGACCGGGATCAACTGCAGCGTGCCGTCGCCGGGCCCTTGCGGCGTCAGTGCGGTCCAGCCCTGGAATGTACGGAACATCGAGCACACGGCCGGCGACGGAATCTCCTCGACGTCGGGACGAAACGCCGCGTCGAACGGATCGTAATCGCGCCAGTTGCCGGCCAGCACGTGACGATAGACCTGGCGGAAATTCGCGCCGAGCCAGCGTTCGACGGAACCGCCGTCGACATGCGGCGACAGCCCGAGCGACGTCGAGCCGGGCGGACGGCGACGAATCCGGTCCGCATAGGCCGGCACCTGGTCGGGATCGAAGTGCGTGCGCCCGCCGTGCGCGTGCCGCCACAGGCGGTTCAGGAACACGCGCGCCTGGGTCAGTGCCGGCGACTGGCGCGCAGCCACCTGCGGCTTCGACCAGTAGACGCCGTAGATCTGCGGCTTGCCCGACGCGAGGTTCCCGAAATAGCGATCCTCGGCACGTGCGTGCAGCCGCTCGGTGAAGCGGTTCGCGTCCAGGTACGCACCGATCTCGTCGTTCCAGTCGCGCGCCTGCCGCGCATCGAATACGCCACGGATCACGACCGCGCCATGCGTGCGGATCGCAGCAATCGCGTGCGGATCGACGGTACCGCTCGCGATGTCCGCGAACGGCACCACCGGAATGACGTCATGGCCATGCGCATGCGCACGCCGGATCGCGTCGACCTGCCGTGCGACATCGCCCGCCAGTTCGCGAAACGTGGCCGCGTAACCGGGCAGGTCGGCGCGCAGCGCTCTTTTCGCGTCGCGAATCGCGGCAGGCAGGTCGTCAATCGTCAGTTGCATCGTGGTCTCCTCGCTGACAGGTGTCGTGATGTGCTGTCAGCGTACGGCCGATGCTCTGCCATCGTTACCACTATCCGGCCAACTATCGATACAATCCGGACAACCGGCCTCACTCCGGACGATGACAGACCACGCACAGCTTGTTGCCGTCCGGATCGCGGAAATAAGCGCCGTAGTAGTCTCGGTGATAGTCCGGCCGCAGGCCCGGCGGCCCTTCGCAGGTGCCGCCGTGGCGCAGCGCGAGCGCGTGGCAGCGATCGACGTGCGCGCGGGTCGGCGCCACGAACGCGATCGTGTGGCCATTGCCCGGTTCGGGCGCGCGGCCATCGAGCGGCTGGCCAAAGAAGAACAGCGGCCGGTCGGTGTCGGCCGGCATCCAGCCCGACCAGCCGTCCGGTTCGCGAAATTTGAGGCGCAGCCCGAGTTCCGCGAATAGCGGCGCGTAGAAATCGTAGGCGCGCGCGGTGTCGGTCACCCCCACGCAAACATGTGAAAACATGGCATCGCTCCGTTGTGACGATTGCTCACGATCATGCCACGGCGCGATGCCGGCCCTCTCCCGGAGGCCGCGATGAAACCGCAGTACGAGCACGTGACGTTCGCTCCCGGCTGTTCGATCCGCGTCTATCACCGTCAGCTCGCGCGCATTCCGTTCGAATGGCATCGCCATCCCGAATACGAACTGACGCTGACGCTCAACAGCCGCGGCCGGCGCTTCATCGGCGATCACGTCGCGCACTACGCGGACGACGACCTGGTGCTCGTGCCGCCCAACCTGCCACATACCTGGTCGTCGAATGCACGCATCGATCGCGCTGCACCCGAAGTCGCGCTCGTCATCTGGTTCGACGGCGACTGGGCGCGGCGTCTGGCCGACTGTTGCCCCGAATACGCGCCGCTGCGCTCGCTGCTGCGGCGTGCCGCACCGGGCCTGCGTTTCGGCGCGGACGCGGCCCGGGCGATGCGCGCACGACTGCCGCAGTTGCTCGATCCGTCTCCCCGCATACGGCTCGCGGCCGCGCTCGACACGCTCGCCGATCTCGCGGAGGCCGGCGGCGAGCCGCTCGCCACCGCGCACACGTATGACCTGGCCGACGGCGCGACACCGCCCGCCAGCGTGGCCGCCCCCGAAGCCGAACGCCTCGACCGCGTGCTCGACGCGATCGACCGGCATTTCCACGAACCGCTGCGCATCGGCGCGCTCGCCGCCACTGCTCACATGTCCGAACGCACTTTGCAACGCCTGTTCGTCCGGCATCTCGGCGAAAGCGTCGGCCGCTACGTGCAGCGGCTGCGGCTCGCGCATGCGTGCCGCCATCTCGTCGGCACCGACTGGCCGATCGCGACCGTGGCCGTGCGCTGCGGCATTCCGAATGCCGCGAACTTCAACCGACAATTCCTCGCCGCGCGCGGGATGACGCCCGGCGCATACCGGCAGTTCTTCGTGCAGCACGGCCACGCGCCCGATGACGACGCGCCCGCACTCGACACGCGGCCGCCGTCGCTCGAGCGCCGCGCCGGCCCGGGCAAACCTCGGCCGCACAAATGAAAACACCCCGACGGGATGACCCGTCGGGGTGTCGTGGCGTTGCGTTTCGCCCGACGCGATCGGCCTGCCGGCCGTTCGCGCCGCGCACGATTTAACGTGCGTTGAGCGGCTTCGCTTCGCGCGGCGTATCGCCGATGAACAGCTGGCGCGGACGGCCGATCTTCTGCTCCGGATCGCCGATCATTTCGTTCCACTGTGCGATCCAGCCGACCGTACGTGCCATCGCGAAGATACACGTGAACATCGACGTCGGGATGCCCAGCGCGCGCTGGACGATGCCCGAGTAGAAGTCGACGTTCGGGTACAGCTTGCGCGACACGAAGTATTCGTCTTCCAGCGCGATCTTCTCGAGCTGCATCGCGAGCTTGAACAGCGGGTCGTCGTGCAGGCCCAGCTCGTTCAGCACTTCGTAGCACGTTTCGCGCATCAGCTTCGCACGCGGGTCGTAGTTCTTGTACACGCGGTGACCGAAGCCCATCAGCTTCACGCCCGAATTCTTGTCCTTCACCTGTTTGATGAATTCGGGGATGTTGTCCGGCGAACCGATCTGCTCGAGCATGTTCAGCGCGGCTTCGTTCGCACCACCGTGCGCCGGGCCCCACAGACACGCGATACCGGCCGCGATACATGCGAACGGGTTCGCGCCCGACGAGCCGGCAAGGCGCACGGTCGACGTCGATGCGTTCTGCTCGTGGTCGGCGTGCAGGATCAGGATGCGGTCGAGTGCGCGGACGAGCACGTCGTTGACCTTGTACTCTTCGCACGGGTTCGAGAACATCATGTGCATGAAGTTCGCGCTGTACGACAGCGAGTTCTTCGGATACACGAACGGCTGACCGATGCTGTACTTGTATGCCATCGCGACGAGCGTCGGCAGCTTCGCGATCATGCGGATCGCCGACACTTCACGGTGACGCGGATCGTTGATGTCGAGCGAGTCGTGGTAGAACGCCGACAGCGCGCCGACCGCAGCGACCAGGATCGCCATCGGGTGTGCATCGCGACGGAAGCCACGGAAGAAGAAGTGCATCTGCTCGTGCACCATCGTGTGCTTCGTGACGGTATCGACGAATTCCTTCTTCTGCGCTGCGTTCGGCAGTTCACCCTTCAGCAGCAGGTAGCAGCTTTCGAGGAAGTCGGCGTTTTGCGCGAGGTTGTCGATCGGGTAACCGCGGTACAGCAGTTCGCCCTTGTCGCCGTCGATGTACGTGATCGCCGAATTACAAGCTGCCGTCGACATGAAGCCCGGGTCGTACGTGAACTTGCCGGTCTGGCCGTACAGCTTGCGGATGTCGATCACGTCCGGGCCCATCGTGCCCTTGTAGATCGGCAGTTCGACGCTCGGAGAGTTGTCGCTGAACGATAGCGTGGCTTTAACATCAGACGGAGTCATGGCACATCCTCAATCGAAATAAAGAAACGGGATTCGATAACGGGCACAGCGCGTTACACCTTGGCGTTACACGTTGCGCAGCATCTCCAACAGCCGGTGAATGTCCGGGCTGTCTAGGTCGCCTTCTGGTTCCTTGCGCGCGAGGAGCAAGTCCATCAGGTCGTTGTCGCTCAGATCGAGCAGGCGCGACAACGCGCCTACGTCTGCATCGGTGAGGTCATGCTCGTATCTGCTGAAGAAACGCTCGAAAATGATGTCGTTCTCCAGCAGACCCCGCCGCGCACGCCAGCGAAGGCGTGCGCGACGGTGCGGGTCGGATTGATGCGAATCGTCGCTCATCTCGCAGACTCCCGCAGGGCCGCCCCAAGGGTGTCGACACCCCCTCGGGGGGCAGCGAACGCAGTGAGCTTGGGGGTCGTCATATCAAACCGCGCGGCGAACCATCAGTTCCTTGATCTTGCCGATCGCCTTCGTCGGGTTCAGGCCCTTCGGGCAGACGTCGACGCAGTTCATGATCGTGTGGCAACGGAACAGACGGTACGGGTCTTCCAGGTTGTCGAGACGCTCGCCGGTGGCCGTGTCGCGGCTGTCCGCGATGAAGCGGTAAGCCTGCAGCAGGCCGGCCGGGCCGACGAACTTGTCCGGGTTCCACCAGAAGCTCGGGCACGACGTCGAGCAGCTCGCGCACAGAATGCACTCGTACACGCCGTCGAGCTCGTCGCGCTCTTCCGGCGACTGGAGGCGTTCCTTCTCCGGCGGCGGCGCGTCGTTGATCAGGTACGGCTTGATCGAGTGGTACTGGTTGAAGAAGTGCGTCATGTCGACGATCAGGTCGCGCACGACGGGCAGGCCCGGCAGCGGACGCAGCACGATCTTCTGCGGCAGGTCGTTCAGGTTCGTCAGGCACGCGAGACCGTTCTTGCCGTTGATGTTCATCGCGTCCGAACCGCACACGCCTTCACGGCACGAACGGCGGAACGACAGCGTCTCGTCCACGGCCTTCAGCTTCACCAGTGCGTCGAGCAGCATGCGCTCGTGCTGGATCTCGAGCTCGTACGTCTGCATGCGCGGCGCTGCGTCCTTGTCCGGATCGTAGCGGTAGACTTCAAAAATGCGTTTTGCCATTTCGGATTCCTTTGACTCGGCTTAGAACGTGCGCGGCTTCGGCGGCACGGATTCGACCGTCAGCGGCTTCATTTGAACCGGCTTGTAGTCGAGGCGATCGCCTTCGCTGTACCACAGCGTGTGGCGCAGCCAATTCTCGTCGTCGCGGTGTTCGTAGTCGCTGTGGGCGTGTGCGCCACGGCTTTCCTTACGTGCTTCCGCCGACACCATCGTTGCGCGAGCAACTTCGATCAGGTTCTCCAGCTCGAGCGCTTCGACGCGCGCGGTGTTGAACACCTTCGACTTGTCCTTCAGGTGGATGCTTTCCACGCGCGCCTTCAGGCCGGCCATCTGGTCGACGCCTTCCTTCAGCAGTTCGGACGTGCGGAACACGCCTGCGTGCTTCTGCATCGTCGAGCGGATGTCGTTCGCGACGTCCTGCGTGTATTCACCCGAAGTCGACTTGTCGAGCTTCGCCAGGCGCGCCAGCGAGAATTCGCCCGCATCGGCCGGCAGCGGCTTGTGTTCCTTCTGGTTCTTCACGTGCTCGACGATGTGGTTGCCGGCCGCACGGCCGAACACCACGAGATCCAGCAGCGAGTTCGTGCCGAGGCGGTTCGCGCCGTGCACGGACACGCACGAGCATTCGCCCACTGCGTAGAAGCCGTTGACCGGATCCTTGTGGCCGCGCGACGTGCCGACGACCTGACCGTGGATGTTGGTCGGGATGCCGCCCATCTGGTAGTGGATCGTCGGGACGACCGGGATCGGTTCCTTGATCGCGTCGACGTTCGCGAACTTCAGCGCGATTTCGCGGATCGACGGCAGACGCTTCATGATCGTCTCGGCGCCGATGTGCGACAGGTCGAGCAGCACGTGATCCTTGTTCGGACCCACGCCGCGGCCTTCCTTGATTTCCTGGTCCATCGAACGCGACACGAAGTCACGCGGCGCCAGATCCTTCAGCGTCGGCGCGTAGCGCTCCATGAAACGCTCGCCGTTCGCGTTGCGCAGGATACCGCCTTCGCCGCGCACGCCTTCGGTGATCAGCACGCCCGCGCCGGCCACGCCGGTCGGGTGGAACTGCCAGAACTCCATGTCCTGCAGCGCGATGCCCGAACGCGCGGCCATGCCGAGGCCGTCGCCGGTGTTGATGAACGCGTTGGTCGATGCCGCGAAGATCCGGCCTGCGCCGCCCGTCGCGAACAGCGTGGTCTTGCCTTCCATGATGTAGACGTCGCCCGTCTCCATCTCGAGGGCCGTCACGCCGAGCACGTCGCCTTCCGCGTCGCGGATCAGGTCGAGCGCCATCCATTCGACGAAGAACTGCGTCTTCGCTTCGACGTTCTGCTGGTACAGCGTGTGCAGCAGCGCGTGACCGGTACGGTCGGCGGCCGCGCAAGCGCGCTGAACCGGCTTCTCGCCGTAGTTCGCGGTGTGGCCGCCGAACGGGCGCTGGTAGATCGTGCCGTCCGCGTTACGGTCGAACGGCATGCCGAAGTGCTCGAGTTCGTACACGACGTTCGGCGCTTCACGGCACATGAACTCGATCGCGTCCTGGTCGCCGAGCCAGTCGGAGCCCTTGATCGTGTCGTAGAAGTGGAAGTGCCAGTTGTCTTCGCTCATGTTGCCGAGCGACGCGCCGATGCCGCCCTGCGCGGCCACCGTGTGCGAACGGGTCGGGAACACCTTCGACAGCACGCCGACCGACAGGCCCGCGCGCGACAGTTGCAGCGCCGCGCGCAAGCCGGAGCCGCCTGCGCCGACGATCACTACGTCAAACTTGCGGCGCGGGAGGGAAGTTTTGATTGCAGCCATTCTTTACACTCTCCAGAGAATCTGCGCGGCGTAGCCCGCACATGCGAGCAGCCAGACGATGGTCAGCGATTGCAGCAGCAGGCGCACACCGACGGGCTTCACGTAGTCCATCCAGATGTCGCGCACGCCGACCCATGCGTGGTAGAAGAGGGAAAGCAGCATCACGAAGGTGGCGAGCTTCATCCATTGCGCGGCGAAGATCGATGCCCAGCCTTCGTACGAGAAATCATGCGCGCCGAAGAACAGGACGAGCAGAATGACCGTGTAGACCGCCATGATCGTGGCGGTGATGCGCTGCGCAAGCCAGTCGCGCAGGCCGTAATGTGCGCCGACGACGAGGCGCTTCGAGCCGATTCGGTTATTGGCTGCCATTTTCTTAGAATGCTCCGAACAGTTTGAGTGCCATGGCGATCGTCAGGGCGATCGAGACGACAAAGACGACGACTGCCGTCCGCTTGCCGCCTTCCTTCGTGACGGCGTCGTGGTTGACGTCCATCAGCAGGTGGCGAATGCCGGCGCAGAAATGGTGGAAGAAGGCCCACGACAACGCGAGGACGATCAGCTTGACGATGATGTTGGAGAGGAAAGCCTTGAAGACTTCGAAGCTGAGCTCGGACGTGAGGCTCTGGTCGAAAAGGAACAGCAGGAACGGCAGGAACAAGAACAGCAGCGCGCCGCTGACTCGATGGAGAATCGACAATATCGCTGCCAGCGGCATGCGATATTTCATCGTGATATCGCCGAATCCGATGTTCCGGTATTCCGGCCTCGGCTTTCTTACTGCGTCAGTCATGCTAGACCCCTACTATGTTGTCACACTAATCCGCGATTTTAGCGCCTTTTTATATCGCGCTGCAGCGAAAGTCTGCTCTGGATAGTTGCGCGAACAAGAACAAAGGCGGCCCGAAACGTGCTTCGCGAACGTGGGGAACGCGAACGCACTCGGCTTGAGCCGATACACCGTCAACTCAAGTCATTCTGATAGTAGTACCCGGTTGTGACATACCAGCCGCGACGCACTTCCACCGGCCGGTCTCCGTATGTATAGGACACCCGCTCGACCGACAGCAAAGGGAAACCTGCCGGCACGTGCAGCAGGTCGGCCACCGCCGGCTCCGCCGCCACTGCGCGGATCTTTTCCGTCGCGCGGATCATCCGCGTGCCGAACTCCGTCTCGAACATCGCGTAGAGCGGCCCCTTGTACTCGCTTAGCCGCTCGAACGTGAGCCCGCGGAACATCGCGCCCGGCAGCCAGATCTCGTCGAGCACAGTCACCTCGCTGTCGAATTCCAGCAGGCGGCGCACCTGCACGACGGGGTCGGCCGGCTTCAGGTCGAGCTGCCGCGCGATCTCGGCCGGCGCGCGCAGGCGGCGGCATTCGAGCAGGCGGCTCACGTGCGGATGCTCGGCACCGTCGTCGGCCAGCAGCCGCAGGAAGCGGAACTGCGCGCGATCTTCATTGTGCGTTGCAACAAAAGTGCCCTTGCCCTGCCGCCGGACCACGAGGTTTTCGGCGGCCAGCTCGTCGATCGCCTTGCGGACGGTGCCCTGGCTGACCTTGTAACGGGCCGCGAGCTCCACCTCGCTCGGGATGATCTCGCCCGGCTTCCATTCACCGGTTTCGAGACTTTGCGTGATCAATGACTTAATCTGCTGGTATAACGGGCTGAACGTCGGCGACGGAGCCGCCGCAGGCGAAGATGCGGGATCGCCCCCGCCCGGCTGCCCTGGGCCGCCTGCGCCGGTCTGATTCGCGGTATTCGCCTGGTTCGATGTCATGGCGCGCATTTCATCACAAACCGCACTTTTAAGTCCACTCAATTTCCGCAAAACATCTGTCTTATATAAGACATATGATACCGTTTGACTTTGCGCGAGACGACTCCTACACTCCGGGTCGAGCAAGGGTTCGCGGGTGCAAAAGCGCGTCCCCGGCTACGTGCCACGGCCGTCTCCAGGTTCACCGCGTCTGCCATCGCGAGTCCTCCGCCCTGCTTCAATGCAACGCTACGCACAACGCGCATAGAATGGCGTTTTCGCGAGTGTCCAACGCTTCACCCGTCCTGGAGATTTTCAATGGCTAAGCCCGCAAAGCGCGTTGCCGTCACCGGCGCCGCAGGTCAAATCGCTTACTCCCTGCTGTTCCGCATCGCGAACGGCGACCTGCTCGGCAAGGACCAGCCGGTCATCCTGCAACTGCTCGACCTCCCGCAAGCTCAAGCCGCCGTCAAAGGCGTCGTGATGGAACTCGACGATTGCGCGTTCCCGCTGCTCGCGGGCGTCGTGATCACCGACGATCCGAAGGTCGCATTCAAGGATGCCGACGTCGCACTGCTGGTCGGCGCACGTCCGCGCTCGAAGGGCATGGAGCGCAAGGACCTGCTGTCGGCAAACGCCGAAATCTTCACGGTTCAGGGCGCCGCGCTGAACGAAGTCGCGAGCCGCGACGTGAAGGTGCTGGTCGTCGGCAACCCGGCGAACACGAACGCATACATCGCGATGAAGTCGGCACCGGATCTGCCGAAGAAGAACTTCACGGCCATGCTGCGCCTCGACCACAACCGCGCGCTGTCGCAGCTCGCAGCGAAGTCGGGCAAGCCGGTCGCATCGATCGAAAAGCTCGCCGTGTGGGGCAACCACTCGCCGACGATGTACCCCGACTTCCGCTTCGCGACCGCCGAAGGCGAATCGCTGCTGAAGCTGATCAACGACGACGTGTGGAACCGCGACACGTTCATCCCGACCGTCGGCAAGCGCGGCGCGGCGATCATCGAAGCGCGCGGCCTGTCGTCGGCAGCGTCGGCAGCGAACGCGGCGATCGACCACGTGCGTGACTGGGTCCTCGGCACGAACGGCAAGTGGGTCACGATGGGCATCCCGTCGGACGGCTCGTACGGCATCCCCGAAGACATCATCTACGGCGTGCCGGTCGTTTGCGAAAACGGCGAGTACAAGCGCGTCGAAGGCCTGGAAATCGACGCATTCTCGCGCGAGAAGATGGACGGCACGCTGGCCGAGCTGCTCGAAGAGCGCGATGGCGTCGCCCACCTGCTGAAGAACTAAGCATCACGCGTATCGCCGGGCGGCCCTCGGGCAGCCCGGTTTCGGCCCGGGCCGGCATGCCGCCAGCCCGGCCGACCGATCCGATTTGTGCACGTTTTGCCGCTCCGCGCCCGCCGCGCACCGGCCCAGAACGCGCCCGAATCCGATTTTCTCCACGTTGACCCGCTTCCCTGGCGTAGACGAGATGGCCGCGCTCACTCCCGCACAAGTGCTGTACGACGGGGCGTCCCCGCCCGCGATCCTGCCCTGCTGTGATCACTACGCGGGCAGCGAAAAGCTGATGCGCAAGTCGCTCGCGCTGCAGGCCGAGCTGGGCCCCGTGTTCGACATCACGCTCGACTGCGAAGACGGCGCGGCCGTCGGCCAGGAAGCCGCGCACGCGGCACTCGTCGCCGACATGCTCGGCAGCGACGAGAACCGCTTCGGCCGCGTCGGCGTGCGCATCCACGACTTTTCCCACCCGCACTGGCGCGACGACGTGCGCATCGTGCTGCGTGCGCCGCGCGCCCCCGCCCACATCACGCTCCCGAAGATCGCGAGCGCCGCCGACGCAGCCGAAATGACCGCGTTCATCGAGGGTACGCGCCGCGAGCTCGGCATCGCGCAGCCGATTCCGGTCGACGTGCTGGTCGAGACGCACGGCGCGCTCGCGCAGGCGGCCGCCCTCGCCGCGCTGCCGACAGTCGGCACGCTGAGCTTCGGGCTGATGGATTTCGTCTCCGCGCACCATGGCGCGATTCCCGATTCGGCGATGCGCTCGCCCGGCCAGTTCGAGCACCCGCTCGTGCGCCGCGCGAAGCTGGAAATCGCCGCTGCCTGCCACGCGCACGGCAAGACGCCGTCGCACAACGTGACGACGGAAGTGCGCGACATGAGCGTCGTCGCCGCCGATGCG
Source organism: Burkholderia sp. AU30280 (assembly GCF_020420125.1). Taxonomy (NCBI): domain Bacteria; kingdom Pseudomonadati; phylum Pseudomonadota; class Betaproteobacteria; order Burkholderiales; family Burkholderiaceae; genus Burkholderia; species Burkholderia sp. AU30280. The sequence continues at coordinate 579,023 of NZ_JAIZRY010000001.1, forward strand.
CGCCGCGCGCGTGACGAATTCGCATTCACGCGGATGTGGAGCATCCACCCCGCGCAGGTCCGCCCGATCGTCGACGCATTCGCGCCGCGCACCGACGAGGTCGCACTGGCCGCCGAGATCCTGCTGGCCGCGCAGGCCGCCGACTGGGGACCGACGCGCCACGGTGATACGCTGCACGATCGCGCGAGTTACCGGTATTACTGGTCGGTGCTGCGCCGCGCGCGGGCCACCGGCCAGCCCGTACCGGCCGAGGCCGCGCCGCTGTTCGGCCCGGCCGCCGCGGGCAGCGCGCCGTAAGCGCGCGCCGCCGGCCGATACACGAGTTTCATGCATTCGACGAGGCGCGAACCGGATAGAGGTTTGCGAAACGACAAAAAACGTAACGGAGCCCGAAAACCTGATATATGCGCGGCCAAATAGGTGAAAATAGCGGCCGCTGCGCGCTTTCGGGGCGCGTGCAGTTTCAAACCGGCCGGCAGTTTCGATTGCCGGCCCTTGTCAACTGATTATCGAAAGGTTCTGACTCCATGAAGAAACTCCTGATCGCTACCGCCATCGGCGCCTTGTCCGCCACGATGCTGGTGTCGGCTCCGAGCGCGTTTGCCCAGGGTACGACCACGACGACCGCGAAGAAGGCAACGGCCAAGCGCCCGGCGCCGGCCAAGCGCATCATCCCGCGCAGCAAGAAGGCACAGGCACGTGCCGCGGCGAAGGTCGATCCGGTACCGGACGGCGCGGTCAAGTGGTCGTGCAAGGAAGGTCTGTCGTTCGACCTCGCCGGCGACATGAAGCGCGACCAGGTCGTCACGGTTCACTGGGCGAAGAAGAACTACAAGCTGCCGCGTCAGGCCACGACGACGGGCGCCGACACGTTCTACGATCCGGCAGCAGGCTTCAAGCTGATCGTGATCCCGACCAAGGCGATGCTGTTCTCCGACGCAAACGGCGGCGAACGCCTCGCGGACGAATGCGTGACGCCGGAAATGGCGCAAGGCACGCCGGCACCGACGCAGTCGAACGAACTGAAGCCGGCAACGAACTAAGCGCGTTCCCATCGGCCCCTCGATGTCCGCCCCGGTCTCCAACGTCCGCCCTGCTCCGGATACGGTACTCGTCGATATCGTCGACTACGTGCTGAATGCCGGCATCGACAGCGCGCTCGCGCTGGAGACGGCGCGTCATTGCCTGATCGACACGCTCGGATGCGGACTCGAGGCGCTGTCCTACCCTGCCTGTACCAAGCTGCTTGGCCCCGTCGTGCCCGGCACGATCGTGCCGAACGGCGCGAAGGTGCCGGGCACGTCCTTCCAGCTCGATCCCGTCCAGGCCGCCTTCGACATCGGCGCGATGGTCCGCTGGCTGGACTTCAACGACACCTGGCTCGCCGCCGAATGGGGTCATCCGTCCGACAATCTCGGCGGGATCCTGGCGACGGCCGACTGGCTTTCCCGCACGGCCGTCGCGGCCGGCCGGAAGCCGCTCATGATGCGCGACGTGCTGGTCGCGATGATCCAGGCCCACGAGATCCAGGGCTGCCTCGCACTCGAGAATTCGTTCAACGCGGTCGGGCTCGACCACGTGCTCCTCGTGAAGGTCGCATCGACGGCCGTCGTCGGGCGGCTGCTCGGGCTCTCGCGCGACGAGCTGATCAACGCGGTGTCCAACGCGTTCGTCGACGGCCACGCGCTGCGCACCTACCGCCACGCGCCGAACACGGGCTCGCGCAAATCATGGGCGGCCGGCGATGCCACCTCCCGCGCGGTGCGCCTCGCGCTGATCGCGAAAACGGGTGAAATGGGCTACCCGTCGGCGCTCACCGCGAAGACCTGGGGCTTCTACGACGTGCTGTTCCGCGGCCAGCCGTTCCGCTTCCAGCGCCCGTACGGCACGTACGTGATGGAAAACGTGCTGTTCAAGATCGCGTTCCCCGCCGAATTCCACGCGCAAACGGCCGCCGAGGCCGCGCTGCAGCTGCACGCGCAGCTCGCCGCCGCGGGCCGCACGACCGACGACATCGGCCGGATCACGATCCGCACGCACGCGGCCGCGATCCGCATCATCGACAAGCAGGGCCCGCTGGCCAATCCGGCCGACCGCGACCACTGCATCCAGTACATGGTCGCCGTGCCGTTGCTGTACGGCCGGCTGACCGCGGCCGACTACGAAGATTCGGCCGCCGCCGATCCCCGCATCGACGCGCTGCGCGCGAAGACCGTGTGCGTCGAGGATCCGCAGTTCACGAAGGATTACCACGACCCGGACAAACGCTCGATCGCGAATGCACTGACGATCGAGTTCACGGACGGGTCGAAGCTTGCCGAAGTGGCGGTCGAATACCCGCTCGGCCACCGGCGGCGCCGGGCCGAAGGCGTCCCGCTGCTGGTCGAGAAGTTCAGGACCAACCTTGCCCGCCGCTTCCCGGCAAAGCAGCAACAAGCGATTCTCGACGTGTCGCTGGACCAGGCAAAGCTCGAAGCGATGCCGGTCGATGAGTACGTCGATCTGTATGTGATATAGGGGGCTGTTTGCGGATGAAACGGACATGCGAATGCCCCAAATCGGTCGCAGGACAAGAAGTGAGGAGCGCCGTTTGGCCGTGCCAAACAAGGGACGAACGACGCCGTCATGCGGCCGATTTGGGGCATTCCCGTGGAATAAAATTTAATTTTGGGGTTGCCCCGAGAAAGGCCGCTCGCTGCGTCACGCTCCTTGCGAATACGTCCAGTATTCGCCGCGTCGCAGTCCTCGCGAGCGGCCTTTCTCGGGGCAACGCATGTCCGTTTCATCCGCAAACAGCCCCCAGGTCATCTACAGGACTCTTTGTTTCCTAGCCTTAAACCCAGGAAAATCACCATGGCCCACAATCTCCACAAGACCCTCAAGGAATTCGACAGCGGTTCCGGCAAAGGCAAGTTCTACTCGCTGCCGCAGCTCGGCAAGGAACTGAAGACGAAGATCGAACGCCTGCCGGTGTCGATCCGTATCGTGCTCGAGTCCGTACTGCGCAACTACGACGGCAAGAAAATCACCGAAGAACACATCGAGCAGCTCGCGAACTGGAAGCCGACCGCGAAGCGCGTCGACGAGATTCCGTTCGTGGTGTCGCGCGTCGTGCTGCAGGACTTCACGGGTGTGCCGCTGCTCGCCGACATCGCGGCCATGCGCGGCGTCGCGGAGCGTACGGGCAAGAACCCGAAGAAGATCGAACCGCTGGTCCCGGTCGATCTCGTCGTCGATCACTCGGTGCAGATCGACTACTTCCGCCAGAAGGACGCGCTCGACCTGAACATGAAACTGGAATTCCAGCGCAACAACGAGCGCTACCAGTTCATGAAGTGGGGCATGCAGGCATTCGACACGTTCAAGGTCGTGCCGCCGGGCGTCGGCATCGTCCACCAGGTGAACCTCGAATACCTCGCGCGCGGCGTCCACAAGAAGGCGGACGGCGGCGACACCGTGTACTACCCGGATACGCTCGTCGGCACCGACAGCCACACGACGATGATCAACGGCATCGGCGTGGTCGGCTGGGGCGTGGGCGGCATCGAAGCCGAAGCCGGCATGCTCGGCCAGCCGGTGTACTTCCTGACGCCGGACGTGGTCGGCGTCGAGCTGAAGGGCAAGCTGCGCGAAGGCGTGACGGCCACCGACCTCGTGCTGACGATCACCGAAATGCTGCGCAAGGAGAAGGTCGTCGGCAAGTTCGTCGAATTCTTCGGCGAAGGCACGAAGTCCCTGTCGCTGCCGGACCGCGCCACGATCGGCAACATGGCGCCGGAATACGGCGCGACGATGGGCTTCTTCCCGGTCGACGAAAAGACGATCGACTACTTCGAAGGCACGGGCCGCACGAAGGCCGAAATCGCCGCGTTCGAAAACTACTTCAAGGCGCAGAAGCTGTTCGGTATCCCGAAGGCCGGCGACATCGACTACACGAAGACGGTGACGCTCGACCTGGCAACGGTCGCACCGTCGCTGGCCGGCCCGAAGCGCCCGCAGGACCGCATCGAGATCGGCAACGTCAAGTCGACGTTCACCGACCTGTTCTCGAAGCCGGTCGCGGAAAACGGCTTCGCGAAGAAGGCTGACGATCTGGCCACGCAATACACGACGAGCAACGGCGTCGACGTGAAGAACGGCGACGTGCTGATCGCCGCGATCACGTCGTGCACGAACACGTCGAACCCGAGCGTACTGCTGGCCGCCGGCCTGCTCGCGAAGAAGGCGGTCGAGGCCGGCCTCACGGTCGATCCGAAGATCAAGACCTCGCTCGCGCCGGGATCGCGCATCGTCACCGAGTACCTGACGAAGACGGGCCTGCTGCCCTACCTGTCGAAACTCGGCTTCGAAGTCGCGGCTTACGGCTGTACGACCTGTATCGGCAACGCGGGCGACCTGACGCCGGAACTGAACGAAGCGATCACGAAGAACGACATCGTCGCGGCAGCCGTGCTGTCGGGCAACCGTAACTTCGAAGCACGTATCCACCCGAACATCCGCGCGAACTTCCTCGCGTCGCCGCCGCTGGTCGTCGCGTACGCGATCGCCGGCAACATCACGCGCGACCTGATGACCGAGCCGGTCGGCAAGGGCAAGGGCGGCCGCGACATCTACCTCGGCGACATCTGGCCGACGAGCGAAGAAATCCACGCGCTGCTCAAGTTCGCGCTCGACCCGAAGAAGTTCGAGGACAACTACTCGAAGCTGACCAAGAAGGGCGACCTCTGGAGCAAGATCGAGGGCGAATCGGGCCAAGTCTACGACTGGCCGAAGTCGACGTACATCGCCGAGCCGCCGTTCTTCGGCAACGACTTCTCGATGGAACCGGCTGCGTCGATCCCGACGGTCAACGGTGCGCGCGCACTGGGCATCTTCGGTGACTCGGTCACGACCGACCACATCAGCCCGGCAGGCTCGATCAAGGAAGATTCGCCGGCAGGCAAGTGGCTGAAGGAAAACGGCGTGCAGAAGGCCGACTTCAACAGCTACGGCTCGCGCCGCGGCAATCACGACGTGATGATGCGCGGCACGTTCGCGAACGTCCGGATCAAGAACCTGATGATCCCGGCGAAGGCCGACGGCTCGCGCGTCGAAGGCGGCCTGACGATTCATCAGCCGAGCGGCGAACAGCTGTCGATCTACGATGCGGCGATGAAGTACGTCGACGCCGGCACGCCGACCGTCGTGTTCGCGGGCGAAGAGTACGGCACGGGCTCGTCGCGCGACTGGGCCGCGAAGGGCACGCAGCTGCTCGGCGTGAAGGCCGTGATCGCACGCAGCTTCGAGCGCATCCACCGCTCGAACCTGGTCGGCATGGGCGTGCTGCCGCTGCAGTTCAAGGGCTCGGACAGCGTCCAGTCGCTCGGCATCACCGGCGAAGAAACGTACGACATCGAAGGCCTCGGCGACGACTTCAAGCCGCAGCAGGACGTCACGCTCGTGATCCACCGCAAGAACGGCGACACGCAGCGCGTGCAGGTGCTGCTGCGCATCGATACGCCGATCGAAGTCGACTACTACAAGCACGGCGGTATCCTGCCGTTCGTGCTGCGCTCGCTGCTCGCAGCGTAAGCGCCCTGCTTTTGCAGGTGCCGCAGCCGCCTCGCGGGCGGTTGCGGCCGATTTGGAAGCCCGACCTCGTGTCGGGCTTTTTTTCGTGCGTACGTTACGCGATATCGCCGTGCGTCCGGCGCGTCACGCCGCGTTGTCGGCGCGCGCCTTCGCGCCTGGGCCCGCTCGCCGCGTGTTCTTCTTCAGATGGGTGCGGTTGTATTCGATCGCCGCGCGCACGAGGGTCTTCAGCGCCCGCTTGTCGATCCGGTCGCCTTCGAACAGGTCGATCGCGCGCCGCGCATTGCCGTCGAGGCCGTCGTTGAACAACCTGGCGGGATCCGGCAACTGCGCGCCATGCATGAAGGTCAGCTTCACCTTGCCCTTGTGCGCATTCGCCACGGCGATCATCCCGTCGCACGACCACACGGGGCTGCCCATCCATTTCCATTCCTCGACGATGCCCGCTTGCGCATCGAGGATCGTCTGGCGCAGGTCGGCGAAGGTCTTGCCGCGCCAGTCGGCAATGCCGGCGATCAGCGCGTCGATATGTTCCGACGGCGTGAGGTCCGTTGTGCTCATGCGCGGGCCTCCGTGCCTTCGTCGGGGCGCGCCAGTACCTGTTCGAGCGAATCGAAGAACCGGACCCAGCCGTGCTGCGCACCGCGGTACGCCTGCTCCTGGTCGGTGCGGAAGCCGACCTGCTCCATCCGCAGGTGCGTGCCGACCGGCGTCGGCGTGAGCGTCCACGTGACGACGCTTTCGAGGCCGTATGCGGCCCACGTATAAGACAAAGCGCGCGGCGGCTCGATCGTCAGGACCGTGCAGTCGACCGAGCCCCAGTCCGCACGGAAGCTGAATGCGCGGCCCGCGACGGGCTCGAAGTCGCTCTTCATCAGCCACGCCTCGATCAGGTGCGGTTGCGTGAGCGCGCGCCAGATCTTCTCCGGCGGATGCGGCAGCTCCCGTTCGACGACGACGGAGCGCGTTTCGGTAGTGGCCTGGTTCATTACTGATCCATCCTTTTGAGCAGATCTTCGAGGGCGTCGAACCGGTTCTGCCAGAAGCCCGCCATCTGGCTCGTCCAGTCGATCAGGGGAGCCAGCGCTTGCGGCTGTGCGCTGTAGTGCGTCTGCCGGCCTTCGTGGCGGTCGCTCACGAGTCCGGCCTGCTTCAGGACGCCGAGATGCTTGGAGACGGCCGGCTGCGAGACGCCCGCATGAGCCGTCAGCGCGGCAACCGTCAGCTCGCCGTCCGTGCACAGCCGCTCGAAGAGCGCGCGGCGCGTCGGGTCGGCAAGCGTTCTGAAAAGCGTGTCGTTAGCGTTCTGCATGTCCTGATTCATAACCCGGTGGTTATGGGTTGAAGGATATCTGCTGATCGACGTGCGTCAAGGCGGAATTTCATGTATCTCGTCGTGCGATCTTGCACGGGCCTGCCGTCCGCCGCGTCGGCACATGCACGCCGCCGGATTCGAGCCTTTCCTCTAATTCACATCCACCGCATGCGATCCGAAAGTCGCCTGCAAGACTGCCGGAAGCCCCGTTCCACAGTTCGGGAAACGTTTGCGATCCACCGGCCCCTTTCTTGTGCACACGCGAATCCGTTCCTGCCGCGCCGCCTCGTTTGACCACATAGTGCGACGCGGCACGCGGCGACGACCGGTCGCGCGCCATGCGTTCACGGGATGAACCGCTCCGCGATCGCGCATGTTCCGGCGCCACGACGAGCGACTCGCGCGTGCGAGCGTCGCGCATTGCGCACCGTCGTATCGCGAACCGGTTCCGTTCACCTCTGCCGCGCTCGCTTGCGCGCATGACGCAGCGCATGTGTGTGCCCGCGCCGATGTCAGAACTGACAGCTATGGAAACTGGCAGCTACCTGAACGGCAGCGACGCCCTACGCTCGTCACCGCTCGCGATCCCACAAGGATCGAGGGCTCCAGCAACGTCGTCTCTCCTAAAAAGGACTCCCGATGAAAAGGAACGCCTGGTTTGCCCTGCCCCTGCCGTCGCCCCGCCGCCTTGCGTGCGTGGCACCGCTCGTGTTCGCCGCCGTTGCGGCGCATGCGGCGACGGACTGGGTCGACACCCATACGAAGGCCTTTCTGACCGGCCCGCAGTTGATGGCGCGCAGCGCGGCGCCGTCGCTCGAACTCGCGGCCGGCGAAACGACTGACGTCGTCGTCAGCCTGAAGCTGCGCAATGCCGCGCAGCTCAAGCAACTGTCGCGCGACGTGAACCGGCCGGGCAGCCCGCATTACCGCCAGTACCTCACGCACGAGCAGTTCCTCGCCAACTACGCGCCGACCGACGCGCAGGTGAAGTCGGTCGTCGACTATCTGCGCAAGAGCGGTTTCGTCAACATCGAGGTCGCGCCGAACCGGCTGCTGGTATCCGCACGCGGCACGGCCGGCACCGTGAAGACCGCATTCAACACGTCGCTCGTGCACTTCGAATACGCAGGCCACTCGGGCTTCGCGAACACGTCGACCGCGCAGGTGCCGCGCGCGCTCGGCGACGTCGTCGGCTCGGTGCTCGGGCTGCAGAGCGTCGCACACGCTCGGCCGCTGCTGCACATCGGCAACGTGTCGAAGCCGCAGGCGCTCGCGGCCGGCACGGCGACCGGCCACTATCCGAAGGAATTCCCGGCCCTGTACAACGCAACCGGCGTGCCGACCGCGGCCGGCGTCACCGTCGGCATCATCACGATCGGCGGCGTGTCGCAGACGCTGACGGACCTGAAGCAGTTCACGTCGAGCAACGGCTACGGCACGGTCTCGACGCAAACCATCAAGACCAACGGCTCGGGCGGCAACTACACCGACGACCAGGACGGCCAGGGCGAGTGGGATCTCGACAGCCAGTCGATCGTCGGCTCGGCCGGCGGCCAGGTCGGCAAGCTCGTGTTCTACATGGCGGATCTCAACGCGAGCGGCAACACGGGCCTCACGCAGGCGTTCAACCGCGCGGTGTCGGACAACACCGCGAAAGTGATCAACGTGTCGCTCGGCTGGTGCGAGACCGACGCGAGCGCGGACGGCACGCTCGACGCCGAGGAACAGATCTTCACGACTGCCGCGGCACAAGGTCAGACGTTCTCGGTTTCGTCGGGTGACGAAGGCGTGTACGAGTGCAACAACCGCGGTTATCCGGACGGCTCGAACTACACGGTGTCGTGGCCGGCTTCGTCGCCGCACGTGCTCGCGATCGGCGGCACGACGCTCTACACGACGTCGTCGGGCGCGTTCTCGAATGAAACGGTGTGGAACGAAGGGCTCGACGGCAACGGCAAGCTGTGGGCGACGGGCGGCGGCGTCAGCACGATCCTGCCGGCCCCGTCGTGGCAGACGGGCAGCAACCGCCAGTTGCCGGACGTCGCGTTCGACGCCGCGCAAAGCACCGGCGCGTACATCTACAACTACGGCCAGTTGCAGCAGATCGGCGGCACGAGCCTCGCCGCGCCGATCTTCACGGGCCTCTGGGCGCGTCTGCTCGCAGCGAACGGCACGGGCCTCGGCTTCCCGGCCGGCAACTTCTACGCCGACATCCCGTCGAACCCGTCGCTGGTGCGCTACGACGTGGTGTCGGGGAACAACGGCTATCAGGGGTATGGCTACAACGCAGGCACCGGCTGGGATTACACGACCGGCTTCGGCAGCCTGAACATCGCGAACCTCAACCAGCTGATCAAGTCGGGCGGGTTCTAAGCGAAGCGTGAAGGCCGGTGCGCGATGGTGGTTCGTTGCGCACCGGTTCCTGACTTTCCCTCGATCGTTGTCCGGCCGTCAGCCTGCGCCACAACCGCGCACAACCCTACTCCGTCGCCTGCTCGCGCACACGCTCCGACGCGGCCGGCACGCCGGCCCGATGCGACGGCGCAAACAACCGCAACCCGCTCGCGACGCTCGCGGCCCCGGCGAAGCCCGCGCCGAGCATCAACGCGAGCGTCGGCCCGTGGCGCCCCGCGATCCCGAACGACAGCGCGACGAGCGCCGCACCCGTCGCCTGCCCGATCAGCCGCGCGGTCGCGATGATCCCGCTCGCGCCGCCGCTGCGCTCGGGCGGCGCACTCGACATCAGCGCCTTCAGGTTCGGCGACTGGAAGAAGCCGAAGCCCGCGCCGCACAACATCATCCGCCAGCCGATGTCGATGACGCCCGGCGCCGCCGGCAACGCGGCGAGCGACACCATCCCCGCGCTCAGCAATGCAAGACCGATTGCGCCGAGCAGGCCCGGCGGATAGCGATCCGACAAGCGCCCCGCGATCGGCGCAGCGAGCGCGACGATCGCCGACCACGGGGTCATCAGGAATCCCGTCTCGACCGCGTTGCGATGCAGGACGGTTTCGAAATAGAACGGCAGCGACACGAACGCGAGCCCCTGCGCGGCGAACGCGCACACGGCGGTCAGCGCGGACAGCGTGAACACCGGCCGGCGAAACAGGTCGACCGGCAGCATCGGCGCCGGGTGCCCGGCCTGGCGGCGGATCAGCAGCCAGCCGAATGTGAGCGCCACCGCGGCCGCCGCGAACACGACGGAAAGCGGCCCGCGCTGCGCGAATTCGCCGAGCGCGAAGATCAGCGATGCGAACGTGATCACGTTGAACAATGCGGCGACCGGATCGAACGCATGCTTGCCGCGCGCCGTCTGCGGTAGCGACGGAATCGCCACGGCCAGCGCGAACACGCCGAGCGGCACGTTCACGGCGAACAGCCACGGCCATGCGGCGACCGACAGGATCAGCGACGCGATGGTCGGCCCGACCGCGAACGACACGCCGACCACGAGCGCGTTGAAGCCGACACCGCGCCCGAGCCGATGCGCGGGGAACAGGCCGCGGATCAGCGCGACGTTGACGCTCATGATCGCGCTCGCACCGAAGCCCTGCACGATCCGCGCGGCCGTCAGCATCGGCAACGTCGACGCGAGCGAACAGCCGAGCGACGCGAGCGTGAACACCGCGAGCCCGGCGATATACACGCGCTTGTGGCCGACGATGTCGCCGAGCGATGCGAACGGCAGCAGCGTCGCGACCATCGCGAGCTGGTACGCGTTGATGATCCACACGGACGCGGCCGGCGATGCATGCAGGTCGGCGGCGATCGCAGGCAGCGCGGTGTTCGCGATCGCGGTGTCGAGCGTCGCGAGCGCGACGGCCAGGAGCACGGCGGACATCGCGCGCCAGTTGACGGCCGGTTCATGCGCGCCGGCGGGGGAAGCGAATTCGGACAAGATAAGGCTCGACTGACGAGCGACGCGTTGCGCCGCGTCGCGGATTGGACTCGCGGCGGCGTTCCGGTCGCACCGCACGGAACGCGCGCCGCCGCGCCCCGTATTGTTGCAGAGCCGCATCGAACGTGCAGGCGGGCAACTCGTCAGTCAGGCAAATGAAAGCGGATGCGTTGCCGCGCAGGGTGCGCGGCAGGCAGGCTCGCCGCGTCAGGTCACCGCGCGCCGCGCATTGCGGCCGCGCAGCCATTCGAGCGCAAGCAGCAGGCTCGTCGAGAAGATGATCAGGATCGTTGCGAGCGCAGCGATCGTCGGGCTGATGTTCTCGCGGATCCCCGTGAACATCTGGCGCGGCAGCGTCGTCTGGTCCGCGCCCGCGAGGAACAGCGTGACGACGACTTCGTCGAACGACGTCGCGAACGCGAACAGCGCGCCCGACATCACGCCCGGTGCGATCACCGGCAGCGTCACGCGGAAGAACGTCGACACCGGATTCGCGCCGAGCGACAGGCTCGCGCGCACGAGGTTCTGGTTGAAGCCCTGCAGTGTCGCGGCAACCGTCGTCACGACGAACGGCACGCCGAGCGCCGCGTGCGCGGCGATCAGCCCCGTGTAGGTGTTCGCGAGTCCGAGCGGCGCGAAAAACAGGTACATGCCGACGCCGACCACGACGACCGGCACGATCATCGGCGACAGCAGCACGGCCATCAGCAGCCCCTTGCCGCGGAAGTCGGCCTTCGTGAGACCGATCGCGGCGAGCGTGCCGAGCACCGTCGCGACGACGGTCGCCGACGGCGCGACGATGAAGCTGTTCTTCGCGGCCATCCGCCACTCGTCCGATGCAATCAGGTTCTCGTACCAGCGCATCGAGAAGCCCGGAATCGGATAGACGAGGAACGTGCTCGACGAAAACGACAGCGGCACGATCGCGAGCACCGGCAGGATCAGGTACAGCAGTGTCAGCACGACGAGCACGCGCAGCGCGACGTACCACGCGCGCTCGACGAACGACATGTGCGGCGCGAACAGCGGCCTGGCAAGTTTCATGGTCGGAATCCCCTTCCCGTTTCGTAGTGCGTGGCGCTCAACCGAGGCTCACGTTGGTGCGCGTGAAGCGCCCGTACACCGCGTACAGCACGAGCGTCGCCGCGAGCAGCAACCCGCCGAGCGCGCATGCCATGCCCCAGTTGATCGTCACGTTCGTGAAGTACGCGACGTAGTAGCTGACCATCTGGTCGTTCGGCCCGCCGAGCAGCGCGGGCGTGATGTAGTAGCCGATCGCGAGGATGAACACGAGCAGTGCGCCCGCGCCGACGCCCGGATAGGTCTGCGGCACGTATACGCGCCAGAACGCGGCGAACGGATGGCTGCCGAGCGACACGGCCGCGCGCTGGTAGGTCGGCGGGATCGACTTCATCACGCTGTAGAGCGGCAGGATCATGAACGGCAGCAGGATGTGCGTCATCGAGATGTATACGCCGACGCGGTTGAACAGCAGCGCCAGCGGATGCGAGATCAGCCCGCTGCCGATCAGCGCCGTGTTGATGAGCCCTTCGCTCTGCAGCAGCACGATCCACGCGGCAACGCGCACGAGCACCGACGTCCAGAACGGAATCAGCACGAGGATCATCACGAGGTTCGAGCGACGCTCCGACAGCGTCGAGATCCAGTACGCGAGCGGATAGCCGAGCAGCAGCGCGAACAGCGTGACGGCGACGCCGATCACGAACGTGCGGCCGAAGATCGCGAGATAGATCGACTGGTCGGGATCGGCCTGCACGATGTGGCCGAAGCCGTCCTGCTTGTGGTCCAGCGCGGCGAGCAGGTAGAACGGCGACACCTGGCTGCCGTTCTTCGCGATCGACTGCCAGTACGCGACGTCGCCCCAGCGCGCATCGAGTTCGACGATTTTTTCGCGCGTCTGCGCGGGCGTCAGTGCCGCGTCATTGTCGCCCTTCAGCGGCATCGCGCGCGCCGTCTTCGCGACGAGCGAGCGATAGCCGGGAATTTCGGTGTTCAAGCGCCGCGCGAGCGCCCCCATCGCCTCGCTGTCCGCCACCTTCGTCATGTCGGCCGCAAGCGCGACATACGCGGCGTCGGCCGGCGGCGCCTTGCGGTCCCAGCCCGACAGCGCGGCGACCGTCTTGGGCAGCGCGGTCGCGATCTCGGGGTTCTGCACCGCGCGCGTAAGCAGCGTGCCGATCGGCACGACGAAAATCAGCAGCAGGAAAATTGCGAGCGGCGCGACCAGCAGCAGTGCCATCGTGCGCTTGCGGGCCTCGGCGGCCTTCAGCTCGCGCTTGAGCGCGGCGTTCGACGGCGAGGAAGGCGCGATCGTCATCGTATTCAACGGTTCTCTCCGGCCGGGCACGTTCCGGCGGACTGCCGCGCGACACGATCGACGTGCCGCGCGGCCGGTTGCATCAGGACACCGTTCAGGAAGCCTGATCGGTTACTTCGTCGCCCACGCGGCGAAGCGCTGCTCGAGCTCGTCGCTGTGGTCGGTCCAGAAGCCGATATCCTCCAGCACCGCGTTCTTGCCGTTGGCCGGCGAGTTCGGCAGGTTCGCGAGCGTCTTCGCGTCGAGCGACTTGATCGCCGCGATGTTCGTGGGGCCGTATGCGATGTGCTGCGCATACGCCTGCTGCGGCTTCGGCGTGAGCGAGTATGCGATGTACTGCTCGGCCAGCGCCTTGTTCGGCGAGCCCTTCGGAATCGCCCAGTAGTCGAGGTCGTAGATGCTGCCGTTCCACACGACCTTCAGGTTCTTGCCTTCCTTCTGCGCGGCGTCGATGCGGCCGTTGTACGCGGTCGACATCACGACGTCGCCGGCGACGAGGAACTGCGGCGGCTGCGCGCCCGCTTCCCACCACTGGATGTTCGGCTTCAGCTCGTCGAGCTTCTTGAACGCGCGGTCCTGGCCGGCCTTCGTGCCGAGCACCTTGTACACGTCCTTCGGTGCGACACCGTCGGCCATCAGCGCGAATTCGAGGTTATAGCGCGCGCCCTTGCGCATGCCGCGCTTGCCGGGGAATTTCTTCACGTTCCAGAAATCGGCCCAGCCGGTCGGTGCCGACTTCAGCTTGTCCGCGTTGTACGACAGCGCCGTCGACCACACGAAGAAGCCGACGCCGCATACCTGCGGCGATTCCGGAATCAGGTCGGACTTCTTGGCGATCTTCGACCAGTCGAGCTTCTCGTACAGCCCTTCGTCGCAGCCGCGGTTCAGGTCGCCCGACTCGACTTCGACCACGTCCCAGTTGACGTGCTTCGCCTCGACCATCGCCTTCACTTTCGCCTGCTCGCCGTTGTATTCGACGGCCGTGACCTTGTTGCCGGTCGCCTTCTCGAACGGCTGGTTGAACGCGGCCTTTTGCGCGTCGCCGTTCGCGCCGCCGAAATTGACGACCGTGAGTTCGGCAGCCGATGCCGATGCGCCGACGACGGCGAGCGCCAGTGCCAGCGCGGTGCGCCGTGCGGTAATGCGTGCTCGGTTCATGGTGGTTCCTCTCCTCTCGTGGTGGAAATGGGCAGTTGTTGTTGACGACGTACTGCGGGAAATCGGGGAAACCCTGCTCACGCGAACACGCGCAGGTGTTCGGGCGCAAACGCGAGCGCGACCGGGGCGCCGGGCGAGAACGCATCGAGCGCGCCGGTGCCGAGCGGCACCTTCACGAAGCATTCGTCCTGGCCGGGCAGCGCGCAGCGCATGCGCACGTGGTCGCCGAAATAGATGAGGCTGCGCGCCTCGCCGCTCAACTGGTTGGCGGCCGAGCCGTTCGCGCCATGCACGGCGAGGCTCATGCGTTCGGGGCGGATGCACGCGACGGCCGGCGCACCCTCGGCCGCATCGCCGATGCGGCGGCCGACGAGCTTCGTGCCGTCGTCGAGCCGGAATTCGCAGAATTCGCCGTCGACGCGCGCGATGGTGCCGCGCAGCCGGTTGCTGTCGCCGATGAAGTTCGCGACAAATTCATTGCATGGCGATTCGTACAGGCGGTCGACGGTGTCGAGCTGCTGCACGATGCCCTTGTCGAACACGGCGACGCGATCGGACATCGTCAGCGCCTCGCCCTGGTCGTGCGTCACGTAGACGAAGGTCACGCCGAGCTTTTCGTGCAGCGCCTTCAGTTCGTACTGCATGTGTTCGCGCAGTTGCTTGTCGAGCGCGCCGAGCGGCTCGTCCATCAGCACCAGCTTCGGCTCGAACACGAGCGCGCGCGCCAGCGCGATGCGCTGCTGCTGGCCGCCCGACAGCTGCGCCGGGTAGCGTTTCGCGAAGCGCTCCATCTGCACCATCTTCAGCGCATGCGCGACGCGTTCCGCGCGCTCGGCCGCCGGAAGCTTGCGTACGGTCAGCGGATACGCGACGTTCTGCTCGACCGTCAGGTGCGGAAACAACGCGTAGTTCTGGAACACCATGCCGATGTTGCGCTTGTGCGGCGGCACGTGGTTCAGCAGCTCGCCGTCGAGGCGGATCTCGCCACCGGTCGGAAACTCGAAACCGGCGAGCATCATCAGGCAGGTGGTCTTGCCGGAGCCCGACGGCCCGAGCAGCGTCAGGAATTCCCCCCGGCGGATATCGAGGTCGAGCGATTTGACGACCAGCGTTTCTCCGTCGTAGGTCTTCCGCACACCGCGAAAGCTGACGATCACATCATCGGACTTCATCGTGGCTGTCCCCTTGCTTCGCGACAATTGATTTTGAGATGCGAGCCACTATACGGCGCACACGGTTCTACAATAGGGAACCATTTCAATATTCCGCATGGGACCACTTTGGACACCGTGATCGTCGCCGACTGGCTCTCCGCCCGCCTCGACCGTAGCTCGCCCGAGCCGATGTACCGGCAGTTGCTGCAGTTGATGCAGCAGGCCATCCTGACCGGGGAACTGGGGCCAGGCACCAAGCTGCCGAGTTCACGCACGCTCGCGGCCGACCTGTCGATCGCGCGCAATACCGTGCTGCACGTGTACGACCAGCTGACGGCCGAAGGCTACGTGCTGACGACCACCGGCAGCGGCACCTATGTGGCCGACACCCGGCCGGACGCCGCCGCGATCCACGTGCCGGGCGCCGTACTGCCACCGTCGAGCACCGATGAACCGCCGCTGCCGGACGCGCAGGGCGGCCTGTCGATGCGCGGCCGGCAACTGATCGAGCACGCGGGCGTGTCGCGGCGCCAGTGGGGCGCGTTCATGCCGGGCGTGCCGGACGTGTCGGAATTCCCGAGCCGGACGTGGAGCCGCCTGCAGGCACGGCTGTGGAAGGAAGCGAACCCCGAGTTGCTGACCTACGCGCCGGGCGGCGGCTACCGGCCGTTGCGGCGCGCGCTCGCCGATTACCTGCGCGTCGCGCGCTCGGTCAAATGCTCGCCGGACCAGCTCATCATCACGACGGGCATCCACCAGTCGATCGATCTCGCGGTGCGGCTGCTGTCCGACATCGGCGATCGCGCGTGGGTCGAGGAGCCGTGCTACTGGGGCGTGCGCAGCGTATTGCAGGCGGCCGGTCTCACGCTGACGCCGGTGCCGGTCGACCAGGAAGGGCTCGACCCGCGCGCCAGCGACATGCAGCATCCGCCGCGGCTCGTGCTCGTCACGCCGTCGCATCAGTACCCGCTCGGCATGGTGATGAGCCTCGCACGACGCCGGATGCTGCTCGAATACGCACGCCGGCACCGCTGCTGGATCATCGAGGACGACTACGACAGCGAGTTCCGCTACGGCAGCCGCCCGCTCGCATCGCTGCAGGGGCTCGACGACGGCGGCCGCGTGATCTACGTCGGTAGCCTCGGCAAGATGCTGTTCCCGGGGCTGCGGATGGGCTACATGGTCGTGCCCGAGCATCTGGTCGACACGTTCCGCACCGGGTTATCGGAGCTGTACCGCGAGGGCCAGCTGATGCAGCAGGCCGTGCTCGCCGAATTCATCATGGACGGCCACCTGACCTCGCACGTCAGGCGGATGCGCACGCTGTACGGCGAGCGCCGGCAACTGATGATCGACGCGATCCGCGCGCGCTTCGGCGATGCGCTGCCCGTGATGGGCGACGAGGCCGGCCTGCATCTCGTGCTCGGCCTGCCCGACGCCTGCGACGATCGCGCGGTCACGCAGAGCGCGTTCGATGCCGGCGTGATCGTGCGCCCGCTCACCAGCTACTACAGCAGCCTCGACACCGCGCGGCGCGGCCTGCTGCTCGGCTATGCGTGCGTCGCGCACGAAAGCATCGGGCCCGCGTTCGACACGCTCGCGAATACCATCGAGCAACACCTGCCTCGGGACCTCACGCGCGCGGCATAGCGGCGATCATTCACCGCGCCGCCCGCGCCTGCCACATTACCGCGCGCTGCCCGCCCCGCGATCGAGCGATGCCGCGCGCATGGCTTCGCCGGGCTTCGTGAACACGCGCTGCCGCAGCGCGGCGATCTGCGCGTCGCGATCCTGCGGCGACAGGCCCGCCGACTCGATCTGCGCACGCTGCGCAGCATAGTCCGCGTAGCGGCTCTGCCACGATGCGTCGTCCTGCTGCATCTGCGCGACGCGTGCGGCGGCTTCCGGGCCGAGCGTCTGGGTCAGTTGCGCGCGCATCGCGTCAGGCGTCGCCCCGCTCTTCTGCAATTGCGCGATCTGGTCGATCGCCGCCCGCTGCTGGTCGATGCGCTGCTGCGCGGCGCGTTCGTCGGCCGGCATCTGCTGTTCGAGCGCCGCGAGCCGCTCGGCCTTCTGCGCCGCCGTCAGCGTGGGATCCTGCGTGATCTTCAGCCGCGCGAGGTCGTAGCGCTGCCGCCACTGCTCCGCACCGAAGAACGGCTGGGCCCACTCGCCGAGCGTGCGGTAGGCGATCGACGCGCGCTGGTCGAGCGCGAGCTGCAGCGCGCCCAGGTCGGACTTGTCGACCGCGCCGGCATCGCGCAGCTTCGCGAGTGCGTCGCGATACGCGCGATAGCGGTGCCATACGTCGAGCGCCTCGGCCTGCGCAACCGTGCCGTCGAGTTGCGCGGCGATCTCGCGCACGACGAACGCATCGAGCGCGGCCGCGCTCAGGTCGCTCTGCGCGGTCAGGCAGTAGTCGAAGAAATCGCGCACCGCGCGCGACTTCGCGAGATGGCCGCCGGCATCGAGCGGCAACCGCGGCGCGCTGGAGCCGGCGAGTGACGGCGGCAGACCCGCGCTTGCCGGCACGGCGGCCTGCGGCGGCGCGGCAACCAGTCCGCCTGCCGCCGGCGCATCCGGCGCATCGCCGGCAGCGCCCGTCCCGCGATGCCAGCCCGCACCGCTCCACATCGCCACGCCGGCAATCGCCGCCAGCCCCACGACACCATAGACCATGGCGCGCCGCGCCAGCGGCGCGCGTCCTTCACGTGCCGTCATCGATTACACGCCCGCCAGCTTCAGCCGGTTCGCATGCGTGCGGATCACCGCGACCGGATCTTCCGCATACGCGCCGCGCACGCCGAGCAGCTGGTTGATCTCGTCGAGGTGGTTCCACTTGTAGCTCGTGCTCAGCACCTTGCCGTACAGCGCACTGCACTTCGACACGAGCCCGTCGTTTTGCCCGGAGCCGCGGTTGATCATCACCGTGCCCGTGCCGAACAGCGCGAGCGTCGACGCGTCGAGCGCGTTCGCCGGATCGACGACAGGAAGGGTGCTCGTGTCGGTCGCACCCGTGACACCCAGCAGCGACAGCGTCGGCTGGATCGCCGTGCCGGCCCACGAGTACAGCAGATGCGTGTTGCCGCCGACGGTTTCCGTCGGCGCGCCGGTCTGGCAACTGCCCGGCGCCCCCAGGCCCGCACTGGGGTAATTCTGGTTGTAGGTGGCGGCCCGTGCGGTGGTCAGCGTCTGCAGCGCGGCGAGCGCATCCTGGTTCGTGTTGTGGCTGCTGCTCGTCAGGATGCCGAACACATTGACGAACGCGGCGATCACCGATGATGAAAGCCCGGTCGGATCGTATGCAAGCACGCTCTGCACGAAGTCGGCGAACTCGGAGCCGCGATGCGGCGTGCCGATCGTCGTCACCGACGCGACGAGATCGGGTGCGACGGCCGCGACGTAGCGCGACGTGAGGCCGCCCTGGCTGTGGCCAATGAGATTGACCTTGGTTGCGCCCGTCGCCGCGAGCACCGTCTTCACGTAAGCGAGCAACTGTTCGCCGCGCCCGTTCGGGCCGTCGTCGCTCTGGAATCCAGACAAGTTCGCGACGTAGACGGTCGCACCGTTCTGTTGCAGGTCTTCCTGGATGCCATACCAATACTCGAGCACGCCGGCGTACTTGTCGGTACCCGAAAGCCCGTGCACGAGGATGATCGGATAACGCGTCGCCGCGTAGCCATCGGCGGGCGCGGTCGCCGCCATCGCCGCGTGCGTCGTCGCGAGCGTCATCACTGCGGTCGTTCCCGCGAACGGCGCGATGCTCATCGCGCATGCCACTGCCCCTGCCACCACCCTGGAACGCATCGTTTTGGCCATGCATGTTCTCCTGATTATTGTGCTGCCGGTGCGAATGAAGCCGGATCGACACGCACTATGCGTCGCAAACGTCGCGACCACCGTGTGCATCGAATGCGGGAGTGAATCACGAGTCGCCAACGTTTGCGCCCTGACTAGATACGGTTCTCTAATCGGTTGACGCGCCCCGCCCGTTCGGGCGGGGCAGCGTTCATGGGCACGCATGCTGCAACGCACACGTGCGATGCGTTACAGCTTCGCGCTCACGCGCACCCATGCGGTCCGGCCCGGTTCCATCACCGGCGAGTTCGCCGGATAGCCGAAGCCCGCGTTGCCGGCGAGGTTCAGGTGCTCGGTGTAGGCCTTGTTCAGCACGTTGTCGACGCCGACCGAGATCTGCACGCGCTTGCTGACGTTGTATTGCGTATGCAGCGAGAGCACACCGAATCCGGCGCTCGGGCCGAAGTCCTTGCCGACCACGTTGCCCTCGTTCAGCGCATAGCGATGCTGCGGCGCAACGATGCGCCACAGCCCCCCTGCCGACCACGCACCACGCGTGTATTCGAGCCCGATGCGCGCCTCGAGCGGCGGCATCTGCGGCAACGGATCGCCGGTTGCGGCGTTGCGCCCCCACGCATACGCGAGCGACGTCTCGACGCGCAGCGGCGAAACCGGTTTCCACGACACGCCCGCTTCGCCGCCCATGATCTGCGCGTTGACGTTGGTTGCCTGCGTGGTCGGGCCCATCATGCCGGCCGCGTAGTTGAACAGGATGAAGTCCTGCACGTAGCCCGCGTACGCCGACACCCATGCATCGAGCCGGTCGCCCTTGTATTGCGCACCGATGTCGAGCTGCGTGGTCTTCTCCGGCTGCACCGCCGAGAACGCGTTGACCGAGCCGGCCGGCCCGCGCTTCGCGGAAAACAGCTCCCAGTAGTCGGGATAGCGCTCCGTATGGCCGACGCCCGCGTACCACGTGACGGGCAGCGACGCGAGATCGCGCTCGTAGCGGATGAAGCCGCTCGGCAATACGCGCGTGCGATCGTCGTCGAAGGTCGGATTCGGCTTGCTCATCATCATGCCGCTCGTCGTCGCGCGCTTGTCGCGCGCGCTCGCATAGTCGATGCGCGCGCCGCCGATCACGCGCGACACTGCGCTCGCATACCACGTCAGTTCGCCGAACACGCCCGCGTTCCACATCGTCGCCTGGGCGTCCCACGGCTTGTCGCCATAGTTCTGCCGTCCCATCGCCGAACGCGAGTCGAGCCGGTTCGATTGCGCGTCGACACCCGTCACGAGCTTGAAGTCGTCTGCAAAACGAAACGTCGCGGCCGCGCGCGCGCCGAACGTGCGACGCCGCACTTCCGATGCCATCCGCATCGGCATGCTGCTGGTCGGGTCCGGTTGCCGCAACGTGTAGTTGTCCATCACGTGATCGGCTTCGTTGTAGTACACACGGGCCTCGATCCGGTCGAGCACGTCGCCGAGATGCTTCTTGTCGAACGACAGGCCGAACGTTTCCCGGCGGAAATGCGCGCCGTCCATCCCGCGCCCCGCGTAGCGCGCATAGCCGTCGCCGGTGCCGGCGGTCAGCTCGACGCGTGTGTGGTCGTCCGGCGTCCAGCCGAGCGCCGCATCGGCGTTCCACTTGTCCCACTGCGACGGCACGGTGTTGCCGTTGCCGTCCTTGTAGTCCTGCGAATGTGCGTGGTTCGCGGTCACTCGGCCATAGACGTCCGGCGTGCCGGCCGTCACGTCGATGTTCTGGTCGTTGCGGCCGAACGACCCGCCGACCAGGCTGCCCGCGAAGCGCATGCCGGGCTTGTCGAAGCGCGGCGTCACGCGCTCGAACATCACGGTGCCGGCCGACGCGCCGGGACCGTACAGCACGGTCTGCGGCCCCTTCACGACGGTGACCTTGTCATAGCTTTCCGGCGCGATGTACGACGTCGGCGCATCCATCCGGCCCGGACATGCGCCGAGCGTCGACATCCCGTTCGCCAGGATGTTCAGCCGCGAGCCGAACATCCCGCGCAGCACGAGGTCGCCGTTGGTGCCGCCGCTGCGGATCGACGTGAAACCGGGGATGGTTTTCAGGTAATCCGCGCCGTCGCTGGCGGGCAGCGGCTGGCGCGGGGTCTTCGGATCCGTGACGACGACGAGCGGCGTCGACAGCGGCGACGCGACGACTTCGATGGCCGGCAGCGGCGCGGCCGTATCCTCGGTCGGCGCGCCGGGTGTGCGCGCCGTTTCGGCGGCCGCGGCGCTCGCGGCCAATGCACCGACAGCGAGCGCGGGAACGGTGAGTTTGAGCACGCGCGGCATGTGCCGCACACAGGCATTGCGTGACGCCCGCGGCGCACGCAACTGGAAAATGGTCATGATCGAAAGCCCGAGTAACGCCCTCCACGCGGCCTCGACGAGCCGCACGGATATCGGCGGTGAAAAGAACGGAAACAGCGCGTCAGGCGCGCTCGGGCGGGGCGCGCGGGTACGCGCGCGGATAGCGGTCGGCACGCGCCGCGACGGTGGGCGGCGCGGCGGCGGAAACGGAAACGAAGGGAACGGAAACGAGTGCCGCGGCGGCCGGCCCGCCGATCGCGGGGCTGTGCGCGAAGAAACCGCAGTAGCCGCACGCATCGAGATGCAGCGCATGATCGTGCCTGCGGCCCGCATCGGGCGACGGATGCGCGCCATGCTCCGTACTGCAGACGATCGCGTCAGGCACGGCAGCCTGCGCGACGCGCCACTGCGACACCAGCGGCGCCGCGATCGCGAACCAGATCGCGAGCACGCCAAGCCAGGCGGTCAAGTGACGATGTCGGTGCAGCATGCTCGGCAACAAGTAAGCGGAATGTAAAAACAGCCGAGATGTTACAGAATGTTTAACGCGATGGCCAGTGCGGATGCCGGTAAACGAACCGAGGGCGCATGGTTGTCAACACAACCATGCGCCCCCGCCTGCTGCATGTTTCCGGAACGTGCCGTTCAGGGCGCCATGCGCCGCAGCACGTCGTCGCGCCGGATGAAATGATGGTAGAGCGCGGCCAGCGCGTGCAGGCCGATCACGAAGTAGAACGCGTTGCCGATCAGTTCATGCGCTTCCTTGATCGTCGGCCGCAGCGCCTTGTCGGGGCCGACCAGCGTGAACGACAGGCCGAGCCAGTCGAGCGACACCGGCTTGCCGCCCAGGTTGATCATCATGATGCCGAGCAGCGGCTGCGCGATGATGAATACGTAGAGCGCGACATGCGCGAGCTTCGAGAGCCAGCGCAGCAGCGCCGCTTGCGGAATGGCCTCCGGCACACGGCTGACGGCCCGCCACAGCACGCGCAGCACCGACAGCACGAGCACGAGCGTGCCCGCGGTGAGATGCACGTTCATCCAGAACACCCGGCTGTCGCTGCCTTTCGGCCCACGGATCTCGATGGCCAGGTAGGCCAGCGCCACCAGCAGGAAGACGGCCCAGTGGAAGAAGATCGCGGGCGAGCTGTAGCGCGTCTGTTTCGCGAGGATGTTTCTCATGCTTCGTCTCGTGTCGTATGCGGGGATGGACGCATGCAGCCACCGGCCTGCGCCCGGCAAAACTGCCCCGATTGTAGCCGCACGGGCGCCCGGTTTTGCACGACGCACGCAAATATCCGACGAATTGTCCAGGCGCGCCGCGCGGGGCTTCATATGGGAAAATCCGCATCGCGCATCCGGACGGCTGTGGCACGATGTAGCTTTGGTGCGACGGCGCGCGGGCATCATGAGCAAGGCGTTCTTCGTTGCGGCCTATCGGCTGACCGCCGCGTTGCTCGCGGTATCCACCACGCTGCGCAGCATCGCCAACTACTGGCACCTGCCGGGCTTTCATCTCGGCAACTACCTCAGCTACTTCACGCAACTGAGCGGCCTCTACGCGGCCGCGATGCTCGCCACCGGGCTGTGGCACATCGCACGCCCCGGCTCGGCCCGCTACGAATCGATGCGCGGCGCCGCGGTGCTGTACGTCCTGATCACCGCGATCGTCTACGAACTCCTGCTCGCGCGGCTCGATGCACTGCGCCACGTCACGCCGGCGTTCAACAACTGGGTGCTGCACCGGATCGTGCCGTTCGTCATGCTGTGCGACTGGCTGTACGTGGAGCCGCGCCTGCCGATTCCCCGGCGCAGCGCGTTCGCGTGGCTCGCTTTCCCGATCGTCTATCTCGGCTATACGCTGGTGCGTGGCGCGCTGGAGAACTGGTACCCCTATCCGTTCGTCGATCCGCGGCCGCACGGCTACTTGCCGGTTGCGATCCAGTGCTCGCTGATCGCGATTGGGGCAACGGCGCTCGCACTCGGCATACGCTGGCTCGGCAATCACGCGAGACAGTCGGGTGCGGTGACGCTCAGGAAGGGATGACGGCGGGAACGTGTGCGCCGCCCGGCGCACACGGGGTGACGCGGGTCGTCAGCCGCCGTTGCGCGGCAGGAAGTTCATCGGATCGACGACCTTGCCGTTCTGGCGGACTTCGAACTCGAACGTCGAACGGCCGCTCGCGTCGGTGCCCATTTCGGCGACCGGCTGGCCCTGGCGCACCGCATCGCCTTCGTTGACGAGCAGCTTGCCGTTGTGTCCGTAGGCCGTGATGAGCCCGTTCTCATGCTTCAGGATCACGAGCGGGCCGTAGGCCTTGACACCGGACCCGGCGTACACCACGCGCCCGGCCGCCGCGGCCCGCACCGAATGGTCAGGCCCGGATGCGACGATCACGACGCCGCGCGTCTTGCCGGCCGAGAACGGCGTCGCCACGACACCGGTAGCCGGCCATGCGAGCGAGCCCGGCTGTGCGGCCGCCGCGGGCGGCTGCCCAAGCGACGTCGCGGCAGGCGGCGGCGCGACGCGCAGCACCTGGCCGGGATACACGGCATCGGTCGGTGCCATGTGGTTCCAGCTGGCCACGTCCTGGACGCGCTGCCCGTAGGCGTTCGCGACGCTTGCGAGCGTATCGCCCGGATTCACGCGGTAATAGCCGGCGATCACGCCCGGCGTCGCGGCCGACGTGGGTGCCGGCTGGCGCGCCGGCTGCCAGTTGTCGGTCCACGGCGTCATCGTGCAGCCCGTCAGCGCGATGGCCGCGGCAACGAGCGCCGCCTGCGGCAGCCAGCGCGTCAGCGCATCGTGGATGGGAATAGTTTCTCTCAAGGGTCCTCCCGGATTTGCGTCGTTGCGCCGCCCACCGCCCCCCGGCGCGCGACGCACGATGTCCGGCCGAACGGCCGGACCAATCAGTATCCGACCGCTCTCGCGGCCGTCAGTTTCCACAGCGGGACGTTGGCGCGAATGGACTCACCGGCCCCTTTTTTGCGTCGTCCCGATCGGCAAAGATACCATTTGTGGCGGTCAAGCCCGCGTCAGTTGCCCGATCCGGCAACAATCTTGCGGCGTCACACCATCATCGCGGCGGCCTGCAAGCCGCGCCGCGCGGGCCGCCGGGCGGGCCTGCGGCGGATCTTTCGCCTGCCGTGCCGCCCTCGCGAGCAGTATCGATCCCGTCACATTCTCCGCTTCGATCGCCACCTATACTCGGTGATGCACTGCGCGACCCAACGACAACGAGGAGCATGACAATGAACAACGCGACGTTTCTTTCCGTGCAGCTCAACGCCGATGACTTCTCCGGTTCCAGCGGCCTGGTCGAATTGCTCAACCGGCACCTGCTGTTCGCGACCGACGTCGCCGAGGCGGCCGATGCGCTCGTCCAGCTGGCGAGCGTCGCGCATTTGACCGGCGCCACGCGCCACAGCGTCGAGCTGCCGATCCTCGCGATCGAGCGGCTGCGTGATGCGCTCGACACGTTGAGCGGCTACGACGAAACGTGGCTGCAGGTGCTGGAACCGGCCGAAGCGCTGTTCCGGGATATCGGGCGCGGCCGGCGCGCGCTGCACTGAACTGAACTGAACTGAACTGACGGCAGGCGCGATACACGCGCGGCCAATGAAAACAGCCCGCCGTTCCGAATGACGGAACGGCGGGCTGTTTGTACTTCCAGGGTCGGATCAGGCCGCCGATGCGGCCGCACCATTAACGACCCTTGTAGATCGGGGCGTCGTCAGCGATACGCTTGACTTGCCAGCCGGTCTTGGCCTTGGCCGGCGCGCCGGATTCCTGCGCGGCAGCCGGTTGCGCGCCGTAGCCGGTCGTGTCGGCAGCGGCGACGTTCTGTTGCGGGTTCAGGCGGGCTTCAGCAGCCTGGATGCTTTCCGGGTAGTTCGTACGGTCGCTGCCCAGCTTGTAGCCGGCCTGTTGCACGGCGGCCAGTTCGGCCTTGACCTGTGCGCGGGTGACGGGCGCGTTCTGTTGGGCGAACGAGACAGCGGGAACGGCGAGGACGGCAGCTGCGGCGAACGTTGCGATCAGCGATTTCATGATTACCTCCGGGATTTTTTTGCTCCGCCGCACACACCATGTCTGCAGCGATGGAACAGAGTTTAGTCCCGGCGTCGCCTAGGGAAAACCATGAAAGAGCGAAAACACTGTTTCCCCGGAGCCAACAATGTCGGCATCCGGGATAGAAAAACCCTATTCAAAGAATAGATTTTCGCAACAATGCTGTCCCCGCCAGCCGGTTACGACCAGTTCGCGTGGAAGCTGCCCGGCTTGTCGGTACGCTCGAACGTGTGCGCACCGAAGAAATCTCGCTGCGCCTGCACGAGGTTCGCCGGCAGCCGCTCGGAGCGGTAGCTGTCGAAGTACGCGACCGCCGACGCGAACGCCGGCACCGGCACGCCGGCCTTCACCGCGGCGACCACGACATCGCGCAGCGACGCCTGGTAATTCGCGGCGATGTCCTTGAAGTACGGATCGAGCAGCAGGTTCGCGAGCGCCGGATCCTTCGCGTACGCGTCCGTGATCTTCTGCAGGAAGCGCGCGCGGATGATGCAGCCCGCGCGGAAGATCTTCGCGATCGTCCCAAGATCGAGGTTCCAGCCGTACTCTTCCGACGCCGTGCGCAGTTGCGCGAAGCCCTGCGCGTACGAGATCACCTTGCTCAGGTAGAGCGCGCGACGCACCGCTTCGATGAACGCGGCGCGATCGCCGTCGAGCGGCACGGCAACCGGGCCCGACAGGATCTTGCTGGCCGCGATGCGTTCGGTCTTCAGCGACGACAGCACGCGCGCGAACACCGATTCGGTGATGAGCGGCAGCGGCACGCCGAGATCCAGCGCGTTCTGGCTCGTCCATTTGCCGGTGCCCTTCTGCGCGGCGCGATCGAGGATCACGTCGACGAGGTGCTTGCCGGTCTCCTCGTCCTTCTTGCCGAAGATCTTCGACGTGATCTCGATCAGGTAGCTGTCGAGTTCGCCCTGGTTCCACTCGGTGTACACCGCGCCGAGCTCGTCGTTGGTCAGGCCCGCGACGCCCTTCAGCACCGCATAGCTTTCGGCGATCAGCTGCATGTCGCCGTACTCGATGCCGTTGTGGACCATCTTCACGTAATGGCCTGCACCGTCCGGGCCCATGTACGCGACGCACGGCTCGCCGTCCGACGGCGCCTTGGCGGCGATCTGCTTGAGGATCGGCTCGACGAGGTCGTATGCGTCACGCTGGCCGCCGGGCATGATCGACGGGCCGCGCAGCGCGCCCTCTTCGCCACCCGACACGCCGGTGCCGATGAAATGCAGGCCCGATTGCGCGAGCTCCTGGTTGCGGCGGATCGTGTCGGTGAAGTGGGTATTGCCGCCGTCGATCAGCACGTCGCCCTTCTCGAGCAGCGGCTTGAGCGCCGCAATCGTCGCGTCGGTCGCTTCACCGGCCTTCACCATCATCAGGATCCGGCGCGGCGTTTCGAGCGACGCGACGAACGCCTCGAGCGTATAGGTCGGCACCAGATTGCGGCCGGGGAATTCGGCGATCAGTTCGTCGGTTTTCTCGCGGCTGCGGTTGTACACCGACACCGCGTAACCGCGGCTCTCGATATTGAGTGCGAGATTGCGGCCCATCACCGCGAGCCCGATCACACCGATTGCTTGTTTGCCCATTAGTCAATTCTCCGGAAAAAACGGGGCGCGACCCGAACCGGGTCGCGCGCACAGGCGAAAGGATAGTGGAAACCCGGCGGCGATGCGCGCTTGCGTGTCATTGCTCCGCGTGCGGCAGCCGCCGGAACACGACGCTCAGGTTGTTCGCCGGCATCTCCACCACCTCGATGCAGTCGAGCCCGCGATCGAGGCCGAGCGCGACGACGGTCTCGAGATCGCGCACGCCCCACGACGGGTCGCGGCTGCGCAGTTGCAGGTCGAAGGCTGCGTTCGACGGCGCCGTATGCCGGCCCTCGCGGCGATACGGCCCGTAAAGGAACAGCACGCCGCCCGGCCGCAGCAGGCGCGACGCGCCTGCGAACAGCGCGTCGGTGCAGGCCCACGGCGAGATGTGAATCATGTTGATGCAGACGATTGCATCGAGCGCGTCGACCGGCCAGGACGCGTCGCGCACGTCGAACGCGAGCGGCGCGGCAACGTTGGCGAGGCCCGCATGGGCCACCCATGCGGCGATCGAGCGCCGCGCCTGCGCGTCGGGATCGCTCGGCTGCCAGTGCAGGCCCGGCAGCGCCTGCGCGAAGTGGACCGCATGCTGCCCCGTGCCGCTCGCGATCTCGAGCACGCGGCCGCTCGCCGGCAACACGCGGCGCAAGACGTCGAGGATCGGCCCGCGATTGCGTTCGGCTGCCGGCGCCGACAGCCGCGCGGACGGATCGGGAGTAGAGGTCGGGCCGCTCACGATGCCTGCTCCGGTGCGCGGCCCGTGAGGCCCAGCCGCGCAGTCAGCGCGTCGAGCGCGGGCGCGCAGCGTGCCTCCACCTTCAGCGTCAGCATCGGATCGGCGCGCGTATGGCCGAGATTGAGCGCGGCGACCGGCTTGTGCCGTGCCTGCGCCCACACGCAGAAGCGGTAGCCGGAGTACACCATCAGCGACGAGCCGACGACCAGCAGCGCATCGGCCGCGTCGAGCGCCTGCGACGCGAGCGCCACGCGCTCGCGCGGCACGTTTTCGCCGAAGAACACGACCGCCGGCTTCAGCAGCCCGCCGCACGCGGGGCACGCGGGGATGCGGAACGTGTCGAGCGCGGCCCATTCGAGGTGCGCGTCGCCATCCGCGGCCGGCTCGGCCTGCGCGCCCAGCAATTCGGGATTGTCGGCCTCGAGCATGACCTGGATCGTCGCGCGTGCATGATGCGCGCCGCAGCCGAGGCACGTGACGCCGTCGATTCCGCCGTGCAGTTCAACGACGTCGTCGCTGCCCGCGCGCTGGTGCAGGCCGTCGACGTTCTGCGTGACGAGCCGCTCGATCCGCCCCGCACTGCCGAGCCGCGCCAGCGCGACGTGCGACCCGTTCGGCCGTGCGCGGCCAACGACGGGCCAGCCGATCATGCTGCGCGCCCAATAGCGCCGCCGCGCGGCATCGGAGCCGAGGAATTCGTGGAGCTGGATCGGCGGCGAGCGCATCCATTGGCCGTTGCGGTCGCGATAGCCGGGAATGCCGGAGTCGGTGCTGATGCCCGCGCCGGTCAGGACCAGCAGGCGCGGATGACGCTCAACGAACGTGTGCAGCGCGTCGAGTGCGGCCGGATCGACGCCGGCGGTTGAAGGGTCGTGCAGGGCTTTGTCGTTCATGTTGGCAACACGTGATCGGGCGCGCCGGCAAGCACCGTGCGCCCGCACGGGCGGCCAGGCACGCCAGCACATGATACAGAACGCCGCGCGATCGGGCCGAGGGCTCGCGTCGCAAACCGGCGCACAAAAAAAGACGCCCATCCGCCACGTGGCGGACGGGCGCTTCAACAATTGATCCATCGGGGTAGTGGATCAACTGACAGCACAATTTCGTGGCGTCCGCCCTGCCGTGGCCGGCGAATGCTTCCCCTGGACTGCATATGTTCCGCGATGCCGAACGCATCGTTGCGCTGCCGGCTTTCCGGTGCGATCCGGTTCGGCCCCGTCGTGCCGACGCAATGC
Organism: Burkholderia sp. AU30280; assembly: GCF_020420125.1. NCBI lineage: Bacteria > Pseudomonadati > Pseudomonadota > Betaproteobacteria > Burkholderiales > Burkholderiaceae > Burkholderia > Burkholderia sp. AU30280. Next base: position 608,239 of record NZ_JAIZRY010000001.1, read on the forward strand.
ACGGCACGCACACGCATACGCCGCACGACGACTCGCGTTGCGCGCGGCACATTGACGATCCGGGATCCGGGCCGGGCCATCCGCAGGCATTCGAGGTTCATCCCCGACGGCCGACCGGCACCGGTCGGCCTCGTGCGTTACATCTGCACGTCGTCGTTCAGATCAAACCCGATTGCTCGGATGGAACGGAAAGCCGCGCGCTCACGTCGCCTCGATCAACGGCGAAGCGAATACGCTGGCAGGTCGGCGATTCAAGTTTGCAACACGACACGTTGCGATTCGGTCTGTTTTCATTCTCTTGTCCCCGTCTCCGATACGTCCGACCCACTGAAGCGATCGCCGGACCGACTGCGTCCGCGACCGCGCTCACGGCCTGCACAGATATGCAAGGAGCGCACCATGCTTCACGCCGCAAGGCCGCGCGGGCGGATTGGGTGCGATCGACGGGAATCGCGCACCGGCAAGAAGCGCGAACGTTTCGAAACTGAAACGCCTTCCGGATCGACGAACGTCGGCCGGGCGTGCCGTCACGCGGTGCAGGCACGCCCGGCGCGGGTAGTGCGGTGTTGCATCCGCGCGCGTTCGCCGAACGGCTGTCCGAAGTCGGTGCCGAATCCGGTCTCGCGACGGCCGCGCGTCACCACACGTGGCGTGGCGTCGCGCCTCGGCCGCACACTGCGAGGCATGACGCTGCGGGAGCTTGACACCGCGGCCGATACGACGCCTCGACACGCGTCAACGAAAGGCTTCGACCACCTTGGCACGGCGCTCGGTTTCGTCGACGAAGCAACTGTCGACCTCCACGAGCCCGAGCGTGCCGCCCGCATCGGGCTGCCGCGATTCTGCGCAAGCGGCATCCCGTGCCTTGAGCCAGCGGCGCTCGTCGTTGCGCAACCTCACCTTGCCTTGCTCATCCAGACTCGCCATCTTCGTCTTGTAGACGGCATTTAACCGTTTGTCGGCCGCGTCGTATTTCAGCCGCAGGCAATTGCGGATGTCGGCCGTGTAGCCCGTATCCTCGGCAATCTTGCAGATAGCGGCTCGCTCCGCCTCGTCCGCGAGCGCACCGGACGCAACCGCCAAGAGCATTGCGCCCGCCGCCAGACCGATCACCCTGTGTTGAAGTGCATTCATCCGGATTCGTTGATTTCAATGACGGAAGGCATCGATTATGCCCGGCTCGCTGCCTGCATGTCCCTCGCGGTTCCGACGTCAACCGGTCACGCTCGATCGGTCACTGCGTATGCGGTGCCGCGCAACCGTCGTGCAAACACGCTAGCATTCAGACACGCATCGCCCTGCGTACGCCCCGCACTGCCTCCCAGGATTCGACATGACGACGCCCGCCCTCGCCCGCCCCGACGTTGCGCATCGCGTCTTTTCGGACGGACGGCTGTCGATCGGCCTCACGCTGCCGCTGCTCCGCAGCGGCCAAATCGTCGCCGATTTCAACGAACAGCTCGAACTCGCGGCACTGGCCGACACGCTCGGCTTTCGCGCGTTGTGGATTCGCGACGTGCCGCTGAACAGCACCGACTATCCCGACCCGGTCGGCCACCTCGACCCGTGGGTCCTGCTCGGCGCACTGGCGTCACGCACGCGCGGGATCGCGCTCGCCAGCGGCGCGATCGTGCTGCCGCTGCGTCATCCGCTGCATATCGCGAAGGGCGCACTGTCGGTCGCGACGCTGTCGGGCGGGCGCTTCATCCTCGGGCTCGGCTCCGGCGACCGGCCGCCCGAGTATGCGGCGTTCGGCGTCGATGCGGAAACGCGGCGCGACCGCTACCGCGCGCACTGGGAGGTCGTCGCGGCCGCGCTCGGCGTGCCGTCTCGCGTGCTGCCCGACGACGCGTCGCCCGACGCGCCCGAATTCACGCTCCTGCCACGCGGCGCCGACGCGGTGCCGATGCTGGCAGTCGGCTCGGGTGGGCAAAGCGTCGACTGGATCGCGCGGCACTCGATCGGCTGGATGACGTACCACCGCGATCCGGACACGCAGCGCGCCCGCCATTCGATGTGGCGTGCGGCGGTCGAGCGGCTCGCGTCGCCCGCCTTTCGCGCGTTCGGCGTGTCGATGCGGCTCGACCTTGTCGCGAATCCCGACGCGCCGGCCACCGCGTTGCCGCTCGGCTATGCAACCGGACGCCGCGCATTGGTGGACATCCTGCACGACATGCGCGCGGCGGGCACGCACCACGTCACGCTGAATCCGGGCTCGGACCGGCCCGTGCGCGAAGTCATCGAAGAAATCGCGGAACACGTTCTGCCGGCTTTTCACGACGCGCCAGCACAATTCAGCAGGATTCCATATTAATTCGACACGACGCGTGCATCGTCCACCGCTGCTGACACGCCGCCATTACAAATGCATTACACGCCGGCAATCGAAACGCCCCGACTTATCCGGCTGCCTACAATCGGCGTCAGACACATGACTGCGCAAACGCGCCGCTAACGCCCGTGCCGCGTCGGGCATGCGCGATTCGAATGATCGTCGATGGAACTATTCGGTTCCGATCGCAATCATGTTAACTTCCGTCCATCGTTCAGCCCGGCGGGCCGCGCGCCGATGCGCGCCCGCATGCCTACTTCATGCGACATTTCCTCCTCGGCTGGCTGCTTGCAGCAGTCGTCTCGGCCGCGCACGCGGCCGCTCCCGCCCCGGCCGCCGCGTCTGCCGCGTCTGCCGCGTCCGGCACCGCGCCCGCGCTGACGCCGCAACAGGCGCAGCAGGCACTCAATGTGCTCGAAAATCCACGCGATCGCGCGCAGGTCGAAACGACGCTGCGCGCGATCGCGGCCGTCGGCGCACTGAGCACACCTGCGGTCGCGGCAAGCGATGCGGCTGCGGCCAGCGCCGCGTCGGCCGCCGCGGCCCCGGCCGCGCTCAAGTCGAATGGGCTCGCGTCGATGCTCGTCCGGCAGGGATCGCGCTGGGCCACCGAAATCGGCGGTGCGCTGAAGGAATCGCTGCACTCGCTGCTCGATGTCGGGTCGGTCGGAAGCTGGTGGCATGACAGGTTGGTGCGCGCCGACGAGCGCGCGAATCTTGCACACGCGCTCTGGATCATCATCGCCGTGCTCGTGCCCGCGCTCCTCGTCGAATGGTTCGCGAAGCGGCTGTTGCGACGTGCGCTGGCCGCAGTGGCCGCTCGGCGCGCCGACACGTCACGCCGCACCACGCCCGATGCCGTTACATCCGACTCCGCCGCGCCCGACGACGACAACGCCCCGCCGGGCACCCCCGCCCCGCCCGACGCTCCCGACACCCCCGACGCCGCGCCCGCAGCGTCGCAAGGCCGCGGCCACGCGCGCCGCCACACCACACTGCTGCACCGGATGCCACGCGTGCTCGTCAGCCTCGCGCTGCGTGCGGTGCCGCTGCTCGTGTTCGTCGGCGTCGCGAGCCTGACGATGTCGGCGATCGGCGATACGGACACGCCGATCGAATCCGCGCTCGAAGCACTGATCGACATCTACGTGATCTGCCGGCTCGTCACGATCGTCAGCAGGCTGTTCTTCCAGCCCGATGCGCGGCAATTGCGGTTGCTGCATATCAGCGACGCGTGGGCCAACTTCGCGCAACGCTCGATCGCGCGGATCGTGATCGTGGTCGGCGCCTGCACGGCCGCTGTCGAGATCGCCGCGAACTTCGGTCTCAGCGACGCCGGTCACGTCGCGCTGCTGAAAGCCGTCGCGCTCGTCGGACACCTGATGGTTTCGGCACTGATCCTGCGGTGCCGCCAGCCGGTCGCCGCGCGGATCCGTTCAGCCGGCGAGGACCGTCCGTCCTTCACGATGATCGCCAACGCGCTCGCGGACGCATGGGCGCCCGTGTCGGTATTCATCGTGATGGCGCTGTGGTTCGTGTGGGCGCTCGACGTCCACAACGGCTACCGCGTGCTGATCACGCTCGGCGGCCGCTCGATCGCCGTGATGATCGGCATGCGGATGGTGTCGATCGTCGTGTTCGGCGCGCTCGCGCGGCTGTTCCAGGGCCGCGACGAAGACCGCACGCTCGTCCACGCGCACGCGTATCGCTACTACCCGCTGCTGCGCCAGATCGTGTCGGGCGCGATCGGCATCGTGACCATCCTGGTGCTGCTGCAGATCTGGGGCGTGCCGATCTTCCGCGCGTTCGAAACCGGCACGATCGGCCACCGGCTCGCGTCGGCGCTGGTGACGATCGCCATCGCGGCCATCGTCGCGCTCATCGTGTGGGAAGCCGCAAACATCGCGATCGAGCGCCGGCTGCAACGATGGACCCGCGAAGGCAATCTCGTGCGCGCGGCGCGGCTGCGCACGCTGCTGCCGATGCTGCGCTCGCTGCTGTTCGTGATGATCGCGCTCGTCGTCGTGCTGACGGGCCTCAGCCAGCTCGGCGTGAACGTCGGCCCGCTGCTTGCCGGCGCCAGCATCTTCGGCGTCGCGCTCGGCTTCGGCTCGCAGAAGCTCGTGCAGGATTTCATCACCGGGATCTTCCTGCTGATGGAAAACGCGATGCAGGTCGGTGACTGGGTCACGCTCGCCGGCGTGTCGGGCACGGTCGAGTACCTGTCGATCCGCACCGTGCGGCTGCGCGCCGGCGATGGGTCGCTGTACACGATCCCGTTCAGCTCGGTGACGACCGTCAACAATACGAATCGCGGGCTCGGCAACGCGTCCGTCAAGATCAGCATTGCCTACGGCGAGGATATCGATCGCGCGGTCGCGACGCTGAAGGAGATCGGCGCCGCGTTGCGCGACGATCCGACGTACCGCGACGGCATCCTGTCGGACTTCAGCTACTGGGGTATCGACCAGGTCGACGGCGCGGCGCTCGCGCTGGCCGGACAGATGCAATGCACGGACTCGACGCGCTGGAGCGTGCAGCGTGAATTCAACCGGCGGATCGCGGAGACATTCCGCGAACGCGGCATCCGGATCGCCAATCCGCAGCGCAGCGTCGTCGCGTACGCGGACGGATCGCGGCCTGTCGTCAATGGCGACAACGGTGACAACGGCCATGCGGCCGAACCGCCGGCCCGGCCGCCGGCGCCCGCCGAACCGGCGCGCAAGCCGGGTTGACCCGCCGGGGCTGACGGCGCGCCGCGCTCAACGCGCGGCGGGCTTGTTCACGCGTCGAGTGCTGTTCGCGGCGGGCGTCGACGCCCCCGCCTTCGCCGTGCGTTTCGCCGCCGCACCCTGCCCCCGCTTCGAGCCGGCGTCAGGATCGGCCGCCAATCCGTCGCGCTGCGCGTGCCATTGCCGGAGCAGCACGCGCGTCTGCTCGGCGATCGTGTCGGTCAGCAGCGCCGCACGCTCGCCTTCGAATGCCTCCCATTCGAGCAACTGCAGCGCCGAACGCTGCGCGATGTGGAACACCGTGATCTGCCCGAACAGGCTCAGCGCGCGCAATCGCGTGACCGGATCGTTGGCCGGCCGCCCCGAGATACGGCCGATCAGCTCGGCGCTCACGTCGTTGAGCGGCTTGCGCATGCGTTTCATCAGGATATCGCTCGCGCTCGCCGGTTCCTGGCCGCCTTGCTCGCGCGCGAAGAACATGCGCTGGTTCATCGTCTTCGGCGCCGTGAACATCCGGTTCGCAACCGCACGCAGCACCCCGACAAACGCGTCGATCAGCACGTCGACGTCCGCGTCCGCATCGAGCATCGCCCATGCATGGCCGACTGCCGGCGCGAACACTTCCCAGCCGAGCTCGGCGATCGTCTCCACGCACGCGCGGTACACGCCTTCCTTGTTCTCGAAATAGTACTGGAGCGCCGGCGCATTCACGCCGGCCATCGCCGCGATCTCGCGTGTCGATGCCCCCGCGAACCCGCGCTCGCCGAACAGTTCGATCGCCGCCTCGATGATCCGCTGGCGCGTTTCGTCGCCGCGGGCGTAGCCGCCCGCCGACGTGCGGCGCAGCTTCTTCGCTTCGTTCATGCCTTCCTCGTCATTCGATCGCCCGACATTCTACTTGACACAATTTTATCAACTGGAATAATTCTTCCACTTGGAATAAATTGGACGCCCGCATGTCGACGCTGCAAGACTCTCCACAGAAAGCAAATCGTCAGGAAAACGGAACAACCCCGCGAAACGGCAACAGCACGAAGCGGCGCGTCCTGCTCGTCGCCGCCGTGCTGGCGGCCATCGGCGGCGCCGTCTGGCTCGGCCGATGGTGGACCGTCGGCCGCTTCATCGAAAGCACCAACGACGCGTACTTGCAGGCGGACAGCATGACCGCCGCGCCGAAGGTTGCCGGCTACGTGACCGACGTGTATGTGCGCGACAACCAGGCCGTGAAGGCCGGCGATCCGCTCGTGCGGCTCGACGTCCGCCAGTACCAGGTCGCGCTCGCGCAATCGCTTGCGACCGTCGACGCGCGCCGCGCGGATATCGCACGCGCCGAAGCCGAGATCAGCCAGCAGCATGCGAATCTCGAACAGGCCGACGCGCAGGCGAAGGTGTCGCGCATCAATGCGCAGCACGCCAGCGACGAATACTCGCGCTATGCGCCGCTCGCGGCGACCGGTGCGGAAACGCACGAACGCGTGGCTGACCTGAAGAGCACGCGCGATCAGGCGGCCGCGACGCTCGCCGCGAACAACGCGTCGATCGCCGCCGCCCGCACGCAGATCGCGTCGTTCACCGCGCAGCTCCAGCAGGCGCGCGCGCAACTCGAGGCCGCGCAGGCCAGCGCCGCGCAGGCGCAGCTCGACCTCGACAACACGATCGTGCGCAGCACGCTCGACGGCCGCGTCGGCGATCGCACGGTGCGCGTCGGTCAATACGTGCAGCCCGGCACGCGCCTCCTGACTGTCGTGCCCGTCGACGCGATCTACCTCGTCGCGAACTTCAAGGAAACGCAGATCGGCAACATGCGCATCGGCCAGCCCGTCGAACTGCACGTCGACGCGCTGCCGGACGGCGCGCTGTCCGGCGTCGTCGACAGCTTCGCACCCGGCACGGGCGCGCAGTTCGCGCTGCTGCCGCCCGAGAACGCGACCGGCAACTTCACGAAGATCGTCCAGCGCGTGCCGGTGCGCATCCGCCTCGCCGCGAACGCCCGCGCGCAGCGCATGCTGCTGCCGGGGCTGTCGGTGACGGTCGACGTCGATACACGCTCGACCCGCGACGAGACGCACCATGGCTGAACCGTCCGCCACGATGCCCACGCCGCCGCACGAAGGCCGCGCGAGCGTGACCGACTGGATCGCGGTCGCGGCCGGCGCGCTCGGCGCGCTGATGGCGACGCTCGACATCTCGATCACGAACTCCGCGCTGCCGCAGATCCAGGGCGAAATCGGCGCAACCGGCACCGAAGGCACGTGGATCTCGACCGGCTACCTGATGTCGGAGATCGTGATGATCCCGCTCGCCGCATGGCTCACGCGCGTGTTCGGGCTGCGTAATTTCCTGCTGACGAACTCCGCGCTGTTCATCGCGTTCTCGATGATGTGCGGCTGGTCGCATTCGCTGCCGATGATGATCGCCGGCCGGATCGGCCAGGGCTTCACCGGCGGCGCATTGATCCCGACCGCGCAGACCATCATCCGCACGCGGCTGCCGCTGTCGCAGCTACCGGTCGGCATGACGCTGTTCGGCCTGATCGTGCTGCTCGGGCCGCTGTTCGGCCCCGTCCTCGGCGGCTGGCTCGCGGAGAACGTGAACTGGAGCTGGTGCTTCTTCCTGAACCTGCCCGTGTGCCTGCTGCTGATGGCGCTGTTGATATTCGGGCTGCCGTCGGACCGCCCGCAATGGCACGCATTCCTGAACGCGGACTGGCTCGGAATCTTCGGCCTCGCGATCGGGCTGAGCTCGCTGACCGTCGTGCTCGAGGAAGGCCAGCGCGAACGCTGGTTCGAATCGCAGATGATCGTCACGCTGAGCATCGTGTCGTTCGCCGGGATGATCCTGATCGCGTTGTCGCAGATCCTTGCGAAGCGGCCGATCGTGCGGCTGTCGCTGATGCGCAATCCGCGCTACGCGAGCGTGATCGTGATCGTGTCGGCGGTCGGTGCCGGGCTGTACGGCGTGTCCTATCTGCTGCCGCAGTTCCTCGCGATCGTCGCCGGCTACAACGCGGAACAGGCAGGCGCGATCATGCTGCTGTCGGGGCTGCCCGCCTTTCTCGTGATGCCGATCCTGCCGCGCCTGCTCGGCAAGGTCGATTTCCGCATCCTCGTGATCTCGGGGCTGCTGCTGTTCTGCCTGAGCTGCATGCTCGACATCAGCCTGACCGCGCAGAGCGTCGGCCACGACTTCGTCTGGTCGCAACTGATCCGCGGCGTCGCGCAGATGCTCGCGATGATGCCGCTCAACCAGGCATCGATGGCGGCCGTCGCACGCGAAGACTCGGGCGATGCGGCCGGACTCTACAACATGGCGCGCAATCTCGGCGGCTCGATCGGGCTCGCGATCATCGGCACCGTGATCGACCGGCGCACGACCTTCCATACGGCCGTGCTCCGCGAATCGGTGACGGCGAACTCGCTGATCGGGCAGGAGCGGCTATCGGCCTACGCGGCCAACTGGTTCGCGCACACCGGCGACCTCGCGTATTCGAACATGCGCGCGCTCGGACAGCTGGCGCAGCAGATCCAGATCCAGGCGGTCGTGATGACCTATTCCGAAACCTTTTACCTGCTGGGCCTCGCACTGCTCGCCTGCGTGCCGCTCGCGCTGCTGCTGAGAACGCCGCGCGGGCCGCAGCCGATGTCGTCCGGCCACTGAACCGTCTTACGCGATGAAACCCTTCTCCCTGCCCCGCCGCCCTGCGCTCACGCTGTGCGCGGCCGCGTCCCTGCTTGCCGGCTGCACGGTCGGCCCCGACTACCACGGCGCGCCCGCCGCGCCGGATGCGCCGACTTTCGTTCGCGCACCGGCCTCCGGCATCGACACCACTGCGCCCATGCCGAGCGCGTGGTGGCACACGCTCGACGATCGCCAGCTCGACGACCTGATCACCGCCGCGCTCGCGTACAACCCCGATCTGCACGCTGCGCAGGCGCGCTTGCGTGCGTCGCGCGCGCAGCTCTCGCAACAGCGCGCGGCGCAGTTGCCGAAATCGTCGGCCACCGTCGCCGCCATCCGCATGCGCGAGCCGGACGTCAGCGCACTCGGTTCGCTGCTGCCGTCGAACGGCTCGAGCCAGTCGGGCGCAACATCGCCGTTGCCAGGCGGCTCGGGCCCGCTGCAGCTCTATTCGGCAGGCTTCGACGCAACCTGGGAAATCGACCTGTTCGGCGGTACCCGTCGCGCGGTCGAAGCCGCATCCGCACAGGCGGAAGCGGTCGACGCCGACCTCGCCGATACGCAGGTGTCGATCGCGGCCGAGGTCGCGAACGCATACGTCGACCTGCGCGACCAGCAGCAACGGCTCGCGCTGTCGCGGCGCACCGCCGAGTTGCAGCAGAAGATGCTCGACCTCACGCAGCAGCGCCGCGCGCGCGGCGTCGCCGCGGATGTCGACATTGAACGCCTGACGACACAGGTCGAAAACACGCGTGCGTCTCTGATCCCGCTCGACGCGCAGGTGACGGAATCGCTCGACCGGCTCGCGATCCTCACGGGCCGCGCGCCCGGTGCGCTCGACGCAACGCTGTCGACACCGGATGCACCGCTGCCGACGCTACCCGGCAGCGTCGCGATCGGCGATCCGGCCACGCTGTTGAAACGGCGCCCCGACATTCGCGCGGCCGAACGCCGGCTCGCATCGAGCAACGCGCAGATCGGCGAGCATGTCGCCGATTACTTCCCGAAGGTGACGCTGCTCGGCGATCTCGGTTTCAGCGCGACCGACCCGGGCCACCTGTTCCGCAAGCAGAACTTCACCTGGGTCGGCGCGCCGTATCTGCAATGGAATATTCTCGACTTCGGACGCACGCGCGGTGCGGTGCGCGCGGCCGAAGCATCGCGCGACGAAGCGGAAGCGAATTATCAGAAGGTGGTGCTCGGCGCCTTGCAGGATGCCAACACGGCATTGCAGCGCTACGGGCACCAGCGCGAGCACGTCGTTGCGCTCACCAAGGTGCAGACGTCGGCCGTGCATTCCCGATCGTTGATGGACGAGCGCTATCGCGCGGGTGTCGCATCGCTGATCGACCTGCTCGATACGCAACGCGAGGCGTTGTCCGCACAGCAGAACGTGATCGCCGGGCAGGCCGAACTGATCAAGGACTATGTGTCGCTGCAGAAGAACCTCGGGCTCGGGTGGCAGGCGGGCGCAAGTTGACGGCAAATTGATCGGTGCCGCACGGCCGGGTTGGTCGAGGCCGCCGCGGCGCCGATGCTTGAAAGGCTGATCGCAACATCCACGCTAGGCATCACACGTTCGATCGTCCACGCTCGATGCTCGCGGGTCGCGTCATCGTACGCGATGCAACAACTCATTGCGCGCGCAACAATATTCGCAGTCTGCGCGGATAACAGCCACGCTCACCCCGCATCGACGACGCTGCTATCGGAAACATATCGAATATCAATTAGCCAATCGTCTGACGATCTCTTCTAATTCAGTCGGCTTCCCCACCACCGATCGGATTCAAGGAGTTCCATCGTCATGTCCTCATCCTCCAATCGCGTGCTGAGACACGCAGTCGCCGCGCTCTGCGTTGCACTTTCTGCGTCTCCCCATGCCGCCGAGCTCACTCGAGACACCGGCGCCCCCGTCGGCGACAACGAGAATTCGCAGACGGCCGGCCCTGCGGGCCCCGTACTCCTGCAGGACTCCGCACTCATCGAGAAACTGCAGCGTTTCGATCGCGAACGCATTCCGGAACGGGTCGTGCATGCACGCGGCACCGGCGCATTCGGCGAGTTCGTGCCGAGCGCCGACATCTCGAACCTGACGAAAGCGACGGTCTTCGCGCCAGGCACCCGCACGCCCGTGTTCGTCCGCTTCTCCACCGTGATGGGCTATCGCGGCTCGCCCGAACAGGCGCGCGATCCCCGCGGCTTCGCGGTGAAGTTCTATACGCAACAGGGCAACTGGGACATGGTCGGCATCAACTGGCCCGTGTTCTTCATTCGCGACGGCATCAAGTTCCCCGACTTCGTTCACGCGAACAAGCCGAGCGCCGTGACCGGCGTACAGGATCCGAACCTCGCATTCGACTTCTTCGCGAACACCCCCGAAGCGACGAACATGCTGACGATGCTGTACACGAATGCGGGCATGCCCGATTCATACCGTCACATGGACGGCTTCGCGGTTCACGCATTCAAGTTCGTCAATGCGCACGGCGACGTGCACTACGTGAAGTTCCACTGGAAAAGCCAGCAAGGCGTACACGGCCTGCGTCCGCAAGACATCGACGCATCGATCGGGCGCGACTGGAACATGATGACGAACGACCTGTACGGCGCGCTGAAGCAAGGCGACTTCCCGAAGTGGGATCTGTACGTGCAGGTGCTCACGCCGCAGGACCTGAACCGGTTCGACTTCGATGCGCTGGACGACACGAAGGTCTGGACCGGCGTCCCCGAGCGCAAGATCGGCACGATGACGCTGAACCGCGTGCCCGACAACTACTTCCAGTCGACCGAGGAATCGGCGTTCGCGCCGTCGCGACTCGTGCCGGGCATCGAGCCGTCCGAAGACCGGATGCTGCAGGACCGCCTGTTCGCGTACGCCGACACGCAGATGTACCGGCTCGGCGCAAACTACATGGACCTGCCGATCAACCGGCCCGTCGTGCCGGTGGTCAACAACAACCAGGACGGGAAGATGAACGCCGGCGACCGCAAGGGCGACGTGAACTACGAACCGTCGACGCTGCATGAACTCGCGCCGGACCCGCAGTACAAATCCGTGCGCATGACGCTCGGCGGAACGACTCAGCAGGAAGCGATCCACAAGAAGCTGCGGTTCCGCCAGGCGGGCGAGTACTACCGCAGCCTGTCGCAGCAGGACAGGGACGACCTGATCACCGCGCTGTCCGGCGATCTCGGCAAGGTGACGAACGCTCACAACCAGTACGCGATGCTGTCGTACTTCTACAAGGCTGACGCCGACTACGGCACGCGTCTTGCGCAGGCCGTTCATGCCGACGTCCGGCAAGTGCAATCGCTCGCGTCGAAGCTGAGCGAGAACTGATCCCGCGGCTGCGGTCGCCGTCGACGTGCGGGGTTGCACCGCGCACGTCGACCTGCCCCACACATCAGGACATCCCCATGCAATCCAAACGGCTGACCCGCGCGATCCGCTCGACCACGACGGCCCTAGTGCTGGCCGCGATCGCCGGTTGCGCGCACCTTCCCGACCGGCCGGCCTATTCGCCGGCCGATCCTGCCGCGCTGCGCCGCTACGACAGCGACTGGTTCGATGCCGCCCGCGTCGGACGCGTCGACATCCTGCGTGCATTGCACGACGCCGGCTATCCACTCGACGCCACCGACAGCCACGGCTTTACGGCCGTGATACTCGCGTCCTACGACGGCCAGCCAGCCGCACTCGACTATCTGCTGTCGGCCGGCGCGAACGCATGCGCCGGCGACCGTCACGGCAACACGGCGCTGATGGGTGCCCTCTTCAAGAACGAACCCGACATCGCGCGGCGCCTGATCGACACGAATTGCCCGATCGACCAGACGAACGGCGCCGGGGAAACGGCGCTGGGATTTGCCACGTTGTTCAATCGATTCGACCTGATTCCGCTTCTCGTCGCGCGTGGCGCGAATCCGAATCATGTCGATCGACGCGGCCAGTCGCTGCTGCAGCTCGCGCAGTCGCACGACAACACGGAAGCTGTTGACGCGCTGCGGCAAGCAGGTGCGGGGCAGTAGAAAAGCTGGATTCCTGCTTGTTTCAGATAACGCAGGGAGGCAAGGAAGCGATCTCTTACGTCGCTCTCGACACCTCGCAGAATAAAAACTCGTCGAGCAGCCGGTAGAAAGCGATCCGCCCTGGATCGGGCTGCTCGATTCCGTACCGGACGAAGAATGGTGCGCCCCAGCGATTCGAGTCACGGCTCGAACCCGATCGGCCAATTGCACCCATTACGCATCAAACCAGTCACTATCGGCAAATCGAATTGGGCATTACCTTTTTTGTCACCGCCAAACATTACAAAACACCGTCAATCTTTTCAAAAACATTTCACTTATTCGATTTAATTTAATTTCATATAATCAAAAAAAGTTTGACATCGCGCTTTCGTTCTTGATAACGTCCGATGCAAGCAATCTGACGAATTGTTCACTACGCACTCGCTTCCGCTCGACGTTTTTTCGCTTCCGCCGCACCGAAGTGCTCGCCGCCGGCTGTATCGCTCGCGCGCCGGCGCATGCAACATCCCGATGCATCTCATTGGACGACTGCCATCCGGCAGCGCGCCGAAGGATCGAACAAAATGAGCAGGACACCGAAACTGTTGCTCTAGCCATCCCGCCCGCGCCAGGTCCGGCGCAGTTGCGTCGTATCGCGGCGCAGCCTTCCCGTTACCGCGCTTTCCGTATTTCGCCCCCGGAGAAACAACACGTTTCCGGATCGGGTGAAAGGCCCTGTCGCGTCCGTGCCATCCGCACGCATGCGGCAGAAATCGGCGGTGCATGACCCGCATCGCTGTCGACCGTTGTTGTTCGTGCTGTTCGATGTTCAACCGGAGGGGTAATTCAAATGAATCAGGTTGCAGACAAGAAACAAAAGCACATTCGCCTCGTCAAGCTCGCATTTGCCGCAGCCGCCGCCGCGTCGTTCGGCATGGCAACCGTCCACGCCGCGCCTGCGGCCGGCTGGACGGAAACGCGCACCAAGGGCTTCCTGCCGCTCGTGCAGCAGAGCGAAGCCGGTACGGCCGGCGCGCCTGCCGCGAGCACGGCCGCCGCTGCAGCAGCGGCAATCGAGATGGCGCCGGGCGAATCGGTGGACATCGTGCTCGGGTTGAACCTGCGCAACGAAGCACAACTCGACCAATACCTGCACGACCTGCATACGCCTGGTTCGCCGCACTACAGGCAGTTCCTCACGCCGGCGCAGTTCGCATCGCAATATGCGCCGACCGACCAGCAGGTCGCGTCGGTCGTCGCGCATCTGCGCAAGGCAGGCTTCGTGAACATCGTGGTCGCGCCGAACCGCCTGCTGGTATCCGCATCCGGCACCGCGGCAACCATCAAGTCAGCGTTCCGCACGACGCTCAAGCGCTTCACGCGCAACGGCCGCAGCGTCTATGCGAATACCGACGCCGCGCAAGTGCCGAACGCGATCGGCGGCGTCGTGGGCGCCGTGCTGGGCCTGCAGAACGTCGAGTTGATGCACACGGGCGCGGGCAGCCGGCCGCAAGGCAACACCAGCAACCTGACGATTCCGGCCGGCGCATCGGCGGTGCCGCACAACCCGACCGAATTCTCGTCGCTCTATGGCGGCGACGGTACGCCGACTGCCTCGCAGACCACCGTCGGCATCATCTCCGAAGGCGATCTGTCGCAGACGGTGAGCGACCTCAATACGTTCGCCGCAAACAACAGCCTCGGCTCGATCAGCAGCCGCATCGTGAAGACGGGCCCGTCCGGCAGTTCGTACACCGACACCGACGGCACCGTCGAATGGAACCTCGACAGCCAGTCGATCGTCGGCGCGGCCGGCGGCAGCGTGAAGCAGGTCGTGTTCTACGTCGCACCGTCGATGACGCTCACGGCGATCACCGCCGCGTACAACAAGGCCGTGACCGACAACGTCGCGAAGGTGATCAACGTGTCGCTCGGTGTGTGTGAATCGTCCGCGAACAGCACCGGCTCGCAGGCAACCGACGACACGATCTTCAAGCAGGCGATCGCACAGGGGCAGACCTTCTCGGTATCCGCCGGCGATCACGGCGCGTACGAATGCGCGAGCGGTACGCCGTCGCGCTCGACCTACACGGTGAGCGAGCCGGCAACATCGCCGTACGTGATCGCGGTGGGCGGCACGACACTGTTCACGAATACGTCGAACAACGCGTACAACAGCGAGATCGTCTGGAACGATCCGAGCTGGCAGCCGGGGACCGTGTGGTCGACGGGTGGCGGGTACAGCAAGTACGAAGCCGCGCCGTCGTGGCAATCGTCGAGCCTCACCGGGTCGACCAAGCGCGCACTGCCTGACGTCGGCTTCGACGCGGACCTGCGCACCGGCGCGATTCTCGTCGTGAACGGCCAGACCTCCGACACGCTGTGGGGCTCGGGCTACCTGAACAACGAAGGCGGCACGAGCCTCGCCGCGCCGATCTTCACGGGCATCTGGGCGCGCCTGCAGTCCGCGAACAACAATGCGCTCGGGTTCCCCGCGTCGAGTATCTACAAGTACTTCCCGAGCAACGCGGCCCTGCTGCACGACGTCACATCCGGCAACAACGGCAGCGGCACCTACGGCTACAAGGCGAAGGCCGGCTGGGACGCGACGACGGGCTTCGGCAGCGTGAACATCTCGAAGCTGAACGCGTTCATCCAGAGCACGCCGGATTTCGCACGCTGATGGAGCGGTGACCGCTCCGGTTCCGCGTGTGCACCGTCGCGCACGCATGGAATCGGATGGGACCGTTTGGACAACCCGCGAAGGCCGCAAAACCTTCGCGGGTTTTTTGCGTTCCGCGTAATCTCGCGGCGCAGCATCCGGCGCAGTGACGCACTCATCAACCTTTCAATCGTTGCGCAAGCAACTTTCATTATCATTGCCGTGGCCGTGCCAGCCCGCTTACGGACTGCAAGGTACACATACTGTTACACAACACCCGGACAACTTCCGCGTGCGTCGTGCGTTTAACTGGATATATCGATTCGTCGCGGGACAATCACCATGCGAACACGACCTTCGCCTGCTCCGGCCGATGCCTCCGGAGCATGTGCAAACGGTCGCGGCACAGTGCTCGAGCCGATCGCGCGGCCCGCATATCCGCCAACACCGACACAACACCGAACGCACAACATGACCCACGCACGTGCACACCGCCCCGTCAGGACGCTGATCGCGTCGACCCTCATCGTGTCGCTGCTCGGCCTCTCGGCCTGCAACAAGAACGGGAACACCAGCACCGCCGCTGCGGCCAGCGATGCGAGTGCGGCCGCGGCGGCACAGCCCGCATCCGCGCCCGTCGCCTACACGCCTCCGAGTGCCGACCAGCTCTACCAGATGGTCGCGCCGATCGCACTCTTCCCCGACAAACTCGTCGCGCTGGTGCTTGCGGGTGCAACCTACCCGGACCAGGTCACGGCAGCCAACAACTGGGTCATGCAGAATCCGTCGCTGAAGGGGCAGGCACTCGCGACCGCCGCCGATACGCAGCCGTGGGATCCGTCCGTCAAGGCATTGACCGCGTTCCCCGCGGTACTGTCGCAGATGGCGTCGAACCCGGCCTGGACCACGTCGCTCGGCCCGGCTTACTACAACGACCCCACCGACGTGATGAACGCGATCCAGGTGATGCGCCAGCGCGCGCAGGCCTCCGGCCATCTCCGCTCAGGCGGCCAGATGCGGGTCACGCAAGTCGCGCAGGCCGCACCGACCGGCTACACCCCGGCCACCGATGCGCCCGTGGTCTACGCCGGACCGGCGATCGTACCGCCGCCCGCGCAGGCCATCGAGATCGAATCCGCACAGCCCGACGTCGTCTACGTCCCGTCGTACAACCCGACGGTCGTCTACGGCGAGCCGGTTTCGGCCTACCCCGGCTACGTGTATCGGCCGCCGTCATACAGCACGGGAGAAGTCGTTGCCGCCGGCGTGATCACGTTCGGCGTCGGCGTCGCCGTCGGCGCCGCGATCTTCGGGCACCACGACTGGGGCTGGCACGCATGGGGCATGAACTGGGGCGCGCCGCGTCGGGAAGGCCCCGGCTGGAATGGCGGCTGGCAGCGTCCGGCCGTGGTGTACAACCACACCACGTACGTGTCGAAGTCGACCACCGTGGTCAACCACATCACCAACATTCGCAACACGCGAATTACGAACAACTACGGCGGCAACGTCACCAACAACACGACGAACACGACGATCGAACGCAACACGCTGCAGCCGGGCGCCGTGCCGATGACGACGCCGCACTTCGGCGCGAACGATACGCGCCCCGGCGCGCGGCCGGCGCCCGACGCGTTCGCGCAGAACCGTGCGAACGCGCCGCACGCAGAAGCGTCGACGCAACATGCGCCTGGCGCGATGCGCGAGGCGCGACAGCCGGAGCACGCCGCACCGGAAAATCGCGGGATCGCGCAGCAACAGCAATTGCTGCAGCAGCAGCGCAACGAAGCTGAGCAGCAGCGTGAGGCGATGCAACCGCACAACGCGACACAGCAGCAACAACGCGCGGAAATGCAACAACACAACGCGGCAGAGCAACAGCAGCGCGAGGAAATGCAGCAACGCAATGCGGAGCAGCAACGGCAGCGCGAAGCAATACAGCCGCACAACGAGACTCAGCAGCAATTGCACAAGGAAACGCCGCCGCGCAACGAAGCGCAGCCGCAGGAACACGCGGCACCGCAGCCGCGGCAACCGGCCCCCGAGCACGCACCCGTACCGCGTCCGCACCCTGACGAGCCGCATCCGCCGCACGAGACGCACGAGCATCGCGCCGACTGAAGCCCACCTCGTCACGGCAGCGTGGCATTCGCGCTGCTGTCCGGCGAAACCCGTGTCTCGCTGTCATGCCGAGGCAACGCGGCGCAACACGTCGCACGCCGCCGTTTTCGGCCATACCGCGCGGCGTTGCCGCGCAACTCACTCGGCCCAGTTCCGGACGTAGTCCGGCACCGGCATGTTGCTGTCGGCATGAACCGGCGCGCTGCGCGTCGTCTTCAACGGCAGGATCCCCGTCCAGACAGCGAGCGCGAGATCGTCTTCCTTGTCGGACGGCATCGAATCGCTGACTTTTACAGCGGCTTCCGCGAGGGCAATCCGCAGCACGCTGGTCGCATTGACCTCCTTCTCGTTGCCGGGCCGCGCATCATGCTTGCGACCGGGCGCGATCTTGTCCATCAATGCATCCAGCGCCACCAGCTTGTCCGCCCGACCCTCCACCATCTCGAACCGCCCGTAGATCACCGCGGATCGATAATTCATCGAATGGTTGAAGGCCGACCTGGCCAACACGAGACCGTCCAGCAACGTAATCGCGACGGAGGCCGGCGCACCCGCCGCCAGCGCCTTGATCATCCGGCTGCCGTTGGACCCGTGAATATAGAGATCGTCGCCGCGCCTCCAGTGCGCGGTCGGGATGCAGTGCGTGTCCTCGCCCGAACCGAATGCGATGTGGCACACGTAGGCCTCGTCCACGATGCGATGAAGCATGTCGCGATCATGGTTTGCCAGTTCCGGCAGGCGGCGAATGGTGGTGCGGGATGCGGGGGAGATGACGGTCTGGTCTTTCATGTTTCGTTTTCCTGTTCGCGCGCCCTTGCGCGCATCGAGCGACCCGCGTTCCGGCAAGACCCGGGCATTCGCTCCAAATATATTTGCACTACGAAGTGAATCGAATCGAACGCTACTGCTTCCACGCGCGAGCGACCGGTCGATCGGCCCATCGACAGCCGCTTGCCAGATCGATCAAAATACGCGCGTGCCACTATTCGTGACGATCCCCGGAAATGCCCGCGCACCGGCCGGCACCACGAGAACGCGAACGATACGATGCGCGTCGAATCTTCAAAAGAACCAGCTCAACGAAAAATTCTAGAACCAGCCCATGGATCTCGCGCTGCTCATCTCATCGCTTTCCAGACAGGACGGCACGGCACGACACAGCCAGCAGGAAGCCCTCTACCGGAGCCTGCGCGACATGCTGCTGGACGGACGCATCCCGCCCGGCACGCGGCTCGCGTCGACGCGTGTGCTCGCAGCCGAGCTGGGTATCGCGCGCAACTCGGCGGTCTATGCGTACGAGCGCCTTGCCGAGGAAGGTTTCGTCGCGGCCACGCGAAACGGGACGATCACGCGATGGGACGGATGCGGCCGTTCTGGCGCAGCGCTCGAAAGCGGCCCGGCCCCGGTTCGATTGTCCGGGCGCGTGCACGGGCTGGAGAACGCCGATCCCGAACCCGAACGCATGTTGCCGTTCGTTCCCGGCCTCCCTTCGCTCGATGAATTCCCCGTTGCCCAATGGCGCCGCTGCATCGAGCGCGCGTGGAAAGTCATCAAGCCCAGCCAGCTCGCATATGGCCCGGTCGAAGGGCTACCCGAATTGCGGCGTGCCGTGGCCGCCTACATCCGGGTCTCGCGAGGCGTGCGCTGCGAAACAGACCAGGTATTCATCACCGACGGCACGCAAGGCAGCCTCGAACTGTGCGCGCGCATGCTGGCGGATCCCGGTGAGTATGGCTGGCTCGAGAACCCCTGCTACAACGGCGCCCGAACCGCATTCCGGTCGACCGGCCTGGAGCTCGTGTCGATCGAAGTCGACCGCGAAGGGATGGCGCCAACCGACGAACAGTGGCGCACCCGGCCGCCCCGGCTGATCTATACGACGCCGTCGCACCAATACCCGCTCGGCGCGCTGATGAGCCCCCGGCGGCGCGCGGCGCTCGTCGAGCACGCACGTGCGTGCGGCGCGTGGATCATCGAGGACGATTACGACAGCGAGTTCCGCCACGGCGGCCAGCCGCTGCCCGCGATCCAGGGCCTGCGTGCCGACGCACCGGTCTGCTATCTCGGTACTTTCAGCAAGACGATGTTTCCCGCCCTTCGGCTCGGCTTCATGGTGGTTCCGTCGATTCTGGTCGAACGCTTCACCAGCACGCTGCGCGAACTCGTCCATCGCGGCCACTCGGCCGATCAACTGGCGATGGCCGAATTCATCGACACCGGCCTCTTTGCGCGACACCTGCGCAGGATGAGGACGCTGTACGCCGAGCGGCGGCGCAGCCTCGAAGCCGCACTCGGCCGCCACCTCGGCACGGTGCTGAGCGTTCGCGAAAGCCCGGGCGGCATGCATCTGTCGGCGGATCTCGCGATGCCGCTGCACGATACCGACGTCGCACGCGCCGCAGCCGCACGTGGCCTGCTGCTTCAGCCGCTGAGCAGCTACCGGGTCGGCGACGGCCGGCCGTACAACGGCTTCGTGCTGGGATACGCCGGGCTGAGCGACGCGACGATCGAAGCCGCCACGATGCAGCTCGCGGCCGTCATCGACCAGCACCGCCGCACGCGTTGCTGAATGTCGCGTGCGGCAGCGTCGCTCACAGTTGCGATTCGATCGGAAACAGCCCGAGAAACCAGACTTCCATCCGCCGCGCGGCGGACACTTCCGGTTCGTGATCGAGCTCGGTGACCTTGCCGTCCGAATCGGTCTGAATCCACTTGAGCTGCCCTTTGCCCGCCGAATCGGTCCTCGGCTCGACGCGCCACGCGATTCGATCGAGCCGCGCTTCCAGATCGTTGGCCACCTGCGACGCAATCGCCGGACTCTCGCAGTAAACGCCGATCTCCGTATTGAGGTTCAGCGAGCGCGGATCGAGATTCATCGACCCGATGAAAATGCTCTTGTGATCGAACACGTAGGTCTTCGCATGCAGCGACGCACGCGACGACCCGATGATGACCTGCTTCGAAATGCTCTTGTCGCCCGACGGCCGCCGTTCGTAAAGCCGCACGCCGGCGGCCAAGAGATCGCTTCGGTAGTGCCGGTAGCCCGCATGCACGGCCGCCACGTCGGTCGACGCGAGCGAGTTGGTCAGCACCGTCACGCGCACGCCACGCGCCGTAAGCGCGTGCAGCCGCTCGACGACCTCCTTGCCCGGCACGAAATACGGCGACACGATCAGCAGATCATGTTCGGGCTGCAATGCGAGTGCCCGCAACTGCGGCATCAGGTGCCCGTCGCTGTCCTTCGGCGCGTGCGCGATCTTCGACGGATCGTCGTACAGCACCGTCGCGTGGCCCCACGACAGTTTCGTGCCCTGCCCGTGAACGATCCGGTCGAGCCGCTGCCTGGCCTCGAGCACGTACGGATTGTCCTCCATGGCCCTCAGGTAATCGCGTAACCGTTCGCGCTCGCGGTCCAGGCCGCCCGGCGCCGCATCATGGCCGACCAGCGCACTGATCGGATACGCGTACGGAGAATTCCAGAACGTATCGAATTCGGTCGAGATGTCCTTCACGGCCGGACCATGCACGACGACGTCGAGATCGCCGAACTCCAGCATCGACGACGCGCCGAAATACTCGTCGCCGATATTGCGGCCGCCGACGATCGCCACCTGGTTGTCCGCGATCATCGCCTTGTTGTGCATGCGCCGGTTGACGCGCGAGAACTCGAACACGGTGCCGATCTTCTTTAACCGGCGCGTGGCGACCGGATTGAACAGCCGGATCTCGATGTTCGGATGCGAACTGATCTCGAGCAGCTTGCGGTCGTCCGCGTTCGTGCCGAGGTCGTCGAGCAACGCACGGACGCGCACGCCGCGATCGGCCGCGCGAATGATCGCGTCGGCCAGTTCGTGCCCGGTCAGGTCGTCATGCCAGATGTAGTACTGAAGGTCGAGCGAGCGGTCCGCGCGATCGGCCAGCAACACGCGCGCATCCAGCGCGTCGACCGGATCGGTCAGCAGATGAAACGCGTCCTGCCCCGGATGCGTGCTGGCTTGCTGCCGGAACGCGATACCCAGCCGCGTGTTGCCCGTATCGGTGTATGCGTGCGTCGGCGCGCGATCGGCCTGCGGCGGCAGGCTCGCGCAGGCAACGAGCGCCAGCAACGAAAGAATCGCACCCCACGAACGCAGCATGGTCATGATCGCCGCCCCACTCCCGGCCGAAGTCTGTTTATTCTCGCCGCCGGATGGATCGCGGGGCTGTTTGGCTTTCCTTCGGCCGCAACCGATGTCGCGTGTGGAACGGCCGCGCTACAGCATACTTCGATTGACTGCGACACGGCACCTTCCCGGTACTTTCCTGACCCTGACGCTCGTCTCGCGTCCACGCAAAGAAAAACCCGCGACGCATGAAGCCATCGCGGGTTTTCGGCATGCTGCGCGAGCGCGCGCATGAAATCTGGTGGGCCCGGCGGGGTTCGAACCCGCGACCAATCGATTATGAGTCGACTGCTCTAACCGCTGAGCTACAAGCCCTGATGAGAAGTAAAGCGTGTCACACGCCTCCCCGACAAAGAAGCCGGGCCGGCATTGTAACAACAAAGGAGACAAACGCCACCGGCATCACGCGGATACCGGCGGCGTTCGCAGGAGAGACGCTGGAAATCAGTTCCCTTCGAGGAACGACTTCAGCTTGTCGGAACGGCTCGGGTGACGCAGCTTGCGCAGCGCCTTGGCCTCGATCTGACGGATCCGCTCGCGCGTGACGTCGAACTGCTTGCCGACTTCCTCGAGCGTGTGGTCCGTGCTCATCTCGATGCCGAAACGCATCCGCAGCACCTTCGCCTCGCGCGGCGTCAGCGAATCGAGCACGTCCTTCACGACGTCGCGCATGCTGGCATGCAGCGCGGCATCCGCCGGCGCGACCGTGTTGGTGTCCTCGATGAAGTCGCCGAGATGGGAATCGTCGTCGTCACCGATCGGCGTTTCCATCGAGATCGGCTCCTTCGCGATCTTCATGATCTTGCGGATCTTGTCTTCCGGCATTTCCATCTTCTCGGCGAGCGTGGCCGGATCCGGCTCGAGACCGGTTTCCTGCAGGATCTGCCGCGAGATGCGGTTCATCTTGTTGATCGTCTCGATCATGTGAACCGGAATCCGGATCGTGCGCGCCTGGTCGGCGATCGAGCGCGTGATGGCCTGACGGATCCACCACGTCGCATAGGTCGAGAACTTGTAGCCGCGACGGTATTCGAACTTGTCCACCGCCTTCATCAGGCCGATGTTGCCTTCCTGGATCAGGTCGAGGAATTGCAGGCCGCGGTTCGTGTACTTCTTCGCGATTGAGATCACGAGACGCAGGTTCGCCTCGGTCATTTCGCGCTTCGCCTGGCGTGCCTTCAGTTCGCCGGCCGCCATCTGGCGGTTGGTTTCCTTCAGGTCCTTCAGCGGCAGCACGACGCGCGCCTGCAGGTCGAGCAGGCGCTGCTGCTGTTCGCGGATCGCCGGAACGTTACGCGACAGCACCGCGCTGTACGAATGGCCTTCGGCCATGATCTTCTCGGCCCAGTCGAGGTCGGTTTCATTGCCCGGGAAGCGCGCGATGAATTCCGAACGCGGCATGCCGCACTTGTCGACGACGATGTGCAGGATCTGGCGCTCGACCTGACGCACTTCGTCCACCTGCGCGCGCAGCGTGTCGCACAGGCGTTCGACGGTACGCGCGGTGAAGCGGATCGTCATCAGTTCGCTCTGGATCGTTTCCTGCGCCTTCAGGTAGGCCTTCGACTTGTAGCCTTCCTTTTCGAACGCGCGGCGCATCTTGTCGAACCACTCGCTGATCTGCGCGAACTTCTCGAGCGAGGCACGCTTGAGGGCTTCGAGCTGGGCGGCGTTGGCCGATGCCTGGGCGGCACCGTCGTCTTCCTCCTCTTCCTCTTCTTCCTCTTCCTCTTCGGCTTCCTCGTCCTCGTTCTCGATGGCTTCCGCTTCCTTCGCGGAGAAGCCGTCGGTGTCAGCGGAGTCCGAAGCATTCGGATCGAGCAGGCCGTCGACGAGTTCGTCGACGCGGATCTCTTCGTTCGCGACGCGTTCGGCCATCGCGAGGATGTCGGCGATCGTCGTCGGGCACGCGGAGATGGCCATCACCATGTGGCGCAGGCCGTCCTCGATCCGCTTCGCGATCTCGATTTCGCCTTCGCGCGTGAGCAGCTCGACCGTGCCCATTTCACGCATGTACATCCGGACCGGATCGGTCGTGCGGCCGAATTCCGAATCGACGGTGGACAGCGCGACTTCCGCTTCCTCTTCGACTTCATCGTCCGACGACGCGGCGGGCGCGTTGTCGTTCAGGAGCAGCGTTTCCGCGTCCGGCGCCTGCTCGTAGACCGCCACGCCCATGTCGTTGAACGTGCCGATGATGCCTTCGAGGGCTTCGGTCTCGGTGAAGTTGTCCGGCAGGTGGTCGTTGATTTCGGCGTACGTCAGGAAGCCACGCTCCTTGCCGAGCTTGATCAGCGCGCGCAGTTTCACGCGGCGCTCTTCGAGCTCCTCGGCCGTACCCGGCGTGCTCGTCGCGAACGCTTCCTTCAGCAGCGCCTTTTCCTTGGCGCGACGATCGCGCACCTTGGATTTGCCCGGTGCAGCCGCCGCTGCGGGCTGCTCGTCGCTCTGATTTGCGTCGTCTTCGACGGATACTTCGTTCAGCTTTTTGGTCATGGAGTTCGCCGTACCGGCTATATCGACTCGCGGCTGCTGGACGACAGCCGGTTGAACCGTGGGTGCATGAGTAGTACGTACTGCCGTTTCGTCCGCGGCGGCAGTCGTGTCCCTTGCGCTTTTCGCACTTGCCCGCTTCGCCGCCGGCTTGGCCGGCCCGGAGTCGGGTCTGGCGGCAGCCCGTGTTCTGGCTGCCGGTGCCGGCGCAGCCTGAGCAGTGCCGGCCGCGGTTTTCTTTCCTGCAGCGGCTGACGTGGCTGAAGACGTTGTCCTGGTGGAAGAAGCAGACTTGGCCGCTGTGACCTTTCTGGTCGGCTCCGTCGAGCCCTTGCCCGTTGCTTTCTTTCCGCCTGTCGTCTTTGCCATCGCGATTCTCGCCTCTGCTTGGAAAACAAACCGCTGGAAACCTTATATTATAGCACGCTGGGGAGCCCTCTCTAAGCTCCCCGGCCGCCTACAGCCCGAGCCGACGCTTCATGTCGGTTCGCTGCTGGTTCAATTCCGTCAATTCGGCCAATTCCTCGGGTGTGAAGGTGGACTGCCGCGCCAGCCTGTCGAGCCGGTCGCAGCAGGCGTCGTAACGCATCTTGAGCACCGCCGCCTGCAGTTCCTCCCCCGCGATCCGTTCCTGTTCACGCTGCCGCTCGGGCACCGTCTCGTCTTCCGGATTCTGTAACAGCAAGTCGCGGACGTTTTCATCATAGTCCAGAATTTCGCGGAAGATTTCCTCGTAAGTCGCTCCATTCGAGGACGTCCGCAGGACATCCGACAGCAGCCGGAACTCCGCGCCGTCGCCCAGCGCGCGCGCATGATCGACGACTTCCGCGAACAATTCGCCGATGCGCGGCAATGCGCGCAAGGTCGCAATTTGTTCGTCGTCGAGCTGCGACGCGATACGCGGATGCATCACCAGCGTGCGCAGCGCACGCTTTTCGCTGTCCGTCACGCGGCGCCGCTCGCTGCGCGCGGGCGCCTGGCGCGGCGGCGGCGCGATCCGCGTATCGACGTCGGACAGCGCCGCGACCTCTTCGAACGGGATGTCGAGGCGGTCCGCGAACATGTGCATGATCTGCGCGCGCAACGCATTCGCGGGCAGCGCCTGCAGCAGCGGCTTCGCATCGAACAGCGCCTTCGCGCGGCCTTCCGGCTGGTCGAGCGCCTTGCCGGCAATTGCTTCGTTCAGCAGAAATTGTGACAGCGGCATGGCGCGCTCGACCTGCTCGGAGAACGCATCCGCGCCGAACTCGCGCACATAGCTGTCCGGATCGTGCTCGGCCGGCAGAAAAAGGAACCGGATCGTGCGGTTGTCCGCCGCATGCGGCAAGCACGCCTCCAGCGCGCGTCGCGCCGCCCGCCGCCCGGCCGAATCGCCGTCGAAACTGAAAATGACCGTATCGGTCTGGCGCAACAGCTTCTGCACGTGAATCGGCGTGCACGCGGTGCCGAGCGTCGCGACCGCGTTCGGGAACCCGAGCTGCGCGAGCGCAACGACGTCCATGTAGCCTTCGACGACCAGCACGTACTTGCGCTCGCGAATCGCGAGCCGCGCCTCGAACAGGCCGTACAGCTCGCTGCCCTTGTTGAACAGCGGGGTTTCAGGCGAATTCAGGTACTTCGGCTCGCCGCTGCCGAGCACGCGCCCGCCGAAGCCGATCACCTGCCCCTTCACGTTGCGGATCGGGAACATGATCCGCTCGCGGAACCGGTCGTAGCGGCGCGCAACGCCCTGCGCATCGGTCTTCTCGCTGACGATCACGAGCCCCGACTCGACCAGCGATTCGTCGCGATAGTCCGGGAACGCGGCTTCGAGGTTCTGCCAGCCGTCCGGCGCATAGCCGAGCCCGAAGCGCGCGGCGATCTCGCCGGTCAGGCCCCGGTTCTTCAGGTACTGGATCGCGACGGTCGCGCCGCGCAGCTGCTTGCGGTAGTAGTCGCACGCGGCGGTCATCGCATCGGACAGCGCGGTCGCGACCGATTTCGACACCGGCGCAGGATAGTCGCCACCCCCGCCTCCGCCACCACCGCCGCCACGCATCGAAGGCTCGTGCGGCACGGTCAGGCCAACGGACTGCGCGAGCTCCTGCACGGCTTCCGGGAACGTGAGCCCCGCGTGTTCCATCAGGAAGCCGATCGCCGTACCGTGCGCGCCGCAACCGAAGCAGTGATAGAACTGCTTGGTCGGGCTGACCGTAAACGACGGGCTTTTCTCGTTATGGAACGGGCACAGCCCCATGAAGTTGGCGCCGCCCTTCTTGAGCTGCACGTACCGGCCCACCACGTCGACGATATCGACGCGGTTCAGCAAATCCTGCAGGAACGAATGCGGAATCACCGTGGGTTCGAGCGAAAAAAGACAATACGACACCCCGGCGCACGCACTGCGCGCCGGGGAAGCAGGTGTTACTTCGTGAGCGCGGCCTTGACCAGCGCGGAAATGGCCGTCATGTCGGCACGGCCGGCGAGCTTGCCCTTCAGGACGCCCATCACCTTGCCCATGTCCTGCGGGCCGGCGGCGCCCGTCTGCGCGACAGCTGCCTGGACTTCGGCGGCCACCTCGGCCTCCGACAGCTGCTCGGGCATGTAGCCGCTCAGCACGACCAGTTCGGCCTGCTCCTTCGCGACGAGATCGTCACGGCCGGCGGCCTGGAACTGGCTGATCGAATCCTTGCGCTGCTTGATCATCTTGTCGATCACGGCCGTGATGCCTGCGTCGTCGAGGGTGACCTGATCGTCGACTTCGCGCTGCTTGATCGCGGCCATCAGCAAACGAATCGTTGCCAGGCGCTCGCTTTCCTTCGCGCGCATCGCGGCCTTCATGTCTTCGCTGATCTGCTCTTTCAAACTCATCTCTCACCCGGGAAGGAAACGTGAATCCGACGCCCTCCAAAAGGGCGTCAACACAAAAACCCGCTTGGGACAGTGTCTCAAGCGGGTTGCTCGAATCCGGCATCGGCGGCTCGCCTGATCGGTCGCACGATCAGGCGCGATCTTTCGCGATCGCCCGATCGCACGGAGTCGCCGGTGCGCCGCTCAGCGAACCGCGCGGCGCCCAATCGTTCAGTACAACTTCTTCGGCAGTGTCTGGCTGCGGATACGCTTGTAATGACGCTTCACCGCAGCAGCCTTCTTGCGCTTGCGCTCCGCGGTCGGCTTCTCGTAAAACTCGCGCGCGCGAAGTTCGGTCAGCAGACCATTCTTCTCGATCGTGCGCTTGAAGCGACGCATTGCAACTTCGAACGGCTCGTTCTCTTTAACGCGAATGATCGTCATGATCCGACACGAATAAAGGTTTGCAGGGAAAGACTACCGAGTATAGCAGAGCGATTGTCTAAAGGCACGGGGCCTGGTCCCGCCAAAACGGCGTCTCCGGCCCGTCAGGTGCCGCGCGAATACTCTGCCGCGGCCTGTCCGGCCGCCGTGCCGGACGCCCACGCCCACTGGAAGTTGTAGCCGCCGAGCCAGCCCGTCACGTCCACCGCCTCGCCGACGAAGAACAGCCCCGGCACGCGCGCGCTCATCATCGTTGCCGACGACAGGTCGCGCGTATCGACCCCACCTTTCGTCACTTCGGCCTTCTTGTAGCCCTCGGTGCCGTTGGGCGTCAGCGTCCAGCCGGACAGCGCGTCGCCGATCTGGCGCAGCGTCTTGTCGGGCAGGTCCGCGAGCCGCGCGTCGGCCGCGACGCGATGCGTGTCGAGCCACGCATGCGCGAGACGCGACGGCACCCAGTCCGCGAGCAGCGAACCGATCTGGCGCCTTGACGTGCGCTTCGCGTCGAGCAGGTCGGCGACCGTGTCGCGCTGCGGCAACAGATCGACGCGGATCGGCTCGCCAGGCTGCCAGTAGCTCGAGATCTGCAGGATCCCGGGCCCGGACAGGCCGCGATGGGTCAGCAGCAGATCCTCGACGAATTCGCCGCCGCGTTTCTTGTCGCCGGTCGATACGCGCACTTCGAGCGATACGCCGGACAACGCCGCGAACGGCTCCCAGTCTTGCTGCGCGAATGTCAGCGGCACGAGCGCGGGCCGCGTATCGATGAGCTTGTGACCGAACTGCTTGGCGAGCCGGTAGCCGAAGTCGGTTGCGCCGATCTTCGGGATCGACAGGCCGCCGGTCGCGATGATCAGCGCGCGCGCGCCGATCGTCCCCGCCTGCTGCGTGTCGAGCGTGAAGCCGTCGGCCGGCGCGTGGCGCACCGCGTCGACGACGACGGGCCGGCGCCACGCGACGCCGCCCGAATCGCACTCGTGCTTCAGCATGTCGATGATCGCGTCGCTGCCATGGTCGCAAAAGAGCTGGCCCTTGTGCTTTTCGTGCCAGGTCACATGATGGCGCTTGAGCAGCCCGAGGAAGTCGCGCGGCGTATAGCGCGCCAGCGCCGAGCGCGCGAAATGGGGATTCGACGACAGGTAGTTGTCGGGGCCGGCGTACAGGTTCGTGAAATTGCAGCGGCCGCCGCCCGAGATACGGATCTTCTCGGCGAGCCGCGGCGCGTGATCGATCAGCACGACGCGGCGGCCGAGCTGCCCGGCAACCGCGGCGCTCATCATCCCGGCGGCGCCCGCGCCGATCACGGCGATGTCATAAGTTTCCATGGCGCGAATTGTACCCGCCCGGCATCGGACCCGGGCCGCTGCCGGCGGCGATAGCCCCCCGCCTGCTATACTTTGCGGTTACGTTGACCTTCCCGCGGCGTGCCCGATACGGCGCGCCCTGCCCGTACCCATGCTCGTTCTCGGCATCGAAAGCTCCTGTGACGAAACCGGCCTCGCGCTCTACGACACGCAGCGCGGCCTGCTCGCGCACGCGCTTCACTCGCAGATCGCCATGCACCGCGAATACGGCGGCGTCGTGCCCGAGCTCGCGTCGCGCGACCACATCCGCCGCGCGCTGCCGCTGCTCGAGGAAGTGATGGCGCAAAGCGGCACGCGCCGCGACGACATCGACGCGATCGCGTTCACGCAGGGCCCCGGCCTCGCCGGCGCGCTGCTGGTCGGCGCGAGCATCGCGAATGCGCTCGCGCTCGCCTGGAACAAGCCGACCGTCGGCATCCATCACCTCGAAGGCCACCTGCTGTCGCCGCTGCTCGTCGCCGAGCCGCCGCCCTTCCCGTTCGTGGCGCTGCTGGTGTCCGGCGGTCACACGCAATTGATGCGCGTGACCGACGTCGGCGTGTATGAAACGCTCGGCGAAACGCTCGACGACGCGGCCGGCGAAGCATTCGACAAGACGGCCAAGCTGATCGGCCTCGGCTACCCGGGCGGCCCGGAAGTGTCGAAGCTCGCTGAAACCGGCACGCCGGGTGCGGTCGTGCTGCCGCGCCCGATGCTGCACTCGGGCGACCTCGACTTCAGCTTCAGCGGCCTGAAGACGGCCGTGCTCACGCAGATGAAGAAGTTCGAAGCGGCAAAGCTCGAGGGCGAAGCACTCGAGCGCGCGAAGGCCGACCTTGCGCGCGGCTTCGTCGACGCGGCCGTCGACGTGCTCGTCGCCAAGTCGCTCGCCGCGCTGAAGAAGACGAAGCTCAAGCGCCTCGTGGTCGCGGGCGGTGTCGGCGCGAACCGTCAGTTGCGCGCTGCGCTGTCGGCCGCCGCAGCCAAGCGCGGCTTCGACGTACACTACCCCGATCTCGCGCTCTGCACCGACAACGGCGCGATGATCGCACTTGCGGGCGCATTGCGGCTCGGCCGCTGGCCCGAGCAGGCGAATGCCGACTACGCATTCACGGTGAAGCCGCGCTGGGATCTCGCATCGCTCGCGCGCTGAGCCATGCACGCGACGCAACGTCGCACCGGCAAACCAAAAGGCCGCTCATTCGAGCGGCCTTGTTCCATCAGCGTGACAAAACGCCGCGGCGTTATGCAGCCTGCCGCTTGTCGCGTTCGATCAGCGCATACGCGCTGTGATTGTGGATCGACTCGAAGTTCTCGGCTTCGAGCACGTATGCCGCCACACGCTCGTCCGCATCGAGACGCTGCGCGACGTCACGCACGAGATCCTCGACGAACTTCGGATTCTCGTAGGCACGCTCGGTGACGAACTTCTCGTCCGGACGCTTCAGCAGGCCCCACAGCTCGCACGACGCCTCTTCCTCCGCGATGCGGATCAGCGCCTCGACCGGCAGGTCGGCCGCGAGCTCCGCATCGATCGTCACGTGCGAACGCTGGTTGTGTGCGCCGTACTGCGAGATCTTCTTCGAGCACGGGCACAGGCTCGTCACGGGCACGAGCACCTTCAGGAACAGGCGCGTATCACCGTTGCGGCTTTCGCCCGCGAGCGTCACTTCATAATCGAGCAGGCTCTGCACGCCCGACACCGGCGCCGTCTTGTTCACGAAGTACGGAAACGTGACTTCGATGCGGCCGGCCTCGGCTTCCAGCTTCTCGAGCATCGACGCGAGCATCGCGCGGAAACGCTCGACCGTGAGCGGCGCACGATTCTCTTCGAGCAGCGCAACGAAGCGCGACATGTGCGTGCCCTTCTGGTCGGCAGGCAGGCGGACATCGAGGTTCCAGACACCGACGGTCGGCTGCACGTCGCCGCTTTCGGTACACACCGTCAACGGATGCCGGACCGCCTTCACGCCCACGCGCTGAATCGGAATCTGGCGGGTATCCACCGTGCTCTGCACGTCGGGCATCACGAAGGCGGGATTCATCTGGTTCATCTTGTTCAATCCTTGTAAGCCGCGCGTTCGACGACGCGCACGCCGCGTCATGCGGCAGCCGGAAAAGCAACATGGGCCCGCAGGCCCATGTTTTCCGCATCAATGAAGACCGGTTGCGCCAGTCGCACCGGCACCGCCCGCAGGCGGCGCCAGCTTATGCGACGCGCTTCGCCTGACCGGCGACGTCGGCCGCCGGATTCAGAAAGCGTTCGCGAATCGATTTCGCGATACCCGCGCCGTCGAGGCCGCATTGCGACAGCAGCTTCGCGGGGTCGCCGTGATCGATGAACAGGTCAGGGAGGCCCAATTGTAGTACGGGTCGGATAACCCCACTCTCCATCAGGGCTTCCACGCAGGCCGAGCCCGCGCCGCCCATCACACAGCCTTCCTCGACCGTGACGAGGTAATCGTGCGTCTCGGCGAGCTCACGCACGAGCGCCCCATCGAGCGGCTTCACGAAGCGCATGTTCGCGACAGTTGCATCGAGCTCCTCGGCCGCGGCGAGCGACGGTGCGACCATCGTGCCGAACGCGAGGATTGCGACGCGCTTGCCTTCCGGCTGCGACGTGCGGCGACGCACTTCACCCTTGCCGAGCGGGATCTCGGTGAATTCCTTCACCGTCGCCACACCCGTGCCCGCGCCGCGCGGATAGCGCACCGCGGTCGGGTTCGGCTGCTGCAGCGCCGTGTGCAGCATCTGGCGGCATTCGTTCTCGTCGGACGCAGCCATGATCGTCATGTTCGGGATGCAGCGCATGAACGCGAGATCGTACGCGCCCGCGTGCGTCGCGCCGTCCGCGCCGACGAGGCCCGCGCGGTCGATCGCGAACACGACCGGCAGGTTCTGCAGCGCGACGTCGTGGATCAGCTGGTCGTACGCACGTTGCAGGAACGTCGAGTAGATCGCGACGACCGGCTTCAGCCCTTCGGTTGCGAGGCCGCCCGCAAACGTCACCGCGTGCTGCTCGGCGATGCCGACGTCGTAGTAGCGCTCCTTGAAGCGCTTTTCGAACTCGACCATGCCCGAGCCTTCGCGCATCGCGGGCGTGATGCCGACGACGCGCGTATCGCGCTCGGCTTCATCGCACAGCCACTCGCCGAATACTTGCGTGTACGTCTTCTTCGCGGGCGCGGCCGACGGCTTGATGCCTTCGGCCGGGTTGAACTTGCCCGGGCCGTGATAGAGCACGGGATCGGCTTCGGCGAGCTTGTAGCCCTGGCCTTTCTTCGTGACCACGTGCAGGAACTGCGGACCGCGCAGTTCACGGATGTTCTGCAGCGTCGGGATCAGCGAATCGAGATCGTGACCGTCGATCGGGCCGATGTAGTTGAAGCCGAACTCCTCGAATAGCGTGGCCGGCACGACCATGCCCTTCGCGTGCTCCTCGAGCTTGCGCGCGAGTTCCAGCACCGGCGGCGCAACGCTCAGCACGCGCTCGACGCCCGCGCGCGCGGCCGCATAGAAGCGGCCCGACATCAGGCGGGCGAGATGGCGATTCAGCGCGCCGACCGGCGGCGAGATCGACATGTCGTTGTCGTTCAGGATCACGAGCACTTTCGCATCTTCCGACACGCCCGCGTTGTTCATCGCCTCGAACGCCATGCCGGCCGTCATCGCGCCGTCGCCGATCACGGCGATCGAGAAGCGGTCGTCGCCGTTCAGCTGACTGCCGATCGCCATGCCGAGCGCGGCCGAGATCGACGTGCTCGAGTGCGCGGTGCCGAACGTGTCGTATTCGGATTCGCTGCGACGCGGGAAGCCCGAGATGCCGTCCTGCTGGCGCAGCGAATGCATCTGGTCGCGGCGGCCCGTCAGGATCTTGTGCGGGTAGGTCTGGTGGCCCACGTCCCAGACGATCCGATCGTTCGGCGTGTTGAACACGTAGTGCAACGCGATCGTCAGCTCGACCGTCCCGAGGTTGGACGACAAATGGCCGCCCGTCTTCGACACGCTGTCGAGCACGAACGCGCGCAGTTCATCCGCGAGCGGTTGAAGTTGGCGACGATCGAGGCGGCGCAAATCCGCCGGGTCGTCGATGGTTTTCAGCAAGTCGTACATCGTCGTTCCATTGTAGGAAATCAAACGCGCCCGCATTCTGTTGCACGCACCGTAGCATGTGCGCGGCGGCGGGCTTTCGCGTCAGCTGACCCGGTTCACTACCAGGTCGGCAAGTTCGGCGAGACGCTGTGCGCGTGCGCCGAACGGTTTCAGCGCGTCGTGCGCTTCGGCGCGCAGTTGCGCTGCGAGCTCGCGCGACGCCTCGAGGCCGAGGATCGATACATAGGTCGGCTTGTCGTTCGCCGCATCCTTGCCGGCCGTCTTGCCGAGCGTCGCCGAATCGGTCGTGACGTCGAGAATGTCGTCGACGACCTGGAAGGCTAGGCCCACGGCACCCGCGTACACATCGAGCGCAGCCATCGTTTCCACGGACGGCGTCTCGCCGGCCAGCGCGCCCATCCGCACGGCCGCGCGCAGCAGTGCGCCCGTCTTCATCCGGTGCATCGTCTCGAGCTGCTCGCGCGTCAGCTTGAGGCCGACGCTCGCCAGGTCGATCGCCTGCCCGCCGGCCATGCCGATCGAACCGCTCGCCAGCGCCAGCTCGCGCACCAGCGCGGCCTGCTGCGCCGGCGACAGCGCAGCGGCGTCGGTCAGCGCAACGAACGCCTGCGACTGCAGCGCGTCGCCGACGAGCAGTGCGGTCGGCTCGTCGTACTGCACGTGCACGGTCGGCTTGCCGCGACGCAGCGCGTCGTCGTCCATGCACGGCATGTCGTCGTGCACGAGCGAGTAGACGTGGATCATCTCCAGCGCTGCCGCCGCCGCATTGCGCGCCGCCTCCGTCGCGCCGGTCAGTTCGCCTGCTGCATGGCACAGCAGCGGGCGAACGCGTTTGCCGCCGCCGAGGACCGCATAGCGCATCGCCTCGTGGAGTTTCTCCGGCACCGCGGTTTCAGCGGGCAAATAGAGGCTGAGTGCGTCCTCGACGCGGTCAAGCACGGACCGCATCCATTGTTCGAATGTCATAGATCGTCGTCTTCGCCGTCCGTGGCGGCCGTTCCGGACGAAAGCGGCTTCAGCGTCGCGCCGTCGAGCACGCGAACCTGCTGCTCCACTTTCTCGAGCTGCTGTTGGCAAAACGCAACGAGGGTCGCACCGCGGCGATACGCCGTCAGTGAATCCTCAAGGCTCAACGCGCCGCCTTCCATCCGGGCAACCAGCGTCTCGAGTTCCGCGAGCGCCGTCTCGTAATTGTCCGGCAACGGTTCGGTGCCATTACCGGGCGGCGTGGCGCCTGGGGATGCGGTTTTCGCCATGGACGAGGGTGTCAAATTTCAAAACAAGTCGGACATTCTACGGCAAAAGAGAATTTTCCGACCTGCCGTCGTGGGCACCCGGGTACATATTCCGGCCCCACCTACGAAACATAGTGTGCGCCCCCTGATTGTCGCCCGACAAAAAATTGACACAAATCAGGCACTTAATCCTAGCCTAACGAGGCGAACCGGGTATAATTCCCCGTTTCCCTAAATCGATTTTTCGATGGTTGGGTTGTTCACTGCTTTCACGCTAACACCGGGAGTGGGAATGTCCAATCTGAGCGACGCGCTTCAGTTGAAGTCGGCTCACAGCCAGCTTCCAGTCACTGCATACTTCGATGAGGCGCTACTCGAGCGCGAGATCGAAACCCTCTTCAAGAAAGGACCTCGTTACGTCGGGCACGAGTTGATGGTGCCCGAGGCGGGGGATTATTTTGCGCTGCCGTCCGAGAAGGAAGGCCGCGTGCTGGTTCGCAACCAGGCGAACCAGATCGAACTGTTGTCGAACGTCTGCCGCCACCGGCAGGCGATCATGCTCAACGGGCGCGGCCACACGCAGAACATCGTGTGCCCGCTGCACCGCTGGACGTACGATCTGGAAGGCCAGTTGCTCGGCGCGCCGCACTTCCCCGACAAGCCTTGCCTGAACCTCGGCAAGAGCCCGCTGCAGAACTGGCAAGGGCTGCTGTTCGAGGCCGAAGGCCGGAATGTCGCGCGCGACCTCGCCAACCTCGGCACGAAGCATCACTTCGACTTCTCCGAGTACCACTTCGATCACGTCGAAGTACACGAGTGCGATTACAACTGGAAGACGTTCATCGAGGTCTACCTCGAGGATTACCACGTCGTCCCGTTCCACCCGGGCCTCGGCAGCTTCGTGTCATGCGACGACCTCAAGTGGGAGTTCGGCGACTGGTACAGCGTGCAGACGGTCGGCGTGCACAACGCCCTCGCGAAACCGGGCAGCGCGACCTACCAGAAATGGCACGAGCAGGTGCTGAAGTTCCGCAACGGCGTGCCGCCGGAGTTCGGCGCGATCTGGATGGTCTACTACCCGGGCCTCATGATCGAGTGGTATCCGCACGTGCTCGTCGTATCGTGGCTGATTCCGCAGGGCCCGCAGAAGACGACCAACATCGTCGAGTTCTATTACCCCGAGGAAATCGCGCTGTTCGAACGCGAATTCGTCGAGGCCGAACGCGCCGCCTATATGGAAACCGCCGTCGAGGACGACGAGATCGCGATGCGGATGGACGCTGGCCGCCATGCGCTGATGGCGCGCGGCGAGTCGCAGGTCGGCCCGTACCAGAGCCCGATGGAAGACGGCATGCAGCACTTCCACGAGTTCCTGCGCCGCCACCTCGGCGACCTCTGACGGCCGGTGCGGCGCCTTGACGCCGCACGGCATCCGGCAGACGAAAAGACGGGCTTCGGCCCGTCTTTTTTTGTTTAGACTTGGAATGTCAGGCCATTCGCACTCCAGGGAGCCGTCATGCCACACACTCACTACACCACGCTCATCTCCGCCGCCAATCTCGCCGAGCGCCTGGCGGCGGCGCCCGGCAGCGTCGCGCTGTTCGACTGCCGCTTCGATCTCGTCGATCCCGCTGCCGGCGAAGCCGCGTATACGGCCGGCCATATCCCCGGCGCCCAGTACCTCCATCTCGACCGCGACCTGTCGGGCCGCAAGACGGGCACCAACGGCCGCCATCCGCTGCCGACCCGCGACGCACTCGCCACGCTGCTCGCGAGCCGCGGCCTCAAGCAGGGCCAGCAGGTCGTCGCGTACGACGCACAAGGCGGCGCGTATGCGGCGCGCCTGTGGTGGCTGCTGCGTTGGCTCGGCCACGATTCGGTTGCCGTGCTCGATGGCGGCCTGCAGGCCTGGGAAGCAGCCGGCCAGCCGCTGGCAACCGACGCGCCGCATCCGGCTGCCGGCGATTTCCGCTCGGCCGCGCCGCTCGAATCGACGGTCGACGCGGCTGCCGTGCTCGCCAACGTGAACACACCCACGCGTGTCGTGATCGATGCGCGCGCACCCGATCGCTACCGGGGCGAAAACGAAACGATCGATCGCGTGGGCGGCCACATCCCCGGCGCGCGCAACCGTTTCTTCAAGGACAACCTGGCCGCCGACGGCCGCTTCAAGACCGGCCATGAACTGCGCGAGGCGTTTTCCGCCGTGCTGGCGGGCACCGAACCGAACCGCGTGATCCTGCAATGCGGCTCCGGCGTCACCGCGTGCCACAACGCGCTTGCGCTGGAGGTTGCTGGCCTGCACGGCGCGTCGCTGTATCCGGGCTCGTGGAGCGAATGGAGCGCCGACCCGTCGCGGCCGATCGCAACCGGCCCGACGCCGTAAGCGCCGGCGCGGCGCAGTCGCAACGAAGCGGCGGCATCTGCCGCCGCTTGCCGTTTACATCACGCCGTACTTGTGAAGCCACGCGATCGCGCGCTTCCAGCTCTCCTCCGCATCGGCCTTCACGTAACTCGGCCGGTAATCGGCAAAGAACGCGTGACCGGCATCCGGATACACGACGATCTCCGATTCGCGCGCGAGCTTCGAATCGCTCGCCTGGATCGCCTTGCGCATGTCCGCGAGCGAAGCCTGCGTGATGTTCGCATCCTTCTCGCCATACAGCCCGAGCACCGGCACCTTCAGCAACGATGCATGATCGACCGGGTTGAACGGTGTCATTTCGTCGGTCTTGCCTTCGACGAACCCGTACCACGCAACCGCCGCACGCACGTGCGGGTTATGCTCCGCATACAGCCAGCTCTGGCGGCCACCCCAGCAGAACCCGACCACGCCGAGACGCGACAGGTCGCCGCCGTTCTTGCCGGCCCACGCGACGGTCGCATCGAGATCCTCGGTAACCTGCCGGTCGGGCACCTTGCTGATGATGTGCTCGACCAGGTCCTTGATCGTCGAATACTTCTCCGCGTTGCCCTGCCGAGCGAACAGGTCGGGCGCGATCGCGAGATAACCGAGCTTCGCGAAACGGCGGCAGACATCGGCGATGTGCGCGTGCACGCCGAAGATCTCGTGGATCACGATGACGACCGGCAGGTTCGTCTTGTCCTTCGGCTGCGCGCGATACGCGGGCACGCTCGCGTCGCCCGAGCGGATCTCGACGGTGTCGACGTCCAGCCCTTCGCTGTCGGTCGTGACCGTCTGCGCCGACACGGGCAGCACGGCTGCCGCGAAGGCACCGCCCAGCGCGGCCTGCATGAACTTGCGGCGCGAGAACGGAACGTGGGGAACCAGGCTGTCGACTTCGGGTTTCAACATGAATGCACTCCTCGATTGGGGGCCGCCGTCGCGATCGCGGACACGACATGACGGGGCATCGCGCCGGCGCACAGCGCGGATGTCGCGGCGGTTGGCACTCCGCCGCAAACGGAAACCCGCACAAGATGCCCAATAATCCGTTGTCGCGTCAACTGTCAGATATGTAAGACTCGATTACGACGCCTTGATTCGGCGGCGAAGAAACGCGCAGGCGGCCCGTCGAATCGCGATGCAGCAAGCCGCTTGTCGATCGCCGTGGCGCGATCGAATGCTTGCCGGTTGAAACGAAAAACGCGCAGTCGATATCGCCCGTCACGCTCAGGTATGGCCGTCCGACTGCCCGCAAGAAACAACGGGCGGAAACGACGCACGACGTGCGCACTCCCCGCCCGCTTTCCGCGCTTGCCGCGCGTTCAGTGCAGCTTGACGCGCGGCAGCGTCGTGCGCCGCAGCCAGTGCGCGACCGTATCGAGCATCATGCGCGGATAGCCGTGCAGCGCGGCGATGTGCATCCGGTACAGCGACATGTACATGAAGCGTGCGAACAGCCCTTCGATCAGCATATTGCCGCCGATCAGCCCGCCCATCAGGTTGCCGACCGCGCTGAAATGGCCGAGCGACACGAGGGAGCCCAGGTCGCGATAGGTGAATTCTGGCAGCGGGCGCCCGTCGAGCCGGCAGCCGATTGCCTTCAGCAGGAAGCTCGCCTGCTGGTGCGCAGCCTGCGCGCGTGGCGGCACGTTGCGTTCGTTGCCGGGCCATGCACATGCCGCACAATCGCCGAGCGCGAACACGTTGTCGTCGGTGAAGGTCTGCAGCGTGCGGCGCACGTCGAGCTGGCCGAGCTTGTTGACCTGGAGACCATCGAGATTGGCGAGCACGGACGGCGCCTTGATGCCCGCGGCCCAGACCGTCAGGTCGGCACGCACCGTCTTGCCGCTCGCCGTATGGACGGCTCCGGGCGCCACCTCGGTCACGCGCTCGGCGAGCATCAGCCGCACGCCAATCTTTTCGAGCAGTTCGGCCGTCGCCGACGACACGCGCTCCGGCAACGCCGGGAGGATCCGCGGCCCCGATTCGATCAGCACGATGCCGACGTCGTGCCGCGGGTCGAGCTTGTGCAGCCCGTAGGCCGACAACACCTGTGCGGTGTTGCGCAGTTCGGCGGACAGCTCGACGCCAGTCGCACCGCCGCCGACAATCGCGACCTGGATGCGCGGCTCGGCCGCCTCGCCCGGCGTGGCTGGCGCCGGCGCCTGGTGCTCGGCGCGCATGCACGCGGCGATCAGCCGCTTGCGGAAGCGCTCGGCCTCGCCGACGGTATCGAGCGCGATCGCGTTTTCCGCCGCGCCCTGCACGCCGAAGAAGTGAGTCGTGCTGCCGATCGCGATCACGAGCGTGTCATATTCCAGCTCGCGCGCCGGCAACAGCTCCTCGCCGTCGCTGTCGTTGACCGGCGAGAGCGTGATGCGTTTCGCCGCGCGGTCGAGCCCGGTCAGCCCGCCCTGCTGGAACTCGAAGCCATGCCAGCGCGCCTGCGCCGCATATTCGAGCTCCTGCGTGAACGGATCCATGCTGCCGGCCGCAACCTCGTGCAGCAGCGGTTTCCAGATGTGGGTCGGATTGCGGTCGACGAGCGTGACAAGCGCACGCGCGGGACGATTGCCGCGCGCGCCGTAACGGTCGCCGAGCCGCGTCGCCAGTTCAAGGCCGCCCGCGCCTCCGCCTACGATGATGATCCGATGCATCTGTTCCCCCTTTGCGATTCGAAACTGCTGCCGCCGGACAGTGCAAACGCGATGCATTCGCGCCACCCGGTGGATTAACCGGTTCGGACACCATCGATGTGCAGTTCGAAGCACTTCGATGTTTCCAACCCCGGAACGCGGGGTGCGCATGCTCCCGCGTCAATGACATGCATTGTCCGGGAGCTTGCGCGTTGACCACAAGCAAACCACCTCGATATTCAGCATCCCTGCAACAATATGCCGCAGGAATCGGGAACCGCGCGGCGGGGCGTCAGTGCGCCTCTTCCCAGTTCGCGCCGGCGCCCACTTCGGCAACCAGCGGCACCTTCAGCTTCGCCACGCCGCACATCATTTCCGGCAGTTTCTCGCGCACCAGCGACAGTTCGCCGTCGGGTACCTCGAGCACCAGTTCATCGTGCACCTGCATGATCATCCGCGATGCAAGCTTGTCGCGTGTGAGCCAGTCGTCCACCGCGATCATCGACAGCTTGATCAGGTCGGCCGCCGTGCCCTGCATCGGCGCATTGATTGCCGCGCGCTCGGCCGCCTGGCGGCGCGGGCCGTTGCCACCGTTGATCTCGGGCAGCCACAGGCGGCGACCGAAGACGGTTTCGACGTAGCCCTTCTCCTTCGCGACCGCGCGCGTGTCTTCCATGTACTGCGCAACGCCCGGGTAGCGGGCGAAATAGCGGTCGATATAGAGCTTCGCCGCATCGCGTGTAATGCCGAGGTTCGACGCGAGCCCGAACGCGCTCATCCCGTAGATGAGCCCGAAGTTGATCACCTTCGCAATGCGTCGCTGGTCGGAATTGACCTCCAGCGGCGTCACGCCGAACACCTCGGCGGCCGTCGCACGGTGGATGTCCTCGCCCTGCGAGAACGCGCGCAGCAGCGACGCGTCGCCCGAGATGTGCGCCATGATCCGCAGTTCGATCTGCGAATAATCGGCCGACACGATCCAGTGGCCCGGCGAGGCGATGAACGCCTCGCGGATCCGTCGGCCCTCGGCCGTGCGCACCGGAATGTTCTGAAGATTCGGATCGTTCGACGCAAGGCGGCCCGTGACCGCAACCGCCTGCGCGTAGTTCGTGTGCACGCGGCCCGTCGACGGGTTCACCATGCGCGGCAGCTTGTCGGTATAGGTCGACTTCAGCTTCGACAGCCCGCGATGCTCGAGCAGCAGCTTCGGCAGCGGGTAGTCCTCGGCCAGCTTCTGCAGCACCTCTTCGTCGGTCGACGGCGCGCCGCTCGGCGTCTTTTTCACGACCGGCAACTGCAGCTTTTCGAAGAAAATCTGCCCGATCTGCTTCGGCGAGCCGAGATTGAATTCGCCGCCCGCCAGTTCGTACGCCTGCGCTTCGAGCTCGATCAGGCGCGTCGCAATTTCGGTGCTCTGCGCGTGCAGGAGTGCATCGTCGATCAGCACGCCCGTACGCTCCATCTTGCGCAGCACGAGCGACACGGGCATCTCGATCTCGCGATACACGCGCAACAGGCCTGGTTCGCGCGCAACCTGCGGATACAGCGCGTGATGCAGCTGCAACGTGATGTCCGCATCCTCGGCCGCGTATTCGGCGGCCTGCGCGAGCGCCACTTCGTCGAAACCGATCTGCTTCGCGCCCTTGCCGGCCACGTCTTCGTACTTGATCGTCTTGACGCCCAGATGACGCAGCGCAAGGCTGTCCATGTCGTGCGTGCGGTGCGATTCGACCACGTAGGATTCGAGCAGCGTGTCGTGCTCGATGCCGTTCAGCGCGATGTCGTAGTTCGCGAGCACCTGCGCGTCGTACTTCAGGTGCTGGCCGACCTTCTTGCGGTCGGCCGATTCGAGCCACGGCTTCAGGCGCGCGAGCACTTCATCGAGTGGAAGCTGCTCGGGCATGTCGGGGCCGCGGTGTGCAACCGGCAGGTACGCAGCCTTGCCCGGCTCGACCGAGAACGACAGACCGACGAGCCGCGCGAGCATCGGATCGAGCGAGGTCGTCTCGGTGTCGAATGCGGTCAGCGCGGCCGCATCGATCTTCGCGAACCACGCATCGAATTGCTCCCAGGTCTGGATCGTGTCGTATTCGCGGCCGATGTCGGCCGCCACCACCGGCGCCGGCTCGCCTTCCGGCGCATCGGCGCCGCCGCCTTCCGCCGGCGCGCTGTCGACTTCACGCAGCCAGGTCTTGAAGCCGTAGCGCGCGAAGATGTCGCGCAACAGGTCGCGCGCTTCGCCGTCGGTCTTCAACGACGCTTCGATCGATTCGAGATGCGGCGCGAGATCGCAGGCCGTCTCGACGGTCACGAGCTTGCGGCCAAGCGGCAGGAAGTCGAGCGCGCGGCGCAGGTTGTCGCCGACCACGCCCTTGATGTCGCCCGCATGCTCGATCACGCCGTCGAGACTGTCGTACTGCGCCAGCCATTTCACGGCCGTCTTCGGCCCGCACTTCTCGACGCCCGGCACGTTGTCGACGGTGTCGCCGATCAGTGCGAGGTAGTCGATGATGCGCTCGGGCGGCACGCCGAACTTCGCGATCACGCCTTCGCGGTCGAGCGTCTCGTTGGTCATCGTGTTGACGAGCGTGACGTGGTCGGTGACGAGCTGCGCGAGATCCTTGTCGCCCGTCGACACGATCACGTTCATCCCGTGCCGCTCGGCTTCGCGCGCGAGCGTGCCGATCACGTCGTCGGCCTCGACGCCCTCGACCATCAGCAGCGGCCAGCCGAGCGCGCGCACCGCGCCGTGGATCGGTTCGACCTGCAACGCGAGGTCGGGCGGCATCGACGGGCGGTTTGCCTTATAGTCGGCATAAAGGTCGTCACGGAACGTCTTGCCCTTTGCATCGAACACGCACGCGCTATACTCTGCACTGACTTCCTTGCGCATACGGCGCAGCATGTTGATGATTCCGTAGAGCGCTCCGGTCGGCTCCCCGCCAGGGCCACGCAAATCAGGCATCGCATGGTAAGCCCGATACAGATAGCTCGAACCGTCAACCAATAGCAGGGTCTTACCTTCCAGA
Source organism: Burkholderia sp. AU30280 (assembly GCF_020420125.1). Lineage (NCBI taxonomy): Bacteria > Pseudomonadati > Pseudomonadota > Betaproteobacteria > Burkholderiales > Burkholderiaceae > Burkholderia > Burkholderia sp. AU30280. The sequence goes on from NZ_JAIZRY010000001.1 coordinate 650,470, forward strand.
TTTCGTTCTTCAGGCATTATGAACAAGAGAAAAGTGATTCCGAGTCTGCGTTCGCTCGCAGATCAAGAACGCGCGACGGCCAAGAAGGCGCGCGCATCGTGGCAGATGTTCACGATTATGGCAGAGTTTATCGAGGCGACCGAGTACCTGTCGGAGATCCGCCCGGCTGTCAGCATCTACGGTTCTGCCCGCCTCAAACCCGATACGCCGCACTACAAGCTCGCCACGCAGATCGCGCGCAAGCTGTCGGACGCCGGCTTCGCCGTGATCTCCGGCGGCGGCCCCGGCATCATGGAAGCCGCGAACAAGGGCGCGCACGCGGGTAAAGCGCCGTCGGTCGGCCTGAACATCGAGCTGCCGCACGAGCAGGCCGGCAACCACTACCAGGACATCTCGCTGCGCTTCCGCCACTTCTTCACGCGCAAGGTCACGTTCGTGAAGAACTCCGATGCGGTGATCGTGATGCCAGGCGGTTTCGGCACACTCGACGAGCTGTCGGAAGTGCTCACGCTGATCCAGACGAAGAAGTCGCGCCTCGTGCCGATCATCCTCGTCGGCAGCGAGTTCTGGAAGGGGCTGCTGCAGTGGTTCCGCGACCAGCTGATCCCGATGGGCCTCATCAATCCGGAAGACATGGACCTGATGCAGGTGATCGACGATCCCGACCAGGTGCTCGACGCAGTGCTCGCGTTCTACGAGGACAGCGGCGAGGAAGAAGGCTCGGACGATGACGGCCATCCGCCGCGCCCCGAAGAAGACCGGATGTTCTACCTGTAATCCATCCGTGACGACCGCCGGCCCGACGGCCGGCGTCCCCCTCGCGCGCGGCAGGCGTGGCGGTTCCGCCACCTGCCGCGTGTCACTTTGTAACGCGCGATTAATCGCGCTTCGTGGCCTCGCGCCGCCGAATGTCAAATCCGCGCAGCCGGTGCCCTGCGACTCGCGCGCAATCATCCGCGCACGCAGGTCGCCATTGTCAAATGATGCGGCCCGTCACCCGCACTCCGCGCCTGCCAGCCGCCAATCCGCCGTAACAAACCCGCCTCGCGTTTTCTGTCGTGCGCCAGCACACTGCATGTGTCGGTGCGGCGTTTCCCCCGGTGGAACGATCCCCCCTCGCTTCCATCGCGTCGCGCCGGCCCTTTACAACGACATCACGGAAAAAGAACATGCAACGCTCGCTGATCGCCCTTGCCTTCGCCGGCCTCGGCCTTTCGCTGTCCGGCCTCGCCCACGCCGTCAACGTCGACGTCAACATCGGAACGCCCGCACCGGTCGTCGTCGCGCCCGCGCCCGCGGTGATCGTCGGCTGGCATGGCGACCGCTATTGGGACGGCCACCGCTACTGGGAACGCCGCGAGTGGGAAGACCACCAGCGTCATCGCGGTCACGACGATCACGGCTATCACTGCCCGCCGGGACACGCGAAGAAGGGTGAGTGCTGAGCGACACCGCTCGCCGTACGCAAGGCCGCCCGTGCGCTTCGGCGCCGGGCGGCCTTTTGATTTTCAACCGCTGGCAGCATGAGTCGACGGCGGCGTCGGCTGGAAAAATCGCTTCGCGCCCGGTGGTAGCATTGCCCCTGCCCGAGGCCAATCCCGCCAACCATGCCGCTCATCCGAATCTGGGCCGTCGAACATGCCCTTGCATCCGGCGTCGCCGCGCCGACCGACATCCTCACGGCGGCCAATCATCTCGCTGCAACGACATCGCAGGGCCGCACGCGCACACCGTTTCGCTGGCGCGTCGAATCGATCGGCGGACGGCCGGTGCGCGCCGCCTCCGGCCCGGTCATCCCGGTCGACGGCGCGATCGACGGCAGCAGTCCCGCCGACGCGATCTGGCTGACGAGCCCATTCGTCGCGGATCTCGAGCGGCTGCTCGACCGCCCCGCCGCGCTCGCGCCGCTGTTCGACGCGCTGCGCCGGCAACACGCGCGCGGCACGCTGATCGCGACGTACTGTACCGGCGCATTCCTGCTCGCCGAGGCCGGCTTGCTCGACGGCCGCGTTGCCACGACGCACTGGTCGAAGGCATCGAGCTTCCGCGCGCGCTACCCGGACGTGGCGCTGCGTGCGTCGGACATCCTGACCGAGCAGGACGGCATACTCTGCGGCGGCGCCATCACCTCTTATCAGAATCTCGCGCTGCGAGTCGTCGACAAGCTGGCGAATGCGCGCCTTGCCGCGTCGGTCGCCAGGCTCATGCTGATCGACATGAACCGCGTGTCGCAGGATTCGTTCATCGACCTCGACCGGACGAGCCATCGCGAGCACGACGATGCAGCCATCGCGCGCGCCCAGCGCTGGATGGAAAAGCACTTGCGGGAACCCTTCAGCCTCGCCCGGCTGAGCGATCACGTCGCGATGAGCGAACGCACGCTCCATCGCCGGTTCCGGGACGCGGTGGGCGCGCCGCCGCTCAGGTATCTGCAGACGCTCAGGATCGAAGTCGCGAAGCGGCTGCTCGCGGAAACGAAGCTCGCGATCGATGCTGTATGCGAGCGCGTCGGCTACGCGGACATCAGCGGCTTTCGGCAACTGTTCAAGCGCGAGACCGGCATCTCCCCCGGCGAGTATCGCCGTCGCTTTAGGCAATAGTCGCGCACGACAGGCATCGAACACGATGTCGGAAATGGCATCGTTGAATGGCAGTTTCGCCACTGCGCGTATCGGCATCGGGTTCATACACTGGGTTCACGTCGTCCCGCTCCGGAGCGACGCCCTCTGAACCGAACCAGGACACCGCCATGCCGATGATCGACGTCATCATTCCCGAAGGTGCGCTCGCACCGCAGGCCGAAGCACGACTGATGGAAGAGCTGACCGATACGCTGATCCGTCACGAGGGGCTCGATCCCGACAATCCGCGCGTGCGGGACGTGACCTGGATCTTCGTTCATCGCCCCGCGGCCGTGTATCGCGCCGGAGTTGCCGCCCTTGCGCCGATCTACCGGATCGTGCCGACCGTGCCCGAAGGTCAGTACACGGACGCCGCGCGCGCCGGGCTGATCGCGGACGTGACCGCAGCCGTCGCTCGGGCGGAAGGTGTGCCGGTCGACGCCGTCGCCACGCGCGTGTGGGTCTTTCCAACGGAAATCGACGACGGCTGCTGGGGCAGTCGCGGTGCGGTGCGTCGCCTGCCGGATATCATGGACTATTTCGGCGGCGCGCCGCTGCGGGCGCTCGGAGAACAGCGGCTGGCGATCAAGCGGCGCACGGATGCGATCGCGGTGCTCGAAGCCGTGCTCGCCGCAATGCGCGAGACGCATCAACGCGTATCGCACGTTCGCGACGCCGAGCCCGCGTACTGATGCTCGACGAGCGCGTGCCGCCTCCCGGCACCCGAACCCGGCTTCAGGGAGTACGGGTATGTGCGGCGCGCGCAGCGGCGCGACGCCGTGGCCCGGCTCGCCACCAGGGCGCGCGTTGGCCGTGACGACGTCGCACGGCACGACGAACGCGCCGATCGCGGCCATGACGACAGCCATGGCCAGCCGGGGCGCTTGAACATCCGCGAGCGCGAAGCGATCACGCGCAATCTCCCGGCCGGCAAGGCCGCCCGGAGGCTCGCCCGCGATCAGGCGCGTGTCATGCCGACGCTTCCGCAAACGAAATCGGCGCAAGATCCGGATGCGCGCCAAGCCGGTCGGCAAGGAAATCCATCAGCAAACGGCTCCTCCGCGGCAGATGCATGCGCTGCGGCATGCACAGATGGAGGCCGTAACGGCAGGTCACGTGCCGGGTCAGCAGCGGCACGAGACGCCCCTCGCGAATGTGCGCGTGAACCGAATAGCCGAAGAACTGGCCGATCGCGGCGCCGCTCAGCACCGTGTCGAGTTCCGCATCGATGTCGTTGGTCGCGATGAACGGGTCGATCTGTCGTGTGTCGACACGACCATCAACCAGGAATTCCCACGGAAACGGCTTGCCCGTGCGCGGATACAGGAATGCGGTGCAACGATGATCGCGCAACGCGTCTATCGTCTGCGGCTCGCCGTGTCGACGCAGATACGCAGGCGCCGCGCAGACGATCAACTGAAGATCGGTGACGCGCCGTGCCACGAGCCCGCTGTCGGGCAGATTGCCGGTCCGCACGGCAATGTCGATCCGCTGTTCGACGATGTCGGCCATGTCGTCGCTGACGATGAGCTCTGCCGTGACGCCCGGCTGCCGGTCGCAGAATTCACCGAGCAGCGGCGCGAGGAAGCGCCGGGCCAGCGAATACGGCGCCGCAACACGGATCGTGCCGGCCGCGAGCGCCCGATCGTCGTCGAGCATGCGCAGCGCGCTCTCCAGTTCCCCGACAGCGCCGCGGCATTGTGCCAGCAGGCGCTCACCCTCGAGCGTCAGCGCGATTCCGCGCGTCGAGCGCAGGAGCAGCCGTACGCTCAACAACGCTTCCAGCGCTGCGACCTGCTTGCTGGCCGCTTGCGGTGTCATGCCCAGCTCGCGGGCGCCCGCGCTGATACCGCCCGCGGCCGCGATACGGACGAATACCGTCAGCGCTTTCAACCGATCCATTCGCAGCTCCCGTCAAACCCGGAACACCCGGGCAATCGTCCATTGCACGCAACGCCTGTCCGACCGGTTGAATCGGTTTCAACCGGTCGGGTGCTATTCGCGCGGCACCCTGCTTCGCACAATGGCGCTGTCTTCGATACCCGATGCCAGACAGCCCACCGCCATGAACACACTCTCATTTTCAGCCGTTGCGCGAACCGTCGTCGCAGCCGCATTGATCGTCGCTGGTTCGCCGCGAGCAACCGCACAGGAAGCCGACGCGGGCAGCCGCGTGACCGAGACGGTACTGCTGCGAACCACGCAGGCGTGGGACGGCTCGCGGTATCGCACGTACCCGTCAGGACAACCGGAGATCACGGTCGTACGCTACACGATTCCGCCGCACGCGGTATTGCCGTGGCATACGCATCCGTCGATCAACATCGGCTACGTGCTGTCGGGCCACCTCACCGCCGTGCGCCGCAGCGACGGCAAGCGGCTGGCGCTCGGCCCCGGCGACGTGGTGCCGGAAATGGTCGACGGCGCCCATCGCGGCGAAACCGGCGACGAGCGCGCCGAACTGATCGTGTTCTACGCCGGCGCGCCCGGCACGCCCCTGACGGTGCCCGACCGCCGGGACTAAGCACCTCGACCATGCGCCGGCCCGCCGGCCAGCTCGCTTCCCTTTACATGGAGCCACTCTCGTCATGCCCGACTCACGAAGCGCGTCATCATCTCCCGCCACCACGCGACCCCGACTCGACGGACGCGTCGCGCTCGTTACCGGCGGCGGCACCGGCATCGGCCGAGCGGCCGCGCTCGCCTTCGCGCGGGAAGGCGCCCATGTCGTCGTCGCCGGACGGCGCGCGGCGCCGCTCGACGAAACCGTACGCGCGATTACCGAGCGCGGTGGCGAAGCCTTCGCGATGGCCATCGACGTCGGATCCGCCGATGGCGTGCGCGCGCTCGTCGACGCAACGATCCGACGCTACGGCGCATTGCATGCCGCGTTCAACAATGCAGGTACGGAAGGCACGTTCGCCCCGATCGTGGAACAGACCGAGGCCGACTTCGACCATGTGATCGCCACCAATCTCAAGGGTACGTGGCTGTCGATCAAATACGAAATGGAGGCAATGCTCGCGCACGGCGGCGGTGCGATCGTCAATACGTCGTCGTGGCTCGCGAAAGGCGCGCTTGCCGGCTCGTCGACCTATTCGGCCAGCAAGGGCGCGCTCGATGCACTGGTGCGCGCGGTCGCACTCGAAGGCGGCCCGTACGGCGTCCGGATCAACAACGTGAACCCCGGCATCATCGACACGCCGATGGCGCGCCGCTTCGGCGACGACGAGATGTTCCGCCCCTTTGCCGCATTCACGCCCGCACGGCGGATCGGCACGCCGGAAGACGTGGCCGACGCGGCCGTCTGGCTCTGCAGCGACGAAGCGCGCTTCGTGACGGGAGAGTCGCTCCTGGTCGACGGCGGCTACACGATCGGCGGCATGCGCTGATCCGCGCCGGGACGGAGGAGGAACCGATGGAATACGTGAGGCTGGGAAGGTCCGGGCTGAAGGTGTCGAGGCTATGCCTGGGCTGCATGACCTACGGCGACCCGTCGTGGCGTCCGTGGGTCGCGACCGAGGAGGAAGCCCGCCCTTTCATTCGCACGGCACTCGATGCGGGCGTGAATTTCTTCGACACGGCCGACATCTACTCGGGCGGCGAGAGCGAGCGCATTCTCGGGCGGGCGCTGCGCGATTTCGCGACGCGCGATGATGTTGTGATCGCAACCAAGGCGTTCTTTCCGACCGGCGACGGGCCGAACGCACGCGGGCTGTCGCGCAAGCATCTGCTCGCCAGCATCGATGCGTCGCTGCAGCGCCTCGGGACGGATTACGTCGATCTCTACGTGATCCACCGGTTCGATCCGGACACGCCGATCGAAGAAACGCTTGATGCGCTCGATACCATCGTGAAGAGCGGCAAGGTCCGCTATCTCGGCGCGTCGTCGATGCATGCGTGGCAATTCATGAAGATGCTCGCGTTCCAGCGGCATCACGGACTTGCACGATTCGTCTCGATGCAGAGCCAGTACAGCCTGATCTGCCGCGACGACGAGCGCGACATGCTGCCGCTCTGCGTGGGGGAAGGGATTGCCTACACGCCGTGGTCCCCGCTCGGCCGCGGGCTGCTGGCCGGCTCGCGCGACGCGTCGACGACGCGGGCCGCAACCGACCGGCAAATGGTGTCCTGGTACGACGGGCGTGACGCGGTCCCGGCGACCGTCGATGCCGTCCGGCAGGTGGCGCAGGCGCGCGGGCTGCCGCCCGCGCGGATCGCCCTGGCATGGGTGCTGAGCCGGCCAGGCATCACCGCGCCGATCGTCGGATTGTCCAAGCCGCATCACCCGACCGACGCACTCGCGGCGCTCGACCTGAGACTCGACGATCGCGAGACCGCGTTGCTCGAGGCTGCATTCGACCGGACCGTCGAAACGGTCCAATGGTGACCAAGGCGCCTGCGATCGGATCCAGCCTGCGTTTCGAAGCCGCGTCGTTCATTACGGGCGCGCGACCGTACTCTGCCAGCCCTCTCAATCGCATGCACCGTCACGTCCGCGAGGGCGGCAACTCGGAAGACGTGAACCCCGGCGACGCCCCGCAGGGCCCGCCGGTCATCGCCTTACTGGAACGCCACTTCCGCAAAGCTCCGCAGCTTGCGGCTATGCAGCTTGTCGAGCCCGTTCGTCCGCAGGATCTCCATCGCCCTCACGCCGATCTGCAGATGCTGGTCGACCTGCCCGCGATAGAACGTGTCGGCCATGCCCGGCAGCTTCAGCTCGCCGTGCAGCGGCTTGTCCGACACGCACAGCAGCGTGCCGTACGGCACGCGGAAGCGGAAGCCGTTCGCGGCGATCGTCGCGCTTTCCATGTCGAGCGCGATCGCACGGCTCTGCGACAGCCGCTGCACCGGCTCGCGATGATCGCGCAACTCCCAGTTACGGTTGTCGACGCTCGCGACCGTACCCGTGCGCATCACGCGCTTCAGTTCAGCGCCCTCCAGCCGGGTCACGTCGGCCACCCCGCGCTCGAGTGCGAGCTGCACTTCGGCGAGCGCCGGAATCGGCACCCACAGCGGCAGGTCGGCGTCGAGCACGTGATCCTCGCGCACGTAGCCGTGTGCGAGCACGTAGTCGCCGAGACGCTGCGTGTTGCGCAGCCCCGCGCAGTGACCGAGCATCACCCACGCGTGCGGACGCAGCACCGCGATGTGATCGGTGATAGTCTTCGCGTTCGACGGGCCGACGCCGATGTTGACCATCGTGATCCCGCTGCCGTCCGCGCGCTTCAGGTGATACGCGGGCATCTGCGGCAGGCGCGGCGGCGCGGCGCCCTCTGCCGGCTCGCTACCGAGGTTCGCGTTGTACGTGACGACATCGCCCGGCTCGACGAACGCGCTGTACTGGCTCCGGTATGCACGCACCTCGGGATCGTCGCTCTCCGTCATCACCGTGCGGCCCAGCTTCACGAACTCGTCGATGTAGAACTGGTAGTTCGTGTACAGCACGTAGTTCTGGAAATGCGTGGGCGACGTCGCCGTGTAGTGGCGCAGCCGGTGCAGCGAGAAATCGACGCGCGCGGCCGTGAACAGCGCGAGCGGATGCGGCTCGCCCGGCGCCGGCTCGAACGTGCCGTTGACGATGCGGTCGTCGAGATACGACAGGTCGGGCGTATCAAAGATGTCGCGCATCGCGAGCAGGCGGTCGCGGTCGAGCTCGCCCTCGAGATGGATCCCTTCAGGAAACGCGAAATGAATCGGAATCGGCTGCGACGACACGCCGATCTCGATCTTCACATGGTGGTTCTTCGACAGCAGGCGCAGCTGCTCGCGATAGTAGTTCGCGAAAAGATCGGGGCGCGTGACCGTCGTCTCGAACACGCCGGGGCCCGCGACGAAACCGTACGAGCGGCGCGAATCGACATGCGTGTTGACGTCGGTGCGGATCCGCACGAACGGGTAGCACGCGCGCACGTGCTCGGTGATCGGTTCATGGCGGCGATAGCGCGCGAACGCGTCGCGCAGGAAGCCCGTGTTCGTGTCGTAAATGGCGGACAGCCGCGCAACGGCGGCGATCGGATCGTCGAAAGCCTCGACCGACGGGCTCTCGGGCGTCAGCACTCGGTGCCGGCGGCTCAAATCGTTCTTCATTTTCATCACCTCGTCTGATCCGACGACATTACCACGGAACCCGGTCGCCCTTATGGCTGCCCCTACGCACGCGAGGGCCGGATGGGGCGCAGTATTTGCTAAAATCGGTGGGTTCACTGGAGACTCATCATGAAGCCGCTCATTCTCGTCGCCGCTGCCGCCGCGTTTGCCGCCGCCAGCGTCGCTTACGCCGCCGGCGGCACGCCTGACGCCGACGCGCAGGCCCGGGCCGAGGCCAACGAGGCCGCCGGCCTGCCCGATCTCCGCAAGATCAACCGGCCGGGCGCCGAAGTCACGTCGAAAGTCGACTTCGCCGACATCCGCCGCACGCCGAGCTTCCACGAAAAGAGCAAGAACGGCACCGAAGTCACCGAGTACCGCGATCGCGGCAAACCGGTCGAGATCGACGTGAAGTCGAACTTCGGCACGCGCTACCAGATGAGCTCGACGCCCGACACGTCGCCGAAGCCGCACGACGCGGGCATCCCGATCACGCGCCTGCCGTCGCTGAACCTGCGCTACTGATTCCGCGGCGCGCGGCACCGAACGCCGCGCGCCGCCTCCCTTCACCTGCTGTCGCGACGCACGCCGCCCGCGTGCCGACACCCTGACCTGACGCATCCCGCATGGCCGTTTTCACTGCTGTTTCCGACTCCGATCTCGCGCAATGGATGCGCCACTACGAACTGGGCGACGTGCTTGCGTTCCGCGGCATTCCGTCCGGTATCGAAAACAGCAATTTCTTCCTGACGACGACGCGCGGCGAGTACGTCCTCACGATCTTCGAAAAGCTCACGGCGCAGCAACTGCCGTTCTACCTCGACCTGATGCGCCATCTGGCCGGCCACGGCGTGCCCGTGCCCGATCCGATCCCGCGTGACGACGGCGCGCTGTTCGGCATGCTGCACGGCAAGCCGGCCGCGATCGTCACGAAGCTCGACGGCTCGGCTGAACTCGCGCCGGGGGTCGAACACTGCATCGAGGTCGGGCAGATGCTCGCGCGCCTGCACCTCGCCGGCCGCGACTATCCGCGCAACCAGCCGAACCTGCGCAGCCTGCCGTGGTGGCAGGAGAACGTGCCGGCTATCGTGCCGTTCATCACGGAGCCGCAGCGCGCGCTGCTGGAAAGCGAACTCGCGCACCAGGCCAGCTTCTTCGCATCGGACGACTACGCGGCGTTGCCGGCCGGGCCGTGCCATTGCGACCTGTTCCGCGACAACGTGCTGTTCGCGCACGCGGCGCCCGGCACCGGCCACGACGTGCGGCTCGGCGGCTTCTTCGACTTCTATTTCGCGGGCTGCGACAAGTGGCTGTTCGACGTCGCGGTCACGGTCAACGACTGGTGCGTCGACCTCGCGACCGGCGTGCTCGACGTCGCGCGCGCCGACGCGCTGCTGCGCGCATACCAGACCGTTCGGCCGTTCACGGCCGAGGAGCGCCGCCACTGGAGCGACATGCTGCGCGCGGGCGCGTATCGCTTCTGGGTGTCGCGCCTGTACGACTTCTATCTGCCCCGCGCGGCCGAGATGCTCAAGCCGCACGACCCCGGCCATTTCGAACGCATCCTGCGCGAGCGTATCGCGCACACGCCCGCGCTTCCCGAGATCCAAACCGCATGCAACTGATCGAAGTGCCCGCCAAAACGGGCTATGTCTGGTTCCGTCAAGGCGTCTGGCTGTTCCGCCGGAACCCGCTCGCGTTCATCACGCTGTTCTTCACGTACCTGCTGGCGATCACGCTGATATCGATGGTGCCCGTGATCGGCTCCGCGCTGCCGCTGGTATTCATTCCCGGCGTCGCGGTCGGCTTCATGGCCGCGTGCCGCGACACGGTAGCCGGCAAGCCCGTGATGCCGACGATCCTCGTCGACGGCTTCCGCTCGTACGGCACCATCGCGACCCAGCGGCTGCTCGTGCTCGGCGTGATCTACGTCGCGTCGATGGTGCTCGTGTTCGCCGCTTCGTCGTTCGTGGACGGCGGCGCGCTGTTCCACGTGATGATGGGCGCGGCGGACGAAGCGAGCACCACGCCGGAAGGGCTCGCCGCGCAAGGCACGCTCGGCGCGCTGTTCTTCGCGACGCTGCTCTACCTGCCGGTCGCGATGCTGTTCTGGTTCGCGCCGGTGCTGGTCGCGTGGCATGACGTCCCGCCCGTCAAGGCACTGTTCTTCAGCGTCGTCAGTTGCTGGCGCAATCGCGGCGCGTTCGTCGTGTACGGCATGCTGTGGTTCGGCGTCGCGCTCGGCACGTCGCTCGCGCTGTCGCTGCTGCTGCAGGCGCTCGGCGCCGGCGCCTACGCGCTGACGATCATGATGCCGGTAACGATCATCATCGTCACGATGCTGTACTGCTCGTTCTACGCGACCTATCGCGGCTGCTTCGGCGTACAGGAACCGGGCGCAACGACCACCACATCGGGTCGCTGAAGTCCCCCGGCCGGCGCACGTCGCCGGCCACCGTTCTCCGCGGCGGGTTGGCTCCCGGCGCCCCATCCCTTTCCCCGCCTCGGTCGGCCGCCGCACCGCGCCGGCCGCCCCCTGTTCATCCCGATCTTTTGCGCGCAAAATAATTTGCGTGCAAATTGTTCGCGCGTTCGCCGCGCCTCCCGAATCATGGACCGCCTGCCCCTGCTGCCCCAGACGCTCGACGAGCAACTCTGCTTCGCGCTCTACTCGACTTCGCACGCGATGACGAAGACGTACAAGCCGCTGCTCGACAAGCTGTCGCTGACCTATCCGCAATATCTCGCGATGCTCGTGCTGTGGGAGCGCGACGACATCGCCGTGAAGGACATCGCCGCGCGGCTCGACCTCGACCCGGCCACGGTCACGCCGCTGCTGAAGCGACTGGAGGCGCTCGGCTACGTCGAGCGCGTGCGCAGCGCGGCCGACGAACGCGTCGTGAACGTACTTGTGACGCCGGAAGGCCGTGCGCTGAAGGATCGCGCGCGCTCGGTCCCCGTCGATCTCTTTTGCGCGATGCAGCAATCCCCCGAGTTCCTGGTCAGGCTGCGCACCGATCTCCAGCAGTTGCGCGACGCGCTGTCGGCCGCCAACGAACGCTGACAGGCGAGCCTCCGCGAACCGGCCCGGCACTCCCGGGCTTTTTCTTCAAAAATTCATTTGCACACAAATGATTTGTGTTCTATATTTTTCTCGTGGCCGGCGACACCCCGTTCGACCGGACCGCTTTTCTTCCCCTTTACCGACAGGAGCTGCACGATGAACATTCTGTACAAGACCAGCGCCACGAGCACGGGCGGCCGCGACGGCCGCGCGGTATCCGCCGACAACAAGCTGGAAGTGAAGCTGGCCGCGCCGCGCGAACTCGGCGGCACGGGCGCGGAAGGCACGAACCCGGAGCAGCTGTTTGCCGCAGGTTACTCGGCCTGTTTCCTGAGCGCGATGAAATTCGTCGCCGGTCAGGACAAGAAGGCACTGCCGGCCGACACGCAGGTCACGGCGGAAGTGGGCATCGGCCCGAACGACGCCGGCGGTTTCGCGCTCGACGTCGAGTTGCGCGTGTCGCTCCCGGGATTCGACAAGGCCGACGCGCAAGCGCTGGTCGAAAAGGCGCACCACGTGTGCCCGTACTCGAACGCGACGCGCAACAACGTGCCGGTACGCCTGACGGTCGTCTGACGCGACACAAGGCCGGGCCAGGAATACAAAAAGGGCGCGTGCGGCATGTAGCCGCACGCGCCCTTTTTTGCTGCGTGACTCGCCGGAACGGCGGACCTGACTGCCCGCCCTGCGCTGCTTAGCGCGCGCCGATCGAGTACGGGCGGTTCATCGCCGCTTCGCGATCGATCTTGCGCATGCGGAATTCGAGGTCGTAGATGTCGGTGGCTTCGGCCAGGTACGCCTCGGCGCGCTCTTTCGAGGCCTTTTCAGCGTTCTTGGTCAGCATCAGGAAGAGGTGGCTCAGCAGGTACATGGTCGATCTCGCAATCCAGAGGTTCTTTGACTAGGGTTTTCCCGAATTATAGGGAAAACCCTAGCCTTTGGCCAGCGTCGATCAGACGATGCGTCGTTCGGTCGCCACAGTGCGACGATGGGCTTCGAAAAAGGCCCAGATCATCGCGCTCGCATCGGGGCCGACCGCTGCATGAAACGGCACGGCTTCGTCGCCGCCGGCCCACGCATGGTCGAGCCCTTTCACATGACAGAGCCGCACGACCGGCTCGCCGTCGCGGCAGACATCGGTGATCTGCGCGCCCGCTTCGCGCGTCTCGACCCGCTCGCCTCCGCGCAGTGCGCCGCGGCTGTCGGCGAGCCCGTTCAGGCGCATGAACTGCACCGTCAGCTGGTCGGCGTTCTTCGGCGCGACCACGTGGTCGCCGTCACCCTGGACGATCAGCGCGGGCATGCCCGGATAAGCGGCGGCATCGACCACCGCATCGACGGCCGCAGCCGGGTTCTGGCGTACCCCGCGCCGCATCACGTCCATCGCGGTAATGCCCGAACTCGCCTCGCCGAGCGCAGGGCCCGAATGCAGCGCCACCGCCGCAAAACGGTCCGGATGGTGCAGTGCAAGAAGCGACGCGAGGCCCGCACCGGCCGACAGCCCCGCGACATAGACACGCGACGCGTCGAAACCGTGTTCGTCGACGAGCGCGTCGACGAGCGACGCCACGGCGTTCGCCTCGCCGCGGCCCGCGCGGTCGGTGTCTTCATACCAATGCCAGCAGCCGTGCGCGTGCGCGCGCAGCGACTGCTCCGGATACAGCACCGCGAAACCATGCTTGTCGGCCAGCAGATTCATCCGCGTGCCTTGCACGAATTCGTCGACGGACTGCTGGCAGCCGTGCAGCATCACGACGAGCGGCATCGCGCCACGCCGGCGGCCCGGCGGCACGTAGAGGCCGTACGCGAGATTCTGGACGAGGCGCCCGAGCGCGGGCGCCATCGGATGTTCGCCGCGCGTCCACTCGCCGGCCGCCCATGCGGCGGCGCGCGGCCGCACGCGCGATTCACGCGGCGGGGACAGATCGGATACGGCGGGAGAGGCCGCGGCCTCGAGCGCGTCGCGTGTGATGCGCTGCGCGTCGCGCGCCGCGCGCTTGGCGGCCGGTGACAGGATGCGTTTCATGCCGCCCAGCCACACCTTGGTCAGACTCTTGGTCATCGATCGGGCTCGCAGTCAGGAAAAATAGGGGCACCACAGCGGATGCATCGTTCGTCTTTGTGCAATGCACCATAACATTGTTTCTGGGATTTTTCCTGCATGCGGATCGTTCCCGGCAGCGCAAAAAACGGGGCTCGTGCGCACGCGGCGCTATACTGGGGCTTCGTCGCTTGTATCCGTTGTAGTCGTTCTTTCCGGCTCGCGCGTTGATTTAAGCATCTTCCCCGCCTTCGTTCGTCCCCTTCCCGATGTTCGACCTGCCGTCTCACCTGTGGATCATGATCACCGCGTTCGGCGGCGCCGGCCTGACCTTGCCGCTCGCGATCACGATCGCCGTCTGGCTCGCGCTCGGCTACTCGTGGCAGCGCGCGGCCGCGTGGCTCGGCGTGCTCGCGGCCGCGATCGGCGTGGTCGCGCTCACGAAGATCGCGTTCCTCGGCTGGGGAATCGGCATCCGCAAGTGGGATTTCACGGGGTTCAGCGGCCATGCCATGCTGTCGACGTCGGTCTATCCGGTCGCGATTTTCCTGGCGCTGATCCGCACGCGCACGCCGATGCGAATCGCCGGCATCGCGCTCGGGCTCGCGGCCGGCATCGCGGTCGGCGTGTCGCGCGTCGCGCTCGACGCACATTCGCCGTCCGAATCGATCACCGGCTGTATCGTCGGCGCGATCGCCGCGCTCGCGTTCATCGCCGGCTCGTGGCGCGCGGTGCCGCACCGCTGGTCGGTGCCTGCGGTCGTCGCGAGCCTCGCGCTCGTCACCGTGGCGCTGCACGGCATCACGGTGCCGTCGCATCGGTGGGTCACCAAGGTGGCGCTGCAACTGTCGGGCCACGAGCGTCCGTTCGTCCGCGCGCGCTGGAAGGCCAACCCGAACTACCGTCCTGCATCGCAGCCGTCGTCGCTGCAGCGCACCCAGTCGTCGCTGCAAACGCTCCGTACGTGACCGGCCGCCCCACCGTCACGCCCGCTCCTTTTCACGTCTGACCATTCCATGCGCGCCATCGCATGAGCGGTATGTCGAGCGTTATAACCCGCCCTATATTACGATTACGGTTTCCACCCATTCAGAACGAATCCGCCATGCGCTCAACCGTCCGTCCGCTTCGCCGCACCCTGCTCCGCCTGCTGCCGATCGCCACGCTTGCCGCTGCCGGTATCGCGTTCAGCGCGCCCGCTTGCGCCGCGGATGAACTGGTCGTGTCGGCCGCCGCCAGCCTGACGAACGCGTTCAAGGCCGTCGGCGATGCGTACGAGAAGCAGCATCCGGATACCAAGGTGCTGTTCAACTTCGGCGCGTCGGACGTGCTGATGCAGCAGATCGCCAAGGGCGCACCGGCTGACGTGTTCGCGTCGGCCGACCAGAAGGCGATGGACCGTGCGGCCAACGAAAAGGTGATCGTGCCCGGCACGCGGCGCGATTTCGCGGCGAACTCGCTCGTGCTGATCGTGCCGGCGGACAGCAAGGCCGCCGCGCCGACGTCGCTGAACGACCTGACGGCACCCGGCGTGAAGCGCATCGCGTACGGCGACCCGGCATCGGTGCCGGTCGGCCGCTATACGGAAGGCGCACTGCGCGCGGCCGGCGTGTGGGATGCCGTCAGCGCGAAGGGCGTGCTGGCCGCGAACGTGCGCCAGAGCCTCGACTACGTCGCGCGCGGTGAGGTCGACGCAGGCTTCGTGTTCGGTACCGACGCTGCGATCATGCCGGGCCGCGTGAAAGTTGCGCTGACCGTGCCGACGAAGACGGCCATCACCTATCCGATCGCCGTAGTCAAGGACAGCCGCCACGCCGCGCACGCGCAGTCGTTCATCGACTTCGTCGCGTCGCCGCAGGGCCAGGCCGTGCTGTCGACGTTCGGCTTCAAGCCTGCGGGCAAGTGAGCGTCACGCGATGCAAGACGCCTGGATACCGCTGCTGCTGTCGCTGAAGGTTGCCGGCTGGGCAACCGCGCTCGACATCGTGCTCGGCGTCGCGGCCGCGTTCATGCTCGCGCGCTGGCGCTCGCCGCTGCGCGACGTCGTCGATTCCGTGCTGACGCTGCCGCTCGTGCTGCCGCCGACGGTGCTCGGGTATTACCTGCTCGTGCTGCTCGGCCGGCGCGGCGTGTTCGGCGCGTGGCTCGACAAGCTCGGCATCGAGCTCGTCTTTACGTGGCAAGGCGCGGTAATCGCGTCGATGGTCGTCGCGTTCCCGTTGATCCTGAAGTCGGCCCGGGCTGCGTTCGAAGGCGTCGATCCGCACCTCGAACGCGCGGCGCGCACGCTCGGGCTCGGCGAAGCCGCGGTGTTCTTCCGTGTGACGCTGCCGCTCGCCACGCGCGGAATTCTCGCGGGCGCGCTGCTCGCGTTCGCACGCGCGCTCGGCGAGTTCGGCGCGACGCTGATGATCGCGGGCAACCTGCCCGGTCGCACGCAGACGCTGTCGGTCGCGATCTACGCGGCCGTGCAGGCCGGCGACGACAGCACGGCCAACTTCCTCGTGCTGGTGACGTCGATCACCTGCGTGCTGGTGCTGCTCGCGACCGGCTGGCTCGTGCCGTCGCGCGCCCGGCGGAGCCAGCTGACATGAAGCGCGCATTTCGTCCGTATCGCCTGCTTCGCGCGGCCGCCGGGTTGCGTCGACGGAGGTTCGCATGAGCCTCGTCGTCGACATCCGCAAGACCTACGCGAACGCCGAGCGCCGCTTCACGCTCGACGTGTCGTTCACGGCGACGACGCAGCGCGTCGTGCTGTTCGGGCCGTCCGGTGCGGGCAAGAGCATGACGCTGCAGGCGATCGCCGGCCTGCTGTCGCCCGACGAAGGCACGATCAAGCTGAACGACGAACCGCTGTTCGACGCCGCTCGCCGCATCGACGTGCCGACCCGCGAGCGCCGCGTCGCGTACCTGTTCCAGGATTACGCACTGTTTCCGCATCTGAACGTGCGCCAGAACATCGCGTTCGGGCTGACATCGGGGCTGCGCAATCCGCGCGCGAAGGCGGTGCCGCGGGAAGTCGCGTACTGGCTGCAAGCATTCGATCTCGAAGCGCTCGCGGGACAGTATCCGTCGCAATTGTCGGGCGGACAGAAACAGCGCGTCGCGCTGGCGCGCGCACTGGTCGCGCAGCCGCGGATCCTGCTGCTCGACGAACCGTTCGCGGCGCTCGACGGCGCGATGCGCCAGCGCATGCGTCACGAGCTCGCCGAGCTACAGGCGCGACTCGATATCCCGATGGTGCTGATCTCGCACGATCCCGACGACGTTGCCGCGTTCGGCGACCAGGTCGTGCAGTTGAGCGAAGGACGCGTGCAGGCGGCTCCGCCGCACGCCGAGTGGCCGACGCGCGTCGCATGAGCGCGCGAGGCGGTGGTCGTGGCAGGCAGATTCGAGCCTGAGAGAAGCCGCGCGTAGCGGCACATGCTGAAAGCGGAAACGAAGCCGGCGCCGGGCAGGCACTGTGCGATGCCGGCTTCGCCCCGCCCGTCACACGATCCTCGAAGCGCGCCGCCCGGCCTGCCTCGTCAGCCCGTCACCGCAAGAATCACGCTCGACGCCTTGAACAGTGCGATCGCCCGCCGGCCGGCGTCGAGTTGTAACGCATCGACGCTGTCGTTGGTCACGACGGCCGTCAGCGTCCCGCCGCCGTCGAGCGCCAGCGTCACCTCGCTGTTCACCGCGCCCGCCGCGACGGTTTCCACGCTGCCGCGCAGTTGATTCCGCGCGGACACCTTCATCTCGGGCTCGCCATCGTCGACCGCGAGCACGACCCACGACGCCTTCACCAGCGCGCAGGCGTCCGCGCCGACCTGCAGGCCGAGCGCATCGGCGCTCTCGTGCGTCAGCACGGCAACGATCGGCTGTCCGCCGGGCAGCGTGAGCGTGACCTCGTCGTTGACGGTACCGCGCACGATCGATGCGACGTTGCCGAACAACTGGTTGCGCGCGCTGGTCTTCATCCCGATCCGGCCGATCAACGCCCAGTCGACGTCGAATCCGGCCACGGCCGCGCTTGCGGCCTCGATGAACCGGCGATGCTCGCGCTCGATCGTGCGGAACGCGGCGATCAGCGACGTCGCGCGCGGCGTCAGCGTCGTGCCGCCGCCGCCCTTGCCGCCCGTCGAACGTGCGACGAGCGGTTCGCCGGCAAGATTGTTCATCGTGTCGACCGCATCCCACGCCGCCTTGTAGCTGAGGCCGACGGCCTTCGCCGCGCGCGTGATCGAACCGGTGTCGCCGATCGCCGCGAGCAACGCGATACGCGTGGCGCCGCCGAGCGTCTGCTCGCCGGCGCGCAGCCACAGCTCGCCGCCCAGTTCGAGCGGTTCGGCGGACGGGGAAGAATGCGGTGCGTCGGTCATCGGGATACGTGCGGGAATCGGGCGGCCATTATAGTCAGCGCGTGCCGGTCAACCCGGCTTGCCGTCGAGCTTCGGCGGCCGCAGGCTGGCCAGCAGCGCCTCGGCATCGCGCGCCGCGCGCTGCTCGAGCGCCGCGCCGTAGCCGCGCACGAAACCGAGCTGGTAAGGCGGTGCAGCCAGTTTTTCGAGGTGATGCAGCGCGACCATCGTGTCGTTCGCTTCGCCGAGCACGCTCTGCACGCGCGTGAGCGTCTTGACCGTTTCGGTACGCGTGCGGCGCGACGCCAGCGACGCGAAGAATTCGAGCGCATAGCGCAGCCGCTTCGCCTCGATCCGTACCTGATGGCGCGCGGCCGTGTCGAGCGACGTGAGCGACGGCGATGCATAGAGATGACCGAACAGCCGCCGGACACGCTTCGTCGCGTGGCGCCGCAGCGAGGGCGCGTCGCCGTCTTCGGCGGCCGGCAGCGCAAGCGCGCTCAGCCATTCGAGCCAGCCGAGCGTCAGCCGCGCATAGCGGGCCGAATGCAGCGCCTGCCGCAATTCGACCCGCGCGGCCGCGCACTGCGCGCGCGCGGCGTCGAGCGTGCCGTTCCACTCGCCGTCGCCGCCGTCGGCCGCGATCAGCGCGGGCAGGCTTTCGGTCGCGAACACGTCCCAGTCGCGCACGGTGCCGAGCAGCGAGGCAAGCCAGTGCAGGTCGACACCGAGCGTGTCGCGCCACTGGCGGTCGGCAAAGAGCGGGAAGAAGCGCATCAGCGTGCGCAGGCGGCGCAGCGCAACGCGCATCTGGTGCACGAATTCGGGATCGTCGTGCTCGAGCACCCCGCCCTCGTTGCCGAGCCATTGCGCGGTGATGTCGCCGGACAGCGCGAACAGCGCGGCGCGCTGCGTGCGCACGCCGGTCAGGTCGACGAGCTTCGCCTTGACGGGCGGCCCGTCGGCGGCCGGCTCGGCCGCGCATGCGCGATCGATCACGCTCGTCAGTTGCGCGAATGCGGGCCACGCACCGCTCAGCTCGCGCGCCGCGGCAAACAGCGCTTGCAGCGCGGCCGTGCGCGCGGGCAGCGTTTCCCAGTCGGGCGTGGCAAGGCGCAGTTCGACGTAGCGGCGCGGCGGCTCGCTACCATGATGCAACGTGATGTCGTCGAGCGTCATCTCGACCACGACGCCGCTGTCGTCGGCCCAGCGGCCGCGCCGCCGTTCGCTGACGAGACGCAGCGCCGGCGATTCCGGCTGGGTACCGGTCTCCTCCGGGCGCCCGGTCGGATCCGGCGCGGCGCCGTCGACTTCGCCTGCCGCGACGACGGCCTCGGCTGCGACGGCCGCCTCGGGTACGGGCGGCGGCATCGCGACGACGATGCCCGCATGCTCCGCGTCGAACCGTTCGCGCGCCGTGACACCCGGCGCAAACGCCTTCGTGCGCGACGCGACGACCCGCCTGCCGTGCGCATTCGATTCGACCCACGTCCACCAGCTCGCGCCGGGGCTCGGCTCGGCCTCCTCGATCCGGCACGGCTCGATCGTCACGCGCTCGTGGCCGCGGCGCATCCGGACCTGCGGGCAGATCCGCCACGCGCGCACGAGTTCGGCGCCGAAATCACGCTGCGCGTCGCGGGCGCGACTTGCAGCCTTGACCGGCCATCCTTCCAGGGACAGCGACAACACGATTTCCAGCACACGCGACATGGAGGCCCCTGCACATGAAGAATCGCCGGCGCATCGTTCGCGCCGGCGTCGCCCGTGAAGCTGCTTCCATAGTACACGTCGCCGAAACGCGCAGGCAGCGATCCGGCCCTGTCGCGCTGTCGCAGGTCAAACGGCGTATTGCGCGATGCCGTTGCCGAACGACCAGTCCTCTTTCAGCACCTCGACCAGACTGATGAATACGTCCTGCTGCCGCACGCCGGGCTGCTGCGCGAGGTTGTCGGCGATCGCCCGGTACAGCGCCCGCTTCTGCTCGAGCGTACGCGTGTTGTTCGCGGTGATCTGGATCATCACGAGATCGTCGCTGCGTTCGATATCGAGGTAGTGACGCCCGAACACGAAGTTCTCGGCCGCGTGCTCGGTGACGACCATGAAGATGTCGTCCTCGGGCACGTTGAACGTGTGCATCAGCGCGCGATGCACGCCGCTGACGAGGGCCGCACGGTAGGCGGCCGGCTTGCCTTCGCGGACTGCGATACGGGTGAATGGCATGGTCCTGCTCCTGTCGGTGAGGTTGACGTTGAAGAACGGAAACACAGCGTCAGGTTAGGCCCGCCGATCTATAATGAACAGTCATCGATTAATATTTCATCCATTTACATTGAAAATGAAAGTCCTCGACCTCGATGCCGTGCGCGCGTTCGTGCTGGTCGCCGATCTCGCCAGCTTCACGCGCGCCGCCGATGCGCTCGGCACCACGCAATCGGCCGTCAGCCTGAAGCTGAAGCGGCTGGAAGCCCATCTCGGCAAGCCACTGCTCGCGCGCACGCCGCGCGTCGTCAAGCTGGCCGCCGACGGCGAGAATTTCCTGCCGGCCGCCCGCGCGCTGCTCGACGCGCACGATCACGCGCTGGGCGCGATCTCGGCCGGCACGCACCGCCTGTCGCTCGGCGTCAGCGAGCACGTCGCGGTGCCCGACCTGCCGGCCGTGCTCACGAGCCTGCATCGGCAGGATCCTGGGTTGTCGCTCGAAATGCATCTGGGAACGTCGACGAACCTGCTCGCGCAATACGACGAACGCCGGTTCGATGCGGTGATCGTGCGGCACGAGCCGGGCGAAGACCCGCCGCGCGAAGACGGCACGCTGCTGTTCTCCGAACCGCTGGCCTGGCTCGCCGCGCCGGACTGGGCACCGCGCGCGGGCGAGCCGCTGCCGCTCGCGGTGCTAGCCGGCCCGTGCGGCGTGCGGGCCGCCGCGCTGCGCGCGCTTGACCATGCGGGGCGGCCATGGCGGGAACGCTTTACGGGCGGCGGCGTGGCGGCGGTCACGGCCGCCGCCGCAGCGGGGCTGGCCGTCTGCCCGCTCGCGCGGCGGGTCGCGCCGCGCACGCTGGTCGACGTCGGCGCGAAATTCGGGTTGCCACCGCTGCCGCTGTCGCAGGTCGTGCTGTATTCGCGCGTGCGCGACGCACGGGCCGCCGCCGCGTTGCGCAGGTTTGCCGACAGCCTTGCAATCTCGGCGTAAACTAGCCGGTTTCGCCGCCCGCAATCTCCAGAAGAATCCCGATGACGCCCGAAGCCCGCAAGCACCTCCGTGCCAACCTGCTGATGCTCGCCGCCGCCGCGATCTGGGGTTCGGCTTTCGTCGCCCAACGCCTGAGCCTCGACGTTATCGGGCCGTTCCTGTTCACGGGGCTGCGTTTCCTGCTCGGCGCGCTGGTGCTGGTGCCGCTGCTGATGCTGAACGCGGCGTCGCGCACGCAACTCGCGGCGATCCGCCGTGAACCGAAGCGGCTGCTGCCGGGCCTCGCGCTCGGCGGGCTGCTGGCCGTATCGATTTCGCTGCAGCAGATCGGCCTGCAGTACACGCGCATCGCCAACGCAGGCTTCATCAGCTCGCTGTACGTCGTGATCGTGCCGCTGATGGGTGTGTTCGCACGTCACCGGATCGGCCCGGGCACGTGGTTCGGCGCGCTGCTCGCGGCGATCGGCCTGTATTTCCTCAGCATCAACGAGCAGTTCTCGGTGCTGTACGGCGACTGGTTCCAGCTCGCGGGCGCCGTGATCATCGCCGCGCACGTGATGGCCGTCGGCCGTTTCGCGAAGCGCCACGATCCGCTCGTACTCGCGTTCATGCAGTTCGTCGTGTGCGGTGCGGCGTGCCTCGCGATCGGCCTCGTCATCGAGCCGGTCAGCGGCACGATGCTGCGCAGCGCGCTGCCGACGCTGCTGTACGGCGGCCTGCTGTCGGTCGGCGTCGGCTATACGCTGCAGGTCGTCGCGCAACGCGACGCGGCGCCTGCACACGCGGCCGTGATCTTCAGCATGGAAGGCGTATTCGCGGCGGTCGCCGGCTGGGCCGCACTCGGCGAAACGCTGACGCTGCGCGCGCTCATCGGTTGCGCGCTGATGCTGGCCGGCCTGCTCGCGTGCCAGCTGCTGCCGAACGGCGACGCCCGGAAAAAGGACGAGGACGCGCTGCCGGCGTGACACGCACCGTCCCTATAATGACAATTCGCGTGACTTCCACGCCAACCGCTTCCGACAGGCCAGCTCCGTGACGTCCACTTCCGTCGATCCCGCCGCCGACCTGCTGCGCGAACGCGCAGCGCATTACGCCACCCAGGCGGCGCTGTTCCTGCGCGACCAGGCGCTCTCCACCGCGTCGCATGACCTGCGCAGCCCGCTGAACGCCATGCATAGCTGGGCGTACGTGCTCGAGCGCCAGCTCGCCAACGCCGATCCGAACCTGCAGCGTGCGCTTGCGGGCATCTGCACGGGCATCGACCAGCAGGTCGCGCTGATCGACGACGTGCTCGACGCGCCGCGTGCCGACACGCGCACGCTCGCGCTCAAGCCGCAGCCGTTCGCGCTGCGCGCGCTGCTCGACGACACGATCGCGCTCGTCCGTTTCGCGCTCGCCGACGCGCGACAGGTCGCGCTCGATGCGACGCTGCCGGACGGCGAACCGTCATTGATCGCCGACCGCGAACGCATCGCGCAGGCGCTCTGGACAATGCTGACGGCCGCGGTCGAAGCCAGCGCCGCCGGCAGCCGCGTGACGTTCACGTGCACCCGCGACGGCGTGCAGTTCACCGCGAGCGCCACGTGCACCGTCAACGCCGGCGCGCTCGCCGATCCCGCTCAGCCGCATGCGTTCGAACCGTTCGCACGACGCGAGATGCTGCGCCAGCGCGACGCCAAACGGATCGCCTGGACGCTCGCGCTTTGCCAGCGCGTCGCGCTCGCACACGGCGGCACGTTCTCGCACGACGCGTTCGCCGACGGCGCCACGGCCACCCTCACGTTCTCCGTCCCCGGTGAGGCGCCGGTGTAAGCAATCGGCCACCCGACACATTACAGATTCCTTTCTGGCTCTATACTGACGGGCCTGTCATAACCGGAGTGCTTCTTTGTTACAGATCTTCGCGCTCATCGGCGCGTTGTTCCTGGTGGCCCTGAACGGGTTCTTCGTCGCGGCCGAATTCGGCCTCGTCAAACTGCGCGCCACGCGCGTCAAGACACTGGCCCGCAAGCACGGCCTGCGCGGCCGCATCCTCGGGATCGTGCATGGCCGGCTCGACGCGTATCTTTCCGCGTGCCAGCTCGGCATCACGCTTGCGTCGCTCGGCCTCGGCTGGGTCGGCGAACCGGCCTTCGCGCAACTGCTCGGCCCGCTGCTCGACCTGATCGGCGTGCAGTCCGAACGCGTCGTGCACCTGATCTCGCTGGTGTTCGCGTTCTCGCTGATCTCGTTCCTGCATATCGTCGTCGGCGAGCTGGCGCCGAAATCGATGGCGATCCGCCAGTCGGAGAAGGTCGGCCTGTGGGTCGCGCTGCCGCTCTATGCGTTCTACTGGGCGATGTATCCGGCGATCTGGGTGCTCAACAACAGCGCCAATGCGGTGCTGCGGCTCGCGGGGCTGTCGGCCGACCATGGCGGCGACGCGCACTACTCGACCGACGAGCTGAAGCTGATCCTGCGCAGCCGCCGCAGCACGGCCGGCAATCCGGCCCAGCCGGCGCGCGGCACGTACAGCAACGACGAGTGGAACACGCTCGCGCATTCGCTCGATTTTTCGTCGATGACAGTGTCGGACCTGATGCGGCCCGCCCATGAAATGATTGGCCTGCGCCGTGACCTGCCGCTGCCCGACAACATGGAGATCGTCGCGCGCCACCGCTTCAGCCGCTATCCGCTGTTCGAGGATGCGTCGCGCGAGCAGGTGAGCGGGCTGATCCACCTGAAGGACCTGCTGCTCGCGCGTCACGCGGGCGCGGCGCTGGAAGACCTGTCGGACTACGTACGTCCCGTGCAGTATGTGAAGCCCGACACGCCGGCGCTCGACCTGTTCCGCCGCTTCCGCAAGGGCGCGCCGCACTTCGCACTGGTCGGCAACAAGGGCGAGAAGCCGATCGGCTTCCTGACGCTCGACAACCTGCTCGGCGCACTGGTCGGACAGATCCACGACGAGTTCCGCCAGGGCGACGCCGACTGGAGCCGCCTCGACGACGGCACGCTGATGGGCAAGGGCAGCCTGCCCGTCGTATCGCTCGAACAGGCGCTCGGCATCGACATCGACGAAGGCCGCGCGGAATCGGTCGGCGGCCTCGTGATCCAGGCGCTCGGCGACCTGCCGACCGAAGGGCAGCGCGTGTCGTTCGACCGCTTCGACGTCGTCGTGAAGAAGATGAACGGGCCACGCATCGTGCTCGTGCGCGTCTACCCGAAGATCGCGAAAGAGGCCGACGAATGACGGCCGCACTTCGCCGCACGCGATGAACGCCACGCTGCCGCGCTGCTGCGTGATCACGCCGGAACCGGCGTCCGCGTCGGCGGCCGATTGCGCGGCGTTCCTCGACCGGCTGTCGGACGTGCTCGCGCGCGGCGAGACACTCGTGCAACTGCGGGTGAAATCGCTCGATGCCGCCGCGTTTGCGCGGCTCGCCGCCGAAGCGCTCGCGCGCTGCGACGCGGCCGGCGCGGACCTGATGCTGAACGGCCCGATCGATGCGGCCGGCGTGATGCGGCTCGACGGCGCCGGCTGGCATCTCGACGGGGCCGCCTTGCGCGCTGCCACGCAGCGGCCATTGCCGGCCGGACGCAGGGTGTCCGCTGCCTGTCACACGCACGATGACCTGCTGCGGGCCGCGCACGCCGGCGCGGATTTCGTCACGCTGTCGCCCGTGTTGCCGACGCTCAGCCATCCCGGTGCGCCGACGCTCGGCTGGACACATTTCGGCGCGCTGGCCGCCGAGGCCGCGATGCCCGTGTTCGCGCTCGGCGGCATGACGCGCGCGCACCTCGACGAGGCACGCCGCCACGGCGCATACGGCGTCGCGGGCATTCGCGGGTTCTGGTAGCTCGGGGATTGCCTGCGGCGCAACCGGGCGCGGATGCGCCCGGTCTCTCAGACACTTGCCCGCTCAGGTCGTCATGCGTTCAGGCTCGGACGCATTCCGCGCCACGTGCCGTCGTCGATGCGACGCGCATCGTGCGTGAGCGCATACCGGTTGACGTCACCCGTCAGCCACGCGACGAGCGAGTACGGCGGCAACACCCCTTCATCGACCCGGTCGCGCGCACGCGCCGGCGTCTCGAACACGACTCGCCCGCTCGGTGCGTCGAACGGCACCGCGTCGGGCGACAGGTTCAACGCGATCGTCAGCGTCTCGTCATCGGCGAGCCGCCACGATGCAAGCAGCGCGTCGGCTTCGCCGTCGCCGTCCGACTTCAGCGCATGCGCATCCTGCGGCCGACAATCGGACAGCCGCGGCGAGATCAGCTTCGCGCGCACCGCAAGCGCCGACTGCACGAAATGCGCGCGATCGGCATCGCGCGCGGTTTCGTCGAAGATCAACGGGATCTGCGGCGTGAGCAGCGACAGCGCAAGTGCGGCCAGACCGGCCTCCTGCCCGTGGTCGCCCTGCCCGCTGTCGCGCCACGCGCCATCGGACAGCACCAGCGACGTCAACGACAGCCCGCTGTCGGCAGTCATGCCTTCTCCCGACCCGGCCGGCTGGAATGCGGCCCCGGCCGCGGTCAGCGCACGGGCGAGCGTGTGAATCGACTGGTGCGTGGAAATACCTTCGTGGGGCGACGCGTCGCGCCCCGTCAACCGGTGCAACGCGCGTTCGCCGCACCCGTTCCACTGCGCATCGAAATGGGTATCGGCAAGATGCGCCGGATGCCGCTCGCTGCCGAGCACGAGATGGATCAGCCGGTCGGCCGGCACGGCCGCGCGCACGCGGTCCGCGATCTCGCATAGCCACGACACGCCGATCCGGTCGGCTTCGCGCAGGCGCAGCCCGTCGCAACGGTACTCGTCGATCCAGTACAGCGCGTTGTCGCAGAAGAAATCGCAGACTTCCGGATGATCGAGCGCGAGCGGCGGCGCCTGCAGCGGATCGTCGCGCGTATGGAAGAACGGTGCCGCGTAGTGACGCAGCGCCTCGGTGCCGCTGCCGAAGCGCGCGTAGTCGAGCTCCAGCAGCACCGCGAGACCATAGCCGTGCGCGTCGTCGATCAACGCCTTCAGCGCGTCGGGGCCGCCTTCGGCCGCGAGCGGCGCGAAAGGCAGGCTGTCGTGCGGCGACGCGAGCAGCTCCAGCGCGGTCACGCCGAGGCGCGCGAGTTGCGGCAGGCGCCGGCGCACGCCGTCGAAACCGCCCACCGCGTGCGGACGAATCGCATAGAGCGCGATGTCTTCCCATGCGCGCCCGCGCCAGAACGTATTGCGCCAGGTGAACGCGCGCGGATCGACGACCTCGCTCGGGCCGTTGAGCCCTTCGGGTTGCGAGCGCGACGCGGGATCGGGAATCGATACCGCATCGTCGAGGCGATAGCGGTAAAGCGCACCCGCGCCACAATCGGCAAAGACTTCGAACCAGTTCGGGCCGGCAGCCGTCATCGGGACGAGCAACGGGCCGAAGCCGGTATCGAGTTCAAGCTGGACCTGCGTGCTGCCCGGCGCCCACAGGCGAAAATGCGTGCGCGGCGTCGCGCAGAGCGCGCCACAGGGCTGTGCGCCGAACGGCAAGCAGTGAATGTAGTGCTGCGCATACGGATCGTGCGGACAATCGGACATCATGCGCTCCTCATGCGTACCGAGCGGCATGGCCGCGCCAGCGGGGCGCGGCACATCGGGGCGCGGCACATCGGGGCCCGGCATGCGACGGCCAGGCGGGGGGAGAGAAACGAGTATGCGCCGGTTTCGCCACCGCGATGCATCGCTCCCGGACATTTTTAAATACGAATCGACCCCGGGAAAACCCGCAATCCGACCGGTCCCGGCGAGTCAGGTAGCCGGCATACCGGAATGACTGCTCGCCTTGTTGCACCGGCCGCGCACGCTTACGCTCAGCGTCATGCTCGCGGACACGTCGTCCGCGCCCGACCCGAGGAACCCGCCATGTCGCTTCCCGCCAGCGCCGCCAAATTCGATCCGGCACGCGCACACGAATACGCCGAGCAATCCCGCATCGCGCTTGCCGGCTACGATGCCTGCCACGAACTCACCGCGTGCATGCTCGCATCGGCAATCGCAGCGCCCGAGGCGCGGATCCTCGTCGCGGGCGCGGGCGGCACGGGGCAGGAAATCTGCGTGGCGGCCGCGCTCGAGCCGGGCTGGCAGTTCACCGCCGTCGACCCGTCCGTGCCGATGCTCGCGCTCGCGCGCTCGAACGTCGAGACCGCGGGCTTCGGCGCGCGCACGGCGTTCGTCGAAGACGGCGTCGATGCGTTGCCCGATACGCCCGCGTTCGACGGCGCGACGCTGATCGGCGTGCTGCATCACGTCCCCGGCGACGAAGCGAAGGCGGCGCTGCTGGATGCGATCGCGCGGCGCCTGAAACCCGGTGCGCCGCTCGTGCTCGCCGGCAACCATCGCCGCTACGCGGACCACCCTCGCCTGCTCGACGCGTGGCAGCAGCGCTGGCGCATGAAAGGCGCAACGCCCGACGCGGTGCGCGCGCAACTCGCGAAAATCCTGCAGGGCGCCGATCCGCCCGCGTCCGAGGAAGCGGTGTTCGGCATGCTGCGCGATGCGGGCTTCGACGCGCCGCTGCGCTTTTTCGCGAGCCTGTTCTGGGGTGCGTGGATCGCGGTGCGGCGCGCATGATGGGTCGGGGCGGTCGGCTGGACGCGGCTCGTCATCGCGCACGATGCGCTTCGCGTACGCGCCACGCGCACTGGGTATGATGTCGTTCCCGCCCCCACTTCCGGCGTCGACATGCTCACCGTCCATCACCTGAACAACTCGCGCTCGCAGCGTGTGCTCTGGCTGCTCGAAGAACTGGATGTGCCGTACGAGATCGTGCGCTACGCGCGTGATCCGAAGACGATGCTCGCGCCGCCCGAGTTGCGCGCGATCCATCCGCTCGGCAAGTCACCGGTCGTCACCGACGACGGCCGCACGTATGCCGAATCGGGCGCGATCATCGAATACCTGGTCGAACGCTACGGCAACGGCCGCCTGGCGCCGCCGCCCGGCGCGCCCGAGCGGCACGACTACACGTACTGGCTGCACTACGCGGAAGGGTCGGCGATGCCACCGCTGCTGCTCAAGCTCGTCGCGCTGCGGATCGCGCACGCGCCGATGCCGTTCTTCGCACGGCCGATCGCGCGCAAGATCGCCGACACGCTGCAATCGAGCTTCGTCGATCCGCAGATCGCGCTGCATCTCGGCTATATCGACGACACGTTGAGCCGCACCGGCTGGTTCGTCGGCGACAGTTTCAGCGCAGCCGACATCCAGATGAGCTTTCCGCTCGAAGCCGCGACCGCGCGCGGGGGCGACAGCCGGTATCCCGCGATCGCGCGCTTCCTCGACGCGATCCACGCGCGGCCCGCGTACCAGCGGGCGCTGGAGCGCGGCGGCCCGTACGACCTGCTCAAGTAGCCCTTGGCCTGCGTCAGCTCAGCAGGCCCGCCGCGACGTTGATCGACAGCCCGAGCACGGCCATGTTGAAGTAGAACGACAGGATCGACTGCGCGAGCACCGAGCGCCGCGCGGAACGGTTCGTCATCGACACATCGGCCGTCTGCGACGCGACCGCGATCGTAAACGCGAAATACAGGAAGTCCCAATAATCGGGTTCCGGGTGCTGGTCCGGGAAGCAGAGCGCGCGGTCGCTGCTCGGCGAGCCATAGTAGAGCCGCGCATAGTGCAGCGTGAAGATCGTCGGGATCAGGAACCACGCACCGAACAGCGTCGCGCCCGTTACCGCGTAATGGCCGAGCCCCGCGCGAAACCCGACGCCCTTGGCCGTCGCCAGCTCGATCGCGATCGCGGCCACGCTCGCGACCGTCGCGAGGCAGACGACGGTCAGCACCGTCGTCGCGTTTTCATCCTCGCGAATCGCGATTTCGCGCACCTTGTGATGGTGCGCGGTGACCATGCGCACCCACATCAGCGCGAGATACAACCAGATCGCGCAATCCCAGCCGATCAGCGCGCGCACGGTCGGACGCAGCGGAATCGGCAGCAGCACCGCGCAAAGCAAGCCTGCGACGAACGCCGCGACCATGCGCGGCCGGTTGCGTAAAACCTGCGGATAAAACGTCATCGTGAAATTCCGAAAGCGGATGGAAAGGATTCGGGCGGCGCTCGGTGCGGCCCGCTGCGCCGCACCGGCGGGTAACGCGCCCCGATTATCGCCATTCCAGCGTGACGTGGCGATGGGCGCGAGCGCCTAAGATGATGGGATGACTGCCACCGCCCCCCTCTGCCACCATCCGGCGAACACGGCCGGCCGCGACTTCGTCGTCGGCGACCTGCACGGCTGCGTGGATGTGCTGCGCGCGCTGCTGCACGACATCCGCTTCGATCCGGCCCGCGACCGCCTGTTCTCGGTCGGCGACCTGGTCGACCGCGGCCCTGCCTCCGAAACCGCGCTCGACCTGCTCGACCGCCCGTGGTGCCACGTCGTGCGCGGCAATCACGAGGAAGTGCTGAGCCTCGTGGCGCGCGGCAAGCTGTCGCCCGACGCGTGGCGCGGGATCGGCGGCGACTGGGGCGCCGACCTGCCGCCGGAACGGCTGCACGCGCATGCGGCGCGCGTCGACGCGCTGCCGCTGGTGCGCGTGATCGGCGACGGTCCCGGGCGCTTCAACGTACTGCATGCGGAATTCTTCGGCTCGGACGCCGATCTCGACACGGGCAGCTATGCGCACGACGTGCGCGAGCGGCTGATCTGGGGCCGCGATCTCGTCCAGGGTCTCGCCGATCCGGCGCGGCAGGCCGGGCTGTCGCTGACCTGCACGGGGCACACGCCCGTGCGCGCGCCGCAGCGGATCGGCGCGCAGTGGTTCATCGACACGGGCGCGTTCGCGCCGGCCGGGCGGCTCACGCTCGCCGAGCCGCGCACCGGGCGCACCTGGTCGATGACCCAGGCCGAAGCGCGCGAACGCCACGCGGGCGACTGGCCGCTGCCTTGACGCCTTGACGCCAGCAAGGGTGCCCTAGCCGACCTGGTTCAGTTCGAACACCGCATCGACGACCGAGCCGTTCCAGTTGTATTCAAGGTACGCCGCGTGATGGCAGTCGCGCAGCAGCGCGGTGCGGAACGCCGCCAGGCACTCGCCGCGCGGGTCGCGCACTGACGGATAGACGATCCCCGCGCCGCCGGCATTGCGCACCGCGCGACCGAGCGCCTGCCCGGCGCTGTAATCGAGCGGATGCAGCAACGCCGGATCGCGTTCCGGCCACGTGCGTAGGTCGGCCACGTCGCCTTGCGCGATCACCGTATAGAGCCGCATCTGCTGACGCATCGGCGGCTCCTTCGTCGCTTCCAGGAACAGCGCGCTGTGATACCGCGTTTCGGCGATCGCCGTATCGCGAGAACGCGCGCAGTAGAACACGCCATAGCTGCCGTCGGAAAAGCGGCTGCCCTGCGGATTGAGGTGCGTGAACGCGGCCATGATCGGCCCCCAGCCGGGCCCGTAGCGGCGCTCGGCCGGCGGCACGAGATCGAGCGTGCCGACTTCATTGCGGATGCGGTCGTTGGTCAGCGATTCGAGCGCGTAAAGCGCGTCGAAATCGTCCGCCGAGGCCACGCGGTCAAACAGGTTGATCGCCGGAAAACGGGTGGGAATCACGCGATAGGCTGGCGCCCAGTCGACCGCCGTCGTGGGCCATTGTTGTGCTCGGATCGGCATGGTCACGCCCAGCCGCCTCGCATCGCGTCGAGATATTGCCGGACGGCGACCAGATCGCCGACGTTGCCGGCGAGCATCCGGTCGAGTGCGCGCTTGCCACCGAACGGCGCCGCGTCGTTCGGCCGCTTGACCCACGCATCGGCCGCGGCCGGCTGCGGCAGCAGGATCTGCAGCGCCTTGTAGATGCCAAGCAGCAGCGACAGGCGCTCGAGCGTATCGCGCGGCAGCCGCGCCGATTCCGGCGTGGACTTCCACTTGAAGAACGTCGAACGGCCTGGCGACCCGAGCAGCACGATCTGCTCGTCGATCGTCAGTCCCCAGTCGCGTGCGATGTTGAAAAACGCACGCAGCCCGGCCGCCGACATCTGCGCGATCGAGGCCCGCGGTGGGGCGGAGTGCGATTCATAAGCGGGCTGTGACATGATCGTTAGTCTCGAAACGAATTTACTAACAAGATTAGTCCATTTTCGCATTTTTGCAAGGGTCGAGACCCGACGACCGGCCCGCACGCCCGAAGAAACGATATTTTTTGTCCATTCTGGACTCTTATTTTATTTTCTGCGTTAATGGCCGTGCGGACCCCGCGCGCAGACGCGGTTCGTGTCCGTGAAACCGTGTCGCACGGAAACCGGAAGCACCCGCCAAGGAACGCACCATGAAGAGACTGATTGCCGCTGTTTCGATCGCCCTGCTCGCGGTATCCGCAGGCCCCGCCGTCGCGAAGGACTGGACCACGATCCGCTTCGGCACCGACGCCAGCTACGCGCCGTTCGAGTCGAAGGCACCCGACGGCAAGCTGGTCGGCTTCGACATCGACCTCGGCAACGAGATCTGCGCGCGCCTGAAGGCGAAGTGCGTGTGGCTCGAGAACGACTTTGACGGGATGATTCCGGCGCTGAAGGCGAAAAAATTCGACGCGGTGCTGTCGTCGATGTCGATCACGCCGCAGCGCGCGCAGCAGATCGGCTTCACGACGAAGATCTACAACCAGCCGACGCGGCTCGTCGTGAAAAAGGGCTCGCCGCTGCTGCCGACAGCCGAATCGCTGAAGGGCAAGTCGATCGGCGTCGAGCAGGGCACGACGCAGGAAACGTACGCGAAGGCGTACTGGGGCAAGCAAGGTGCGAACGTCGTCTCGTACCAGAACCAGGACGGCGTGTACGCGGACCTGACCTCGGGCCGCCTCGACGCGGCGCTGCAGGATGAAGTGCAGGCGGCCATCGGGTTCCTGAAATCGTCGCGCGGCGCGAACTACACGTTCGTCGGCCCCGAGCTCGTCGACGAGAAGGTGCTCGGCATCGGCGCCGGCATCGGGCTGCGCAAGGAGGACGCCGACCTGAAGGCGAAGATCGATGGCGCCATCCTCGACATGGTCAAGGACGGCACCTACAAGCGGCTCGCATCGAAGTACTTCGATTTCGACATCTACGGCGGCTGAAACGGCGTCGCGCGCGTACGGGCGCCACTCCCGTCGCGCGCGTCCGACCGCCCCTCCCCTCACGACCTGGCGGCAACGGCATGATGCCGTGCGCCATCACATCGAATGCATCATCCGTCATACGCGCGGCACGACGCTTCGTATTTCATTCGGATTGCAGATTGATCGTTCGCGACGACGATGCGCGGCGCGAACGGATATCGTGCGGCTTCGGTCAGTATGCGAAGACCGGGCGTCGAGGTACCGGCGCCCGTGCGCACATGCCCTTGCGTATCGGGTTCGCGTGCAGGAAAGTACCGACCCGGCGCGGATGACCGGCAACCAGCCGGATCCGCCTCGCACCGGGCGCGGAGAGATGGCCTGTCGATGCATGCCGGCCGGCTGCGAGACCCACGTTCGACCGGCGATGCTCCGACTCACTGCGATCGCGGCCTGCCGGCCGCGGCGTGTGGCGATCGATCATTTTTCTTCCCCGTATCAGTCTGATGGTTGTTCCGGCAACCGGACGAGGCCGGTGCCCCGACGATCATCGACGACGCTCCGTGCTCGCCGGAACGCGGCTGTCGTGCCGCGCTCCGCCGCCGCATCCCCGCGGACTGTATCCTGGCCGGTACTGACAGGGTTCGCTGCCGAACCGGACGGACCGTGCATCGTCGGCTTTCGCACGCCCACTGTCGCAAGGAGCGGGCCAGCTTCGCGCGAGCCCGTCCGGACAAGGGGTTGACCGGGCAGCGTGGCGGCCGGTACGGGTGCGGCAGGCGGGAAGTTGCGAAACTGAAACACGCGGCGCGCGGCGCGCATCGGCCGCGCGGCGGCCCGGCCTTGCCGGATAAGGCTGAACAATGCAGCGCGGCATTTTTACCGATCAGGAGCCGGCCGTTCACCCCGATTTGTCGCGCAAATCGGCGTTGCTGCCGAGGCGAAATGTTTCATGCGCTTTACATGCCGTCGGCTGCGCGCGCCACCGGTTGTCCGCGCCATCCATTGGCCGGCGCCGGGACGGCCGATCGCGTGGCTATACTGCGAAACCGGCGCGCGTCACGTTTGCGTCGGCGCCTGTTGCCGGCCCATGCCCCGTGACACCGCTCTACACGCCACCACGCCGCTCGAACGACCGCACTCCATGATCCGCACCCTCTATACCGCCGAACGCGCCAGGCTGATTCGCTTCGGGGTGTCGGGCGTCGGTTCGACCGCACTGCATGCGCTGATCGCGGCCGCGATGTTCGCGCTGTTCGACGCGACGCCGGTGAGCGCGAACGCGGTCGCGTTCGCGTGCTCGACCGCGTTCTCGTATCTCGCCAACACGTTGTGGAGTTTTTCGTCGCCCGTGACGTGGGGCAACTTCATGCGCTTTCTCGCCGTCGCGATGGCCGGCCTCGTCGTGACTATGCTGCTGGCGCACGGCACCGACACGCTTGGCCTCGCCCGCGCGTGGAGCGTCGTCGCGGTCGTGTTGTGCGTGCCGCCCGTCACGTTCGTGCTGCACCGGCTCTGGACCTATCGCTGAACCGGTTCACGCGTCACGCGTGTATCGCTCAGCCGACCCGCTGATGCCCCGCGTCGCCGGACGGCGTGCCGTCGTGACCGCCGTTGTCGCCGTTGTTGTCGTGATCGTTCAACCCGTGCTCGATCATCATCCGGTAGAGCGTCACGCGTGAAATGCCGAGTTCGGCCGCGGCCTTGTTGATGCGGTGATCGTTGCGCAGCAGCGCATTCTCGATCGCGGTGCGCTCGGCGAGCGCCCGCGCCTGTTCGAGCGTCACCGGTTCGGTTTCTCCCGGCGTGTCGAGCCCGAGATCGTGCGGCGTCAGCAGCCGGCTCTCGGCCATCACGATCGCGCGCCGCACCCGGTTGATCAGCTCGCGCACATTGCCCGGCCATTCGTAGCGGCGCATCGCATCCAGCGCGGCCGACGTGAAGCCGCTGATCTTGCGGCCGCTGTCGGACTTGAATTTCTGCAGCACGTAGTGCGCGAGGATGTCGATGTCCTTGCCGCGCGCGCGCAGCGGCGGCTCGTGGATGCGCAGCACGCACAGGCGGTGATAAAGGTCCGCGCGGAAACGCCCGCCCTCGACCGCGCTGTCGAGATCGACGTGGGTGGCCGAGATGATCCGTACGTCGACCGGAATCGACTCCTGCCCGCCGAGCCGCTCGATCTTTCCTTCCTGCAGGAAACGCAGCAGGCTCGCCTGGCTTTCGACCGGCATGTCGCCGATTTCGTCGAGAAACAGCGTGCCGCCGTTCGCCGACTCGATCCGGCCCGCGCGCCGCTGGTTCGCGCCGGTGAACGCACCGCGCTCGTAGCCGAACAGTTCCGACTGCAGCAGGTGATGCGGAATCGCGCCGCAATTGATCGCGACGAACGGCCCCTTGCCGCGGCCGGAACGCTCGTGAATCGCGAGCGCCGTCAGCTCCTTGCCGGTGCCCGACTCGCCCGAGATGAACACGCTCGCGTCGGTCTTCGCGACCTTGCGGATCGTGCTGAACAGCTGCTGCATCGCCTCGCAGTTGCCGATCATCCCGTGTTCGCCGATCGACGCCGCATAGGCCGCGCCGTCGACGCGATCGAGCGCGGCCATCCCGCGCGCATGGCCGAGCACGTGCGAAATCCATTCGTACGGCAACGGAAGCGTCACGTAATCGAAGCAATAGCTGCGGATCAGTTCGCGCACCGCGGCACTGATCGTGATGCCGGCCTGCGCGATGGAAATCCAGCCGATCGACGGCTGGCTCAGGCACGCCTTGAGCGCGGGATAGTCGCGCGACGTGAACCCGGTGAAATCGACCAGGCCGGCGGCGACACTCACGCCGGACGTCATGTTCTGCGCGGCGCCGGCCGTCTTCGCAACGGAGATTTCCCAGCCGAGCCCGCGCAGTTGCGCAAGCAACGGCTCATCGGGCGAACGCATGATCACGAACAGCTTGCGTCCGTCTTCGGGCGCGGTGACGGACACATGCGTCATCTCGGACACCGCTTGCCCGTTTGCGTCAGGTGACCTAGCAACCATCGTTGTTCCCCGCTTGGCGTTGGTATCGCGCCGGCTCGCCGTCGCACGCGACGGACCTCGATAGAACCGACATATTGGCCGCATTTCCGTCCGAATAAAATCCCCTCGTGCATGAATCGCGCGTGAGGTGGACATTGTCATGAACGGTATATCGATGCGGCCGGCGCGCCGCTAGATGGGTGTTATCCCTGTGGCGTACGTGGGGGGAACCCTGATCGGGCGGCTGCGCGGCGCGCAAAGCCGCGCCGGTGCTGGCGCACGGCGCGCTCGGGCGATGCGGCGCACCCAGGATCCGCTTGCCCGCGCATGCGTGCGCAACGGGTCGACGGGCCGGCAACGCAGCCGCGCGACCGGTTCGAGTTGATTTGGGTCAATTGTCAGAGGAAGCCGGCTGATGCACGAACGCAACATGCGCGGCCCGACGCCGCGCATGGTGGCGTAGCGGCGGCCTCAGCGGCCCGATGCGAGCGGCGCCGGCGCGTTCGCGCGGCCACGGCCGGCCGGCGTGCCGCCGTGTTCGCCGTAGGTGGCGGCGAGCGCGTCGACTCGCGCCAGATGATGGTGATTGTCGTGATCCCACGGATGGAAGCCCGGCCGGAAGAAGCTCAGCCATTCGCCGGCGATGCGCGGGAACAACCCGCGGCGCGGCCCGTAAAGGAACGCGATCATCCGCAGCATGCCGCGCACGTGATGGCCGGCGCCGCGATCGCGCCACAGCAGCGTCGCGTGCATCAGGAATACGGTCGGCCAGAACGTCAGCGTCGTCAGCAGATACACGCCGATGCGGATCAGGTAACGGCGCAGCCCCGGTTCCATTGCGGCATTCCATACGTCGAACGACACGGCCTTGTGCTCGGTTTCCTCGAGCGCGTGCCAGATCCACATCTGGCGGTAACCCTCGACCGAGCCGTCGAGGCGCGTCGGGTCGCGCAGCAGCCAGTCGGCGAGCATCGCCGTGTAGTGCTCCGCCGCGACCGTGTGTGCGAGTTGCACCGAATGCGGAAGCTTGCGCTTCATGTAGCCGAGCACCGTCCACACGCGCTTGTCGAGCTTGCGCGCGGGCAGGCGGTTCGCCTGCATCAGCTCGTTGTACTCGATGTGCTCGCGCGTGTGCATGGCCTCCTGGCCGATGAAGCCCAGCACCTGCTGCTTCAGCACGGGATCGTCGATCCGGTCGCGGTAGTTGCGCACCGAATCCATGAAGAAGCGTTCGCCGGCCGGGAACAGCAGCGACAGCGCGTTGAAGAAATGGGTCACGTGCGACCCGAGGCCATGCCAGTCCTTCGCGCGTTCGACCGGCAGGTCGAAGCGCAGGTCGCGGCGCACCGGCATGATCCCGGCCGCGGTGGCGGAAGCGGCTGACTTCATGTTCATCGTTCTCCTGGTTCCGGAGCGGCCCGGTGCGTCACTCGACGCAGCCGGCGCGGGCCCGGGCGGCGCGTCGCGCACCGCCAAAATCCTGACATTGACAGCTGTAAAGATAGGCCGCCCGCGGCGGTGCACGCAAGCCGCGCGGTAGATGCGCGCTTCCAAACAGGGCACGGTCGAAAAGGCGAAAAAAACGGCGCTCGAACGGCGTCCGGACCGGGCTGGATCCGAACGCGCGCGATGGCTCGCGAGGAATGTGCGCTGCCCCGCGCCGTGTCGCGTCGACGGCCTGAAAGCCTTGTGAGGCGGGCGTTTCGCGGAAATCGGCGGCACCGCGCGGCGCGTTACCGAGCCCACCGGTAGCACCGATTCATACACGCGTCGCACTCGCGCGGTGCAACCGCGATCGCCGGACTCACGAAGAATTCAAACGCGCGTTCCATTTGCGTGTCGGGCGATCGCGGCCGCGGTGACCGTGCGCCGCCCGCGACACGCGTGCGGCCGGCCGAAGGCCACGAGCGCCGGCCCGCTGCGCGCTCGCCTACAATAGCGCTTTTACCCATCCTTTTTCAGGAGAAGTCATGTCTGTCATCACGACCGAATCGGGCCTCAAATACGAAGACCTGACCGAAGGCACCGGCGACGTAGCGCAAGCCGGCCAGACCGTCAGCGTCCACTACACGGGCTGGCTGACCGACGGTCAGAAATTCGATTCGAGCAAGGATCGCAACGACCCGTTCGCGTTCGTGCTCGGCGGCGGCATGGTCATCAAGGGCTGGGACGAAGGCGTGCAGGGCATGAAGGTCGGCGGCGTGCGTCGCCTGACGATCCCGCCGCAACTCGGCTACGGCCCGCGCGGCGCAGGCGGCGTGATTCCGCCGAACGCCACGCTCGTGTTCGAAGTCGAACTGCTCGCCCTCTGACCCGGCGCTCGAGCCGCCGGCTGACGCCCTGCCTCATGGCCCACCTTCCGTCCCCCACCGTCGCACTGCAACGCTACGACACGCTCGAAGCGTCGGACGTGCACGACTTTCACCAGATCGTGCTCGGCATCGATGGCGCGATGGTGATGGCGGTGGACGGCGTCAGCCAGCGTCTCGACCGGCACGGCGCGTGGCTGGTTCCGGCCGGCGCGCGCCACGATTACGCGGGCCTGGGCGAGAACCGTCAGCTCGTGCTCAATCTTCCCGCCGCATCGCTTGCGGTACCGCAGCGGCTGTTCGACAGCGCGCGGGCCATGACGATCGATCCGGCGCTGACGTCGCTGGTCGCGCAGATCGCGGCAGCCGCCGCGCAACTCGACGCGAGCGCCGGTGACGCGCAGCACGCGGCCGCGCACCGTTTCCAGTGGCAGGCCGCCGCGCGGCTGTGCGGCGCGCTGCTCGACGAACGCGGCATCGCCGCGCCCGCGTCGGGCCTCGATTTCGCGCGCATCGACCGCTGGCTGCGCGCACGGCTCGCGGAACCGCTGCGCATCGCCGATCTTGCCGCGCACTGCGGCTACGGGATGCGCCGCTTTCATCAACTGTTCGTCGATGCGTTCGGCGAAACGCCGCATCGCTACCTGCAGCGGCTCAGGCTCGACGCGGCCGTGATCCTGCTCGCGGACGGCCGGCATCCGCTCGTCGATATCGCCGGGATGGTCGGCTTCGCGGATCAAAGCACATTCACGCATGCGTTCACGAAGCGCTTCGGCATGGCGCCGGGACGCTGGCGCGGCGAGCGGCATTGAACGCAGCTGCGGTTTCGCGGCGGGCACGCATCAACGCACGTAACGGCACGGTTCAAAGCGCGTTCGCGCCAGAGCGGCCGTGATCTTTGGCGCTTCGACCCCGCTCGCCGCCCCCCGCTATTTCGCATCGGGCGTTTCGACGCTTCACGTCCCGCTGAAACATCGCCTGCCGGTCGCATCCTACGATTGACGCATGGATACGACCGCCCCCACCCCCGCCTTCCCGTCCGCGCTCGCCCGCGTCGTCGCGACCGTCAGCACCGGTTTCGTCGTGACGCAGCTCGACGTGACGATCGTCAACATCGCGCTCGCGCATCTCGCCGGCGACCTGCACTTGCCGGTCGCCGGCCTGCAGTGGGTCGTCGATGCGTACACGCTCGCGTTTGCCGTCCTGATGCTGTCGGGCGGCGCGCTCGGCGACCGCTTCGGTGCGCGTCGCCTGTACCTCGCCGGCCTCGTGCTGTTCGCGCTGGCGTCGCTCGCGTGCGGCGCCGCGAGCGCACCTGCGACGCTGATCGCGGCGCGCGCGCTGCAGGGCGTCGGCGCCGCGGCGATGCTGCCCAATTCGCTTGCGCTGCTCAACGACGCATGTCGGCACGACCCGCACCTGCGCGCGCGTGCAGTCGGCTGGTGGACGGCGGCCGGCTCGATCTCGATCGCGGCCGGGCCGGTCGTCGGCGGCCTGCTGATCGCGGCATGGGGCTGGCGCGGCATCTTCCTCGTGAACCTGCCGCTGTGTGCGGCCGGGCTGGCGGCCGCCTTTGCATGGATACCCGCGCGCCGTGCGGTGGCGGCGCCGGCCGCGCCTTCCCGATCCGTTAGCGCACTCGACCTGCACGGCCAGCTCATCGCGATCGCGATGCTGACCGCGCTGACCGGCGCCGTGATCGAATGGCGGCCGCTCGGCTTCACGCATCCGGTCGTCGCCGGCGGCTTCGCGCTGGCCGCACTCGCCGCGTTCGCGTTCGTTGCGGCGGAAGCGCGCACGGCCACGCCGATGCTGCCGCTGTCGCTGTTCCGCCATCGCACCTTCAGCGCGGCCGTGCTGTTCGGGATCTGCGTGAATCTCACGTACTACGGCACCGTGTTCGTGCTCGCGCTGTATCTGCAGCGCGCACGCGGCGAATCGGCGTTGCAGGCGGGCCTTGCGTTCCTGCCGTTGACAGGCGGCTTCCTGCTGTCGAACCTCGCAAGCGGCCGCGTCGTGGCGCGTCACGGCCCGCGGGCGCCGATGCTGGCGGGCGCGCTCGTCGCCGCGCTCGGCTACGGGTCGCTGCATTTCATCGACGCGTCGACGCCGCTGGCCGTCCTGCTCGTGCCGTTCCTGCTGATTCCGACGGGCATGGGTTTCGCGGTGCCGGCCATGACGACCGCCGTGCTCGCGTCCGTCGCGCCCGAGCGGGCCGGCATCGCGTCGGCCGTGCTGAATACCGCGCGGCAGGCCGGCGGCGCGATGGGCGTGGCAGCGTTCGGCGCGCTTGCCGGCGGTGGCGGCGCGAGGCAGGTCGTGGACGGGTTGCGGATCGAAACGGCCGTGTCGGTCGCGCTGCTGGTCGCCGCCGCGCTGCTCGCGACGCTGGTGCGGCCCGATGCGCATCGCGGCGCATCTTCCGCGCGTCAGGCCGTGGCGGCAGCCGATTGAATCTCGGGCGCGGTCATGCGTCGCCGACCTTCTTCACAACCGTCTCGCCCGCCTTCAACGGCCGGCCGTCGTCATGCCGCAGCGCGAGCTTGCGGATCGCGCGCCCGGTACTGCGGTCGACCAGCACCGAATGCGGCTCGCCGCGCGCGAACAGGTTCGCCTCGCCCCACTGCCGCAGCATCACGATCACCGGAAACAGCCCCTCGCCCTTTTTGGTGAGCACGTACTCCTGATACGCGCTGCCGTCCGACGCCGGCACGACGTCGAACACGCCCGCGTCCACCAGCATCTTCAGCCGGTCGGACAGGATGTTGCTCGCGACACCGAGGCTCGCGCGGAAATCGCCGAAGCGCCGCACGCCGTCGAATGCATCGCGCACGATCAGCAACGCCCAGCGATCGCCGACGATATCGGTCGCCCGCGCCACCGGGCACGGCGAATCCGCAAGACTTTTCTGCCTGGCCATGTTCCTCTCCGCAATCTTGCCGGCCGCCTTCGCGGCAACACCGGCCATCCGTGCACGGACGTCTCGCCCGCCGCACAACAGGTTGCATTTTAAAACTACTTTTCCTACACTCCACACTGGTTTTAATTTGCAACTACTTTGCACGAGGAAACCCATGGCGTCTTCCTGTCATTCCGGCACCGTTGCAACGGACGTGCCGACACATGCTGCGCATCCGGCCGGCGGCGGCCGCCTATCCGCGGCGCGCGTCGCGGTGCTGGCCGTGTGCTGCGCGGCCAGTGTCGCGAACGTGTACTACGCGCAGCCGCTGCTCGACTCGATCGCGCGGGATTTCGGCGTGTCCCAGGCGGCCGTCGGCGGCGTCATCACCGCGACGCAACTCGGCTGTGCGCTCGCGCTGCTGTTCGTCGTGCCGCTCGGCGACCTGCTGAACCGCAAGCGCCTGATCGCCGTGCAGCTTCTGCTGCTGACGGCGGCGTGCATCGGCGTGGCCGCATCGTCGACGCGCGTCGCGCTGCTGGCGGGCATGGTCGCGGTCGGTCTGCTCGGCACCGCGATGACGCAGGGGCTGATCGCGTGCTCCGCCGCGCTCGCGGGCGCAGGCGAACGCGGGCGCGTGGTGGGTGCCGCACAGGGCGGCGTCGTGGTCGGGTTGCTGGCCGCGCGCTCGCTGGCGGGCGTCGTCACCGATATCGCGGGCTGGCGAGCCGTCTATCTGGTGTCGGGTGCGCTGGCGATCGCGATGCTCGTCGTGCTGTCGCGGCTGTTGCCGGACGAGACCGCACCGCGCGAGCGCATCGGCTACGCGGCGCTGCTGCGATCGATGGTGTCGTTGCTGCGTGACGAACGCGTACTGCGCGTGCGTGGCGTGATCGCGCTGCTGATGTTCGCGGCGTTCAGCATCTTCTGGAGCGCGCTGGTGCTGCCGCTGAGCGCGCCGCCGCACGCGATGTCGCATACGCAGATCGGCGCGTTCGGCCTCGTCGGCGCGCTGGGCGCGGCAGCCGCCGCCCGCGCGGGCCGGCTCGCGGATCGCGGGCGCGGCGAAGCGACGACCGGCGCGGCGCTCGCGCTGCTCGCATGCTCGTGGCTGCCGCTCGCGTTCGGCGATACGTCGATTGCATGGCTGATCGTCGGCATCGGGCTGCTCGATGTCGGCGGGCAGGCCGTCCACGTCGTCAACCAGAGCATGATTCTCGGCGCACGGCCCGACGCGCATGCGCGCCTCGTCGGCTGCTACATGCTGTTCTATTCGGCCGGCAGCGGGCTCGGCGCGATTGCGTCGACGATGATGTATGCGCGCGCCGGATGGGCAGGCGTCTGCGTGCTCGGCGCGGTCGTGAGCGTCGCGGCGCTCGGGGTCTGGGCCGCGACGCTCAGGCGCGCGTGATGCGGGCCGACGCCGCGTATCGAATGGAGAAAGCCGGGCCGCCCTCCATGGGCGGATGGCACGCGAACCGGCCACGCATGCGCGCCGGTTCGCGCTCTCGGTTCGGAGCTCGGTTCGGAGCTCGGTTCGGCTCTCGGTTCCGCTCCCGGTTCCGCTCTCGGTTCGGCTCTCGGTTCCGCTCCCGGTTCCGCTCTCGGTTCCGCTCTCGGTTCCGCTCCCGGTTCCGCTCCCGGTTCCGCTCCCGGTTCCGCTCCCGGTTCCGCTCCCGGTTCCGCTCCCGGTTCCGCTCCCGGTTCCGCTCCCGGTTCGGCGCGCAGGTTGCGCGCCGCGGGCGCTCAGCCTGCCGCCTGGATCGCCTCTTCGTACACGCCGGCAACGCGCCGCGCGATCACCGCATTGTCGAAATGATCGCGCGCATAGCGCTTGCACGCGGCCTCGTCCGGCAGCGTGATCGCGCCCGACAACGCGGCACCGAGCCCTTCCGCGATCGCGTCCGCACCCGTGGACGGCAGCACGAGATCGTCGGACAGCCCGGCAACCGCCTCCGGCAGCCCGCCCACTGGCGTGACCAGCACGGGCGTGCCGGATGCGAGCGATTCGACGGTGATCAGCCCGAAGCCTTCGAGCGCGACCGTCGGCACGACGCTGACCGTCGCCGCGCGGTACAGCGCCGCGAGATGGTTGTCGGGTACGAAGCCGAGCAGCTTCACGTTGTCCTGCAGCCCGGCCGCATCGATGCGCTGCTGCAGTTCCTCGCCGATCTTGCCCTTGCCGGCGATCAGCAGCAGCAGGTCCGGGTGCCGGTGCTTGAGGAGGCCGATCGCATCGATCAGATCCTCAAGCCCCATGCGCCGCACGAGCCGGCGCACGGCCAGCACGATCGGCCGGTCCTGCGGCAGTTGCAGCTTGTGCCGAGCCTCGGCCGGTGTGAGCGGCGTATCGAACTGCGCGGTATCGACGCAGCCGGGAATCACGCGCACGCGCGACGGCTCGATCCCGTAGCGGTTCGTCAGGATCTGGCCGAAGGCCTGCGACAGCACGATCAGCCGCGACGAACGCGTATAGACGGCCTGTTCGAGATAGCGCTTCGCGCGCTGCCCGAGCGACGCGGCGCCCTCGACCTGGCTTTCGTCGGCCCACGGCCCCTGGAAGTGCGACACCTGCGGAATTCCGCGCGTGACGTCGAGGCCCGGGAACGTGTACAGCGCGAAGTGCGACGAGATCACGTCCGG
This sequence comes from Burkholderia sp. AU30280, assembly GCF_020420125.1. Lineage (NCBI taxonomy): Bacteria > Pseudomonadati > Pseudomonadota > Betaproteobacteria > Burkholderiales > Burkholderiaceae > Burkholderia > Burkholderia sp. AU30280. Next base: position 693,734 of record NZ_JAIZRY010000001.1, read on the forward strand.
CCGCTCGCTGCGGATCTCCTCGCGCAGCGCGCGACGCGCGGCGAGCATCCGGCGCGCAAGCGATTCCGAGGCGGGGCCGAAGCCCTGGATCGCGCCATCCGTGTCGTCGGCGACCTTCGGCGAGCCGGCAACGAGCCCGCGCACCTCGACGCCCGCGCCCGGCAGCGCGCCGACGAGCGAGTAGTACATCCGGTCAAGGCCGCCCGCACGTTCGGGGAACCAGTGCATGCCGATTTGCAACGATTTGATCGGCCGGGAGGATTGGGACATCAAGATTGCTCCTGGGTGACTGCATGCTCGACCCGCTCGAAAGCGGACGGCTGCGTGGGTTGGCCGATGCGCCGGTAGAGCGCGACATACTGGGCGCCCATGTGCGCCCAGCCGAAACGGGTCATCAGTTCGCGGGCCGCGTCGCCCATCGCGCGACAGGTGTCGCGCGAGGCCGCGAGCGCGCCGATCGCCTGTGCGAGTGCGGCCGGATCGTCCGGATCCTCCAGCACGATCCCGCATTCGCGCGTGATGATTTCCGCGCCGCCCGCCGTACGCGCGGTGACGACCGGCAGCCCGGCCGCCATCGCCTCCAGCAACGACAGGCTCATCGCTTCGTAGCGCGACGGAAACACGTAGGCGTCGACCGAGCGCATCAGCGTCGGCATGTTTTTCACGAGACCGAGGAAATGCACGCGCGAATCGATGCCGAGCGCGCGCGCCTCTTCCGGATACGGGCTGCCGGGCAGATAGCCGGCCACCGCCAGATGCACGTTCGCCGGCAGCTTCGTCAGCGCCTTCAGCACGGTGCCGAGGTTCTTGCGCGGCGTGCGCAGGTCGCCGACGAACAGCAGCAGGAACGCATCGTCCGGCAGCTTGAACGCGGCACGGTCGGCCACGGCGCCCGCGAACGCGCTGGCGTCGACACCGTTGTAGATCACGCTGATCTTGCGGCTGTCGATGCCGAGCCCGGCGATCTCGTCGGCCACCTTCTGCGATACCGCCGTGATCGCGCGCGAACGCCGGTACGCCCAGCGCTCGAGCGTCGTGTTCACACGCGTGTAGACATACTGGTAAGCCGACCACAGCCCTTTCGTCGGCCCGAACGGATAGTACGGACTCTTGAACCAGCCGCCATGCACGAAGTGCGCGGTATTCACGTCGGCCTTGATCCACGAAATGAAGCCGTTCACGTGCAGCACGTCGTACTCGCTGCGGTGCGCGCGCAGCCAGGCCGCGCTCTTCAGCGCGAACACTTGCTGCTTGACGAGATTCGACGGCCAGAAGCCGCCGACCTTCACGGGCACCCAGCGCACGCGCGGGTCGGCCAGCAGCTCCGGCGCGACGTACGACGCGACCAGCGTGACCTCGTAGTGCTCGGCCAGCGCCGCGCGCGCGATTTCGTAATTGACGCGGCCCTGCCCGTCGTTATGTCGCACGACGTGCGTGACGATCGCGATTCTCAATGGTCGCCTCCCCGTAAACGCGCGGCGGCCAGCAGGCGTTGAGCCTTTTGCCAGTGCGCCGCGGAAAGAATCGAAAAAATGGCTGTGAACATCAACAGGCCGCCCGTGCCGATCAGCGAGTTCGTGAACACGAGCATCGCGAAGGTCGACAGGCACAGGCTCAGGCACGCGCCGACGAACTTGTCCTTGCGCAGCCTGAACGCCGCGCGCAGCGTGCGGCCGAACAGCATCACGACGCCCGAGAGGTACAGCAGCGTGCCGGGCCAGCCGAGCACGAACGGCACGTTCATCACGCCGCTGTCGAAGCTGCCGTACTTGCCGAGCTCGCCGCTGTCGCTCGACAGCTTCGTGGATGCACCCGTCGCGCCCATCCCTTCGCCGGCGACGTCGGTGAACGCCGTCTGCGCGAAGGTGGCGTAGAACTTGTTGCGGTCGTCGTAGCTGCGGTCGTCCTTCAGGTTCGTGATCGACTGCAGACGCTGGCCGAGACGATCGGCCACCGGCCCGACGGTCAGCAACGGCACGCACAGCCCGACCAGCACGACGCCGCTGATCAGGATCCGCATCCGCACGCGGTTGTTCGACTGCGCGAGCTGGATCGCCAGCGCGATCACCCAGCCGCCCCACGTCGAGCGCACGAGACACAGCGCGAACGACACGAAGCCGGCCGCCCCGGCGAACCAGCGGATCTTCTGCGGCGCCGCGAGCACGAACACCAGCGCGCCCATCATCGCGAACGCGAACGGCCCCGACGAGTTCATCGTGCTGAACACGCGCACGCCGTACGGCACCGGCTCGCCCTGCGAGCCCATGTCGGAACCGATCATCCACAGCACGTCCCACTGCGGCATCACGAAGTACTGCACGACGCCGTATACGCCCATCACGAGCATGCCCCACATGAACGTGGACAGCAGCACGTCACGGTACTCGGGGTAGTCGCGCGCGTTGACCATGATGTGGAAGCCGATCAGCACCGGGTACACCCAGTTCGCGAGGTCGTAGGTCGCGGCCATCACGCCGCTCGACACGATCCCGACGAGGTACGCATAGGTGAGCCCGAACAGCATCAGCAGGATCGGGATCCCGCGCCGCTGCGCGAGCACGCGGTAATGCCGGATCAGCCCGAAGCCGGCGATCATCGTCACCGCGAGCGGCGCAACCTGGATCAGGCTCGTCGGCGTGAACGCGCCCTTCGACCAGTCGGCGAGACGCCGCACTTCCGGGCTCAGGAACCACACCCACCACATGAAGCCGACGTAGCGCGCCGGACTCTTGAAATACAGCCAGATGCCGACCGCGATGGCCAGCACCGGAAACGCGAGCGTCAGCACCTTGCCCTGGTGAATGGCGATCAGCGCGGCCGTGAACGTCCACAGCCCGGCCTGCCCGACCCAGTGTTTCGGCTCGGGAAGCCAGTTGCGTTTGCGCGACGGCGCGCGTTCGGCGGCAATCGTACTCATCGATCCGCTCTCACCGCGACGACGGGCGCGAATCCGCGAGCGGCATCGCCAGGCCCGCGGCTGCCGGCGTCCGCCGCAGCATGTCGCGCGTGATCCGCACGTGCTGCTCGGCGAACGCCTGCGTGGTCAGGTCGCGCTCGCGCAGGCAGGCGGCGGCGGCCCGCGCGCAGCCGAGCGCCGCGGCCGGATCGGCCGCGAAGCGATCGGCGGCCTGGCGCATCGCCTGCGCGTCGAAGGCCGGCACATAGGCGGCCGTATCGTGCGGGAAGTAGTCGCCGAGCCCGCCGACGTCGGACACGATCATCGGCTTGCCGACGGCTGCCGCCTCGAGCATCACCGTGATGCCCGACGCATGGAAGTTCGGCCGCAGCGGCACGACGATCACGTCGGCCCACGCGTACAGCTCGTGCTGCTTCGCGAGCCCCGATGCCGAGCCGATCTTCACGTTCGGCGCATGCCACTCGCGCGGCACGCGACGCCGCGTCGCGAGCCGCACGTCGTAGCGTTCGTCGCCGCCGAACGCGGCGAGGAAGGTGCGCCAGTCGCGGTCGCGGTCGTTGCCGATCGCCGCGATTCGCAGCGGCCGGTTCGGTTGCCACTGCTGCGGCTCGGTGAGCGGGAAATCCTGCGTGTTCAGCCCGTAGTAGACGAACTCGGCCTCGCGCCCGAGGTAGCGGCGGCACAGGTCGGCGTTGTCGCGGGCGAGCGTGGTCAACGCGTCGGCACGTGCGAGCAGCTTGCGGTACAGCCAGCGGCGCGGGCCGCCGAAGCTGCCCCACTTGTCGAACAGCCAGACGCTCTGTGCGAGCAGCAGCGGGCGCTTGCCCTGCGCACCGGCGAGCTTCAGGATCAGCGCAGCGGCCAGATGCTCCTGTTCCGTGTGCGTCCAGATCACGTCGGTATTCAGCAGCGCGGCGCGGTTGCGCCACGCATGCACGACGTCGAAGCCGAGCGCCGCCTTCAGCGCGCGGCGCGCGAGGCTGGCGACGCGGCTCTCGCCGCCGTCCTGCGAATAGGTCAGCTGGAATTCGTCGGATTCGGCATGGTGATAGCCGTACAGACAGCCGATGTTCTCGCCTTTCCGGTAGGTACGCGGATCGGCGCCGTGAAACAGGTGGACGTGAACCTTGGTTGCAGTCATTCGAGCCCTTCTCCGGGTTCGGCCGCGCGGCGTGGTGCGCGCGGCTCGTTCAAGACGTCACCGGCGGCATCGCCGCACGATGGGGGGCAAGGTTCGCGCGGCGGGCATCGCGCGCGCCGCGGCGCACCGCGCGCCAGTGCGCCCGGATCCGCTCGCGCTTCGCCGTAGGCAGCGACAGCAGCACGTGCGCGAGGCCCGGGTAGACGCGCGTACCGACCAGCGTCCACCACCACCACGCGATCTCGCGCCGGACCGGCGGAAGGTGCTCGCGCAGGATCAGGTGCAGGTTGTACGCGCCGTTGCTGATCGCATTCAGCGACGCGGCATCGCGCCGGTCGTCGTCGAAGCGCTCGGCCGGAAAATGATCGACCGCGATCGCCGGGTCGTAGACGAGCTTCCAGCCGTTGCGCTGCACCTGCATGCTGAAACCCATGTCGTTGTGCACCTGCGCGCCGGCGCCTCGCAGCCGCGTGTCGAAGCGCAGCCGCTCGATCGCCGCGCGGCGGTAGCTCATGTTCGCGCCTTTCAGCATGTCGACTTCGCGCAGGCCGCCGACGCCGAGATGATGATTGCCGACGATCTTGCCGGACAGCGTGAGCTGGCCGACGAGCTCGCGCGATTCGTCGAGCACGCGGCCCTTCTCGTGCACCCAGTCGCGCCCGCCGACCGCACCCACGCGCGGATCGGCTTCGAACACCGATTCGACACGCGCGAGCCAGTCGGGGTGGGGGGCGGCGTCGTCGTCGGTGATCGCGACGATGTCGCCGTTCGCCGAGTCGAGCCCCTTGTTCAGCGCGGCGACCTGGCCCGGCACGTCGACCGGCACGATGCGTAGCGGCAGCGCGCCGCCGGCCGCCGGATCGGCGAGCCGTTCGTGCGTGGCATCATCCTCCGGGCGCGCGACGACGATCACCTCGTCGGGCAGCCGATGCTGCCGCTGCAGCGCCAGCAGGCAGCGCGCGAGGTCGGCGGGACGCCGATAGGTCGGAACGAGCACGGAAATTTTCATCGTTGGTTCTCCTGTCGGCCGGGCGGGCAACGCTCGCTGCCCGCCCGGTTACGTGCGGTGCGGATCAGGCGCTCAGGTATTCGTGCACGGCCGCATAGCCGCGGCCGTAGCCGCGCGCCTTCGGCGGCACGCCGTTGAAGATCCCGCCTTCCAGGTCGACGCCCGCGGTGCGCAGGCGCTTGATCGCGTCGGCGATCTCGCCTTCGGTGTGCATGCCCGAGCGCAGCACGAGGAACGTCGAGCCGGCCATGCGGCCGATGATGGTCGCGTCGGTCACCGCGAGCACCGGCGGCGAATCGATCAGGATCACGTCGTAGCGCTTGCCGAGCCCTTCGAGGTATTGCGGCAGGCGCGTCGACATCAGCAGCTCCGACGGGTTCGGCGGACGCGTGCCGGCCGAGATGAACGACAGGCCCTGCACCGGCGTCTCGCGCACGGCTTCCTCGAGCGCCGACTGGTCGCTCAGCAGCTCGGACAGGCCCGGCTGCGACGTGAGGCCGAAGTAGCGGTCGAGCAGGCCGCGACGCATGTCCGCGTCGATCAGCAGCACGCGCTTGCCCGAATGCGCGAGCAGCACCGCGAGGTTGACCGTCAGGAAGCTCTTGCCGATGCCGGGCGTCGGGCCCGTCAGCACGATCACGCGGTTCTTCGCGTCCATCATCGCGAACTGCATCGCGGTGCGCAGGCTGCGCAGGCTCTCGACGCTGAGATCCTTCGGACGCAGGTTCGCGAGGATCGGCCGCGCGCGGCTGCCGCCCTTCTCGGCCTGTGCATCGAGCTTCGCCTGCTCGGCGCTTTGCGGCACCAGCCCGTACAGCGGCAGGTTGAACGCGCGCTCGATGCGGTCGGGATCCTCGATGCCCTGGAACAGGTTGCGGCGCAGGAACACGACGCCCGTGCCGAGGATCAGCCCGAGAAACACCGCGGCCGACAGGATCAGCACCTTCTTCGGCTTGACCGGATCGCCCGGACGCAGCGCGGAATCGACGAGGTGGATGTTGCCGCCCGTGCCGGCCCGCTGCACCGACAGCTCCTGCACGCGGTTCAGCAGCAGCACGTAGATGTCCTCGGCAACCTTCGCGTCACGCTGCAGCTGGACGGCCTTCACTTCGGTGGCCGGCAGGCTGCGGAAGCGGTTGCTGAACTTGTCCTTCTCGCCCTGCAACTCCGCGAGCTGCTGCTTCGCGGCGATCACCATCGGGTGCGAATCGGTGAAGCGCTGCGCGAGCGACGCGAGCTGCAGGCGCTGCGCGGCGATCTGCTGCTCGTACTGCACGCTGCCCTCGAGGTAGACCTTCGCCTCGTCGCTCGCGTTGATCGAGCCCGACGTGCGCTGGTACTGCGTCAGCGCGGCTTCCGCGCGTTCGAGGTCGGCCTTCAGGCGCGGCTCCTCGCCCTTCAGGAAGTCGAGCATCTTGGTCGCCTCGGCCTGCTTCGCGACCACGTGCTGGTTCAGGTACGACTGCGCGAGCGCGTTCGCGATCGCGGCGGTCTGGTCCGGATCCTTGCCTTCGAGCGAGATCTGCACGACGCCCGTCTGCTTGCCCTGCTCGGTCACCTGGATGCCGGCCTGGAAGCCGCTGATCGCGTCGAGATCGTTGAAGCGCACCACCGTGAACTGCGTGCCGGGGCGCGCGACGAGCTTCGACACGAGCAGGGTCACGCCGCCGCCCTGCGCCGATTCGCCGACATGGCCCGACAGCAACCGCACGCCGTTCTGGTCGACGAGCGAATAGGTGCCGTTCGGGCCGGCCGTCAGCGTCAGCTTCTTGCCTTCGAGCGCGGGCACGACGTTGATCGAATCGACGTCGGCGATTTCGCCGCCCCACGCATACGATTTCAAGCCGAGCCACGGCCGGGCCGGCGTGCCCGGCGTCGCGATGCGCGCGGCGAGGCTGCCGATCACGGGCAGCGTCTTGGGCGCGACCGAGAAGTTCAGCTTGAACTGCTCGACCACCGGCGCGACCACGCCGCGGCTCTTGATGATCTCGATTTCCGCATCGGTCTGCGCCTGCTGCGGACCGGTGTTGATCGTCGCGCCGGTCTGCGTCTGCGTGAGCGCCTGCGACGTGTTGTCGTTGCTCTCGACCCGCACGTGCACGTCGGCCTGGTAGACCGGCTTCGCGATGTAGCAGTACAGGCCGGCGAGCGCGACGACCGTGACCGCGATGCCGAGCAGCAGCCAGATGTCGTCCATGATCACCTGGAGCAGCTGGCCAAGGACGACGTCCTCTTCCTCGGTTTTCGCGGACAGATCCGCGTAGGAGTGTTTCGCTTGCGTGTTCACCATTCGTTCCCGCTTGAGTGGTGCCGGGGCGGAGACGCCGCCCCGGCGGGCTATCAGCGCGTGATCTGCCGCATGTAGAAGATCGTCTGGATCGTCGGCAGCACCTGCTGCAACACACGGTTGAACTGCACCGAGCCGGCCGTGCTGACGTAGACGACGTCGAGCGGTTGAAGCGGGAAGCGGCTCGACAACATCAGCGCATCCGGCTGCGTCATGTCGAGACGGAACACTTCAGGCTTCGTCGGGTTGTCGCGCATGCCGCGCATCACGTAGATCTTGCGCGGGTTCGCGTCGGTATCGAGGATGCCGCCGCCCGCGGTCAGCGCGTCGGCGATCGTCAGCTTGCCCTTGAGCATCGGCACCGTGACCGGCGTCTTGACCTCGCCCATGATGAACACGCGGCTGTCGCTGCGGTCCGGCACGTTGACGATGTCGCCCGGCTGCAGCATCACGTTCTGCTTCACCTCGCCGCGATCGAGCACGCCGTTCGCGTCGAGCGTGTAGAGCTTGCCGTCGCGCGTCAGCCGCACGCGCTGCAGGTCGGCCTCGCTGGTCGAGCCGCCCGAGCGCGAGATCGCGTCGACGAGCGTCAGCGGCACGTCGCTCACCGCGAGCGGGCCCGGCTGCTTCACCTCGCCCGTCACCTGCACCTTCTGGCTGCGGAACGACAGCACGCGCACGTCGAGCTGCGGATTCTTCACGTAGCGCGACAGCGAGGTGGCCATCTGCTCGCGGATCTGCGCGACCGTCTTGCCGGCCACCTTGATGCGGCCGACGAACGGGAAGAAGATCGTGCCGTCGGCGGCGACCGTCTGGCCGTACGGGTCGGCCTGGCCCGGCAGCGCGGTCGTATACGGCTGCTGCAGCGCGCCCGCGACCGACTGCGTCGTGTTGCCGCCGCTCGAGAACGACTGCCCCTGCGGCGTCGTCAGCTCGGGGTGGTCCCACACGGTGACGCCGAGGATGTCCTGCGGGCCGACGCGGTACACGTACTCCGACGGATCGGTAAAACGTCCGGGCGGCAGCGGATGGTCGACCTGCGCTTTCTGCAGCTGGTCCATCACCACTTGGGCGTCGATGTAATGAACCGGATAGGTTTCGGCCGCTTGCTGCCGGCCTTCATCCTTCAGGTTCGACGAGTCGAGGTAGTTGCCGGGCGCGGTTGCACAGGCCGACAGGAAAGTCGCCAGCGCGACGGCAAGCGCCACCGGGCGCATCGGGCGTTTCAGCATAGTTTCTGTAGCCATCCTTGAACCAGGCGTTCGATCAGTGAGTAGCTTTCGCGGTAATCGGCCTCGGGGCCGCCGTGCGGATCGGCGATCTCGGCGCCTTCCCACTTGCCAAGCAGGTGGACCTTGCCGCGCGCGAACGGATCGACCGACTCGACGGCCGCAATCTGTCCGCGCTCGCTGACGAGAATCAGGTCGGCGTCGCGCACGATCCGGCGCGACAGACGCCGCGAGCGATGGGTCGTCGCATCGACGCCGTGCTCGGCGAGCAGTTGACGCATCACCGGATCGATGCCGTCGCCGTCGTTCGCATGCACGCCGGCCGAGTGGAACGTCGGGCGCGGGCCGCCGCGCGACGCGGCGTGCGACTTGAACAGCATTTCCGCCGCCGGGCTGCGGCAGACGTTCGCGTGGCAGACGATCAGGATGTTCCGGAACATGGCGTCTCGTAACGAGTGACGGGAAACGGGTTACGCGCTTGCGGGCGCGGTGCCCGGCACACGGGCGGCGACGGCCTGGCGCGAGCCCGGCCGGCCGATCGGGTGGTACTCGATGCCCAGCTCGCTCATCGTCTCCGGCTCGTACAGGTTGCGGCCGTCGAAGATCACCGGCGCTTTCCACAGGCGGCCGAGCGCAACGAAGTCGGGGCTCTTGAAGATCTTCCATTCGGTGACGATCACGAGCGCGTCGGCATCGCGTGCGGCCTGCGCCTCGTCGTCGACGAACGTCAGGCGCTCGAGCCAGCTCGGGTGATCGGCGAGATCGAGCGCGATCACGCGGCGCGCTTCCTGCTGCGCGACCGGGTCGTACGCGGCGATGCGCGCGCCGCGCGACAGCAGCTCGGCGATCAGCTCGCGGCTCGGCGCCTCGCGCATGTCGTCGGTGTTCGGCTTGAACGCGAGGCCCCAGATCGCGAACGTGCGGCCGGTCAGGTCCTCGCCGAAACGCGCGACGATCTTCTCGGCGAGCACGCGCTTTTGCGTGGCGTTGACCGACGACACCGCCTTCAGGATCTGCAGTGCCTGACCGTGCTCGTCGGCCGTGCGGATCAGCGCCTCGACGTCCTTCGGAAAACACGAGCCGCCGTAGCCGCAGCCGGCATACAGGAAGTGATAGCCGATGCGCGGATCGGAGCCGATCCCGCGGCGCACGGCCTCGATGTCCGCGCCGAAGCGGTCGGCGAGGTTCGCCAGCTCGTTCATGAACGAGATGCGGGTCGCGAGCATCGCGTTCGCCGCGTATTTCGTGAACTCGGCCGAGCGCACGTCCATATACAGCGTGCGTTCGTGGTTGCGGTTGAACGGCGCGTAGAGCTTCTTCATCAGCTCGCGGGCGCGCTCGCCCGGCACGTCGTCGTCGCAACCGATCACGATGCGGTCCGGCCGCGTGAAATCGTCGACCGCCGCGCCTTCCTTCAGGAATTCCGGGTTCGACACGACCGAGAACATCTGGTCGCCGCCGCGCTTCGCGAGTTCTTCCGCCACCGCCGCGCGCACGCGTTCGGCCGTGCCGACCGGCACCGTCGACTTGTCGACGATCACCTTGAAGCCCGTCATGGTGCGGCCGATGTTGCGGGCGGCCGCGAGCACGTATTGCAGGTCGGCCGAACCGTCCTCGTCGGGCGGCGTGCCGACCGCGATGAACTGCACGTCGCCGTGCGCGACCGCGGCCTCGATATCGGTCGAGAAACGCAGGCGGCCGGCCGCGCGATTGCGCGCGATCACTTCCTTGAGGCCCGGCTCGTGGATCGGCACGCCGCCGTTGTTCAGGATGTCGATCTTTGCCTGGTCGACGTCCAGACAGAACACGTCGTGCCCGATGTCGGCGAGACAGGCGCCGGTGACAAGACCTACGTAACCGCTGCCGATGATAGTCAGATTCATGATGTGTCGGACCTCTTGACCAATGATTCGAAATTCGTAAAACCGGAATGCCTGCGCGGCGCGACCTCGGTACCCGGTACTCAGTACGCGTTGCTGCCGGTGAAGCCTTTCCAGAGCGTCAGCACGACGATCTTGATGTCGAGCCAGAACGACCAGTTCTGCATGTAGTACAGATCGAGCTTCACGCGTCCCATCATCTTCTCGATCTGGTCGGTCTCGCCGCGAAAGCCGTTGATCTGCGCCCACCCGGTGATGCCCGGCTTGATCCGGTAGCGGAACATGTAGCCCTTGACCAGATCCTTGTAGATGTCGTCGTGCGCGAGCGCATGCGGACGCGGGCCGACGACCGACATCTCGCCCTTCAGCACGTTGATGAACTGCGGCAACTCGTCGAGGCTCGTGCGGCGCAGGAACCGGCCGACCGGCGTCACGCGCGAATCGTTCTTCTTCGCCTGCGTGACCTGGCCCGCCGCTTCCTGGTGCACCTTCATCGAGCGGAACTTGTAGATCTCGAACTCGTGCCCGTCGATGCCCTTGCGCTTCTGGCGGAAAAACACCGGCCCGCGCGACGTCAGCTTGATCAGGCCGGCGATCAGCAGCATCACCGGCGCGAGCGCCGTGAGCGCCGCCAGCGCGAACAGCCGGTCGAACACGAACTTCGGCAGGATCCGCACGTCGGTGATCGGCGATGCCGCGAGGTTGATCGCCGGCACGCCGAGCACCTCGACCACTTCCTGGTTGAAGAACGACAGCGTGCGCACGTCCGGGATGAAGCGGATATTCACGAAGTCGTGGCGGAACACCGTCACGATATGGTGAATCCGGCGTTCCTCCGTGATCGGCAGCGTGAGCCACAGCTCGCTGATCGCGCGGCTGCGCACCAGCCACACCAGCGATTCGAACTGCCGTTCGATGCGCACGTCGTCGAGCGCGACTTCGCCCGGCGCTTCGCTTTCGTCGTAGACGCACACCGGGTTGAAACCGGCTTCCGGCCGCGCCCGCATCTGCGCGATCAGCCGCCGCGCCGCCGGCGTGCCGCCGACGATCGCGACCGCCTTCAGGTTGTAGCCGCCGCGGCGCAGTTGCCGCAGCACGACATGCACGCAGGACTTCGAGCCGGCGAGCAGCGTCATCGTCGCGAGCGCCCAGTAACCCAGCCACAGCCGCGACAGGTCGCCCGACTGATGAAAGCTGAAGCTCAACAGGATGCCCGCGAGTTCGACCACGAGCCACGCGAACGCCACCCGCCCCACCAGCCCGACGAGACGCTTGCCGCGCCAGGACTGGTAAATGCCGAACGCGGGAAAACACACGACGACGAGCAGGCAATCGAACAGCATCATCGTGCGCTGCAGGTCGTTGAGCCAGATGCTGCCGCCGTGCAGCGCGGCGGCGATCAACGCCCCCGTCACGACCATCGCGATATCGATGACTCTCGCCAGCACGCTCAACATGTCTGCTTCCTCTTTGAACAGGCGTTTGCCGAACTGCTCCTTGCGCGACCGGTGCCGCACATTCGATTCAAACGTTGCATGTCGTTATTGAAGCGGTAAGAAATTTTCGCCTCAAGCGTACAAGTATTTCGAAAAATAATCGGAAATTATTTCCGGGAAGTTTTTGAATTAAATCGGCATGTTTTCCCGAAGCGCTCGCGGGCCGGGAATTTTTCGGAAGCTTTACGATTTCCGCTCACCCTTTGCTGGCGGTCAAGGCCAGCCGATAAAAGGATTTATTTTTTATTTTTTTAATTGCATCGGATGCCAGCGCGAGAAATCCTTCCGGATGAATTCATGGCGAATATCCGGCAATGGGTCCGGTTTTATTGTCGATTTACTTCGTGCTACAACGACAGGCACTGACTTCAACCGTGGAGAGTGTCCTCATGAATGCTCCGGCCGTGGCTGCCGAAACGCGCCACTCTTCTTCCGCCGCCCCCGCCGCCGGCACGCGCGTCGCCGTGCAACCGGTGATTCTCGCCGGCGGGTCCGGCACGCGCCTGTGGCCGATGTCGCGCGAACGTTTTCCGAAACAGCTGATCGGCCTGCTCGGCGAACATTCGCTGCTGCAGTCGACCGCGCTGCGCCTCGACGGCCTGGCGGCCGACCATCCGCTGAACGACGACGTGCTGATCGTATGCGGCGAGGATCACCGCTTCACCACCGCCGAACAGCTGCGCCTGACCGGCAAATCGGCGTCGATCATGCTCGAGCCGGTCGGCCGCGACACCGCGCCCGCGCTGACGCTCGCCGCGTTGCGGCTGGTCGCCGGCGGCAACGATGCAGTGATGACCGTAATGCCGGCCGACCACGCGGTCGCCGACCTGCCGCGCTTCCACGCGGCCGTCGCGGCCGGCGTGCACTGCGCGGCGCAAGGCAAGATCGCGACGCTGGGCATCGTGCCCAAGCACGCGGAAACCGGCTACGGCTATATCCGCGTCGGCGCGCCGCTCGGCGACGCCGCCACGGGCAGCCTCGACGTGCGCCGCCTCGACCGTTTCGTCGAGAAACCGCATCTCGAACTCGCTCAGCAGTACGTCGCATCAGGCGAATACTGGTGGAACAGCGGCATCTTCATCGTACGCGCATCGGTCTGGCTGAAGGCGATCCGCCAGCTCGAACCGGCGATCCATGCGGCCTGCGAACAGGCCTTCGCCCAGGGCAAGGCCGATGGCGATTTCTTCCGCATCGATCGCGACGCATTCGCCGCGTCGCCATCGAACTCGATCGACTACGCGGTGATGGAGCCGCTCGCCGGCCTGCCGCAACTGTGCGAAAGCGTCGTCGTGCCGCTCGACGCCGGCTGGTCGGACGTCGGCTCGTGGGACGCGATCTGGCAGATCTCGCCGAAGGACGAGGCCGAGAACGTCGGCCGCGGCCACGTGCTGTTCGAAGGCGCGGAATCGACGTTCGCGCATTCGGAAAGCCGCCTGGTCGCCTGCGTCGGCACGCAGAACCTCGTCGTCGTCGAAACGCCCGACGCCGTGCTCGTCGCGGACAAGTCGCGCGTGCAGGACGTGAAGAAAATCGTCGGGCACATCAAGGCGCAACGCGGCGCGGAAGCGACCGATCACCGCAAGGTGCATCGCCCGTGGGGCCACTACGACTCGGTCGACATGGGCGAACGCTTCCAGGTGAAACGCATCGTCGTGAAGCCGGGCGCACGCCTGTCGCTGCAGATGCACCACCACCGTGCCGAACACTGGATCGTCGTCTGCGGCACCGCACGCATCACGCGCGGCGACGAAACGTTCCTGCTGTCCGAAAACGAATCGACGTACATCCCGCTCGGCGTGTCGCACCGACTGGAGAACCCCGGCAAGATGCCGCTCGAGCTGATCGAAGTGCAGTCGGGTGCGTATCTCGGCGAGGACGACATCGTCCGCTTCGACGATACCTACGGCCGGCAGTAACGCACGTGCACGTGGGGCGCCGCTTCGACGGCGGCGCCCCAGCAAGGCAAGCATGGGAAGACGGGGCTTCCGCGCGGGCGTCGTGGCACACGACGGCCCGCGCGTTTCGGCGGTACGGCGATCAGCCGACGCGGTACACGTACTCGCGGCGCTCCGGCTGTACCGGATCGTTGCGGCTTTCGGACAGCGTGGTCGCGCGACGCTCGGCGATGAAGCGCTTGATGTCGGACTCCGCACGCGCGAGCGCGGACAGGCCGGCCAGCACCTCGCCTTGCGGCTCGCGCGCCGGTTCGTCGCTCGCGCCATGGCGATCGATCCACTGGCGCGCCCAGTCGAGCGCGAACTGCTCGGCTTCCTCGGCATCGGTGAAACGCGGGCCGATCAGGCCCGAGCGCTCGACGCGCCGGTCTTGCTGCGAAATCTCGGCCCACGCGCGATACATCAGGTTCTGCACCGGCTGCGCAATGCCGTAGATCGTATAGCCGCGATATTCGTCGACTTGCGGTTCGGCCGCGGCGAAGCTCGCCGACGACGCACGCGCAGGGCGCAGCTCTCTCGACGGCGCCCCGGGCACCGCGAACGACACGGCTGACGGATCGACCACTTCATCGACCGGCATCGCGCTCAGCGACGCGCCCTCGCCCTGCCAAACGTTTGCCTGAGCGACCGGCAATTGCCACGATTCGGGGTTCTGCCAGAACACGCCGCGCAAGCGATCGTTGTCGGGCGCAGGCTCGGCACGACGCGCGGACACGACCGGCGCCGGCGGCGGCGGGATATACGCGAACGTGCGCCCGCTGAACTGGGTCAGCACGTCGATCATCTGCAGCAGCGTGCCGGACGCCAGCCATTCCTCGTAACGGCGACGGCACGTCGGCCCGGACGGATAGCGACCGGGCAGCTTCGACCAGGCTTCACCGGTCGTCAGGATCCAGAGCACCGCGTTGGCAACGACGCGCGGTTCGGCTCGTGGACGCCCACGACGGTTCAGCCGGATGGGTTCATCGGCGATCAGCGTTGAAAGACGAAACCACTCTTCATCGTTAAGCTCATCGAAGAACATAGTAGATCTCTCCACGCAGCCAGGCCGGGGCTGCGATTGGCGGCGCCGTCGCGACACATCGCGTCGCGGGGCGGCCAGGTTGCACATTATGGTTATCCGACGTTGTGCATGCCGGCGCGGCACCGCACTTTCACGGTGCCGCCATTCCCGGCAATGACGCACAAATCACGGTCTCACTCCAATGTGGGAATTTTTGTGCACGAAGCATACCATCCCTAGGGTTTATCTCAATATGACAATGACTTAATGTTACGCACTGAAACAACCCGCCATGGGTGCGCAATGTATTTACGCTTGAATTTTTTTGCGGGATCTTTATGCCCGCAGCTGCAAAGGCCCGCCTGGCGGGGCTCCGAAGCGCATGAAGAGTACCTTTTCATGGGCATTTTCGGGCCACTCCGCTCCCTGTCGGAAACAATCCCGCGCATTGCTTCCCGACATCGGTAAATCAGGGAAAAAAGCGTAACAAGATATTCACGAATCGGTAAATCATTCGAATTCGGTTGATTTAAATTATCTCCGTGCACAATATTTTTATTGTTTCTCTGCGAGTGATGAAAGCACGGTGACGCACGATGCACATTTTTCGCCACGCGCAAACTCGTGACGTCTGTTACATCTTCACGGCGGCAGGCGAGCAATCGCGCCGCATCGGCGGCGGACATCCCGTTTCGGGTCGGAACGGAAAAAGGAGACCGGTGGGCAGGACGTGCCGGACGTGCAGCGGACGCGTCAGCGCAGATCGCCGGCGAGCGAGGCGGTCACGTCCGCATCCACGCGCTGCGCCGGCATCGTGTAGGCCGGGTGATCGCAGCCGATCGACAGCGCCGCCCCGCCCTTGAGCGCCGCGCGCATCGGCGCGCCGAGCTCGAAGCGCAGGAAGTGCACGGCCGACGTCTTCTCGGCGTTGTCGCGCTCGAGATCCTCGTCGGCGATCGCGTAGACGCTCGCATGCCCGTCGACCTGCAGGTACACGCGATCCTCGATGCCGATCAGCCGCGCGAGCGCCGCGCGCCGTTCGAGCTCGTGCTCGTACTCGATCTGCATCGTCGCCTTCAGGTTCGTGCCGTCGGGCACGAGCGGCAGATACGCTTCCAGCTCGCCTTCGATGCCGGCCTGGTCGAAGATCTTCTCGATGTGCAGCATCTCCTGGATCTGATAGCGGATCGTCGTCTCGTCCTCGAACAGCAAGCGCAGGTGATTGCCGAGCGCCACCGCGCGGCGGCGCTTGTACGCGACGAGCCGCGCGTGTTCGGCCTTGCGGATCTTCGCGTACGCTTCGAGCGTCAGCAGGGAATCGCGGGTCAACGTCATGGGAGAGCCTCGTGGGTCGGCCGGCGGCGGCTCAGATGCCGTACGCGCGGCGCAGCAGCGTGAGCGGATGGGCGAGCGGCGCGGATGGCAACCCCTTGTCGTCGATGCCCTGCACGATGTGATGGCCGGCCAGCGCGCAGTCCGACGACACGAAATCCGGCTGCGGTTCGGCCATCGCCTTGAACACGGGCCCGCCGATCCGCATCGCGTCCGCGTGAAATTCCTTCTTCACGCCGAACGTGCCCGCGTGGCCCGAGCAGCGCTCGACGACATTCACGCGCGTATCGGGCACGAGCGACAGCGCGTCGGCCGTCTTGCGGCCGATGTTCTGCACGCGCGCATGGCACGGCACGTGATACGAAACGGTGCCGAGGCCCGTCTTGAAATCGGTCTTCAGCAGTCCGTCGCGATGCCGAGCGATCACGTATTCGAACGGATCCCAGAATGCTTCGGCCACCGCGCGCACTGCTTCGTCGCCGGGGAACATCAGCGGCAGCTCGCTCTTGTACATCAGCACGCAGCTCGGGATCGCGCCGATCAGCGCATAGCCTTCGCGCGCGTAGCGTTCGAGCACGGGCAGGTTCACGTCCTTCTTCGCGGCCACGCCGGCGAGATTGCCCTGCTCGAGCAGCGGCATCCCGCAGCAGGCTTCGCGCGTGACGAGTTCGTACGGGATGTCATTGTGCGCGAGGATCGCGAGCAGGTCGTGGCCGATGCCGGGCTCGTTGAAATTCACGTAGCAGGTCGCGTAGATCGCGACCTTGCCGGGCGTGCGTTCGCCGTCGCGCACCGGCAAGCCGTCCGAGGGCCTCGCCGTGCGCCGGAACTTGCGCGGCGCGAATTCCGGCAGCCACGCATGGCGATCGACACCGAGTGTCGCCTCGAGCGCGTGGCGCGCGGGCGGCGTGCGGTTCACCGCGTTCACCGCCTGCGTGACGATCGGTATGCCGGCGAAGTGGCCAAGCGCGTCGGTGTTCGACAGCACCTTGTCGCGCAGCGTCGCTTCGCCACGCTGGTAGCGCGCGGCCTTGCCGCGCAGCATCAGGTGCGGGAAGTCGACGTTCCATGCATGCGGCGGCACGTACGGGCATTTCGTCATGTAGCAGAGGTCGCACAGGTAGCACTGGTCGACGACCTTGCCGAACGCTTCCTTCGGCACCTCCTCGATATCGCCCATCGGCGTGTCGTCGACCAGATCGAACAGCGTCGGAAACGCGCCGCACAACGACACACAGCGCCGGCATCCGGCGCAGATGTCGAACACGCGCGTCATTTCAGCATCGATCGCGGCCTGGTCGTAGAACGCATCGGACTGCCAGTCGAGCGGATGCCGGGTCGGGGCTTCGAGACTGCCTTCCTTGTGGGGCATGGGGCGCTCCAGCGTGGCGCGCATGCGCGCCAGCGCCGCCCGCACGATGCGGGCAGCGATGAACGAACAGCCGGCCGCTTGCCGGTCGCACGGCCTGCCGTGCGGCCCGCGGGCGGCCCGTCAGTCGACGAGACTGTCCAGCGCCTTCGTGTAGCGGTTCGCGTGGCTGCGCTCAGCCTTCGCGAGCGTCTCGAACCAGTTCGCGATTTCGTCGAAGCCCTCGTCGCGCGCCGTCTTCGCCATGCCGGGATACATGTCGGTGTACTCGTGCGTTTCGCCGGCGATCGCCGATTCGAGATTCTGCCGCGATGAACCGAACGGCAAGCCCGTTGCCGGATCGCCGACGGCTTCCAGGTATTCGAGATGGCCGTGCGCATGGCCGGTTTCGCCTTCGGCGGTCGAGCGGAACAGCGCAGCGACGTCGTTCTGGCCTTCGACGTCAGCCTTCGAAGCGAAATACAGATAGCGCCGGTTCGCCTGCGATTCGCCCGCGAATGCGGCCTTCAGGTTCTCTTCGGTTTTGCTGCCCTTGAGCTGAGCCATTTGCGCCTCCGTTCGAGTCGGCGCGGCCGCATGCGAAGCCGGGCCGATCAGGTATGTGGGGAACGATGCGTGTGCCGGGGCGCGCGCATCGTGCTCTTCAATCTAGGCGTTCGCGTTCGCATCCCCCAATAGGCTTTTTCAATCCGGGCGATAGTGCTTGGCGGGGCCCGCTGCCGGGCGCGCTCGGGGCTCGGGGCTCGGGGCTCGGGGCTCGGGGCTCAGGGCTCAGGGCTCAGGGCTCAGGGCTCAGGGCTCAGGGCTCAGGGCTCAGGGCTCAGGGTGCGGAGTGCTGCGTGGGTCACGCGTCCGTCGCGCGCCTGAGCAGCAATTCGCGTTCGCGCTCGTTGCGCGTCAGTTCCGCCGCGCGGCGGAATTCGGCCTTCGCCTCGTCGGCGCGGCCGAGCTTCGCCAGCAGGTCGCCGCGCACGCTCGGCAGCCAGTGATAGCGCGCGAGCGCGGGATCGTCGCGCAGCGCGTCGACGAGTTCGAGCGCCGCCGCGGGCCCGAACGCCATCCCCACGGCCACCGCGCGATTCAGCTCGACGACGGGCGACGGTGCGACTTCGGCAAGCGCGTCATACAGCGCGACGATCTGCGCCCAGTCCGTATCCGACGCCTGCCGCGCGCGCGCGTGGCAGGCCGCCAGCGCGGCCTGCAGCGCATACGGCCCGCGTACGCCGCCGAGCTTCGTCGCGCGGTCGAGCGCCGCGAGGCCGCGCCGGATCAGCAGCGGATCCCAGCGGCTGCGATCCTGGTCGAGCAGCAGCACGGGCCGGCCCTGCGCGTCGGTGCGCGCATGCATGCGCGACGCCTGCAGCTCCATCAGCGCGACGAGCCCGAGCACCTCGCTCTCGTCCGGCGCGAGCCCGGCCAGCACGCGGCCGAGCCGCAACGCCTCGTCGCACAGCGCCGGGCGCGTCCAGTCGTCGCCCGAGGTCGCCGCATGGCCTTCGTTGAACACGAGATAGATCACTTCGAGCACCGACGCGAGCCGCGCGGGCCGCGCATCGGCAGCCGGCACCTCGAACGGCACGTGGGCCGCCGCGAGCGTGCGCTTGGCGCGCACGATCCGCTGCGCGATCGTCGGCTCGGGCGTCAGGAACGCGCGCGCGATCTCGCCCGTCGTCAGCCCGCCGAGCAGCCGCAGCGTGAGCGCGACGCGCGCATCGGTCGACAGCACCGGGTGGCACGACGTGAAGATCAACCGCAGCAGGTCGTCGCCGATGTCGTCGCTCGCGTCGACGAACGCCTCCGCGATGTCGGGGACGACATGCGCTTCGAGCGCGTCCATCTCGTGGCCGAGTTGGTCGCGCTTCGCCGCGTGGAGCGACTCCTGACGGACACGATCGAGTGCGCGACGCTTCACGGCCGTCATCAGCCATGCGGCCGGGTTGTCGGGCACGCCGTCGACGGGCCAGTGCTCGAGCGCCGCGACGAGCGTGTCCTGCGCCAGTTCCTCGGCCACGCCGACGTCGCGCACCACGCGCGCGGCGCGCGCGATGATCTTGGGCGCCTCGATCCGCCAGACCGCTTCAATCGCACGGTGAGTCGCGTCACGCGTCACGGCGCCTGCCCCTCGGCGGACGCGTCCAGCGGCATGGCCATCAGCTCCCAGGCATGGCCGTCCGGATCGTCGAACCCGTGGCCGTACATGTTCGGGTACTCGCGCGGCGCTTGCGGCGCGGATCCGCCGGCCGCCAGCGCCTTTGCGACGATCGCGTCGACTTCGGCGCGGCTTTCGCACGACAGGCACGACAGGACCTGCACCTGCGTTGCCGGATCGATGATGGTTTTACCGGTGAACGTCTGGAAAAACGGACGCACGAGCAGCATCGCGAAGATCGTGTCGCTGATCTTGATGCAGGCGGCCTGGTCGTTGGTATAGGCCGGCACGACTTCGAAGCCGAGCGCCTGGTAGAACGCCTTCGAGCGCGGCAGGTCGGCCACGGGCAGGTTGATGAAGACCATCTTGTGCATGTCGGGTGCTCCCCGTGAAGTTGGATTCAGGTGGGCAATCAATCAGGCGCCGGCACGGCCGACGTGGAGCTCGCGGAAGCGCTCGACCGCGTCGCTCGGCGTGAGGTCGTCAAGCTCGAACAGCGGCCGCACCTCGATCTCGCAATCCATCTCGGCGCCGAACGGCGCGGGGAACCGGCGCGTCCATTCGAGCGCTTCGTCGCGCGAACGCACCTGGATCAGCGTATAGCCGGCAATCAGTTCCTTCGTTTCGGCGAACGGGCCGTCGACCACGGTGCCCTTGCCGCCCGAGTAGCGCACCCGCCAGCCGTTCGCGCTCGGGCGCAGCCCGTTCGCGTCGAGCAGCACGCCGGCCCTGGCCAGTTCCTCGTGATAGACGGTCATGGCCTCGACCAGCCGGTTGTCCGGCAACGCGTCGGACTCGCTGACGGCGTTCGCCCGGATCATGATCATGAATCGCATCGTTCACTCCTTGTCGTCGTTGAAAGGCGGCGCCCATTCGTCGGCGCCTTATCCGGACGACGTCCGGAAGACAACCGGATCGACATATTCCGCGACACATCAGGGTAAATACCGAGTCGCGGCCTTCACAGAAAGCACGGGCCGACCGCGCGCACCTCGACCGTGCACCATTGCGCGGCCGGACACTGGCGCGCGATCTCGATCGCTTCCTCGCGCGTATCGACGTCGACGATGAAGAAGCCGCCGACCATCTCCTTCGCCTCCGCGAACGGGCCGTCGAGCAGGCGCGTCTCGCCGTCGCGCACCTGCACGCGCGTACCGCGTTCGGAACGCTCCAGCGACTCGACGCCGCGCAGCACGCCGCGCGCCTTGAGCGTCTCGGCGAAATCGACCATCCGCGCGTACAGCGCCTGACCTTCGTCGAGTGTGCGTTCGGCGCGCTGGTCGGTCGGCTCGACAATCAACAGCATGTAAGACATGGGCTTCTCCTGTGGGAACGGGGCGCGGCAGCGGTCGCTGCGATCGGGATGCGCCGACCGATGCAAAAGCGTAGCAGCCGCCGTGCGGCTTGCATCGTCGGCCAATCGGCACTGGCCGGACGGCCAATTCGGCCGCTTCCTGACATTTTGCCGTCAAGATGTCTTCCCGAACCGTCGGATTTTCTTCCTGTGGACCGTCCCATGTCACGCCTGCTTGGCCCGCTTGCCGTTGCACCGTTCATCGCCCTGGCGACCCTCGCCGCCCTCGCCGCCCTCGCTGCCCGGCCGGCCGCGGCCGCGCCGCCGGTCAGCGCCGGCTGCGGCGGCGCAACCACGCCGATTGCCGAACTCCGCAGCGCCGGCGGCCCGTCGCCGCTGGCCGGTCAAACCACCTCGATCGAAGCGGTCGTCACGGCGGCGTTCGGCGGTGCCGACGGCCTCGGCGGCTTCTTCGTCCAGCAGGCCGACGCACAGCGGCGGCACCGACCGGGCATCCCGGAAGGCGTGTTCGTGTATGCGCCGAACGCACGCGCGAAGGCCGGCGATCTCGTGCATCTCACGGGCCGGGTCGACGAGCAATACGGTCGGACGCAATTCACGCTGTCGGGCGGCGTGACCGTCTGCGCACGCGGGCAGACAGTCACGCCTGCAACGCTCACGCTGCCGGTCGCCACGCCATCCGTGCTGAGCGCGCTTGAAGGCATGCGGGTGCGCCTGCCGCAAACCCTGACGGTCAGCGATACCCACGAACTCGGCCGCTACGGCAGCGTCGTCCTCAGCAACGGCCGGCTGCGCATCCCGACCCACGTCGCGCCGCCGGCCGAGGCCGCCGCGATCACGCATGCGAACGCACGCAACCGCATCGTGCTCGACGACGGCTCGAACCGCCGCGACCCCGCGACCGTGCGCTATCCGCCGCCCGCGCTGAGTGCCGCCAACACGCTGCGCGCGGGCTATACGGTTCGCGGCATCGAAGGCGTGATCGAACTGCGTTACGGCACGTGGCGGCTGCAACCGGTTGCCGGCGCGGCGCCGGTATTCGATGCCGCCGCGAACCCGCGTACCGATGCGCCGGTCCGGCATCCCGATGCCGACGTGCGCATCGTGTCGTTCAACGTATTCAACTATTTCAACGGCGACGGGAATGGTGGCGGATTCGATGCCCCGGCCAATCGCGGTGCGAAAACGCCCGCCGCGTTCGCGCGACAGGAGGCGAAGATCGTCGCGGCGTTGCACGCGCTGCGTGCCGACGTGATCGGGCTGATGGAAATCGCGAATAACGGCTACGGCAACGCGAGCGCCGTGCGGCGTCTCGCCGCGCAGCTCGGCGACGGCTGGCGCGTCGTCGATCCCGGCACCGCGCGGCTCGGCCGCGATGCGATCGCGGTCGCACTGCTGTACGACAGCCGCACGGTCGAGCCGGCCGGGCGCGCCGCGACCGTCGCACTCGGCGGCCGGCACCGCCCGCCGCTCACGCAGACATTCCGGCGCATCGGCGGCACGCGCGCCTTCACGGTCGCGGTCAATCACCTGAAATCGAAGAACTGCCCGAACGCGA
The DNA here is from genome assembly GCF_020420125.1 of Burkholderia sp. AU30280. NCBI lineage: Bacteria > Pseudomonadati > Pseudomonadota > Betaproteobacteria > Burkholderiales > Burkholderiaceae > Burkholderia > Burkholderia sp. AU30280. The sequence goes on from NZ_JAIZRY010000001.1 coordinate 716,374, forward strand.
CCGGCGTCGATCGTGACCAGTCGGACGGCCAGGGCTGCTGGAATGCGGCGCGCACGCGAGCCGCCGCGCGCATCGCCGATTGGCTCGCCACGTCGCCGACCGGCACCACGGCCGAAGGCGTACTCCTGATCGGCGACCTGAACAGCTACGCGAAGGAAGATCCGCTGCGCGCGCTCGAATCGCGCGGCTATGCGAACCTGGTGCCCCGCTTCGTCGGCGATGCTGCGTACAGCTACGTATTTCGCGGCGAAGCCGGCAGCCTCGACCACGCGCTCGCCACGCCGGCGCTCGCCGCGCGCGTGAAGGCCGTGCACGTCTGGCATATCAACGCCGACGAACCGGTGGCCCTGCAACCCGTGCCCGATTACAAAACGTCCGCGCAACGGTCGACTTATTACGCACCCGACGCGTACCGGTCATCGGATCACGATCCCGTCGTGATCGACGTCGCGCTTGGCGACGGCGGCACGTTCGCCGCCCCGGGCACGAACCGTGCTCGTCAACCACGCGGCGACTAGTGCATTTGCATCAGCACAAGGCCTGCAACGGCACTATTTACCTGATGGCCCCGGCGACGCGATATTTACCGCACCTTCACCGCGTACCGCAACCCGGTACGCCGCTTCGTCCGGAAAGCGAATTTTTTTCAATCGCCGCGCTGCCCCGTGCGGCGGGGCAGCGCGGCAATCCTGCCGACGAATTGAAAATTTGTCTCGAAACAAAATCGGGCCAAGTGAATCACACCAGTTGCTGGGATTCATCTTATCTTCAAATTTAACTTGAATCGAAGGAGGATCAACACCATGGCGCTCACCGACTCGATCGAACACAAGCTGGACCGCGGCCTGTCCGACATTCGTCGCACGGGCCGGCGCGTGGGACGCACGACGCGCTCGGCCGCCCGCGACCTGCATGCCGACGTCACCGACGATCTGCGCGGGCTGGTCGACGAACTGGAAGATCTGCTGAAAAACGATGGCGATGGCGATATCGCCGCGCTGCGCAAGCGCGTGCAATCCAGGCTCGATGAAGCGCGCAGCGCGCTCGACCATGCGTCGGGCAGCGCGGCCGCCCGGCTGCGCGAATCGGCCGAACGCGTGTCGCAGGTCGTACAAGACAACCCGTGGCAAACCGCCGGCGTCGTCGCCGGCCTCGCGTTCGTTGCGGGCCTGCTCCTCGCCCGCCGTTGAACGGAGCCGGCCGCCCCGCTGCCCGCCCCGACCGTCCTCAATCAGACAACGAAGGAGAAACGCCATGCAGAAGACCCTTGCCATGAAAGCCGCCGCCGCCGTCCTGCTCGGCGGCCTCGCGCTCGCCGGCTGCACGACCACCCCGGACAAACCGGAAGGCGCCGCGGCCAGCGCGTCGAAGCGCCAGTCGATCGACGCCAGCGTCAACGCGACGCTGTCGCGTCTCTATTCGACGGTGCCGGGTTCGCGTGAACTCGTCGCGAAATCGCGCGGCGTGCTCGTGTTCCCGAACGTGCTGCAGGCCGGCTTCATCGTCGGCGGCCAGTCGGGCAACGGCGCGCTGCGCGTCGGCGGCAGCACGGTCGGCTACTACAACACGTCGTCGCTGTCGGTCGGCCTGCAGGCCGGCGCGCAGTCGAAGGCGATCGTGTTCCTGTTCATGACGCAGGATGCGCTCGACTCGTTCCGCAGGTCCGAAGGCTGGGCCGCAGGCGCCGACGCATCGGTCGCAGTCGTGAAGGTCGGCGCGAACGGCGCGGTCGATACGACCACGGCCACCGCCCCGGTCGAGGTGCTGATCCTGACCAACGCGGGCCTGATGGGCGACCTGTCGGTGAACGGCACCAAGGTCACGAAGCTCAATATCTGACGATGCGGCACGCGGCGTCGCGCCGCGTTTGCTTCCCGGCAGCGCCGCGGCCCCGGCCGCGGCGTTTTCGCATGTGCCTCCCGCAGCGGCTATGATGGCGGCACCTTTGCGGGCATACTCCGCTTCGGGCCGCCCCGCAGCGCATTTCGCCGCGAACCCGTGACGATCGCGAACCGATCGTGCGCGGGGCAACGAGATTCAATCAAACCACGCATCAATCTGCGCGAATGTCATCCATGGAAAGCGGACACGACCACCAAAAATTCTTCTATTTCCTGCTGGCCGCGGTCACCGTCGGACTCTGCTGGATCCTCGCGCCGTTTTCCGGAGCCGTGTTCTGGGGCACCATTCTCGCGATCCTGTTCCAGCCCGTGCAGCGCTGGCTCGCCGCACGCTTCGGCAAGCGGCGCAACCTGGCCGCGCTCGTGACGCTGTCGCTGATCGTGCTGATCGTGATCCTCCCGCTCGTGTTCGTCGCCGCGACGCTCGTGCAGGAAATCGCGTACGTGTACCAGGAAATCAAGACCGCGCAGCCGAACTATTCGCAATACTTCCAGGACATCATCCACGCGCTACCGTCGTCGATCCAGCACCTGCTGCAGAAATACGGGTTGGGCAACCTCCCGGGCATCCAGAAGAAGCTGACCGACGGCGCTGCACAGATCAGCCAGCTTGCGGCAACGCAGGCACTCAGCATCGGCCAGAACACGTTCCAGTTCGTCGTGAGCTTCGGCGTGATGCTGTACATGGTGTTCTTCCTGTTGCGCGACGGCGGCGAGATCGGCCGCCGCGTGCGCCGCGCGCTGCCGCTCGACGAAGAGCACAAGAACCTGCTGCTGGCGAAATTCACGACGGTCGTGCGCGCGACGGTGAAGGGCAACATCGCGGTCGCGCTCGTGCAGGGCGCGCTCGGCGGCCTGATCTTCTGGATCCTCGGGATCGAAGGCGTCGTGCTGTGGGGCGCGCTGATGGCGTTCCTGTCGCTGCTGCCCGCGATCGGCGCGAGCCTCGTCTGGGTGCCCGCGGCGCTCTACTTCCTGATGATCGGCGCGTTCTGGAAATGCGCGATCCTCGTCGCGTTCTGCGTGGGCGTGATCGGCCTCGTCGACAACCTGCTGCGCCCGATCCTCGTCGGCAAGGACACGAAGATGCCCGACTGGGTCGTGCTGATCTCGACGCTCGGCGGAATGGCGCTGTTCGGCATCACCGGCTTCGTGATCGGGCCGCTCGTCGCCGCGCTGTTCATGGCGAGCTGGGACATCTACGCACGGTCCGAACAGGGCGAATGACGCCTCGCGCGGCCGTGTGCCGCGCACCTCTGCAAGCACGCGCCGTCACGGATGACGAATGCGAATCACGACGGGCGCCACGGCGCCCGTTTCCTCGTCCGCCGCCAGCATCATCACGCCGCCATACGGACCCACGCGATACGTGCGGCCCGACACCAGCGGCACGCTTCGATCGTCGTGCGCATCGCGCCACGTTGCACGCACACGCGAAGCGATATCCGGTGCGAACGGCGCACCGTCCGGCCCGACCAGCGCCACATGGGCACCCGGCAAACGCCGGCCGTGCGCATCGAACCGCAGCGTGGCCGCCGCCTCGCCGTTCGCTACCTCGCGCCCTTCGACCACCACGCCCGACCGCGCGTCGAGCGTCACGTCGTAGAGATCGACGAGCGCGCCCGTGAAGCGCACGTCACCGCCCGACGCAGCGTGCCCGGCCGCCCCGGCATTCGACATCGCGAACGCCACGCCAAGCCCGATCGCCATCCTTCGCACGGCACCGGCGCACCGCACCGTTCGATTGCGCATCGCCACCGATGCCGCCCGCTTCGCGTCGTTTCGCATGTTTCTTCTCCCTTGGCGTGACCAGAAAAAAGGCGGCGTGACGCGTCGGTCACGCCGCCTGTCTGCTGGCAATCACTTTAGGGAGAGACGTCCGGACAATATATGGGACAAGTCCGAAACTAAGGCCCGGTTGTTCGAACGCACCGCGTTCGACACCGGCTCGCCGCGCGAGCGTACGAACGGCATCGCACGCTGCGCGGCGGGCCGGTCACGCGTCGGGATCGACGCGCAGCACGAGCTTGCCGCGATGGTCGCCGTCGAACAGGCGATTCAGCACGTCGGGCGCATTCTCGAGGCCGTCCGCCACCGTCTCCTCGGCCTTGAGCCGGCCGTCGCGCAGCCAGCCCGCGAGCGTCTGCACGGCCTCGCGGCTCTTGCGATAGTCGAGGATCAGGAAGCCGCGCATCGTCAGCCGCTTCGAGATCAACACGCCGACGTCGTCCGCCGCGCGCCCGCTGTTGTAATTCGAGATCACGCCGCACAGCGCGACGCGCCCGCCGATCACCATCCGCGACAGCACCGCGCGCATCACCTCGCCGCCTACATTTTCGAAGTTCACATGCACGCCATCCGGCGTCGCCGCTTTCAGCTGCTGACGGAAATCGTCGGCCTTGTAGTCGACGGCCGCGTCGAAGCCGAGCGTCTCGGTCAGATAGCGGCACTTGTCCGCGCCGCCCGCGATGCCGACCACGCGCGCGCCGTGGATCTTGCCGATCTGCCCGGCGATCGAGCCGACCGAGCCGGCCGCCGCCGATACCACGAGCGTCTCGCCCGGCTGCACCGGCGCGATGTCCGTCAGCCCGTAGTACGCGGTCAGCCCGCTCATCCCGCACGCGCCGAGCAGCGTCGGCAACGACAGGCCCGTCTCCGCAGGCAGCTTCACGAGCTGCGCGGCCTGGTCGGCCGGCACGACCGCGTAGTCCTGCCAGCCGACGAGCCCCTGCACGAGATCGCCTTCCGCGAACCCCGCATGGCGCGACGCCACCACGCGCCCGATGCCGAGCGCGCGCATCACCTCGCCGATCGCGACGGGCGGCAGGTACTGCGGCACGTCGCTCATCCACACGCGGTTGGTCGGGTCCATCGACAGATACAGCACGCGCACGAGTACCTCGCCCTCCGCGAGCGCCGGCACCGGCGTCGCGACGAGCGAAAAGTGTTCGCGGCCGACCCGCCCTTCCGGGCGCGTCTTCAGCAGCAGTTGGCGGTTCACGGGTGTGGACACGATGTTCTCCTCCGGTCGTTGTTGTTCGGGATACGTATCAGACCGCGCACATGCCGCCGTCGACGACAAGTTCGGCGGCCGTCACGAAGCGGCTCTCGTCGGACGCGAGATACACGGCCGCATGCGCGACGTCGTCCGGCTCGCCGAGCCGGCGCAGCGGAATGCCGCGCGCGAGCTTGCGCGTCGCGTCGCGTTCGCCGAGCGACTGGAACAGCGGCTCGACGATCCCCGTGCGAATGAACGCCGGGTGAATCGAGTTGCAGCGCACGTCGATCTCGCGGCGTGCGCAGTCGATCGCGACCGACTTCGTCAGCGATGCGACCGCCGCCTTCGACGCGTTGTACGCGGTGAAATCCGGCTCGACCTTGAACGCGGCCACCGACGAGATGTTGATGATCGATGCGGGATGGCTTTCGGCCAGATACGACAGCGCATGCTTGCAGCCGAGCACGATGCTCTCGACGTTGATCGCCATCACGCGCCGCCATTCGTCCAGCTCGATCTGCGCGGGTGAGCCGATCGAGCCGACACCGGCGTTGTTGACGAGCACCGACAGCCCGCCCATCGCATCGACCGCCTGCGCGAGCAGCGCCTGCCAGCGCGCTTCGTCGCGCACGTCCTGCGTCGCGGCGAACGCGACCGGCGTCGCGTGGCCCGCATTGAGTTCCTGCGCGAACGCGTCGAGCACCGCCGCGTCGGCGATGTCGGTCACGAACACGCGCGCGCCCTGCTCGACCATCCGGCGCGCGATCGCACGGCCGAGGCCGCCCGCGGCGCCCGTGATATATGCGCACTTGCCGGCAAGGCGCGAAGAAACGGCTGTCATGTGACCTGCTCCTGTCGTGAATCGTCGTCGCGGAACGCTGCCGCGACGGGTTTGCCGTGCCTGTTCCGGCCGACCCGGGCCGGTTGACCGTGCCTCGACATCACGAGGCGCCGCACGGTTTACGCGAGTATATCGGCGTGCCGGACGGGCCGGGCAGCCTGCCCCGGTTGAACGACAGCCAGCGTACGCGAATGCCGCCAATCGATGAAATGAATAATCGTTATGCCCGGTCATAGGTGCCGTTCATGACCCTCGTGTGCCGGCGCGCCCGCACGGGCCGGCGGCGCTCGCCCGTCATGTCGACCGGCCGGTTCGTTGATGCAGGGCATGACGGAGCGCCGCGTTCCGCGCAGACGCAGACGCGAAAGCAATCGGGAAGACGAACCGTGTGGAATCGCGCAACCGCCGGGCGAAGGCCGGCGGCAAGAAAGCGGTGCCGGCGCGCCGCGACCGGCTGCCGTCAGAAGCCGTCGCCCGACGGCGCGCGCACGAACGCGCAGAGTTGCGGCGAGTGGGTATCGATCATCTGCTGGAACGGCGCACGGTGCCCGTACGCGATGCCGGACACGAGCAGCAGGCAGACGGCCGCGACGCGCGGCGAGAATGCACGTTGCCGCGCGCCGTCGTAGCCGCGCAGGAACACCAGCGCGACCATCGCGCCGAGCATCCAGCCGACGATCACTTCCGGCACGGTGTGCGAATGATCGAACACGCGCGCGACGGCCGTAACCGCGCCCACGGCCAGCCCGGCCGCGATGCCGGGCGCCTTGCCCGGCCGGAACGCCTGCCACAGCATCGACAGCGCGACGGTCCACACGGACGTCGACAGCATCGTATGGCCGCTGATCACGCGGAAATCGAATTGCGGCAGCTCGATGCCGCACCCGGCATAGAGGATCTTGGTGGCACCGACGAGGCCCATGCCGGCGGCGAGCAGCACGCCCCAGCGGACGGCGAGGCGCCAGTCGGTCAGCGCGAACCACGCCGCGCACGTCAGCGCGATCGGCAAGGTCAGCGCGGCATCGCCGATGTTGCTGATTTCACTCCACATAACGGACTTCGGACAACGATCGAAAGGCCGCAGTTTACCGCATGCGCGCCGCGCGACTGTGTCAGCCTGTGACAGGCTGTATCAGCCCGCGACACCGGTAATCAGCAACAGGTTCGTGCCGGTGATGACGGCGAACAGCGCCCACGCGGCAAATTGCATCCCGCGCCCGATCGTGTGCTCGCCCATCGTGTTGCGATCGCTGACCGAGCGGATCAGCGGCCACATCGCGAACGGGAGCTGCAGGCTCAGCAGCACCTGGCTCCACACCAGCAACTGCCCGACCGAGCCGTCGCCGAGCCACAGCACGCCGATCAGCGCCGGCACGAGGGCGAGCCCGCGCGTGATCAGCCGGCGCTGGTAGCACGGGATCTTCGCATGCAGGAAGCCGTCCATGATCACCTGGCCGGCGATCGTGCCGGTCAGCGTCGAGCTCTGCCCCGACGCGAGCAGCGCAATGCCGAACAGCAGCGCGGCAGCGCCGCCCGCGATCGGCGTAATCAGTTTGTAGGCCTGCTCGATGTCGGTCACGTTGTGCTGACCCGTCGCATGGAATGCCGCGCCCGCGACAACCAGGATCGCCGCGTTGACGAGCATCGCGACGAACAGCGACACGCAGGTATCGATCCGCACCAGCGCGAGCGTGTCGCGGATCATCCCGCGCGCGCCGCCGACCACGCGCCGCGTCTGCACGACCGACGAATGCAGGTACAGGTTGTGCGGCATGATCGTCGCGCCGACGATGCCGAGCGCGAGCACGATCGCGTCCTTGCGGTCGTGGCCGGGATCGCCCGGCACCAGCCCGCCGGCCACCGCGTGCCAGTCGGGCGGCGTGATCGCGACCTGCGCGACGAAGCAGAACGCCATCGTCGCGATCAGCGCGAGCACGATCGCCTCGATCTGCCGAAACCCCTTGCCCTGCAGGCCGAGCACGATCACCGTGTCGAGCGCGGTCAGCACGATCCCCCATGCGAGCGGCACGCCGAGCAGCAGCTTGAACGCGAGCGCGCAGCCGAGGACTTCCGCGATGTCGCACGCGACGATCGACACTTCGGCGGTCACCCACTGCACGATGCGGCCGAACCGGCCGTAGCGGTCGTAGCTCGCCTGCGCGAGATCCCTGCCGGCGACGAGGCCGAGCCGCGCCGCGAGCATCTGCAGGAAGATCGCCGCGAGGCTCGAGAACGCGACCACCCACAGCAGCGAATAGCCGAACTGCGAGCCGGCCTGGATGTCGGTCGCCCAGTTGCCGGGATCCATGTACCCGATCGCGACCAGCAGGCCGGGGCCGAAGAAGCGCTTGAGCTTCTGCCAGCGCGGCGCGCCGGCATCGATCGTGATGCTGCCCTTTACTTCCGACGGGCAGAAAGGGGCGGTGGCGGTAGTGGGGAGGAAGGACATGGAAACCGGGGATCGAAATCGCGACAGGACGATTCTACGGGTATCCGCCCGGTTTTCTCCCGCGCGGCCTCGCACGCGGCGCAACGCCCCCCGGCGCCATCGCAGCGCCCCCCGTCCGCATCGGCCGGCGTCGCGCCACGGGTGAGGATCCTTTCGCGCTCGGCGACGCGAAATTCGGTCGGCGACATCAGCATGCGCTGGCGAAACAGCTTCGCGAGCCGCTCGCCGCTGCCGAACCCGGTACGACGCGCGACTTTATCGGCCGGCAGCGTCGTGTGGACCAGCATGTGGCAGGCGCGCTCGAGCCGCACGTGCTGGACGAACTCGGTCGGCGTCACGCCGATTTCCTTCTTGAAGCGCCGCAGGAAGTTGCGCTCGCTCATCGCGGCAGCCTGGGCGGCGTTCGCGATCGAGATGCGGTTCACGCTCTGCGCGCGCAGCCGCTGCGCCGACATCCGGATCGACGGGCTCGCGCTCAGCTCGCGAAAGGCCCACATCGACTGCGGATAGCGTTGCTCGACCGGCCGCAGCAGGTTGCTGGCGATCTCCTGTGCGGCGCCGTCGCCCAGGTCGGCGCGGAACATGTCGAGCACGGCGGCAAACACGTCCGTTTCGCCGGCCTGCGCCTCGACCGTCGTGGCGCCCCGTCGCCCGGCCCGGCCGGGCCGCCCTTCGATCGCCGCCGACGGACGCCGCATGGCCGCGAGCGTGGGCAGATCCATCCCGTCGACGATCCAGCGCGCATGACGGCGAATGTCGGTGAGGCGACGCTGCAATGCGTCGTCCCAGTTGACGGCCGCGCGGTCACCGTGAAGATGAAAGAACGCGAGTGCGCGGCGGCCGTGCTCGTCGCCGAGCGGATCGGCCGCGATGCTCACGCCGGAGGACGACTGCAACAGCCCCCCGCTTTCGGATACGTACTTCAGCTGGTAGTCGGCACTGTGTGCGTTCAGGCGATTCGCCAGGTTGAAAGCCTCGCCAAGACGCGCGGCCTGGGCCAACGAAAATCCCGTACTCAAATAGATAACGACCCATCTCTGATCTGCTGCATTCACTGGCCAAGCCCCCGACTTGTTCGACTTCTTCTAATACCGTCGAACTGTCAGGCTTATATTTGGTTTAAATGCGTGCGACAGGACGGCTATCCCGAAATATGAAGCGACGGCATCTTAGCCGAACGGGTCGCGCCTTTGGCACGAAATGGCCGACACGGACAGCATGATGGCGGATTACTACAGGCTGTCAGGGTTTGCTGGCGGGCCTGCGCTAAATTGCCCAGGCCAATATCGGCAATTATTACGATCGCGTGCGTCGCAATTCGCGCATTTCATTGCGACTTATTGCGTCAGGTATCCGGATAAATACACAACCCAATATCGGCGCAAACGATATCGACTCGTATTCAGTACCATCGATCGCCACGCAGGAAAGCCCGCGTATCCGTTGCCTGCGCATCCCTTAGAATCGGTTCACCATTCACTACGCCGCCCGCGCCCCGTGCCCGCCGATCACCGTCTCGACCTGAACCTGTTTCGCGTGCTCGACGCCGTCTACGTGCATGGCGGCATCGGCGCGGCCGCCCGCGCGCTGCACCTCACGCAGCCAGCCGTCACGCATGCGCTCAACCGGCTGCGCGCGCATTTCGACGATCCGCTGTTCGTGCGGCAGGGCAACCGCGTCGTGGCGACCGAGCGCACGCGTTCGATCATCACGGACGTGCAGTTGCACCTGAAGGGCCTGCAAGGCACCGCGCGCGCGCCGTCGGCATTCGATCCCGCGACGCTCGACCTGAGCATCGCGGTAGGCATTCGCGACGTGCTCGAATCGATCGCGCTGCCGCGGATCGTCGCCGCGTTCGCCGACGAAGCGCCGGGCCTGCGGCTCGTGAGCCGCCGCATCGCGGTGGCCGACATCGAGCGCGAACTCGCATCGGGCAATCTCGATCTCGCCGTCGATCGCCGCGTGCCGACCGGCCCGCGCATCGCCACCGAACACCTGCTCGACGATTCGCTCGTCGTCGCGCTGCGCGGCGATCACCCGCTCGCGCGCGACCCGCTGCGGCGCGGCGACTATTTCGCGGCGCAGCATGTCGCGGTGTCATCGCTCGGCGAGCCGCAATCGCTCGACGTGCTGCTCGGCAACGACGGCCGTTTCCGCGATATCCGGCTCACCTGCCAGCACTATTTCGCCGCATGCCAGATCGCCGCGACCGGCAACCTGCTGGTCACGCTGCCGCACACCTATGCGTTGCGGATGGCCGCGATGCTGCCGATCGTCGTGCGGCCGCTGCCGTTGCGGCTCAAGCCGTTCCCGCTCCTCGCGTACTGGCACGAGTCGCGCGACGCCGATCGGGCGCACCAGTGGGTGCGCGAACGTATCGCCGCGCTCGTGCGCAGCAGCGCCGGCGTGACCGACGCATAGCCGCGCGGCGCACGCCGTCGCGATCGGGGCGGTATGCTGGCGGCTGCGCGCCGCCACGCGGCGCCCGCCTCCCTCTTCCCGCCGACCGGAGACTTGCCATGTCCCTCATCCATGCCGCCGCCGTCCTCGACGCCGATGCGCCCGACTACGTCGTCCAGCTGCAGGCCGGCACGCACGCATTGACCGGCGACGAAGCGCCACGCGAAGGCGGCCAGGATCGCGGGCCGGCGCCGTACGCGTTCGTGCTGGCCGGCCTCGCGCAATGCACGGCCGCGACGCTGCGCATGTATATGCAGCGCAAGACGTGGCCGGCCACGCGTATCGCCGTGCGCACCGAGCTTCATGCCGATCGCGACGGCACGCAGTACGTGCGCCGCGTCGTGACGCTCGACGGTCCGCTCGATGAAGCGCAACGCCAGCGCCTCGCCGAAATCTGCGAGAAAACGCCGGTCACGCAGTTCATCAAACGTGGCACACGGATCGACACGACGTTGAACTGACACACGACGCACGCAGCGCACGACCGCCGCGCCAAAAGAAACGGGGGCCGCGCACGATGCGCGGCCCCCGTTGCGTCGATACCGTCAGGCGCTTACAGTCCGAGCGCGGACAGGTCGAGCTTGCCGCCCTTCATCGGCGGGCACCAGAAATATGCGCCGGTCAGCGGCCGCGTGAAGCGGAACAGGCCGTCGACGATCCCGTCATCCGCGCCGCTCATCCGGCGCATCTGCACGTCGAACGCGCGGAACGAGCAGCCGAACGCCACGAAGTAGAGGCCCGCGCGACGCGCGTCCGACCACGGCGACGAACGGCGCAGCATGAACGCCTCGGGCTCGAAGCTTTCCTGCGCGGTGCGCTTCACGTGCGCGAACTCGGGCGCATCGTCGAGTTCTTCGTTGTCCGAGCGGCGGCGCCCGATGATGTTGTCCATGTCGCCCGACGGAATGCGCTCCATCTGGTCGAAGTCGTGCAGCCATTGCTGGACCGCGACGAAGCTCGCACCGTCGAGCCCCGCGCCCTGCCCCGTCACGATCGCCGCGGCCACCGCGTCGTCGCCTTCCGGGTTCTCGGTGCCGTCCTCGTAGCCGGACAGGTCGCGATCGTTCGAATAGCGGAAACCGTCGACCGCATCCTGCAACGCAAACGCCGGCGCCAGCGCGCGTTCGATCGCCCGCGTGCGCAGCACGATCTCGCCGCGGTCGTCGCCGCGCAGCCAGACCCACACGTCGGCCGGCGTCGCCGGCAGCGTGCGATCCTTCACCGCGAACGCCGGGAATTCGGTCAGGCCCGGCACCGGGTGCCCGAGATGCGCCGCCAGCGCATGACCGAACCCGACCACCGTGTCGCGTCCGTCGACGATCTCGCGCAGCGCGGCCAGCGCCGCCGCCACATTGCCGTCGTTCGAAATCGTGAAAGTGAGGTATCGGGCCGCCGTATCGATCGGGGTCAGGATGCCTTGCTGAACGTCGCTCATCGTTTCCTCAGGAATGTATCGTGGTGAATCTGCGAGGGCCGCGGCGTCTTGCGCCGCAGACGCTGAAGTGTAATCGATGCGCGTGCCGGCCCTTGCGCTGCCGCACTGGGGAAGGCCCGCAAAAGAAGGGCCCGAAAGCCGAATACTAACCGTATCGACGCTGCAACGCCGCATTCATCAGACGTTGCGGCGCGCGCGGCACTGCTGATAGAATCCTCCTACGTCTTTTCGGCGTCCTTTCAACCGTTCACTTCAGGGGAGGTGCAGATGTTCCGAATGCCAGCAACCTTCCCGAACGCGGTTCCACCACGGCGCAGCTGATCCAGCCCGCCGTCCGCGCCGGCTCCCGAGTTCTCCGCTAACCCGTCAGCCGCGCCGTTTCCCGACAGCCCGTTTCGTTTCGCCGCACGGTTTCCGCGCGGCCCGGCTGTTGCGTTTTCGATGTTCTCCGAACCGGAAAGTCCCGTCGCGCGATGCGTCGGGCAACGAACAATGACCAGAAAAACCTCCCATCTGGGCGGCCAGGCATTCCAGGCCGTCTTCGGCTTCACCTTCCGTTACTGGCGCAAGCAGCCGGCCCGCACGGCCACGGTCGCGAGCCTTGCGCTGCTCGCCGCGCTCGCCGACGTGCTCACGCCGCTGTTCGCCGGTCGCCTCGTCGACGCGCTGTCGACCGGCCTGACCGACCGCGCCGCCGCCTGGCATGCGGCTCTCGTCGCGTTCGGCACGCTCGCCGCGCTCGGTCTCGGCGCGACGGTGCTGCGGCAAGGCGTCTACCTGAACATCATCACGCTCACCCTGAAGATGATGAGCGAGATCGCGGCCGCGTCGTTCCATCGCGTGCAGCGCTTCTCGACCGACTGGCACGCGAACAGCTTCGCGGGCTCGACCGTGCGCAAGATCACGCGCGGGATCTGGGCGCTCGACCTGCTGAACGACACCGTGCTGATCGCGCTGCTTCCGTCGGTCACGATGCTCGTCGGCGCCACCGTGCTGCTCGGCACGCACTGGCCCGTGATGGGGCTCGTCGTCGGTGCGGGTTCGCTGCTGTACATCACGGTGACGGTGGCGGTGTCGCTCGGCATCGTCGCGCCGGCCGCGCGGCTCGGCAACCTGTGGGATACGCGCATGGGCGGCGCGCTCGCCGACGCCGTGAGCTGCAACGCGGTCGTCAAGGCGTTCGGCGCGGAAACGCGCGAGGAAGCGCGGCTCGCGCGCGTGATCGGCAAGTGGCGGCAACGCACGCGCCGCACGTGGGTGCGCGGCACGTTCAACGGCGGGTTGCAGGGCGCGATGCTCGTTGCGATGCAGGCCGCGATGATCGGCGTCGCGCTGCGGCTGTGGGTGAACGATGAGGCGAGCGTCGGCGACATCGCGTTCGCGCTGACGATGTTCTTCATGCTGCAGGGCTACCTGCGCGACGTCGGCATGCACATCCGCAACCTGCAACGCTCGGTGAACGACATGGAAGAACTCGTCGCGCTCGAGCGCCAGCCGCTCGGCATCGACGATCGTCCCGGCGCGCCGGCGATCCGGATCGGGCAAGGCGAGATCCGCTTCGAGCACGTGACGTTCCGCTACGACAACCATCCGGTGCCGCTGTACGACGATTTCTCGATGCGGATCGCGCCGGGCGAGCGCGTCGGCCTCGTCGGCCATTCGGGGTCGGGCAAGACGTCGTTCATCAAGCTGATCCAGCGCCTGTACGACGTGTCGGGCGGCCGCATCACGATCGACGGCCAGGACATCGCGCGGGTGCGGCAGGATTCGCTGCGCAGCCAGATCGCGATCGTCCAGCAGGAGCCCGTGCTGTTCCACCGCACGCTCGCGGAGAACATCGCGTATGCACGCCCCGACGCGAGCCGGGCCGACATCGAGCGCGCCGCGCGGCTGGCCAGCGCGCACGACTTCATCGCCACGCTGCCGGACGGCTATGACACGCTCGTTGGCGAACGCGGGATCAAGCTGTCGGGCGGTGAACGCCAACGGGTCGCGATCGCACGCGCGTTCCTCGCCGATGCGCCGATCCTGATCCTCGACGAAGCCACGTCGAGCCTCGACAGCGAAAGCGAGCTGCTGATCCAGCAGGCGATGGAGCGGCTGATGGTCGGCCGCACGACGCTCGTGGTCGCGCACCGGCTGTCGACCGTGCGTGCGCTCGACCGGCTGCTGGTGCTCGATCGCGGCAAGGTGATCGAGGAAGGCAGCCACGACGCGCTGATCCGGATCGACGGCGGCATCTACCGCCGGCTGTTCGAGCGGCAGGCGCTGGAACTCGCGAAGGGGCTCGCCGATTCGCCGCGACGCACGGCGGACGACGCCGCCGGGCCGCTCGGCGAGCCGGCCGAGGTGTGACGCAAGCGTGTCGCAATGCGTGCCGGCGGTACGGTCGTCGCCGCCCGGGCCATGTCGACGGCAATCGGTTCCGGATCGAGGCCGTGCCACGCGCACGGCCTTTTTTTGTCCCGAATTGGGCTGCCCACTGCGGCTGGTCACTCAGACGGGCTGACCGACCTTCGGATCGTGCGGGTGGGCTGGCTGCCTTGGCTCATGATCAACATCCCGCGGAACATCCGCGAACCCATCGCAAGCTTCACAAGTTCTTGAAATTGCTCAAACCGCCGTGTCCGACGAACGTCGATTCAGCGCAGCCTGTTCTGATCCAGTCACGTTGTTACCCTCAACGTTGAGATAGGCCGACCTCTTGACCCAAGCATCATGAGTCTTGATGCGGCTTCGGCGCGTGCAGCGCCTGACTCAATAAGCCCTCGATTCTCCACAGACGCGGCGAAACATGTAGGCCCGATGGCCTGAAGCAACCCACCCGTATGCATGTCGCGCTATCCCATCCCAAAGAGCGAATCGATGACGTTCTTGATCCACGTCCTGACGTCGCTCCAGGTGATTTTCTTCTGCCTGACAATTTTTCTCAGAAACAATACTGACCATGCGACGGCGAAGCCAATGGCGACACATATGCTTAAAAATGAAAATGTACTCATTAGAATGAAAGAGTCCCAATTTCCTTCAGGATTTCAAGTGGCTTTTCTTTGAACTCCCCTGCTTTCTTCTTTGCAAACTCCCAGGGAGAGGGTTCACGCTCGTCATCAAATTCCGTTCCATATGGCAAAACGCCCAAGAGATTCTTCCATCGTGCATCTGACAGTTTTTCATTGCCCGCCTCTTGGCATTGCTGTCGTGCGCGCTGCCACGCCGCCCCCGCACTCTTGAAATTCCAGAGTGCCCATGCTCCGGCGCCGACTCCTGCCGGTGCTCCCAAACCAGTGGCATCCAGTCCGACGGATGCAGCCATTTTCACTGCGCCCGTACCGTACAGGCGGCCTGCATTCATCGCATTGACGCTACAAACCGCCGCTTTTGCCAAGTTCACCAACCCGAGTGGATCGACATACGCCGCGGGATTCCCATCAACGTAGGCATAGGCATTGAGGCCTCCGGCCAACTCGAGCGGATCCCTAGACAGATACCGCCCAATATCCGGTGCGTAATAGCGATAGCGGTTGTAGTGCAACCCGGTCTCTTCATCAACCTGCTGCCCCTGGAACCGCAACGAGCTCCTCGGTTCGATCCCCGCCGCCCTCGACGCCCGCGAGATCACGTCCGGCGCTTCGCCCCACGCCTTGTACGACGTCTCCCATACGATGTCACCCGCCTCATCCGTCAGCAGCTGCGGCGTACCGATCTGGTCGCAGTAGTAATGGAACATCTTCGCGTCCGCTCGACGCTCCGGCACCTTCTGCAGCGGATCGTCCTCCGGCACATACCGGTCGGTACTCTTCCACACCGGTGTCGCGATTCCCTGCACCGGCTCCGCTACATACTGTGCCAGCGGTATGAACGTCCCCGGCTCGTAGATATAGTGCGTACCACGCTCGCCATCGCTCTCGTAAGCGAGAGCATCGCCGTCCCACCCGAACACCGTCCGCTCGCCGTTCACCTCCTTCGCGATGCGACGACCGAACGCGTCATAGAAATACCGCGCCTGACTCTGCCGCGACGTCTCCACGACACGCGCCTCCAGCAAGCGATTGAACTCGTCCCATTCGTATTTCTGCTCACCGGCCGACGTACGCTTGCGGATCAAATTCCCCCGCGGGTCGTACTCGAAGTGCATCCCTGCATACGCTTTCAGCAGGTTGCCAAGCACCTTTGGCACTTCCGCCGGCAAAGTGCTCGAAGGTCTTACGGGACTGGACGGGGACACTGGCGCCGCTTGTGGGGGCAACAGATCAATGATGTTGCTCGCTGGATCGAATGCAAAGTATTCCTTTGCAACCGGGCTGATCGCCTCGATCAATCGCCCGATCGGATCGTATCGGTAATCAATCCCACCCTTACGACTATCCTCGATACTCGACAATTGCCCGACCGCATCGTAACGATATCGTCGCGCCGTCATCGGCACGGTAGACGTCACCCGCTGGAGCGTCTGCTGCAATACCCGTCCCGCCGGGTCGTACATCGTGCGCTGCTCGACTTTGCCCGGCAGCATCCGAACTGTCTCCCGGTGTAGATCGTCACGTTCGATCTGTGCGCGCGCCTCGCCGTCCAGCAGCATCCCGTGCACGTGCCCAGAACCGTACATCAGCCAATCGACCACATGCCCGTCTGGACGCACGGTCCGCCGCCGATGGCCCAACTCATCATATTCGTGATGCCAGATGTAACTGCGCGGCTCGCCGAACACACTATAGGCATGGTGTTCCCGGACGAGATTACCGACCGGATCAAAATAGAACTGGATACGACTAGACCGATTGACAGCCTCAATCAGCCGCCCGCTCGGGTCGTACGCAAAACGCTCCTCACTCTCGCCTGCTGCACGCTTGGTCAAGCGGCCGCTTGCATCGACCTCGACCGACTTCATGCATCCCGCCTCGTTCACCGCAATGAGTCTGCCGCTTCCCGGATCGTACTCGTAACGCGTCGACTTTCCGTCGAAACCGATCTCCTCGATCAACCGCCCCGCCAGATCGTAATGGAACTGATACGTCGCGAGGTTCGCATCCGTCAACGCGGTCAGCCGGCCAAGAGGGTCATAACGATACGCAAGCGATTGTCCCAGCGCATCCACGCGGCTCGCGATCCGGCCGAATGCATCATAGCCGTACCGTGTCGACCTGCCAAACTGATCGGTACGCCGCAACAACCGGCCCTCCGCGTCGTAATGCACGTGCTCGACGCCTGCCGGGGAACGAATCTCGGCGAGTTGTCCGTTCGAACCGTAGCCGTAGGCAACGACCGCACCAGCGGCATCCTTTGCCTCGATCAAGCGGCCGATGTCGTCATAGCGCCATTCCGTCTTCTTGCCAGAGCAGTCCGTATAGCTCGTCGGCTGCCCGGCATCGTTGTATTCGAGTGCCTTCGATCCGCCCTTCGCATCGATGACTTGCGTGGGCCACCCTTTGTCGTTGAAGCTGTACTTCGTCGCATGCCCAAGGGGATCGAGTTCCTCGACGACGTTGCCTGCATCATCGTACTTGCGATGCCACGAATGCCCGTTCGGATCGACAAGACGAACCGGCTGGCCCTTGCCGTCGTATTCCGTCTCGACGACGCTGCCGTCAGAGCGCTCGCGCCGCGTGAGGTTGCCGCGCGCATCATATTCCATCCGCTCGATGGTGCCGTCCTGGCGGATATGCAGAACCAGATTGTGATGCTCGTCGCGCCTGTACCACTCCTCGTTGCCGTCCGGATAGACGATTCGATACACGTAGCCGTGAGTGCTGTAGTAGTACCGCGTCATTTGCCCGAGCGCGTTGGTTACGTAGGTCAGGCGGATATTCGGATTCCATGCAAGACGGATATCGACGCTGCCGTCATCGGCATATTCGCGTATGCATTTCGCGTTTGCGTTGTCGTCAGCGTTCGCGCCATCCCATTCGAGAGTCATCCCGCGCCCGGTGCGATCCGTGTAGCGAGTGACAAGGTGCCGATAGTACTGGTAAGTCCGCGCGTTGCCATGGTGGTCGACCGAGCGCACCAAATCGCCGTCAACATCGAATTCGTAACGTGCAAGCGTCCGACGTGCGCCGCCTTCGAGTAGCTGTTCGATCTGCACGATCCGGCCATGTCGATCGTGCTCGAATGCGAGCACGTTGCCGCTTGCATCGATCAGCCGTGTGAGGCGATCGAGCGAATCGTAATCGAGCGTGATCGTGTTGCCCGATCGGTCCTTTTGCGCAGCGAGGCGAAACGCGTCACCGCGGCGCTCATACACATGTAGCGTATCGTGGCCATATGAAATAGTCACCCAAGTATCGTCGAGGCGCGATAGCGTCAGGTTCTCCGACAGATCGTCATACACGTCCCCAACGGCAAGCGCGCGATACCCGACGCTGCGCCCTTCCGAGTCGCGATAGAACCACTGGTCGCCCTCGATATCGATCCGGGTCGTGTACGGCACAATCCAGCGCGCGCCCAGTTCGCCATTGTCGTAGGCGGACAACCGCGACCGATACGTGCGCGCCCAAACGACCGGCAATGCGCCCGGCAGGTCAAAGTCGGCGTGAGAGAACCGTTCGTCGCCAAACGCGAAATCGATCGATGCCGGCGACTCCCCTTGCCCGCAGGCCTTGCAGTCACTCTTGCCTGGCCCCTCCACGGACGCCTGTACTGAGGTCGTCTCCAGCCCTTCCTGCTCTCGAGTCTTCTCCGCCTTGCTTCCTCCACCCGATTGCAGCGCCACACTCTGCGCATGCACCTTCCCGCTTTCCCGCGCCCGCGTAACGGCCTCGCTCAACTGCTCGATGAGCCACATCATTTTGCCTTCCTCGCTACCGGATAGCGACCGAATCGACGATGCGACCTTCGGCGCTTCCGTCAGCAGGAACACGACTGCGCTTCGATACGACTCCAGCCATGCATCCGGCGCGAGTTTCGGAGAAGTGCCAGTCACGTTGTTTCCGACGGGCTTGCCAAGCGCATTGCAGCCCTCCCACGCGAAGGCGATCCCGTCGCCGACCTGGCTCGTGCTGTACCACGGCCGCTCGTCGCCCATCTTCTTCGGGCGCTGTTCCGCGCGCTTCACGCTATCGCTGCTGCCGGAGAGCTGGCCGTGCAACGCCTTGTCCATACCCGTCGCGATCGCGACCATCAGATCTTCCGCCTGCGACGCGCACCCATCGAGCAGTTCGACTAGACCGGCCTTCAGCTTGTTGAGAAAATCCTCGATCTCGGTCGCGCAGGTCGCATTGATATGTGTGACGAGCACTGAAATGATCCCCGCACCGAGATTGCTGCGCGCAATCGGCATCTGATTGCGCACCAGCGCAAGCAACGGGCGTGCCGACATCCGGAACGGCGCGAGCGTTGGCGGCAACGGAATGGTGCCGATCAGGTCGATCGCAAGGCTCATGTGGTCGAGCGTCTGGCCTCCACGCCTCTGGACAAGCTCGGCGATATCCTCGAGCGCGTCGGTTGTCGCGATGATGTTGCCGAGGATCGGCACCGCGCCGGCAAATGTCTTCACGTCCTCAAACGTGATGTGGTTGCCGCTGACGTTGCGCAACCACGCATCGAAGCGGTTACCGACCGCAGCGACGTCCTTCGGAGAAACATCGCTGAGCCAGGTAACGGCCTGTTCCTTCTCGGCGCCCGGCGGAAATTGTTGTGCCATGTCGTTCTTCGTTCAATTCGTTCTTTTCAAGACGGCTGACAAGCCACCGCCCTCTCAGGATTTCAGCGGTCCGCCAAACCCGCTCGTCGGCAGCTTCATGCCGGTGGTACCTGTAACTGACGCTACCGTCGCGGCACCCTTGCCTGCGATCCCGGCGACACCTGGCAACGCACCCTGCAGTGCGCCGGACGCCGCGCTGGCAACCGGCGCTGCCAATGCCGAGAGCCCACCTTGCCGTGCCGCCTGCACCATCCCTGCCACCTGCCTCGCGGCGCTGCCCAGGCTCGACGCCGTCTGCAGTGCAGAGACTGCACCTGCCCCACCCAGCACGCCCGCCGCAGCCGGCAACGCAGAACTCGCCAACCCGCCCAGCGCTGCTCCTGCACCGCCGCCGCTCACGAGCCCCATGGCTGCCGTCGCAGCAGCAGGGGCCATCCCTTGCAACTGGCTGGCAAGCTGCCCCGTTGCCGCTGCCTGAGCCGCTTCCGGCGACGGTTCGACCGGCTCCGCCGGCCATTTCGCCTGCTTGAAATAGTTCGCCGGTTGATCCGATTCGCGCGGATCCTTCCCGAACTCGACACGTACCGCGCCCGGCGGCAGCCCGCTCACGACCGTGTAGCCGCTGTTGTCGAGCGCACCCTTCTTCAGCACCGAACCGTTCACGTCCTTCACCGTGAACAGCCCGCCCTTCACCGCCTCGCCGTTCACGTACTTGTGAAACAACTCCAACTGCCCCGGCTGATCCGGCCGCGGGCTCGGCAGCGGATACCCCATGCTTGCCGGCCCCGCGAACGTATGCGATGCACCTTTGATATCGATCTTCCCGGGTGCATGAACCTCGACGTTGCCATCCTTGATCCGGATATAGGCGCCACCGCTCGTCAGCAGAATCCCCTGGTCGGCCGCGATCTCGATCCGGTCCGTCGCCGACACCACCTTCACCGCCTTCTGCGCGGTCACCTCGATGTTGTCCGACTGCGCCTGGATCTCCACCTTGCCCTTGCCCGCGAACAGCTTCATCCCCGCGTTCTGCACGAACAGGCTCAGCTTCTGCCCGATGCTGCCGATCAGCGACTTGCCCGCCGCGACGTGCACGCTCTGCCCGCTCGCCACGTTCACATGATCGTTCGCGACCACATGCACGGACTGCTGCGTCGTCATCCCGATCCCCGACGGGCTGCCGAACAGCATCACCGGCTCCTTGAACGCGTTCGCGTTACCCGTGCCGCCGCCTGCCGTGCGCCCGCCGGACGCGCTGCCCGATGCGCTGTCCTGCGTCGCATCCGTGAACGCGCGCATCGTGTCCTGCGCGTCTTTCAGGCTTTCCGCCTGATGCTGCTCGCTCACGCCCGACATCGCCTCGACGAGGCTTTCGCCCGTCACGAGCTGCTGCTGCGCTTCCTTCACGTCGAGCGGCTGGCTGTTCGCCGCCTTCGGATGCGTCGTCACGTACAGGCCCTGGCTTGCCCGCACCGCGCCGTACGCATCCGAGCGCAGGTCGAAGCCGCTGCCGAGATACGACCCGCGCGAGTTGCCGCTCTGGTCGATGATGTAGCCCAGATGCAGCAGGCTGTTCGCGCTGCTGCTCATCAGCTGCACGCGGTTCTGGCCGGTCGCATCGTCCATCACGAGCTGGTTATAGCCGCTGCCCGAATATTCTTTCGACCGATAGCCCGACAGGATCCCGTCGGTATGCCACTGCGGCTGGTTCGCGCCGTTGTACACGCGCCCGACCGCGAGCGGCCGGTCGCAGTCGCCGCCGACGTAGTCGATCAGCACTTCCTCACCGATGCGTGGCACGTGCACGCCGCCGTAGCCACCGCCCGTATCCGACTGCACGACGCGCACCCAGCACGACGCGTTCTCGTTGCCCGGATTCAACCGGTCCCACACGAACTGCACGCGGATCCGGTTCAGTTCGTCCGTATAGACTTCCTCGCCCTGCGGCCCGACGACGATCGCCGTCTCGAGATGCATCTCCGGCTTGGGATGCTCGAACGGGCTGCGATACGGCACGCTCACGCGTTGCGCTTCGACTTCGACGAGATAGAAGCCGGCCGATCCGTCGTCGTGCTGCACGCGAAACGCGGGATCGGTACCGTAGTTGTCCTGTGCCTGCGTCAGCGCTTCGCGCAGGCTGTACGGAAAGTCTGCGCTGTCGCTTGCAACAGGCAGATTGTTCTCGATCCACCACGCCACCTCGATCGCGACGAATTCGCGCTGGTCGGCGGGATCACGATCGTGCTCGGGATGATCGGCCAGCGTGAAGCGCCGGCCGGCGTCGATCGCGCGCACCCCGCCTGCGGCATGGAAACGCTTCGCCCGCGACTCCCACTCCTCCATCTTGACCTTCGTCAGATGGTCGCCGCGTGTCTGATCGAGATACGTGTAAGCGCCCGTGTACTCGTAGACTTCGAGTTGATCCGGCAACTCGCCCTGGCCGCCCATCGTCGGCAGCGACGTGCCTTTCGGGTTCGACGGCTGCGAAGGATTCTTGTAGTCGAACGTGCGCGTCGTACGTGTCACGCTCTGCAGCGTGCGCGTACCCGACCATTGCGTAAACGCGTCGGGTTCACTGGCCGCGTCGCCGCGATAAAAACGTACGGTTTCCGGCGACAGCGACGCGAGCGCCTGCAGGTTGTCGGTGATCACGAGCGTGTGCGACTTGCCGTCGTCGGCCTGCTGCCATGCGCAGTAGAGCCCCTCGTTCTCCATCAGCCGATGCACGAAATGCCAGTCGGTGTCGTGCTGGCGCGTGTACGACCGGTTCGGCAGCGGCTTCGACAGCGCGAAGCGGAAATGCCCCTGCGCCTGCGGATGCTGGTTCAGCACGTCGCTGATGATCTGGTCGACAGTCGTATCGTTCCAGAGCCGCTGATCGCGACGAAACTTCAGGAAGTGGGTGAAATCGGCGAACGCGAGCTGATAGGTCGTGAGCCCGCCGTCGGCGCCCAGCCGGCGCGCGGTATGCACGTAGCCATTGATCGGCCGGTAGCCGAGATCGCCCTGCTGGATCCACAACGTGACGGGCTGCGCGATCAGCTTTTTTAGTTCCACATCGCTGTCGGTCGACAGTACGTCGAGCGTGAACTCGTATGCGCGCCCGATACGAGAGCGACCGACTGCCCGTTGAACGGTCAGGACGTTGGCCCCCAATGGCGTATCGAGCTTCAGCAACCGGTCCTGCTGAAGCAACCCGCCGCGCAATGCGGCGATTGTGTTCTGCATGTTCATGAACGGCCTTTTTTCTTTTTGACACGCCCTCGGATGGCGCGAGCATTTAATTTAGCTTTCGTGATTTTACAGATAAATTACAAAATGAATCGGGAAAATGACCTGATTTAAAAGGTTCATCGCGGATTACCGGGGAACGCGGCGGCGCCGAACCGCGCGCCGCCGCGTGTCCGCCGCCGGGATCACTTATCATGTCGGCCAGGCAATTCGCGATGAAAGGCAGACCATGTTTACAGGCATTGTTCAGGGTGTTGGCACCATCAACGCCATCAAGGATCACGGCGAGCTGAGGACGTTCAGCATCGAATTCCCCGAGCGGTTCACCGACGACATCGAGATCGGCGCCAGCGTCTCGGTCGACGGCGTCTGCCTGACGGTGACGACCATCCATTCGCCGGCGCTGATCGACTTCGACGTGATGCTGCCGAGCCTGCGGATCACCACGCTGGCCGATCTCGCGACGGGCGGTCGCGTCAACGTGGAGCGGGCCGCGAAGGACGGCGCGGAGATCGGCGGGCATCCGCTGTCGGGCCATGTCGACTTCACGGGGACGATCCGGCACATCGCGTCGTCCGAGCATAACCGGATGGTGCGCATCGGCGTGCCGGACGCATTCAAGCGGTATGTGTTCGCGAAGGGGTATATCGCGATCAACGGCTGCAGCCTGACGGTGTCCGACGTCAACCGCGACGAGGGCTGGTTCGATGTCTGGCTGATTCCCGAAACGCGACGCGCGACGACTTTCGATGCGAAGGGCGTCAACGACACGGTCAACATCGAGATCGAGCGCAGCACGCAGGTGGTCGTCGACACGATCCGGGAATCGGTCAAGGAAACGCTCGGCGAACTGAACGGCGTCGTCACCGCATTGCTGGCGGAAAAAGGCATCGATATCGAGGAACTGCTGGCGCGGCACGTCGCGCGGCTGCCGAAGCAGTAACGGATACCGGCGCGCTAGCTGATCCGCTGGATCACCGCGTACCGGCTGCCGTCAAAAAACACCTCGACCCACGGCTCCGATTCCTCGAAGGTCCAGAGGACAAGATCAAGGTCGATCGGCTCGTCGTCGTCGGGCCAGGGCATGTTCCACCCGCCCGCGACGGCGACCACCCCACCCGTGTAGAGCGGACATTGCGCCATCCACGCGCGCGCGTAGTCGTGCGCCGCGACGCCCTTGAAGTTGCTGTTGAATCCCCAGTCCCGTTGCCAGCCATGCGCGTCGAGATACGCTTCGATCGCGGCGGAACCGAAGCGGAACACAGCGTCGATCGGCGGAAGCGACGTTGCTTCGGATCGGTACAGCGGGTGGTCGGACTGGACCGGTTGCGCGGCGGTTTCCACGCGGCCCGAGATCCCGTCCTCGTCGAGATACACGTTCAGCCATGTGCCGCCGCGCTCGACGGAAAGGCACAACGCGCCCGCCTCGACGCCATGCCAGTAGCCGGTGACGGGTTCGCCGTCTTTCGCGAAGCGGTATTGATGGCATGGCCTGGCAAGGCGCCGCGCTTCGATCAGAAAGTCTTCCAGCGTCATTGGATGTTCTCCCGGCTTCCATCGCCTTGGGTACCGCGTGGATGCGTCGAACGATCGCCCGCTACCGGATACAGTCCGCGTTCACTCGACGGCATCGACGCCACGATAAAGCGTTCAATGTTGGCCGCCACGTGTTCGGGCGGTCCGTCGCTCGCAAACCGTTTGCAGTTCAGGCGCATGAACGCGGGGAACCGAGCGCGGATCTTGCGCATCTCGTCGGCTTCATTCGCATTCAGATACGGCCGGGACATTTGCCGCCCCACGACGAGTTTCGCGCAGCGTTCGAGATCGAACGACGGCAACAGGAGCGCGGTGAATCCGTCCTCCTCGATGCCGCGGCGAAGCGCCGGATAGGCCGGCGCGACATCGGCCGGATACAGCATGAAACCGGACGAAACCGCGCAGATCGTGGGTGCCGACAAGTCGTGCTTGAGGCGCTCGTACAGCCGGACGTTGTACGACGCGTACTCGGCATAGCCGCAGCGCCGGATGAAATCGGCGATGTTCCCATGCGCGGCCAGGAAGCATTGATCCACGTCGACGAACCGCCAGTTCAGGCGTGCCGCGACAATCGCCCCGACCGTGGTCTTGCCGGCACCGCCCGGCCCGATCAGATGTACCAGCAACAACACGCCCCCCCTTCGACATCGCATGCATCGCGTTCCCGGAGGCGCCGCGACGAATCCGGCTTCCGCGCCCGCCTCACTCCGCTTCCGCCTGCGCGCCCTTCCCCACCGCCACACGCTGCGCGCGATAAATGCCCGCGTGCCCCGAGAACAGATACGCGACGACACACGCGACGATCGCATACACGCCGATATCCGCGCCGAACAGTTCGATCGCCATGATCGTCGACGCGATCGGCGTATTGGCCGCGCCGGCGAACACCGCGACGAAGCCGAGCCCCGCCAGCACGGGCACCGGCAGCGCCAGCACCTGGCCGAGTGCGTTGCCGAGCGTCGCGCCGATGTAGAACAGCGGCGTCACTTCACCGCCCTTGAACCCCGACGCGAGGGTGACGACGGTGAACGCGAACTTGCCCGCGAAATCGTAGAGCGGCAGCGGGCCATGAAACGCGGCCTCGATCGTCGGGATGCCGAGGCCGAGATATTGCGGCACGTTCCACGCGGTGGCGGCCGCGGCGACCAGCAGGCCGCCGAGCACCGGCTGCAGCGGCGCATAGCGGACGACGCGCCTGAACCACGCGGTCAGCGCATGCGTCGCAAACGCGAACAGCCGCCCGACCACGCCGAACGCCATGCCCGCGACGACCGTCACGGCCAGCCCCGTCGCCGACAGAGCCGGCACGAACGGAATCGCATAGGCGGTGTGATGCACGCCCCACGCGCGACATACGGCGTCCGCGACGATCGCCGAGGCGACGCAGGTCAGCAGCGCGTCGTAGCGCACGCGCCCGATCGCGAGCACTTCGAGCCCGAACACGGCGCCCGCGAGCGGCGTGCCGAACACCGATGCGAAGCCGGCCGCGATGCCCCCCATCAGCAGCACGCGGCGATGGTCGCGATCGAGACGAAACACGTGCGTGACGCGATCGGCGAGCGCGCCGCCCATCTGCACGGCGGTGCCCTCGCGACCGGCCGAGCCGCCGAACAGGTGCGTGACGACGGTCGCGACGAGCACGAGCGGCGCCATCCGCTTCGGCACGAGCGCCTTCGGGTCGTGAATCTCGTCGATCAGCAGGTTGTTGCCGCGCGCGACGGACTGGCCGAAGCGATGGTAAATCCAGCCGGTCGCAAAACCGGCGGCCGGCAGCCCCCACAGCAGCCACGGGTGCGCCACGCGCGTGCCGGTCGCCCAGTCGAGCGCGATCAGGAACAGGGCGGAAGCCGTGCCGGCCAGCGTGCCGAGCAGGGCCGAGAGCGCGAGCCAGCGGCACACGTAGCGCGCGGTCGCGAGAAGATCGGCAGAAGTCGTGAAAAACATGATTTCCAGATTCGACGGAACATCAAAACCTGGGCGGCAGAATACCGCATGGACGGCCTGCGACCTCCTGACGACCCAGGAACACGCAGGCATCATCAGCCGGGCTAACCGGCGGTTGAGGGCCGCACCGTGCGCAACGCGCCGGGTACGACCGCAGGGAGGCATGCCATCTCCGCTGGCCGCCATTGTACGCGACGCCCCGCGCCGCCCGCAATGCGGCCGCCGGCGCCCCGGAACGACGCGGCATCGCGGCGCCCGTCGGGCGCCGTCAGTCGCGCAGCGGCCGCGTGATGCGCGAGATCAGCTGAGGCGCGATCCGCTCGAGCGGCAGGATCGCCGACGCCGCGTTGATCGCCGCGGCCGCCTTCGGCATCCCGTAGACGGCGCTGGTCGCCTCGTCCTGCGCGATCGTGTAGCAGCCCTTCGCGCGCATCGCCTTCAGGCCGAGCGCGCCGTCGCGCCCCATGCCCGTCAGCAGCACACCGAACGCTTCGCCCTGCCAGCCATCCGCGACGCTGTTGAAGAACACGTCGATCGACGGCCGGTACGGCGTCTCCACCGGATGCCGCGTATAGCCGAGCACGCCGCGCGGCGACAGGTACAGGTGATCGTTGGTCGCCGCGAGCAGCACCTCGCCGGCCTGCGGCACGCTGCCCTGCCGCGCGACGCGCACCGGCAGCCGCGTATACCCGTCGAGCCACTCGGCCATCCCGAGCGCGAACGCCTGGTCGACATGCTGGACGATCACGATTGCCGCCGGAAAGTCGGCCGGCAGCGCACGCAGCAACGCGGTCAGCGCGGTCGGCCCGCCCGCCGACGCGCCGATCGCGACGAGCGTCGGCTGGCCACGCTCGGGCGCCGGCCCCGGCGGCACGAGCGCCGCGCTCCGGCTTTCGAGCAGGCGGCCGATCTGGTCGATCTTCGCGAGCAGCGCCTGTGGCGACGCATCGGTCGACAGCCCGAGCGCGAGCGTCGGCGTGTCGACCGCATCGAGCGCGCCGGCGCCCATCGCTTCGTACACCGACGACGTGTTCGCGCTGACGCTCGCCGTCACGATCAGGATCGCGCACGGCGAGCGCGCCATGATCCGGCGTGTCGCGGCCACGCCGTCGACCTTCGGCATCACGAGGTCCATCAACACGAGATCGGGCGGATGCGCGACGCAGAAATCCACCGCCTCGTCGCCGTCGGTTGCGACCCACAGCACGCGATGGTCCGCGCGCAGCGCGAGCACGCGGCGCAGCGCCTCGACGGCGAGCGGCAAGTCGTTGACGATGCCGATGTTCATCCGCGCGCGTCCCCGATCAGGTCGTGGACGGCGTCGAGCAACGCCTCGTCGTGGAAGCTGCTCTTCGCGAGGTAGTAGTCGGCGCCCGCATCCAGCCCGCGACGGCGATCCTCGTCGCGATCCTTGTACGACACGATCATCACCGGCAAGCGCTTGAGCATCGGATCGCTCTTGATCAACGTGACGAGCTCGATGCCGTCCATGCGCGGCATGTCGACGTCCGTGACGACCAGATCGAACCCTTCGCCGCGCACCGCGTTCCAGCCTTCCATCCCGTCGACCGCCACCGTCACGTCGTAGCCGCGCTTTTCCAGCAGCTTGCGTTCGAGTTCGCGCACCGTCAGCGAATCGTCGACGACGAGCACGCGGCGGCGCCGGTCGGCGAGCGCGAGCTGCGGATCACGCGTGAGCCGCGCGAGCTGCCCGCCGCGCACGAGCTTGTCGACCGAGCGGATCAGGTCCTCGACGTCGACGATCAGCACCGGGTCGCCGTTCTCGAGCAGCGCGCCGGCCGCGATGTTCTGGATCTTGTGCAGGCGGCTATCGAGCGGCTGCACGACGAGCATCCGCTCGCCGAGGAAGCGGTCGACCGCGACGCCGTACAACTCGGGCTCCCCGCCGACCACCACGACGGCCGTGCTCGTGCGCGCGACGTCGGGCTCGCCCGCGTCGAGCAACTGGTGCGCAGCGACGAGGCCCGCGCGCCGGCCGTCGAACGGGAAATGCGGCTGCCCTTCGAGCACGTCGATATCGTCGTGCGCGAGTTCGAGCGTGCGGCGCACGTGCGCGAGCGGGAACGCATACGGTTCGCCGCCCACTTCGACGAGCAGGCTGCGGATCACCGACAGCGTGAGCGGCAACTGCAGCACGAAGCGCATGCCCGCGCCCGGCTCGTTGAAGATCCGCACCGCGCCGCGCACGCCGCGCACCATCTCCTGCACCGCGTCGAGGCCGACGCCGCGGCCCGACACGTCGGTCACCGCATCGCGCATCGAGAAGCCCGGCAGCAGCAGGAATTCGAGCAACTCCGGATCGGACAGCCGCGCGGCCGTCTCGTCGTCGGTCAAGCGCTGGCGCACGACGGCCGCGCGCAGCGCGTCCATGTCGACGCCCGGGCCGTCGTCGATCACGCTGACGAGCAGCGAGCCGGCGCTGTGACGCGCCTCCAGCGTCACGCTCGCCTCGGCCGGCTTGCCGCGCGCACGCCGTGCATCCGGCGAATCGACGCCGTGATCGATCGCGTTGCGCAGCAGGTGGCCGAGCGGCGCGTCGAGCAGATCGAGGATGTCGCGGTCGACCTGCGTGCCCTCGCCGACGATCGAGAAACGCACCTGCTTGCCGAGCGAGCGCGCAAGATCGCGGACGATGCGCGGGTACGCGCGCGTCGCGTCGCCGAACGGCCGCATCCGGCACTGCAGCGCTTCGTCGTAAAGCTGCTCGGCGATATGCGTGCTGCGCCGCTCGAAGCGGTCGAATTCGTCCATGCGCTCGGCGAGCGAACGCTGCAGGTCGTTGAGCATGTGCCGCACTTCGTTCATCGACGCGAGCATGCCCGCGTCGAGATCGTCGGCGAATTGTTCGTATATCAAATCGAGCGACCGGGCCGCGTCGCGCTGGGCACGCTTCACGCGCAGCATCGATTCGGCGAACGGCTTGAGCCAGCGCGATTCGACCAGCGACTCGCCCGACAGGCTCAGCAGCCGGTTCAGCGTATCCGCACGCACGCGGCGCATCGCGCCGGCGCCGGCCACGCGGCCGGCCTGGGCCGGATCGGGCACCGGGGCCGACACGGCAAGCGGCGGCACCGCGGCGCTGGCCCCGACGGGCTCGTTCGCGGCGCCGTCGTGCTCGCGATACGGCACGACCGACGGCGGCACCGGCGGCGGGACGGCGGACGGCGCCTGCATCGTCTGCGCGCCATCGGCGCCGGTCAGTGCCGCCGCGAACACGTCGATCTCCGTCTGCGTCACGGGTTGCCCCTGCGGATCGCCGACGCGCACCAGCAGATCGACGCCCGCTAGCAGCACGTCGACGTGCGTGGCCGTCAGTGCGATCGTGCCGGCCTGCGCGGCGACGAAGCACTCCTCCATCCGCCCCGCGATCTCGACGCCGAGCGGCACGCCGACGATGCGCGCGGCGCCCTTCAGCGAATGCGCGGCGCGCATGCATGCCTCGAGCGCGACGGAATCGGGTTCGCCCGATTCGAGCGCGAGCAGCCGCTCCGACAGCGCCTGGGTCTGCGTGCGCGTCTCCTCGCGATACAGCTCGAGCAGCGACAGGTGGCTCAGATCGTCATCGCCGCTCATCGCATGCTCCGTGTGACGGCATCGAACAGGCGGTCGTCGTCGAGCAGGCCCACCGACTTGCCGCGCCACGACAGCACGCCGCGCGACAGGCCGGCGCTCGCGCGCCCGACCGTCGCCGGGACGGGCACCCAGTCGGAAGCGCCGAAGCGCAGCACACCCTCGACTTCGTCGACCGGAAACACGACCGGCTCGCCCTGGTGTGCAGCCACCAGCAACCGCGTGAAGCGGCCATCGTCACCGCCGCTGCCGCCCTTGCCGGCGCCGAGGCCGAGCAGCGCGCCGATCGAGATCGCGATGCGCAGCGTGCCGCGGATGTTGACCACGCCGCGCACGGCCGAATTGCGGCGATGCGGCAGCGAATGGATCGGCCGCGTGCCGGCGATCTCGCGCAGCACGCCGATCGGCAGCGCGAGCCATTCGTCGGCCACGCGGAATGCCAGCGCTGCGTGATGCGTATCGGCATCGGCGTCGTGCACGTGCGGCGCGCCGGGTGCGCTCATCCGGCGCGTGGTGTCGGCCATCTCGGCCCCGTCGAGCGGACGCTCGAGCAGCTTCGCCGCGTGATATGCGTACACCGGGCAGTTCAGGCAGCGCAGGCAGTCGTTCAGCCGCTCGCAGGTGCGGTCGCCGCGCGTGCCGATCCGGTTCCAGCAATCGTCGACGCCGATCGTCGTCTCGTCAATGGCAGCGGCGGCGCGGTTCATGAATTCCTCTGGTCATCGCGGTGTCGGTCCCCAACCCGTAGTCTTGTCAGCCAGCCGAGCGCCGTGCGCGCTCGAGCAGCCATTGCGCGCCCGCGCGATCGCCGCCGACGTCGAGCAGCGTCGCAAGATGGGTCAGCGCTTCGTGGTGCGTGGGCCGCAGGTACAACGCCTTCCGGTAGAAGTCGCCGGCTTCCGCGGCGCGTCCGCGCGCATCCGCGATCAGCCCGTTCAGGTAGAACGCATCGGCATGCGGCCCGACGCGCGCCGAGAACTGCGCGAGCACGCGCTCGGCCTCGTCAAACGCGCCGGCATTCGCCAGCGCCTGCGCATCTTCCAGCGTCGGTGCGGCGCTTTCGGCAGCCGGGGCGAGCGACGCGGCCGGTTCGGCCGCCATCACCGGCAGGTCGCCCCGTGCGTCGAACGCGGCCGCGCGCACGGCCGGCGGCGCCGCGACCGGCTGACGCGTGTCGCCGAGCCAGGCCGGCGGTGCGACCGCCAGCACCGAGCGGGTCGCCGCGAGCGGTGCCACCGTGAAGCGCTCCGCGCGCCGATACGGCGCTGCCGCTGAGAACGGCGCCGCCGGCCGGGCCGCGAATACGTCGGGCGCCGCGCCCGCGGTCTCGCGATGAAACGCGAAGGCCAGCGGCACGCGCGCCGAGCGCATCCCGTGCCGCATCGCGACACCCGTCTCGGCCGGCCCGACGAACAGCACGCCGTCGTCGGCCAGGCGCTCGTCGAGCGAGCGGATCACGCGATCCTGCGCGTCGCGATCGAAGTAGATCAGCACGTTGCGGCAGAACACGAAATCGTAGCGAATGCCCGTGTCCACGGCCGGTTCGACGAGGTTCGCCTGACTGAACTGCACGCACGCGCGCACGCGCTCGTCGAGCAGCCAGCCGTCGCGGGTCGGCGTGAAGTGCCGCGCGCGAAACTCCGTCGCGGTGCCGCGGAACGCGTTGCGCCCGTAGCGGCCGAGCCGAGCCTGCTCGATCGCGCGCGCGCTGAGGTCGATCGCGTCGATCGTGAAGCTGGCCGGGTCGAGCCCCGCGTCGAGCAGCGCCATCGCCGCAGAATACGGCTCCTCGCCCGTCGAGCACGGTGCGCTCAGCACGCGGATCACCCGGCCGGGCAGCGCGGCGAGCCGCTCGGCCGCGAGCCGCGCGAGCGTCGCGAAGGCCTCGCGGTCGCGGAAAAACCAGGTCTCGGGCACGACGAACAGCTCGATCAGCGCACGCCGTTCGTCGGCCGACGCGTTGAGCTGCTGCCAGTAGGCGTCGAGCGCGTCCTGCGTCACGGGCGGCCGCGCCGCCGACGGCAGGCGCTCGCCGTCCGCCTGCAGCGCGTGCACGCGTTCCGTCAGCGCGCGGGTCAGGAAATCGTTGCCGAGCGAATCGGGGTCGATGCCGGTCTCGCGCAACAGCCAGCCGCGAAATCGCGATTCGGACTCTTTCATGCGGACTCTCCCCCATGGCCCGGCAGGCCGTCGAACAGATACAGGTGCGCGATGTCGTCGATCAGGTCGGATACCGATACCTGCTGCACGACGCCATCGGGCGTATTCGCGACAGGCCCGAGCCAGCGCGTGCGCGCGGTCGAGATGCCGCTCGGCCGAAACGCCGCGCGGTCGATCCGCATCGTCTGCGTCGCACGCTCGACGATCAGCCCGATCGTACGCTCGCCGTTCGCTTCGTCCGTGCGATAGCGGACCATCACGAGCCGCGTCGAGCGCAACGCATGCGCGCGGCGCCCGAGCGCCAGCATCGGCACGTCGATCACCGGCACCGGCTGGCCGCCGCGCATCAGCAGCCCGGCGATCCATTCGGGTGCGCCGGGCACGGCCTTCGTGACCGCAAGCGGCAGCACCTCGTCGATGCCGGCCGCGTCGAGCGCATAGCGTTCGCCGTCGAGCGCGAATATCAGGAACAGCGCGTGGGCGCCGTGCTGCGTATCGGCGCGCGTCACGCGTCGACCTTGAAGCGCGACACGCTGGTGCGCAACTGGTTCGCGACGAGCGTCAGGTCGTCGATCGCCTGCGACGACTGGCGCAGCGACTCGGCCGTCTGCTGCGCGGCTTCCGACAGCTGTGACAGCGCCTGCGTGATTTGCTCGGCGCCGTTCGCCTGCGTCTGCATGCCTTCGTTGACCATCTGGAAACGCGGCGCGAGCGTCTGCACCTCGGCGATGATCTGCGACAGCTGCCCGCCGACCTGCTGCACGTCGAGCATTCCGCGGCGCACTTCCTCGGAGAACTTGTCCATCCCCATCACGCCCGCCGACACCGCCGACTGGATCTCCTTCACCGTCTGCTCGATGTCGTAGGTCGCCACCGCCGTCTGGTCGGCGAGCCGGCGGATCTCGGTCGCGACGACCGCGAAGCCGCGGCCGTACTCGCCGGCCTTCTCGGCCTCGATCGCCGCATTCAGCGACAGCAGGTTGGTCTGGTCGGCCACCTTGGTGATCGTCGCGACCACCTGGTTGATGTTCAGCGCCTTCTCGTTGAGGATCGCGAGCTTCGCGTTCACCGAACCGGCCGCGTCCATCACGCTGCGCATCGTCTCGCCCATCCGCGTGAGCCCGCTCTGGCTCACGCCCGCGAGCGTCGCCGACTGCTCGGCCACGCCGGCCACTTCGTTCATCGTGCGCAACAGGTCGCGCGACGTCGCGAAGATCTCGCGCGAGGTCGCGCCGATCTCGGTCGTCGTCGCCGCGGTTTCGTTCGCGGTCGCCTGCTGTTCGCGCGACGTCGCCGCGATTTCCGCGACCGACGTCGTCACCTGCAGCGACGACTGCTGCGCGCGTGCGACGAGCTCGGTCAGCTCGTCGGCCATCCGGTTGAAGCCCGTCTCGAGCGTGCCGAATTCGTCGCGACGGCGCAGGTCGAGGCGATGCGTCAGGTTGCCGGTGCGCATCACGTCGTGCACCTCGACGAGCCGCGCCATCGGTACGGTGACCGATCGATACAGCACGTAGCCGAGCCCGGCCGCGGACAGCAGCACGAACGCCACCGCAACCGCGAGCACGACTTCGGTGTCCTGCACGGAGTCGCGGATCAGCTTCGCGGATTGCTCGGCGAACTTGCGGTTTTCCTGCACCAGCACGTTCGCGTTGCGCACGACCTCGGTCCACGCCGGCAGCGTTTTCGTGTACGCGGCGACAGCCTCCTCGCGCGACACGCGGTTCTTCTGCACGGCTTCGTTCAGCAGCGGCACGTAGCGCTCGTACGCGCCGCGGAACGCCGCGAAGCGCTGCCGGTCGTCGTCGCGGAACGTCGCGTTCTGGTAATCGGCCGACAGCGATTCGACGTCCTTCAGCGCGTCGGTGATCTTCGCGAGATCGCGCTGCGCGGTTGCGGGCTCGGTGTCGACGAAGGTCGCCTGCTGCAGCAGCATGAACGATTCGTTGACCGCACCGCGCAGCGACGAAGCGAGGTAGACGCCGGGCAGCGAGTCGCGCTCGATGCTGACGGCTTCGCTGTTGATCGCGCGCAGTCGCTCGTAGGAGACGCCGGCCGTCACCAGCATCAGCACGAACAGCACGCCGAAGCTGAGCAGGATGCGATTGCCGAGCGTCAGCCGGGCAGCGCCGATCGTCGGATGCAGGCTTTCATTGGTCGCGCGGGGCGTCACGGTGGCCATGTTCGTTATGGGCTTTCTAAAATCAGCGTTGAAAAAAACCACGCCCGCCTGCGCGCCGGACGGCGCGCCACGAGCGCATCGGGGTCTGCGGGCAGCGCGGCGCCGGCAGGCCGCGCCGCGAAATCACCGCTCCGCTTGCGCCGGCAGCCGAAGCGCGACCATGAAGCCGCGCGCCGTATTGCGCATCAGGATCTGGCCGCGATGCCGCGCCGCCGTCGCGCGGACGAACGCGAGCCCGAGGCCGAAGCCGCCGCGCGCCGCGCCATGCGCGGATTCGAGTTGCACGAACGACTCGGTCGCGGCCGTGCGCTGCTCCGGCGCGATCCCGGCGCCGGTATCCTCGACACCGATCAGCCATGCACCGTCCTCGCTGCTCAGCGTGCAGTGCACGTCCGTGCCGGCCGGGCCGTACTTCAGCCCGTTGTCGATCAGGTTCGCGACCGCGCGCGTCAGCATCATGCGGTCGCCCATCGTCACGCATTCGGTATCGGGCACGTGCGCGGCGACCCGGCTGCCAAGCCCGGCCGCCTTCTCCCACAGCTGGTCGACGGCATCGAGCACGATCTCGTTGAGACTCACCACCTCATGCGCGCGGCGCTCGGACTGCGCGCGGGTCAGGTGGATGAAACCGTCGGCAAGCGCGAGCGCACGCCGCGCATGGCCGGCAATGCGCTCCATGATCGCGGGCATCTCGCCGTGCTCGTTCCGGTAGACGTCGAGCAGCGCGAGGATCGACGTCTGCGGCGAACGCATGTCGTGCGACAGGAAATCGAGCGCCTCGTCGCGCTGCCGGGACATCAGGTAAGAATTCGAGTGATAGCGGATGCGGGCGGCCAGTTCCATCGCATCGGGGAGCTTCACCAGGTAGTCGTTCGCGCCGGCGATGAATGCCTCGCGCTTGACGATCGGCTCCTCCTTCGCGGACAGCACGATGATCGGCACGCGAGCGGTGGCGGCGTCCGCGCGCCACGCGCGGACCAGATCGAGGCCGTCGATCTCCGGCATCACGAGATCCTGCAGGATGACAGTCGGCTTCACGTCGCGCGCGACCGCCATCGCCCGGTGCGCGTCGGTGCACACGTGCAGGTCGATGTCATGTTCGCTGCGCAGCGCGCGGCGGATCACCTCGCCGACGAACGGTTGATCGTCGACGAGAAGGACCGATAACCCCGATTCAAGACAATCCGAGGCATTATCACCGCTCGATTCTTTCATGAATACAGTTTCAAACGCCGATTCTCCAATCGATTCTTTCATAGGAGTTGCTTATCAGACTTGGACGCTATCTTATTTTGGCGGTTGAAAAAACCGCCTGATTTTGCCGACTTGGCCTGTCGGCACTGCCTTGCAGGGCTCCGGACGCCGATTTCTCCCCGTTAGCGGCCGCATTACCTCCGCATCCTTTCTCTCAATAAACATAACCGGCTGATTCTAAATGAAATTAGAACACAGCATCTATCTCCTTCCGGTTTAGTTTTGCCAAATATGCAGAAAGAGACGGAAAGAGTTAAATCAGATCATTTCCGGATTCGAAAGACGATAACGTTTGCGAGACCGGTGCGATAAGGTTTGCATGCGCCGCAAGGCTGCTTGCCCGTCACATTTGAGGGCCGGATGAAAATCCCCCCAATCGACGGGCGCGCGAAAAAAAAGCGCGCCGGGCAGCGATCGGCCCGGACGCGCTTCGAGCCGGCCGGCGCCGGCCGCTCGATGGCGGGATGACGCAGGCGTGCGGCCCTACCCGCGCGCGTGCTGCGCGGACACTTCCTGCAGGTCGAGGTCGCGTTCGAGTGCGTGCAGCATCTCGTCGTGGATGTGGCCCGAACGGTGCAGGCGCAACAGTTCCGCACGCCCGGCCTTGATCGCGGCCAGCACGACGTCGTAGTGTGCGGCACGCACGTCCGCCGGATACGCGGGCTCGTTCTTCGCCCGCTCGGTCAATTCCGCGCGGTATGTGTACTGCTCGAGCAGGCGCGGATGGATCACGACCCCGTTCTCGTCGCGCACGAGCGGCTGGATCGCCGCGAGCTGCGCCGCCTCGACGTACGCCCACGTCTGCGGCTCGGTCAGGTGGTGGGCCGCGCGTTCTTCGCGCTGCGGCAGGCGCAACAGCCGGATCAGCGGCCCGATCGTCGTGCCCTGCAGCAGCACGGTGACGAGGATCACCGCGAACGACGCGACCAGGATCACGTCGCGGCCGGGCATCGCCTCGGGCAGCGACAACGCGATCGCCAGCGTGACGACGCCGCGCATCCCGGCCCAGCTCATGATCGTCGCGGCCTTCCAGTCGGGCGCTTCACCGCGCCGCGCGATCCCGCGCACCGGCCACTTCAGCGCCTCGACCGCGTAGATCCACACGAAGCGGGACACGATCACCGCCGCCAGCACCGCGAGCATCGGCGGCACCATCGTGCCGAGCACCTGTTCGAAGCCGCCGAGCCGGTGCATCGCGCCGCGCAGCGACAGCCCGATCAGCACGAACACCATCGCTTCGAGCAGGAACACGATGACCTGCCAGAACGCGGTGCCGCGCGTGCGCACGGCCGCCGAGAACACCTCGTGCTGATGCCAGCCGATGATCATGCCGGCCGTGACGGTGGCGATCACGCCGGACACGTCGACCATTTCCCCCGCGATGTACGCGATCCAGCCGGCGATCACCGCAACGGTGATCACGAGATAGTCGTCGTCGAGCAGCTTCAGGAACCACACGACGAGCTTGCCGACCGCAAAGCCGATCGCCACGCCACCGAGCCCCAGCTCCGCGAAGCGCACGACCGCGTGCTCGAGGCTGAACGCGCCGGTCAGCGCGGCCGCGACCGCGAAGCGGAACAGCACGAGGCCGGCCGCGTCGTTCAACAGGCTCTCGCCCTCGAGCAGCACCATCAACCGGCGCGGCAGCGCGACGCGCTCGAGCACTGCCTTCGCTGCGACGGCGTCGGGCGGCGACACGATCGCGCCGAGCGCGAAGCACGCGGCCCACGGTAGCGACGGCGCCACCCAGTGCACGGCGAAACCGACCGCGAACGTCGTGAACACGACCGCGCCGATCGCGAGCAGCAGGATGCCGCCGACGTTGCGCTTGAACTCCTCCCACACCGAGAAGTACGCGCCGTCCATCAGCAGTGGCGGCAGGAACACCAGCAGCACCAGTTCGGGGTCGAGATCGATCGGCGGCAGGCCGGGGATGAACGCGATGCCGATGCCGCCGATCAGCAGCGCGGCCGCGGGCGGCAGCCGCAGCCGCTTGGCGATGCATTCAAGCGCGACGATCGCGAGGAATGACAACAAAACCAGCTTGAATGCCGAGACGGGAGACATGAATCGACCTCGTGAAGAATGAATTCGCGCTTTCCGGCGTCGTACCCCGGTCCGCAGTTTCGCGCGATTACATCACGAGGCGAGGCCCGCAGTCGAGCGCGTTCGGGCAGCCCGCCGCGGGCCGCGGGCACCGTGCGAGCCGGCGCCGGCCCGACGTGCACGACGCCATGAAAAACGGCACGCGGGCCGGCCCGATCGCCCGCCTGCGTGCCGTCGCGGCGCCGCGCTGCCTGCCCGCGCGTTACCGGCGCCGCACCACCATCAGCCGCGGCTCGGTCATGTCCTCGATCGCGTAGCGGATCCCTTCGCGGCCGAGGCCCGAATCCTTCACGCCGCCGTACGGCATGTTGTCGACGCGGAACGACGGCACGTCGTTGATCACGACGCCGCCGACCTCCAGTTCGTCCCACGCACGCTGCGCATGTGTGAGCGAATCGGTAAACACGCCGGCCTGCAGCCCGAAGTCGCTGTCGTTCACGCGCGCGAGCGCATCGTCGAAGCGGTCGAATTTCTCGAGGATCGCGACGGGGCCGAAGGCCTCCTTCCGGTACAGGTCCTGCTCGTGCCCGACGTTTTCCAGCAGCGTCGCCTCGAACATCGCGCCATCGACCTTGCCGCCCGCGACGATCTTCGCGCCCGCCGCGACGGCCGCATCCATCCAGCCCGACAGCCGGCGCGATTCGGATTCGGAGATCATCGGGCCGACAAACGTCGACGGATCCTTCGGATCGCCCATCTTCAGCGAACGGGTCTTCGCGATCAGCTTTTCGCGCAACGCGTCGTACAGGTCGGCATGCACGAGGATCCGCTGCACGCCGATGCAGCTCTGGCCCGACTGGTAGTACGCGCCGAACGCGAGACGCTCGACCACGTAGTCGAGCCGGTCGCGCTGGTCCGCATCGACGATCGCGGCCGCGTTGCCGCCGAGCTCCAGCACGACTTTCTTCTTGCCGGCCTTCTCCTTCAGCGCCCAGCCGACAGCCGGCGAACCCGTAAACGACAGCAGCTTGAAACGCTCGTCGGTCGTGAAGAGATCGGCGCCGTCGCGATGCGCGGGCAGCACCGAGAACGCGCCCTTCGGCAAGTCGGTTTCCGCGAGCACCTCGCCGATGATCAGCGCGCCGATCGGCGTGCGGCTCGCGGGCTTCAGCACGAACGGGCAGCCGGCCGCAAGCGCGGGCGCGACCTTGTGCGCGGCGAGGTTCAGCGGGAAGTTGAACGGCGAGATGAACGAGCACGGGCCGACCGGCACGCGCTTCGTGTAGCCCGTATAGCCCTGCGCACGCGCGGAGATCTCGAGGTTGATGATTTCGCCGTCGATGCGCACCGATTCCTCGGACGCCACGCGGAACGTGTCGATCAGCCGCGTGACTTCGCCCTTCGAATCGTTGATCGGCTTGCCGGCCTCGATGCACAGCGCCTCGGCCAGCTCGTCGAAGCGCTCGCGAAAGCGCGCAACGCAATGGTCGAGCACCGCCTGCCGCTTGTAGGCCGGCAGCTCGCGCATCGGCTTCGCGGCGGCAACCGCCGCGCCGATCGCCGCATCGATCGCCTTCGCGTCGGCCAGCGCGACGCGCGTCGCGACCTCGCCGCTGAACTTGTCCGTCACTTCCAGATCGGTGTTCGCGTAGACGGCTTCGTTGGCGAGGTAGTACGGATAGGTTTCCTTCAACATGGAACGGCTCCTTCCTGTGAACGGGACATTCAGAGTTGCGCCGACAGGCGCTTGATCTCGCGGTTCAGCACGCGTTCGTTATCCGAGTAGTCGATCGGCACGTCGATCACGTGCACGCCCGGCGACGAGAAACACTCGCGCAGCAGCGGCTCGAGATCGTCGGCCGATTCGACGCGATGCCCGTGCGCGCCATAGCTTTGCGCATACGCGACGAAATCGGGGTTCTGCAGCGTCATCGCGAAATCGGGGAAGTTCATGTTCTCCTGCTTCCAGCGGATCATGCCGAACGCGTCGTCGCGCAGGATCATCACGACGAGGTCGAGCTTCAGCCGCACGGCCGTTTCGAGCTCCTGCGAATTCATCATGAAGCCGCCGTCACCGCACACGGCGATCACCTTGCGCTGCGGATGCACGATCTTCGTCGCGATCGCCGACGGCAGCCCCGCGCCCATCGACGCGAGCGCGTTGTCGAGCAGCAGCGAATTCGGCTCGTGCGCGCGCCAGTAACGCGCGAACCAGATCTTGTACATCCCGTTGTCGAGACAGACGATGCCGTCGACCGGCATTGCGTTGTACAGATCGTTGACGATTCGCACCGGGTACATCGGGAAGCGCGCATCGTGCTGGCCCTTCTCCAGATGGGCGTCGAAATGCGTCTTGATCATCGCGAAGCGCTCGAAATCCCAGTGCGGCTGCGGCGCGAGCGCCTCTTTCATCTGCCACACCGCATTCGCGATGTCGCCGACCACCTCGATCTGCGGGAAGTAGACGGGGTCGACCTGCGCACCGAGGAAGTTTACGTGGATCACGGTCTTGTCGTCGGTACGCATGAAGAACGGCGGCTTCTCGATCACGTCGTGGCCGACGTTGATGATGCAGTCTGCATGCTCGATCGCGCGGTGCACGAAATCGCCGTCGGACAGCGTCGCGTTGCCGAGCCACAGCGGGTGCGTCTCGTCGATCACGCCCTTGCCCATCTGCGTCGTGAAGAACGGGATTCCCGTCTTGTCGACGAATTCGAGCAGCATCTTGCAGGTGGTCTTGCGGTTGCCGCCCGCGCCGATCATCAGCAGCGGATGGCGCGCGGCCTGGATCGCGTCGACCGCATGCGCGACCGCCTTCTCCTCGGCCACCGGCCGCCGGCTGAAGCTGCGCGGGATCGGCTTGCCGTCGCCCTCCTCGTGGGCGATGTCCTCCGGCAGTTCGAGGTGCGCGGCGCCCGGGCGCTCTTCCTCCGCACGGCGAAACGCCTCGCGCACGGCCGACGGGATGTTGCCGATCGACACGATCTGCCGCGTGAACTTCGTGAGCGGCTGCATCATGTCGACGACGTCGACGATCTGGAAGTGGCCCTGCTTGCTGGACTTGATCGGCTTCTGCCCGGTGATCATCAGCATCGGCATGCCGCCGAGCTGCGCATACGCGGCGGCCGTCACGAAGTTCGTCGCGCCGGGCCCGAGCGTCGCGAGGCACACGCCGGTGCGGCCCGTCAGGCGGCCGTAGGTGGCGGCCATGAAGCCGGCCGCCTGCTCGTGCCGGGTCAGCACGAGCTTGATCTTCGATCGCCGCAGCGATTCGAGCAGATCGAGGTTTTCCTCGCCGGGAATGCCGAACACGTACTCGACGCCTTCGGCTTCCAGCGCCTTCACGAACAGATCCGATGCTTTCATGGGGGACTCTCGGTTGATGCCGCCTGCCCGGCCTACGGACGCGCGGCGTTCAGAACGCGCGCCGGCCTACGGCACGCGGACGCTTTACCTACTGGACACAAACCACGGCACTTCCCGCCACGCAATGCGCGATGCGCGGCGGCGCCCCCGGATACCGGAGGACAAACGGACCCGCCCGTGCGCGGCGAGCGCGCACGGGCGGCAAAGACGTGATTGATTGTAGACGGATTCGGAAAACTTCGACTTCGGCCGAACGGCCATTTGGCGCGCAAACGAAGCGGGCAGCCCTAATGTAGCGACTACGGAATAGCCCGATACACCTGTGAACCATGGTTGACATACTGCAATCTATGCCCTACAGTGCGCCTACGTTCAGCATCCGGACCACCGACGTCTTCGACGCATGGTTTGCCGGCCTGCCGGATCGCGTCGCGAAGCGCCGCATCCAGGCACGCATCGACCGCCTGTCGATGGGCAATCCGGGCGACTGGAAATCCGTCGGCTCGCCGGTCGTCGAAATGCGTATCGACCACGGTCCCGGCTACCGCGTCTACTACGTCCGGCGCGGAACGATCTGGGTCATCCTGCTCTGCGGCGGCGATAAATCGACGCAACAGGCCGACATCCGCGCCGCGCACGCGATGCTTGCGCATCTCGACATGGAGTAATCGATGGACAAGATCCACACCCGGCCGTGGGATTCGGCCGACCATCTGAAAACCGAAGACGACATGGCCGACTACTTCGAAGCCTGCCTGCAGGAAGCCGGCGACGATCCGGCCTTCATCGCGCACGCGCTCGGCGTGATCGCACGCGCCCGCGGCATGTCGCAGGTCGCGCGCGATGCGGGCCTGTCGCGCGAAGGGCTGTACAAGGCGCTGTCGCACGACGGCAACCCGAGCTTCGGCACAATCCTGAAGGTCATCAAGGCGCTCGGCCTGCAACTGCACGGCTCGAAAGCGCACGCGTGACGCGTGGGCGCGCGCCATCGCGCCGTCTGCGCGATGGCCGCGGCCGCATCAATGCAGCCAACCGGCCGCCCAGCGCGGCACCAGCGACACCAGGTACAACCCGAGCCCGATCAGTCCGCCGACCAGCGTGCCGTTGATGCGGATGTACTGCAGATCCTTGCCGATGTTCAGCTCGATCTGCCGCGACATCTCGCGCGCATCCCAGTTGCGCACCGTGTCGCGGATGTGACGCATCAGGAAATCCGCGAAATCCGGCGCCATCTCGTGCACGGCCTTCTCGACGTGCTCGTTCAACGACGCGCGCAATGCCGGGCTTTCCGCCAGCCGCGCACCGAGCCAACCGCCGAGCATCGCGGCCTGCCGGTGCAGCGCCGAATCGGGGCGCGCGAGATCGGCCTTCAGCCATGCGCGCAACTGGTCCCACAGATCGCGCGCATATTCGTTGAACGCGGCACCGTCGCGGATATAGCGCTTGATCTCGTCGCCCTTCTCGATGAACGCGGGATCGTGCTTCAACCGCTCGGTCAAGCGCACGACCGTCCGGTCGAAGCGCTGCCGCAGCTCGTGCTCGGGATCCGCCGCCACGCCTTCCAGCACGCGGCTCACCGCGCTCGCGAGCATCCGCGCGCCGTTCTCGCCGAACCACTGCGTCGGCATGATCTTCTCGACCTTCGGGTACTGTGTCTTCAGCCATTCGACGATGAAGCCCGCGATCACCTCGCGGTTCTCCTCCTTGTCGAGCACGTCGACCACCTGTTCGATCGCATCGTCGAGCAGCGCCTGGTGGCGGCCGTCCTTCGTCAGCGTGTCGAGGATCGCGCCGGCCGATTGCGACAGGTCGACCCGGTCGATCACCGCGCGAAACGCGTCATGGACGAACGACTGGATCCGTGCGTCGTCGGTCATGTCGAGCGCGAAACTCATCAGCTTCGTCACATAGCCGCCGAGCGCGTCGGTGTTCGCCGGCTCGCCGAGCCACGCACCGAGTTTCTGCGCGGGGTCGTGCTGGCGAATCTGCGCGGCGAGCGCATCGGGGCCGAGAAACTTCTCGCGCACGAACACCGCGAGGTTGTCGGCGATCTTGTCCTTGTTCTTCGGGATGATCTCGGTATGGCGCGACACGAACGGGATCGGCACGCGGCGGAACAGCGCGACGACCGCGAACCAGTCGGCCAGCGCGCCCACCATCGCGGCTTCGGCCACGGCCTTGAAGCCGTCGACCCACGGGCCGCGCGGCAGCAGGAT
The DNA here is from genome assembly GCF_020420125.1 of Burkholderia sp. AU30280. Taxonomy (NCBI): domain Bacteria; kingdom Pseudomonadati; phylum Pseudomonadota; class Betaproteobacteria; order Burkholderiales; family Burkholderiaceae; genus Burkholderia; species Burkholderia sp. AU30280. Next base: position 759,623 of record NZ_JAIZRY010000001.1, read on the forward strand.
CGTCGCGACGAACACCGCGACCGCGGCCAGCAGCAGCCACAGCGCGCGGCGCTTGCTGTGTTTCAGTTCGAGGGCTTTGTCTGGCGTCATGGGCAACCGGTCGGGCGAACGATGCCGCTAATATGCACCGGTTGCGGTGCTGCCGACAAACATTGCGACGCCCGTCGGGCGGGCGGCACTCCACCGGATCGAACCGGCGGATCGCGCACGGCGCCGGCCGGCATCGTCACCGCATGCCGGGCCGGACGACCGCGCGGCTGCTACAGGAACGTCTTCAGGTTCACCGCCGGATCGGCGAGCTTCACAGGATCGGGCACCGCCCCCGCCGCGATCAGCCGGCGCGACGCGCCGATGTCGCGCCCCAGGTTCGCCGCGGCCACCGCGACGATCTTGCCATCGTCGCCCAGCCCGAACACCGTGAACGGCCCGCTCGCAGGATCACCGCGCACGACGGTCGTGCGTTCGCTGCCGAACAGCCCGAGCATCTGCAGGTTGCAGTCGTACTGATCGGACCATAACCACGGCAGCTCGGCATAGGTTTCGTCGGCGCCGAGCAGGTTCGCGGCAGCGACGGCCGGCTGGTTCTCGGCGACCTGCCACGATTCGATCCGCACGTGACGCCCGAGCAGCGGATTGAAGTGCATCGTCACCTCGCCCGCCGCGAAGATCGCGGGATCGGTCGTCCGACAGCCCGCGTCGACGCGTATCCCGTTGTCGACGTCGAGCCCGGCCGCCTGCGCAAGTTCGACGTTGGGCACGACACCGATGCCGACCACGACGATATCGGCCTGCACGTCGCCGCGATCGGTCTCGACGATCGCACCGCCGGCCGGCGCACGACGAATCGCACGCGGCAGCGTCGCCATCTGAAACACCACGCCGCGCGCGTCGTGCAACTGATGCGCATACGCACCGACGACTTCCGGCAACGCACGCTGCAGCAACCGGGGCGCCGGATCGATCACCGTTACGTCGCAGCCGAGCTGGCGCGCCGCCGCCGCGACCTCGAGGCCGATGAAACCGCCGCCGAGCACCGCGACATGGCGGCCCGGCGCGAGTTGTGCGCGCAACGCACGCGCATCGGCAACCGTGCGAACGTAATGCGGCTCGACGCCTTCGTCGATCGCACCGCCGAACCTGCGCACCCGCGAGCCCGTCGCGAGCACGAGCCGCGCGTACGGCAGCGTCGTGCCGTCGTCGAGCCGCACGCGCCGCGCGTCACGCTCGATCGCATCGACGCGCGTGCCGAGCCGCAGCTCGACGCGCTGCGCGTCGTACCACGCCGCGTCGCGCACGAACGCGCGCTGCTCGCCGCCGTCGCTCATCAGCGCATCCTTCGACAGCGCGGGCCGGTCGTACGGCAGCTCGCGCTCCGCGCCGATCATCACGATGCGCGCGGCGGCGTCGCGCTCGCGCAGCGCTTCGGCCGTGCGCCGGGCCGCGTGGCCCGCGCCGACGATCACGAACGGATCAGCCGACATTGACTTCCACCTGCCCGTCGACGATCCGGATCGGATAGGTCTTCACCGGCTCCGTGATCGGCGCGCATTTCGGCGCACCGGTACGGATGTCGATCAGCCCCTGGTGCAGCGGGCATTCGACGCAACCGTCCTCCACATAGCCTTCGGACAGCCGCGCGTGGCCGTGCGTGCAGAGGTCGTGCATCGCGAACAGCTCGTCGCCGATCCGGAACACGGCGATCGGCTTCTGGCCGGCGACACGCGCCGCCGGCTCGTCTTCGGTGAATTCGTCGTAAGCGCCGAGCGGATGCCACTCGGCGAGCGTTGCTTCGGTCATGTCGGTTCCTTGCTTCGTCAGATCGGGGTGGCGAGCAGCGTCTGCACGCGCGACGTGTCGTAGATCACGCGCTTGGTCTTGTAGCGCAGACCGTCCGGCGTGCGCACGACCGTGTCGTAGTACTTGCCGGCCTGGTACACGTTCGACTCGCCGTTGCTGCGCGTCTGCACGACGACGTAGTTGCTCTCGGTGTCGATCTCGCCGTCGCGTTCGGCGACGATCGTCAGGCCCGACGTCATGTGCCGGTACGTGTGCTCTTCGTAGATGTTCGCGTGCCGCAGCGACACCACGCGGTCGCGCAGCATCCGCTGGTTCGTGCAGTGGACGATCCCGACCGGCAGCCCAAGATCGGCGTTTTCCTTCGGCACGATTTCGTACGTGCAGTCCTCGGTAAACATCGTCGGCCATGCTTCGAGCCGGTCGTTGTCGAGGTGCCCGATATAGCGGTTCTGGAGCATGTAAATCTCGAACCACGTCTTCATGTCTTCCGTCATTTCTCGCTCCCGCTTCAATAGCCCATCAGCTTCTGGTAGCCGACCCAGAACTTGCGGATCAGGCTTTCGGTGATCACCGTGTCCTGCTGGTCCGGATTGCCGCGCGACATCTCGATTACCGACGTCGCGTCGGCGTCGCGCACCGTCCCGCGCTGCACGAGCTCGGTCGCTTCGGTGTCTTCCATCGAGATATAGCCGGCCGGCCCGACGAGGTTCGCCTGCTTGATGCGCAGCGCGCGCAGCTCGGGCGTGTCGTCCGCATAGCCGAAGAAGTGAAAGATCAGCTCGAAGTTGTCGGGGCCCTTCGGCAGGATCTGTCGTGCAACCAGCGTGTTGTGGATCTGCTGGATCACGAGCTGCGGGAAGATCGGCTGGATATGGTTCGTGCAGTCCTCGTCGTATTCCGACACGAGATCCAGGATCGATTCGTCTTCGAGGTGAAAACCCTCGTCGAACGAACGGATGTTCTGCTGCTTGTACGCGGCCGACGTGTCGTCGTTCGTCTTCGTCACCGTGATGATGCTGTGCAGCCCGTGGTTCGCGTCCGGAATCGAGCGCGCCTTCATCCCGACGCGGAAGATATTGAAGGTCGTATGGAACAGGTGCAGCATGCTCGCGTGATACGGGTCCTTCACGTTCTCCATGTACAGCTTCCAGTTCGACTTCGAATACTGACGCGTGCAGCCGAGATACTCGATCGGCTTGTGGAAGATCCGGTCGATCCACGGGCGCATCTGCTCGCCGAGGTAGTCGGGCAGCGGCATCACGTCGTCGCTGAAGGTGGCGAACACCAGCCCGCGATAGCTGTCGACGCGCAACTTGCGCAGCCCGTGCTGCTTCGGATCGAAATCCGCCGGCATCCCGGTCATCCCCTTCTGGCCGCGTCGGAACGGCACGCCGAGCAGGTTGCCCGTGTTGTCGAAGCTCCACTGGTGATACACGCACGTGTGCGAGCTCGCGTTGCCGCGCGACTTGCGGCACACCTGCGCGCCGCGGTGTGCGCAACGGTTCACCCACGCGGCGAGCGTGCCGTCCTCGGCGCGCGTGACGACCACCGGCGTGTCGCCGACGAACGTGCTCTTGAAATCGCCGGCGTTCGGGATTTCCGCTTCCAGCGCGACGAAATTCCACGTCGGCCCGCGGAAGATGCGTTCCTGCTCGCGTTCGTAGACGGCCTGCGAGCTGAACACCTTGTACGGCACGCGCGAGCCGTCGTCGTGCGGAAAGCTCACGTCGGACGCGTCGCCGCGCGCGGCGAACACGACGGGCGATTCTGTCTGCTCCATGTCGGACTCCTTGTTGATCCGTTGCATTAATAAGATGGGGTCCATTTTTGAAAGGCTAATATTCGCCGTCTATCCGGAAAGTGCGATTGCGGCGGTGCAATATCCACTTTCGGCGGATTTCTGAGCTAGCATGGCGGCACGCACGATGCGGCATTTGATCGAGACCCATTCGTCGGATCGAAGCGCGCCGTCCACAATCAGGCTGATGCCCATGTCCCCAACATCGTTCGAGCCGCTCGCGCTGCGCGCGCACCGGCTGTTCGAATCCCGCGATCTCGACGAGACGCGCGAGCGGATCTCGCGCGTGATGCAGCCGCACGCGCTGCTGCCGAACGGCCGCGTGCACGGGGCGTCGCACATGGATTTCGTCAAGCTCGGCGGGCTCGGGATCGGCACGATCGCGTTCGGCGACGCGATGCGCGTGCAGGTCGACGCGGTCGACGGCTATTACCTGCTGATGTTCTGCCTGTCCGGCCAGGCCGAGGTGCGCGCGATGGGGCGGCAGCTCGGCGTCGACGGCCAGACCGGCGTGCTGTGCGCGCCCGGCGAGCGCTTCGACGCGGTGCTGTCCGCCGATTGCGAGCAATTCGTGCTGCGCATCGATGCGGCGACCGTCGGCTCGCTGACCGGCGACCCGCGCGCGACGCTCGACCCCGTGCTGCATATCAGCGACGCCGCGCTCGCCGCATGGCGCCAGCAACTGATGCTCGTCGCGCGTTCGCCCGAACTGCTCGAACGCGCAAACGCGAACCCGCGTGTCGCGTCGCAACTTGAGCACCTGCTGATCGACCTGCTGATCGAAGGCCACCCGCCGTCCGTGCTGCACGCGTCGCACCGCGACCCGGCGCCCGGCTTCGTGCGGCGTGCGCAGGAGTTCGTGAACGCGCACTACGCGCAGCCGCTGCAGCTCGCCGATATCGTCCGCGCCGCCAACGTGCCGGAGCGGACGCTGCGCGACGCGTTCCTGCAGTTCCGCGGGACGAGCCCGATGCAATACCTGCGCGCGACGCGGCTCGACCATGCGCGCGAGCTGTTGCGCGGCGCGGCGTCAGACCGGCGCATTGCCGATATCGCGCTCGATTGCGGGTTTACGCACCTCGGGCGGTTCGCGATCGCTTATCGGGAGAAATTCGGGGAATCGCCGTCGGAGACGCTTGGCGGGAAGCAGTAGGCAGGCGCTGGCCCGACTCGGTGAATCGCAGGCCAGCTGGATAAAGGGCCGGGGGCACGACCGACTGTTTGCCGGCTTCCGGCTTGCAGACCTGCCCGGCCGACACAAGAGGGCGCGCCGTTCCGCCAGTGCCGAACAACATCGCCTCGTGCCGCCCTTTTGTGCATTTGACCGGCCCCCTAACGCGACCGTTAGTTGCAGCAATGGCCAATCGGCGTGCCCTTACGCCGTCGGTACGATCATCTCCCGCGCAATCGCGCAGAACGCGGCCGTCGCGGCGCTTTCGCCGTGCAGCCGGCGGCTCATGATGATCGGCGACGTCGCGGCCGGCTCCGGCAGGCGCCGGTAGACGACGCCCCTCACGCGCACGCCCTCCACGCTCTCCGGCACCAGCGACACGCCGACTTTCGCGGCGACGAGCCCGAGCGCCGTCTGCAATTCGCGCACCTCATGGACGGCCGCCGGCACCAGCCCGCCATCGCGCAATGCGGATAGCTGCTGGTCCGCGAAGCTCGGCCGCGGCGTGCTCGGATAGACGATCAGCGTCTCGTTCGCGATATCCGCGAGCGCGAGCGGCCGGGCCGGATCGGCAAGCGGATGCCCGACCGGCAGCGCCGCGATCAGCTTTTCCTCGATCAACGCCTCGCGCACCAGTTGGTCATCGTCGAACCGCAGCCGGCCGAAGCCCACGTCGATCCGCCCGCCCTTCAGCGCGCCGAGCTGCTCCAGCGTGAACATTTCGATCAGCGACAGCTCGACATCCGGCTGCGCCTCGCGAAACGCGCGGATCACGTCCGGCAGCGCGCCGTACAACGTCGACGGCACGAAGCCGATCACGATCCGCTCCGACAATTGCGCGAGCCGCCGCGTCAGCGGGCCGAGCTCGTCGGCCTGGTCGACGAGGCGCTTCGCCTGCGCATAGAACACGCGCCCCGCATCCGTCAGTTTCAGCGGCCGTGCGCCGCGCTCGAACAGCGGCAATCCGATCTCGTCCTCGATCGCCTGGAGCTGGCGGCTCAGCGGCGGCTGCGTCATGTGCAGCCGCTCGGCCGCCCGCGTGATGTTCATTTCCTCGGCGACGGCGATGAAGTAGCGGAGCTGACGCAATTCCATTTCATGCCTCAAAGGTATGGAAGTAGTCGGAAAGAGTGTTGGACGACGCGGGGCGGGAATTCCTACCATGTGCACCAACAGGAGGAATCGCATGATAGCAACTGCCGCCACCATCGAACGCATCGAGACGCTGCTCGTCGACGTGCCGACGATCAGGCCCCACAAATTGTCGGTCGCCACGATGAATTGCCAGACCCTCGTGCTGGTGCGTGTTCGATGCACGGACGGTATCGAAGGCGTCGGCGAGGCGACGACCATCGGCGGCCTCGCGTACGGCGAGGAGAGCCCCGAAAGCATCAAGGTCAACATCGACACCTACTTCGCGCCGCTGCTGCAAGGCATGGACGCGACCCGCCCGGGCGCTGCGCTGGCGCGCGCCCGCAAGCTGTTCCAGGGCAACCGCTTCGCGAAGTGCGCGATCGAGACCGCGTTGTTCGACGCGCAGGCGCGCCGCCTCGGCGTGCCGCTGTCCGAGCTGTTCGGCGGCCGCCGGACCGATGCGGTCGATGTCGCATGGACGCTCGCGAGCGGCGACACGCAGCGCGACATCGCGGAAGCCGAAGCGATGCTCGACGCGCGTCGCCACCGTGCGTTCAAGCTGAAGATCGGCTCGAACGCGGTGGCCGACGACGTCGCGCACGTGATCGCGATCAAGCGCGCGCTCGGCGCGCGCGGCGACGTGCGCGTCGACGTGAACCAGGCATGGAGCGAAACCGACGCGATCTGGGCCGGCACACGGCTTGCGGAAGCCGGCGTGAGCCTCGTCGAGCAGCCGATCGCCGCGACCAACCGCGCGGGGCTGAAACGCCTCACGCAACTGGCGCAGGTGCCGATCATGGCCGACGAGGCGCTGCACGGCCCCGTCGATGCATTCGCGCTCGCGCAGGATCGCGCGGCCGACGTGTTCGCGGTGAAGATCGCGCAATCGGGCGGCCTGCAGGGTGCGGCGAGCGTCGCGTCGATCGCGGCGGCGGCCGGCATCGAACTGTACGGCGGCACGATGCTCGAGGGCGCGGCCGGCACGATGGCGTCCGCGCAACTGTTCAGCACGTTCGACTCGCTGAAATGGGGCACCGAGCTGTTCGGCCCGTTGCTGCTCACCGAGGAAATCCTCGTCGAGCCGCTGCGCTACGAGGATTTCAAGCTGCACCTGCCGGCGACGCCCGGCCTCGGCATCACCTTCGACTGGGCCCGCATCGAGCGGATGCGACGCGACGCCCGCTGACCCCACACGACAACCGAAACCGGAGACACAGATGAACAAGCAAGCCATCGATGCACTGCTGAAGACCTTCGACGACGCCGCCGAAAAGCCGGGCAACCCGCGCGTACGCGCGATCGTCAACCGGATCGTGAAGGACATCTGCTACACGATCGAGGACTTCGACGTGCAGCCGAGCGAATTCTGGACGGCGCTGAACTACCTGAACGAAGCCGGCCGCGAATTCGGGCTGATCGCCGCGGGCCTCGGCCTCGAGCGCTTCCTCGACGTGCGCATGGACGAAGCCGAGGAAAAGGCCGGCATCCAGGGCGGCACGCCGCGCACGATCGAAGGACCACTGTATGTCGCCGGTGCGCCGGAATCGGTCGGCCATGCGCGTCTCGACGACGGCACCGATCCGGGCCAGACGCTGATCATGCGCGGCCAGGTGCTCGGCCAGGATGGCGCGCCGATCGCGAACGCACTGGTCGAGGTGTGGCACGCGAACCATCTCGGCAACTACTCGTACTTCGATCAATCGCAGCCCGCGTTCAACCTGCGCCGCTCGATCCGCACCGATGCCGAAGGCCGCTACAGCTTCCGCAGCGTGCTGCCGGTCGGCTACAGCGTGCCGCCGGGCAGCAAGACCGAGCAGCTGCTCGACCAGCTCGGCCGTCACGGCCATCGTCCGGCGCACATTCACTTCTTCGTTTCGGCGGACGGTTATCGTAAGCTGACGACGCAGATCAACATCGATGGCGATCCGCATCTGTGGGACGACTTCGCCTTCGCGACGCGCGACGGGTTGATCCCGCCGGTGAAGCAGGCCGAAGGCGCGGAAGGCAAGCCGTATGGCGTCGACGGGCCGTTCGCGCTGATCGACTTCGATTTCTCGCTGCTCAAGGAAAAGCAGGACGTGCCGGCGAGCGAAGTCGAGCGGGCCCGCGCGCAGGCCTGAGCGGCCTTCCCGTTCGACGAATCGACAACACAAGGAGTGCAGCATGCTGTTTCATGTGGAAATGACGGTCCGTCTGCCGACGGACATGGATCCGGTCAAGGCGGCCACGCTGAAGGCGGAAGAAAAGGCGATGTGCCAGCGGCTGATGAACGAAGGGACCTGGCGGCATCTGTGGCGGATCGCGGGGCGCTATGCGAACGTCAGTATTTTCGATGTCGAGAGCGTGCAGCAGCTGCATGACGTGCTCAGCCAGTTGCCGCTGTTTCCGTATATGGAGATGGAAGTGCGGGCGCTGTGCCGGCATCCGTCTTCGGTGCGGGAAGACGATCGGTAAGCAGGCGGTCGAGCACTGAAAACACGGGCGGCCTGCGATTGCCTCGCAAACCGCCCGTTTCGTTTCGTCATCCGTGGCGGTAGATCAGGTTGCCGCGCGCCTTACTTCTGCGCATCCATCTTGTCGGCGACTTCGTCGCCGTACACCTTCGCGACACGTCGCGCGACGATTGCCTGCATCAGCGTCTTGTCGAAATCGCCGGCGGTTTTCCAGCCGCTACCATCCCTGACGAACGTGAAATCGCCCTTCAACTGCAGCATCGACGGCGCGCCGATCGCACCGAGCAGCCGGTCGCGATAATCGATCAGCAACGGACACGACACATGGTCGCCGTCGATCTGCTTGCAGTCGGCGGCAGGCATGACGCCGAGCACGCTGCTCGTCAGCGTCGTCGGCTCGTCATCGCCCGGCAACGGCTTGCCGTAGCTCGGCGAACGCTCCGACACATTCTTGTCGAGTTGCGCGACACCCGCCATGAAAGCCGTACTGATGACGTCGCGGCCGAGTGGTGCGCCGAGCTTCGGATTGAGGCCCTGCGCACTGTAGCGAACCGTCACGTATTCGGGAGGGAACATCTGCACGACAAAGGCGCTCTTATCCTTGTCGTCGTGCCGGACCACATAGCCGAGCGTTGCATGCTCGTCGGCGATGCTCACGTCCGCCAGGCAGCCGCGCGCGCGATTGGCCTCGTCGTAGCCGACTTCACGGGGATTGCTGACGCGTGGAAACGACTTGCTTCCCTGGTCGAGCATCTGCATCGGGTTCTTGCGCATCATGTCCATACGCGCATCGAACATCAGCGAATTCAGCGCCTTGGTGGTGCTCGACGCGCTGCATGCGGGCGCCGACGCAGGCCACAACAGGTAGGCGCCCACCGCCAGCGCAGCAGCGAGGCCCCCGAAGCCGATCAGCATCTGCTTCTTCTTTTGCTCGCGCTGGATCGATGCGACCGTTTCATTCAGACACTGTTCGAACCGGGGCGGATCGATCTCCTCCAGCATCTTCATCAGGACGACTTTCGCGTCGACGCTCGCGAAGGCGCCGTCCAGCAGTTCATGCGTTGCTTTCGCCTCGGCGTCCGCCGTCGTGTAGCCCTCGGCGATCAGCCAATCGAGCATTACTCGCGCGGAATCGGTGTCGGGAAGCTCGGCCGGTGCGTCCGTCAGACGCCGGGTGACGCGCGCCGCCTGCTCCTCCGTCAGATAGCCGCCGGCTTCGAGTGCGATCAGCAGGTTGGCGCGGTGGTCACCTTCGGTCGATTCCGTTTGGCCCGTTTGTTCGAAAGACATGGTTGTTGTTCTCCGTCGAGACCGATTCGCTGCGCGGCCAGTGCCAGCCTATTGTGCAGAGTAATCGCGTCGATCTCCGGAAACTACTGTATTTGGCCAAACGTGTCGATATGCTCGTGATCTGCTTGCGCGCGTCCATGCCGTCAGCTTCCTCATTCGTTGTACCCGTCACGACTATTCCCAGCGGGCTATTGACTAGTGCGCTCCCCGGCAATCCGGTCTGCCTGCAGATCCTGAGCGAGCCCCGTTCGATCATTCGTCAACAGATCGTCATACCGTACCGCATCGAACAACTTGCGATCCTTCAACGGGTATACGCAATCGGCAACCGATGTAGCCCGTCCCGCGTCGTCCGGGTTCTATGCGGCGCGTGCAGTCAGATCGACGTCGGGATCGTCGACAATCGCGATCCCGGCATCCTGGTCAGCTTCGAGATGACATGCCACCTGAAGAACGCCGGGCTCGTGCGGTTCGGCACCTACTTCGAGCCGCCGGGCCGCCTGCGCGTCGAACGACGCATCGACCCATCATGATCTCGCGCCGTCACTGCTCGTGCGCAAGATGCGCGGCAAACCCCACTTTCTCCGGCACGATCTCCGGCTTGAGCGTCAACGCCGGAATCTCGTAATCGCCCGCGTTCTGCCGCCGAAACGGAATCGGCTGCGTCGTCCACAGTTCATCCAGACGCTTGCCCAGCGCCGCGCGCGTTTCGGCGAAGCGCGCATCGTTCATCTTGCCCGTCCGGTAGATCACGAACGGCGGCAGCACATCGAAGCCCGGGTAATACAGCACGCCGTGCTGGATCGGGAACAGCACGTCGTCGATCGGCCCGTTGATGCCGCGAGGGCTGTAATGCGATTCCCACCCGCCCGTCGTGACGATCACCATCGCGCGCTTGCCGGCAAACGCGCCTTCACCATAGCGATCGCCCCAGTGCGTATCGGAATGCTCGCCGACACCGTACGCAAAACCGTACGCATACACGCGCTCGAACCAGCCCTTCATGATCGCCGGCATCGAGAACCACCACAGCGGAAACTGCAGGATCACCGCGTCGGCCCACTTCAGCTTCTCCTGCTCGCGTGCGATGTCTTCGCTTTGCGTGCCCGCCGCGAACGCGCGCTTCGAGTCGAGCGACGGATCGAACCGCGCATCGGGCGCACGATCGGTCACGTCGTTCGCATCGAACGCCGCCTTCCAGTTCATCGCATACAGGTCGGTCACCTGTACCGTGTGGCCGGCCACTACGAGATGCTCGACGGCAAAGTCGCGCAACGCGCCGTTCAGCGAGCGCGGCTCGGGATGGGCATACACGATCAGCACATTCATGTTCGTCACTCCGTGGATTGAATGACCGCAGGATGCTCCGACCGAAGGTATATTTGAAATGAATTTCTGATATTCCAGGTATAGACATGAATAATCTCAGGCGGCTCGATCTCAACCTGCTCGTCACGCTGGACGTGCTGCTCGCCGAGCACAACGTCACGCGCGCAGCCGAGAAACTGAACATGTCGCAGCCGTCGGTGAGCGTGCAGCTGCAGAAGCTGCGCGACCTGTTCGGCGATCCGCTGCTGCTGCCGGGGCCGCGCGGAATGCGGCCGACCGCACGCGCGGAAGCGCTGCGCGAGCCGTTGCGCGACGCGCTCGAAGCCGTCGAGCGTGCGGTCGTTCCGGCCACGCCGTTCGATCCCGCAACCGCGACGAACACGTGGCGTGTGGCCGCGACCGACTACGGCGAATCGACGATCGTGCTGCCCGCGCTGAGCACGCTGCGCTCGGCCGCGCCCGGTACGCGACTCGCAGTCGTCGAACTCGTGCCGCCGCACATCGAGCAGGATGCCGAACGAAATGGCATCGATCTGGCCTTCCATACGACCGAGGGTTCGCCGCCCGGCATGCGGCGCTTGCCGCTGTTCGTCGAGCGTTACGTGCTCATCGGCCGCGCCGGGCATCCGAAGCTGAAGCGGCGCCCCACGCTCGCGCAGTTCGGCACGCTCGAGCACGTGATCGTGTCGCCCGACGGCGGCGGCTTCTTCGGCGTGACGGATGAAGCGCTCGCGAAGGTGGGCGCCACGCGGCGCGTCGTGCTGTCCGTGCCGCATTTCCTGTTCGTGATGTCGGCGGTCGCCAGCTCCGATCTCGTCGCGATGCTGCCCGAGCGGCTGGTGCGCGACGTGCCCGCATTGCGGGTGGTGGAAGCGCCGGTCGAGGTGCCCGGTTATGAAATGTCGATGCTGTGGCATGAACGCGTGCATCGCGATCCGGCGCATCGGTGGCTGCGGGAGACCATCGCGGAATCGGTATAAGCGGAACGCGGCCAGCGGAATCGGCGCGACAATGCGCGACCGGCGCTCGCGTACCGGCTTCCAACGGCTTCCGGCATCCGCTCGCGTCCGCGACGACAAGATTCTTCATCCGGGACTTGAAACCGCCTCGAACACTGTATATATTTACAGTGCTTTTGCACCATTTGACCCGAATTCCGTCATCCATCGACGGACGGATTTTTGTGAGGCGACCATGTTCCAGGCATCCGCATTCGATCCCGAGCAACCCGGCTTCAACCCCGTCCAATTCGAGCGCGCCGCGCAACGCGCGGTCGTCGATCTGCAGCGTGTCGCGGGCGGCCCCGCGCAGCGGGCGCTCGGCCTGCGGCGCCGCACCCATCCTGCGGCCGTCCGCACGATGAGCTGGCAGGCGCTGCTGAACGTCGAAGAGCTGGCATTCTCGAATGCCGGTTTCCTGAGCCGCAACGATCCGGCCGTCGTCGACGCGTTCATCCGGCTGCGCGACAGCCGCCTGGTCGCCGCGGACGTCGACGAGCCGGTCGACTGGCGCCGCGACGATGACGACCTGCCGGCCATCTACCTGATCGTCAAGGCGATGCTGGAAGCGGAAGAGGAAGAGCGCGCCGAAGCGGCCTGAGCCGTGTGATGGCCGTGCGCGGTCACGGTCTGTCGAGGTAGCGCCGCCACGTTGCGTGGCGACGCGGCCGGCGCTGCTGCCCGTTTCAGTCCTGCGCCGGCGAACGGTACATCGGACGGTGAGCCATGAGCCGCGTCGCCGGCGGATCGCCGCCACTCGACGTACGTCCGGCGTACATCCGGGCGGCGGTTGCAGCCCGCCGTTACAACCGTGCCGCGAGCCGTGAGCCCTGGTCGATCGCGCGCTTCGCGTCGAGTTCGGCGGCCAGTTCCGCGCCGCCGATCAGGTGCACCGAGCGCCCGGCCGCCTGCAGCGGCGCGAGCAGCGCGCGCTGCGGCTCCTGCCCCGTGCAGAGCACGATCGTGTCGGCTTCGATCAGTTCGTGATCGGTGCGTTTCTCGCCGTACGACACGTGCAGCCCGCGCGCATCGATCAGCTCGTAGTTCACGCCGCCGATCATCTTCACCTGCTTCATCTTCAGCGTCGCACGGTGAATCCAGCCGGTCGTCTTGCCGAGCCCCTTGCCGAGCGGCGCGGCCTTGCGCTGCAGCAGCGTCACTTCACGCGCGGGCGCCGTAACCTGCGCACGCGTCACGCCGCCACGCGTCGTGGCCGGGTCCGTCACGCCCCACTCGGCCTTCCACTCTTCCAGATCGAGCGCCGGCGATTCACCCTCCTGCACCAGATACTCGGCGACATCGAAGCCGATCCCGCCCGCGCCAACCACCGCGACCCGCCGGCCGACCGGCTGCCGGCCCGCGAGCACGTCGATGTAGCTGAGCACGTTCGGCTCGTCCTGCCCCGGAATCTTCGGGTCGCGCGGCGCCACGCCGGTCGCGAGCACGATCTCGTCGTAGCCGCCCGCGATCAGGTCGCTCGCGTCGACGCGGCGGTTCAGGTGCAGGTTCACGCCGGTCAGCTCGACCTGGCGGCCGAAGTAGCTCAGCGCTTCGTGGAACTCTTCCTTGCCCGGAATCCGCTTCGCCATGTTGAACTGGCCGCCGATCTCGGCCGCGCCGTCGAACAGGTCGACCTGATGGCCGCGCTGCGCGAGCACGGTCGAGCATGCGAGCCCGGCCGGCCCCGCGCCGACCACCGCGATGCGCTTCGGCTGCACGGCGGGCGTGTATTTCAGCTCCGTCTCGTGGCACGCGCGCGGATTCAGCAGGCACGACGCGATCTTGTTCTTGAACGCGTGATCGAGGCACGCCTGGTTGCATCCGATGCAGGTGTTGATCTCGTCCGCACGGCCCTGCGCGGCCTTGACCACGAACTCCGCATCCGCGAGCAGCGGGCGGGCCATCGACACCATGTCCGCGCAGCCGTCCGCGAGGATCTGCTCGGCCACTTCGGGACGGTTGATCCGGTTGGTGGTCACGAGCGGAATGCCGACCTCGCCCTTCATCTTCTTCGTCACCCAGGCGAACGCGCCGCGCGGCACCGAGGTCGCGATCGTCGGCACGCGGGCTTCGTGCCAGCCGATCCCCGTGTTGATGATGGTCGCGCCCGCGCGCTCGACGGCCTTCGCAAGTTGCACGGTTTCACTCCAGTCGCTGCCGTCGGGAATCAGGTCGAGCATCGACAGCCGGTAGATCAGGATGAAATCGCGGCCGACCGCTTCGCGCGTGCGCTCGATGATCTCGATCGGCAGGCGGATGCGGTTCTCGTACGCACCGCCCCACTGGTCGGTGCGTTTGTTGGTATGCATCGAGATGAACTGGTTGATCAGGTAGCCTTCGGAGCCCATGATCTCGACGCCGTCATACCCGGCTTCACGCGCGAGCGTCGCGCAGCGCACGAACGCGCGGATCTGCCGCTCGACGCCGCGCGCGCTCAGTTCGTGCGGCGCGAACGGCGAGATCGGCGACTTGATCCGCGACGGCGCGACCGCGAACGGGTGATAGCCGTAGCGGCCCGTATGCAGGATCTGCAGCGCGATCTTGCCGTCCTCCGCGTGCACGGCATCCGTGATCTCGCGATGCCGCCGCGCGGCGGCCGACGTCATCAGCGTGCCGCCGAACGGCTTGGTCCAGCCGGCCACGTTCGGCGCGAAGCCGCCCGTCACGATCAGGCCCACGCCGCCGCGGGCGCGTTCGGCGAAATACTCGGCGAGCCGCGGCAGCGTCTTGCGGCTGTCCTCGAGGCCCGTGTGCATCGAGCCCATCAGGACGCGGTTCTTCAGCGTCGTGAAGCCGAGATCGAGCGGGGCGAGCAGGTGGGGAAAGGTCGTGGTCATGATGATCGTGCCGATAAGCGATGCATGACATCGTAGGCGCGCGCCGCCTTGAACGTGAGGGGGCAAACAGCCATAATGCTTGTCATTTCCGGCCAAATCGACATGACCTCCCCTCTCGCCAAGGACCGCCTCGGGCTGCGCCGGCCGACGATTCCGGTCGCCTATACGCGCCTGCTGCTGCAGGCGCTGGCCGCGCGCGGCGTCGACCTGGCCGCCGTGCGCGCCGGCACGGGCCTGCGCGATGCGGTACTGGCCGAACCGGACGCGCGCGTCGCGCCGTCGCAATGGGGGCGGCTCGTGCTCAATGCGATCGAGATCGGCGGCGATCCGGGCATCGGGCTCGCGTTCGGGCTACTGCTGAAGCCGACCGTGCACGGCTTTCTCGGCTACGCGACGCTGACCGCGCGGGACATCCGGGAAGCGCTGTCCGTCACGCAGCGCTACTTCCGGATGCGCAACCGTCAATATCGCCTGACCTACGAAGAAGACGAACACGGCGCGACGCTCGAACTGCACGGCGTGCAGGCCAGCCCCGTGCTGCAGCATCACGTGATGTTCGAATTCGTGCTGACCGGGCTCGCGCAGAACATCTCGCAATGGGCCGGGCGCGCGTCGCCGCCGATCAGGCTGCAATTCGCGTGGCCTGAGCCGCCCTATTTCGCGCGCTATCGCGATCAGCTGCCACCAGTCGAATTCGGCTGTGCCGCCAACGCGCTGTGGATCGCGCGCGACGTGCTCGACTGGCCGCTGCCGCTCGCCGACGAAGTCGCGCACCGGCAGGCGCTCGTGCAGGTGGAACGCGAATATGCGCAGGTGCGTCAGGAGGAAGGCGATCTGGTCGAGCGCGTGCGCGCGGAGCTGGCATGTGGCGCCGGCGATTACCCTGGGCCGGAGACGCTCGCCGACGCGCTGCTCGTGTCGACGCGCACGCTGCGGCGCCGGCTGGAGGAAGCCGGTTCGAGCTATCGTCAATTGCTCGACGAAGCGCGGTTTCGCGACGCGAAGCAGTTGCTCGCCGCGTCGGATCTCGACCTGAAAACGATCGCCGAGCGGCTGCAATTCACCGACCCGGCGAATTTCACGCGCGCGTTCCGGCGCTGGGCCGGGCAGACGCCGAGCGCGTATCGCGAAGCGGCCGCGGGTACCGCGCACGGATGATGCGGGATGGCGGACGACACGACGTGCCTGCGCGGGAGTTCATCGGTATGATCGATGCCACGCCAAAGCGGCGCCGACCGGCGCCCTCTCCCGACCATGCGCCATCACACCACCGTGATCGAATCGACGATCGATCGCATCGATACGAACCTCATCCGGGTCACGGCCGACATCAGGAAGGTGCCGCTTTATCGCCTGACGATGCAGGGCGCGTGCTACTTCATCTCCGCCTACGACATCGACGCAGAGGCGTTCAAGCAGATCGATCAATTGAAGCCCGGGATGGCTGTGCGCGCGCGCATCTTCGACGATCGCGGCCGCCGCCGGATCGCGTGGATCCGAAGCAACGATCTGGCAATCGCCCCTTACGATGCGTTCAAACAGAAGAACAGCAACCTGTCGCTGCTCACGTGGGCGTCATGCATCTTCTTACTGAGCCTGCTGATTGGCGCCGCCGCCTTCAAACTGGGCTCGGCGCTCGTCGTCGCACTCACCCTGTTCGTGACCATCGTCAGCCTGCTAGGCACGCTGCTCGCGATCGCCGGTCTCTCCGAGCTGGCCTTCCAGCCCCAGCGGCGCGAGGCCCACGAA
The DNA here is from genome assembly GCF_020420125.1 of Burkholderia sp. AU30280. NCBI lineage: Bacteria > Pseudomonadati > Pseudomonadota > Betaproteobacteria > Burkholderiales > Burkholderiaceae > Burkholderia > Burkholderia sp. AU30280. Next base: position 776,179 of record NZ_JAIZRY010000001.1, read on the forward strand.
AGGTGGCAACTCGAACCGGTCGGTTTCACGGCGGAACGGAGCAGCCCATGACCGATCGCACCATGCAGATCGCATCCGGTTGCGTGACATCGGTCAGCCAGCAGACGATCAGTACGGACGTCTGGAGCAACAACCTCGGCTGGACCAGGCAAAGCATCGAGGAGATCGCGCTGCAGCTCGACACATTCGATGTACCGCTCACGGTCAGGACCAGCGGCACGCGCAACCTGTTCATCGTCGCGGGCGACCGGTTGACGGTCGCGTACGCCCCCAACCAGGATCGCCGCGCCATCTACGGAATCCGCAACACGACCGACGGCTCCGTGTATCTCGTTCGCACCGCCAAGGTCGCGAGCGCCCGCACCGACGTTTTCGTGACGATCGGGCTGCTGGTCGCGCTGGCCTTCATCGGCGGCATCATGTGTGCGGTATCGCGCAGCACGAGCGGGATGCTCGACGCGTTTGCGTGGTTCGCCTCGGGCGCGATCGGCCTGTTCGTGCTGAGCACACTCCTGCGTATCGTGTTCGGCGTGATCGTGTGGCCGGAGATTCGGCGGCTCGCGCAGCCCGGCGGCAAGCGCGAAATGCATGCCGCCCGGCATGCACTGTCGCTCGCGAAGGACGACACGCCGCACATTCGCTTCATTTGAGCCGCCGCGGCGCACGACGTGTCACGGGTCGATGCCGATCCGCGCGCCGCCGTCACCCTCGCCCGCGTCGATCCGCACCTCCGCCGTCGCGGCAGCGATCGCGTCGTACACGTCATCGGTCACGCACACCACCGGCACCGCGATCGCATACAGCTCGGCAGCGACGATCGCGCCGATCGAGATGATCAGGTCGCGCTCCTTCAGCACGATCCCGACCGGCCCCGTGCCGTTGCGCACGGCTTCCGCGAGCACGCTGCTGCTCGAACTCGAGCCCTTCGCGTGCGGCATCACCATCACCTTGCCGGCGAGGCTCGCGCCGGCCTGCGGATGCCCGCGATCGACGATCCTTCCCGCGCCGGAGTCATAGCCGCCCCAGAAGCTGAGCGGCTTGTCGAGCACGAACGGGCGCGCGCGTGCGCTGCCCGGTACGAGCGTGTCGCCCGTCAATACCTTGCGCGTGACCTCAGTCATCGAATCGCACCTTTCCTTCGTACGCCGAACGCACGCATTCGCGCATGCTGCCGTACGCGACCGTCACGCCGATGTTCGCGGGCGCATACGACGCCCATTTCCCCGAATTGGTCATCACGAGCCCCGACAGTTGCTTCATCACCGGCGTGATGTACGTGCAGGTGTCGACGACGATCTGGATGCCGCGTGCAGCGAATTTCTCCGCGAGGCCGGCTTCGTCCAGCTCCCACAGGATGAACCGGCTCGTGTTCACGTAGAAATCGCAGGCCGGCTTGCCGTCGAACGCATCCAGCAACGCATCGAGCGTGCGGAATTCGGCCAGCGAGAAATGCGGCGTACCGAGCGCCACCGCGACGAGCGCATCGCCGGCCGCGCCGTGGTTCAGCGTGCGGCGAATCTCGTCGAGATCGGCCATCGCGACGTCAACCGTGCGTTGCGCCGCTTGCCCGTGCAACGCGGCGTCGAGCGTCGGTGCCTCGGGTGTCACGCCGACCGCATGAAACAGCGCGACGGCCCCGCTCGACGCGGCGGCCGCACCGAGCGCCTTGAGTTCGTCTTCGGTGGTATCCGCCGGCAGCCCGACGATCGCCGGCACGACCGCGCCCGCGATCCTGCCGATCAGCAGCCCGAGCGCGGCGAAATGGATGTCGCGCGACGGCAGGCGGCTGAAGTCCGGCGCGTTGAACACGATCCGCGCAGCGCGGTTCGCTTCGACATGCAGCCCCGCATACGGCGCACGCCCGGTGATCGCGGCGGCCAGGTCGAGAAAATCGCCGTACCGGCTCGTCCGCGCGCCGAGCACCGAGTTCGCGAACACGATCGCATTCGATTCGGCCCACGCGATCTGCTCGCCTTTCGCGGGACGGTTCTTCAACTGGTACGGCGCACACGTGAAGCTCGATTCGCAGCCGAGCTGCAGATGCGCGTCCATCAGGCGTTGCGCGTCGCGCTGGATCGTGCGATCGCCGTGATACAGCTCGGGATGGATCAGGTCGAGCGACCCGACGTTCAGCGTGGTCGGCACCGCAACCTTCGCGCCGGTGTCGACGAAATACTCGACGAAGTCGAGGCTCGTCCGGCCGTGGTAAAGACAGCCGTCGATATGGGCGGACGTGATGTCGATCAGGTGCGGCGCGGACATCACTTGCGCCGTGCGTGCGACGATCCGCATCGCGCGCGCGACGCCATCGCCGAAATCCCCGCGCAGCATGGCGCTGTCGCGGTCACTCAACTGCAGCATCGATTGCTCCTCTGACGCGTGCCGGCGGCGCCGGTCGGTGAAACTCGTCAGGGGACTCTACAACTGGAAATAAAAACTGTCCAGATTGCAATCGATCCGGACAGTTTAAAAACCAATTTTCACTCTCGAACGCCAATAAAGCGGACAATGGCTCGAATTTCGCTCCAGTTTGCCGCCGATCGCTCTAGCGTTCCGCGGTCACGCTGAACAGCTCGTCGCGCAGCGCCTTCGCGCGGTCGCGGCCGAACTGCATCTCGAATTCGTCCTGCGCGGCCTGCCATGCGACCCGCGCCCGCGCGAACGTATGCTCGCCCTGCTTCGTGAGGCTCAGCGCATGCGCGCGCGCATCGTGCGCAGACGCGGCCGTCGCGACGAAACCGTCGCGCTGCAGCGGCTTCAGCGCGCGCAGCAGCGTCGTGCGATCCATCACGAGCGCATCGGAGAGTTCGCTCATCAGCAGGCCGGGCTGGCGCGCCAGGTTCGCCATGATCGAGAACTGGGCGGGCGTGACCCCGACCGGGGCCAGATGGCGCTCGTACAGTTGCGTGACGAAGCGCGCCGCCTGACGCAACGCGAGACAGTTGCACGCCTGGGCAATCGAAGTGTCGTTCATGCTCCGCAATTTATATGTGCATATGCATAAAGTCAATGTACACTCCGCCGTAACAAGGCCGGCAGCCGGCCCTCGCGTCAAGGAGACGGACATGGACTACATCGACAAGCTGCGGATTTTCCGGTCGGTGGTGGAGATGCGCAGCTTCACGCGCGCCGCCGACATGCACGGCCTCGCACGGCCTGTCGTGTCGCGCGCGGTCGCGGATCTGGAAGCGCGTTTCGGCAGCCGGCTGCTGCACCGGACCACCCGCCAGGTGTCGCTGACCGAAACGGCCGAGCGCATCTACGAGCGCTGCGCGGCCGTGCTCGACGAACTCGACTCGCTCGAAGCGGAAGCGCAGGCCTCGACGCGCGAGCCCGAAGGCCTGCTGCGCCTCGTCGCGCACACGACGGCCGCGCTGAACCAGCTGGTGCCGCTGATCGCCGGCTTCAAGGCCGCTCACCCGAGGGTGCGCCTCGACGTGACGCTGACCGAGCGCCCGGTCGATCTGGTCGGCGAAGGCTACGACATCGGCATCGTCGTGCCGTACATGCTGACGAACGAATCGACCGTCGTGCGGCTCATCGAACGGATTCCGCTCGTGATCGTCGCGACGCCCGCGTATCTGCAAGCCCGTTCGCACCCGGTCACGCCGGCCGACCTCGCCGACCATCCGTTCGTGCCGATGTCGCCGTCGCTGCGCCGGCCCGCGCTGTCGTTCCGCGTCGACGGCAACACGCTGACCGTGCCGTTCCGCTTCGACATCTCGTCGAACAGCCCCGTCTTCAACCGCGAAATGGTGATGCATGACTTCGGCATCGGCGTCGTGCCGAAGACGCTCGTCGGCGCCCAACTCGCGTCGGGCGCGCTCGTGCAGTTGCTGGCCGACGCCGATCTCGTCGACGGGTTCGTCGAGATCAAGCTCGCGTACGCGAACCGCGCGCTGCTGCCCGCGAAGGTCAAGGCGTTCATCGACTACACGGCCGCCTACTGCGACCGCGAAGGCTGGATTGTTCCGGCCGCGGCCTGATCCGGCGCGCGAACGCACCGGTCGGCCGCCGATTGGTACAGCCGCGACACCAATCTGATCCTGCCCCGGCCATCGATTCGCGCCGCCCCCTCGCCCTAATATGTGTACATGCACAAGACCACGCTCACCGATGACGATTGCTTCGCCGTCCGGCAAGCCGCCCGCCGGATCTCGCAGTTCTACGAACGTTATCTGTCGCAGGCGGGCGTGACGCCGTCGCAGTACAGCATTCTCGCGTTGCTGCGAGACCGGCCGGGCCTGACGATGGCGACACTGTCGGCCGTGCTGGTGATCGAACGCACCGCGCTGCTGCGCGCGCTCAAGCCGCTCGTCGGCGCGGCGCTGGTGGCGGGCCGGATCGAGCCGCCGTGCCGCCGCCAGACGTTCGCGCTGACCGAGCACGGCGAAACGAAGATCGCCGACGCGCAGGTGCACTGGCTCGCCGCGCAGGAAGCGTTCGAGCAGCGGTTCGGGTCGGCGCAGGCGGCCCGCCTCAGAGACGAATTGTTCCGGATCACGCACAACCTGCCGGAGCGCTAGCCCCTTCCCCGATCGACGACACGACGTCGATCGCTTTGATTAGTGCATATACATAGGTGAATCGATGGATACGACCCAAGGCGCTGCCTCATCCCGTGAAGCAGCCACTCTCGACCGGCCCGCGAAGCAACAGCGCCGCGTGCCGTGGATGCGCATCGCGGTGGGCGCCGTCGTCATCGTCGTCGCCGCCGCCGCGCTCGACTGGCTGTTCGTGCTGCGCTTCCAGGAGAGCACCGACGATGCGTATGTCGGCGGCGACGTGACGGTGCTCGCGCCGAAGGTCAACGGCTTCGTCGACAGGATCCTCGTGACCGACAACCAGCGCGTGAAGGCCGGCGACGTGCTCGTGCAGCTCGATGCGCGCGACTACGACGCGAAACTCGCACAGGCCAGCGCCGAAGTCGACAGCGCGCGCGCCGCCGTGACCGAACTCGAGGCGAAGCAGCAACTGCAATACGCGGTGATCGGCCAGCAGGCGGCCGACAAGAGCGCGTCGTCGGCCGAGCTGACGCGTGCCGCATCGGATCGCGTGCGCTACCGCGAGCTCGTGAAATCCGACGCCGTGTCGAACCAGATCGTCGAACGCGCGGATGCCGATTACGCGAAGGCCGGCGCCGCCGTCGAGCGCAGCGACGCCGCGCTGCTCGCATCGAAGCGGCAGCTCGACGTGCTCGGCGCGCAACTCGCCGACGCGCGGGCCCGCGTGAACACCGCGCTTGCCGCGCAGCGCGTCGCCGCGCTCAACGTCGAATACACGACGATCCGCGCGCCGGTCGACGGCTACGTCGGCAATCGCACGGGCCGCGTCGGGATGCTCGCGAACGTCGGCGTGCCGCTGCTGACGATCGTGCCGGCTTCCGGACTGTGGATCGACGCGAACTTCAAGGAAGACCAGCTTCGCAAGATGCACGCGGGCGATCGCGTCGACGTGTCGCTCGATGCATCGAGCACGCGCCTGCACGGCCGCGTCGACAGCCTCGCCCCCGCCACCGGCGCCACCTTCAGCGTGCTGCCGCCCGAGAACGCGACCGGCAACTTCACGAAGATCGTCCAGCGCGTGCCGGTGCGCGTGCATCTCGATCCGCAGCCGGGCCTCGACCACGTGCTGCGCCCCGGCCTGTCCGCGGTCGTGACCGTGCATACCGATCACGCGAACTGAGCGGGAGACGACGATGACCACCGCGTTTTCCGGCGACCCGGCGTCGCAACCGACCAAGCAGCGCGTGTTCGCCTTCGCGCTGATGTGCGTCGGCTTCTTCATGGCGACGCTCGACATCCAGATCGTCGCGTCGTCGCTGCGCGACATCGGCGGCGGCTTGTCCGCGAGCCAGGACGAACTGTCGTGGGTACAGACGGCCTACCTGATCGCCGAGATCATCGTGATCCCGATGTCGGGCTGGCTGTCGAAAGTGATGTCGACGCGCTGGCTGTTCACCGCATCGGCCGTCGGCTTCACGATCACCAGCATGCTGTGCGGGCTCGCGTGGGACATCAATTCGATGATCCTGTTTCGCGGGCTGCAGGGTGCGCTCGGCGCCGCGATGATCCCGACCGTGTTCACCACCGCGTTCGTGCTGTTCCCCGGCAAGCAGCGGCTGATCGCATCGACGACCATCGGCGCGCTCGCATCGCTTGCCCCGGCGATCGGCCCCGTGATCGGCGGCTGGATCACCGATCAATGGTCGTGGCACTGGCTGTTCTACCTGAACCTCGTGCCGGGCATCGCGGTGGCCTTGCTCGTGCCGCGCTACGTGCATATCGACGAACCCGACCTCAGCCTCATCAAGCGCGGCGACTATCTCGGCATCGCGCTGATGTCGGGTTTCCTCGGCTGCCTCGAATACGTGCTGGAGGAAGGCCCGCGCAAGAACTGGTTCGGCGACGACGCGATCGTGATCTGCGCATGGATCTCCGGCATCTGCGGCTTCCTGTTCATCGTGCACGCGCTGACCGCGAAGGATCCGATCGTCGACCTGCGCGCGCTCGCGGTGCGCAACTTCGGGATCGGCAGCCTGCTGTCGTTCGTGACCGGCATCGGGATCTTCGTGACCGTGTTCCTGACGCCGCTGTTCCTTGCGCAGGTGCGCGCGTTCAGCTCGCTGCAGATCGGCCTGGCGCTGCTGTCGGTCGGCGCGTTCCAGCTGATTGCGCTCTGTGCGTATGCGTTCGCCGCGCGCTTCTTCAGCCTGCGCGCGCTGCTCGTGTTCGGGCTGATCTGCTTTGGGCTCGGCTGCTACCTGTACACGCCGATCACGCACGACTGGGGCTGGCGCGAACTGCTGCTGCCGCAGGCGCTGCGCGGCATCGGCCAGCAGTTCAGCGTGCCGCCGATCGTGACGATGGCGCTCGGCTCGCTGCCGCAGTCGCGCCTGAAATCGGCGAGCGGACTGTTCAACCTGATGCGCAATCTCGGCGGGGCGATCGGCATCGCGGTGAGCGCGACGATGCTCAACGACCGGCTGAACTTTCACTATCTGCGCCTGAACGAGCACGTGAGCGCCGGCCAGCCGCAGATCGCATCGCTGCTCGATCGCCAGGCCGCGTACTGGGCGTCCGTGGCCGGCAACACGCTGGACACCGCGCAAGCCGGCCTGGCGAACCTGCACCACCTGATCTATCGCGAAGCGCTGACGCTCACGTATGCGGATGCGTACTACGCACTGTCGCTGTGCTTCGTCGTCGCGCTGATCGCGGTCGTCTTCTCCAAACCCATTTCCCTGAACGCGCCGCCGCCGGACGCGCACTGAGGTTGAGGTCATCACCATCATGAAAAAACTTCTCGTCGCCCTCGCCGTCAGCGCACTCGCCGCAGGATGCGCGGTGCAGCCCGCGCAGCATCCGGCGCTTCAGGATTCGGTTCGAACGCTCGCGCCCGATGGTTGGGATACCGATGTGCCGCGTGCGGACATCGACGCCGCCGCGTGGTGGGCGCAATTCCACGATCCCGTGCTCGACCGGCTGATCGCCACCGTGCTCGACGGCAACCTCGATCTGCAGGCGGCCGCCGAACGCGTGAAGCAGGCGCAGGCACTGACCGTGCAAAAGCGCGCGGTGCTGCTGCCCGAACTTGACGCGACCGCGCATGCGGCCGACGCACGCCAGAACACGCCGCCGCCGCTCGGCTATGTGCGACAGGCCGGCGCGGGGCTCGCGCTGAGCTGGTCGCCCGACGTGTTCGGCGGCGAACGGCTCGACCTGCTTGCCGCACAAGCCGAGCTGGTCGGGCAGAAGCATGCGGAGGATGCGATGCGGCTCGCGCTCGCGGCCGATGCGGCTTCCGCATATGTCGATCTGCGCTGGGCGCAGCAGGAATTGAAGATCCTGCAGGACAACGCGAAGATCCGGCAGCATGCGCTCGAACTCACGCGCAAGCGGCAGGCGTTCGGGCTGTCGACGGAGCTCGACGTCACGCGCGCGCAGAACCAGCTCGACGCGCTCGAAGCGCGGATTCCGCCGACGCAGGCGCAGATTGCACATCAGCTCAATCTGATCGCCGTGTATTCGGGGCGCACGCCGGAATCGGTCGATCGGCTCGTGCTCGCGCAGGCTGGGGAGATTCCGGCGCCGCCGGTGGGCGCACCGGGGACGTTGCCTTCGCAGGCGTTACTGCGGCGGCCGGATGTGCTGACGGCGTATGCGCAGGTCGAGCGACGGGCGGCGCAAGTCGGCGTGGCGAAGGCCGAACGGTATCCGAAGTTTTCGTTGAACCTGACGGACGGGATTCTGGCCGCTTCCTATCTCGGGTTGCCCACGTTGACCGATAACCTGTTCAGTGCCGCGTTGAGTGCAACGAGTCCGATCTTCAATGCGGGGCGGATTACCGCCGATATCGCGCAGAGCGAAAGCCGGATGCGCGAGTCGGAACTCGGGTTACGGCAGACGATGCTGCAGGCGTTGCGGGAAGTCGAGGATGCGCGGGCGAATCTCGTCAGTTCCGATGAGGCGTCGCGCAGGCTTGATAGTGCGCTTGCTGCTTCGGATAAAGCGCTTGGGTTGGCGAATCAGCTCTATAAAGGTGGCGCGACGGATTTTCTGGATGTGCTGTCCGCGCAGGAGGTTTATCTGCGGGATTCGGATTCGCTCAATCAGGTCAAGCGCGAACATGCGCTGGCGGCAGTGGCGCTTTATCGGTCGCTCGGGGGTGGGTGGAGCAGGAATGATGCGGCGGGTGAGACGGCGGTGGAGGCGGTGGCGAAGAACAACTGAGCCGTGTAAGGCTGGACACTGCCCTTTCAGTCAGCGCCGGATTAGCTATGAGCTTGCCTGGATGTCACCTCATCAAGGGCAGTAATCGACCCGAAGCGGCCGATCGAGCGTCCGGACGGTTAAGGACTGGTGCGAGGTTAATGCAGCCGTTCGGACCCGCGCCGGCCGTTACGGGGCGAGGCACCAGGTTGACCACAAGATGCACCGCCATTCGAATACGCCCGCGCGCCCCCTACCTTGAGCAAATGATGGGATGCGATTCACTTGCTGCAGACCGCAACAGCGCGAATCAGGCGCAGTGCGCATACGGGTCTACCGTCAAGGCCGCGATTGCCGACCAGTCGAGATCGCCCATGCCCGCATTGACCGTTTCGGCCATCTGGCCATGGACGGCAGCGAGCATCGGGAGTGTGCGGCCAGCCTGTTCGGCAGCTTCGGAGGCCAGACGAAGATCTTTTAAGCCAAGCGCGGCCTTGAAACCAGGTTGATACGCGTTCCGGATGATATTGCCGGAATAGGTCTGGTAAGGACGGCTGCCGAACAGCGTGCCCAGGATCAACTCGAAAAATCGCTCTCGTGAAAGCCCGTTCGTCTCGGTGAGAACGACGGCTTCCGCCATCGCTTGAATGGCCATCGTGATCATCATGTTGCAGGCGATTTTCGCAGCATAGGCCGTGGACGGCTCTTCGCCCATGTCCCAGACGCGTTTGCCGATGATGTCCAGTGCCGGCATGACTTTCTCCAGCGCGGCAGGCGCGCCGGCGGCGAGCACGTTGAGTTCGCCCCTGGCGGCGACATCCGGCCGCCCCAGCACCGGCGCAGCGACAAATGCGACGCGCGCCGCTCGATGCAACTCCACCAGTTCCCGTGCGAACGCCACCGAGATCGTCGATGCCACGACATGCACCAGTCCTGGCCGTGCATGAAGCAGAAGACTTGTGTCCAGCAGGACGTTGCGGATTGCCGCGTCGTCGGACAGCATCGTCAAGGTCATATCGGCCTGCAACGCTTGCACCGGCGTTTCAACCATGCGCACGCCTTCGACATGCCCGCCCGAACGATTCCACACCGTGACGGCATGACCGGCAGCGACCAGATTGCGGGCCATTTCCCGGCCCATTGCACCCAGGCCAATTATTCCGATTTCCATTTGACTCTCCTCGCGAATGGCCGCGTTCACAATGTCGCTTGCACCGGGTTCGATGCTTCCGTGTGTTCGATGAGCCAGTTCAGCACCGGCATCAGTGCATCGTCGGAGTTCTTCTCGTAGATCAACCCGTGGCCGTTGCCGAACACACCATGGTCGGGAAGATGCAGCACTTCAGCCCGACTGCCGGATGCCTTGAGTTGCTCGATAGTGGGTCGACTGGCGGCCGCGAAGGCAGAGGCCTCCGCCGTGACGGCCACGATCGGCAAACCGGCGAGCCGAGGCAGCCGATGTGTACCCGGCGCGGCCGCGCGCAGCGCTTCAGGCGAAGCAACGGGCGGCTCCCAGTTCAGGGGCGCCGCTGCGAGGCCCCATGTCAGCGAGCCGATATTCGGAATCTCCGCGAACGGAGGGCCCATCGGCTCGACGGCGACGATCGCTTTCACCAGGCCGGGCCGACGATCGGCCACCAGCCAGCCGACCGGCCCCGACGCCGAGTGCGTCAGCAGGATCGCCGGGCCGATCCTGTCCAACAGCTTTGCGATCCGGTCCGCTTCCATGTCTTCGGAAAACGCGAGGTCTGCGGGAAGCGGGCCATAACCCGCGATGAACTCGTCCATCGCGGCTTCGTCGTCACGGGCAAAAGGCCATTGCGTGTGCCGACCTTCGTATTCGCTCGGGAAGTAGATATGGCGGCCGTGTTCATACGAAAACGCCGGCCCCATCGGTCCCATGGTCTCGACGTGGAAAGGAGACCTTCCCTGTCCGGGACGGTCGGCAACGAGAACCGCATAGCCCGCTTCCACCAGGCGCTGTGCCCAGCCTGGCCGGCCATCCGGTGTGTCGAACCACTCGGTTCCCTGATAGCCGCCGCCATGCAGAAGCACGACCGGCCACGGGCGAGTCACCTGCTCCGGCGCTTCCCATTCGACAAAGAGCGGGCCGCATTGGCAGGTCTCACCGTTTAGATTGATCCGATCGCCCGGAATCCACATATGACCGCGACGTACGGTGCGCGGGGCAACTTGTGTCCAGAAAGCCAAGGTCATTCTCCTGTTTGTAGCTTGACGGGTGCGTGGCGCGCGAGTCGTGCATCGACCCGATCAGAACCGGGCGACGTGCAAGCGTTTGGGGAACATGTCGGTGAAGGTCGCGACGTCGGCCATGACCTGCACGGCTTCCGGGGATCCAAACGCGGCTTCGATGGCCGCCTCGTCGCGAAAAATGCATTCGCAGATCACCACGGTGCCAACGTGCGTCAGCGCCGGAAAGAAAGCCGCGACACGCTCAAGACCGTAGCGCCGCCATGCCTGCATCACGAGCGGCAGGTGATATTCGACGTAGTAGCTCCGGTCAAAGCGTTCGTCGGGTGTGCCCTCGTAGGTGACATACACGGTCGTTGATGTGATGCGCGACATGACAATCTCCGTTCTGCCTGGTTGTTCGATCTGCCCCACGCGTCATGACGGATTTCAATCCGCAGGGAGGCCGCGAGGACGTGACGACATACGCGACGGATCCCAGTCTCGCAAATTCAATTTCGTACGGCAATTCAATATAATGAACATCTTCCGTTCATTTCTGTGGGTGCGTGAGTATGGAGTGGAGCGATGTCAGGATCTTCCTCGCGATCGCGCGCGCAGGGACGCTCGGTGCCGCGGCACGTGCGCTGCATCTCAGTCATCCGACTATCGGGCGACGGCTTCGCGCGCTTGAAGAATCGATGGGACAGGTACTGTTTCAGCGAACCGCGGACGGTTTTGTCCTGACTGAGGAAGGCACCGCTATCCTGCCGCTGGCCGAGCAAATGGAAGACAGCGCGTTGACCATGGAGCGCAGGCTGACCGGTGAGCAGGCGAAGCTGGAAGGAACGCTCAAGGTGTCGTCGGCCGACTGGTTTGGCGCCTATGTCCTGCCGCCCGTGATTGCCGAGTATTCGCGCGAATATCCGCTCGTTGAAATCGAGATCCTGACAGGCACACGCCTGTTCAACCTGGCGCAGCGTGAAGCGGACGTCGCTTTCCGCATCGTTCCGTTCGACGGGCCCGATATCGTGCAACGACGTCTGACCCAGATGCGATACGGCGTCTACGTGGCGACCACGAGTGCCGATCCCGTGGAAGGCGATGGCATGGGGCACCGCCTGATCGCGATGGATACGTCAACGGGCAGCTTTCCGGATATCGACTGGCTCAGAAATCGTTTCCCCAACGCGGGCATCGTATTGCAGTCGAACAACCGAAATGTCCAGGCGCAGATGTGCGGCAGAGGGTTGGGCATTGCCGTATTGCCGCGGCCTGTCGGCGATCAGCTCGCTACCATTCGCAGGCTCGATTTGAGCGATGAGCCGCCGCATCGGGACATCTGGATGGGCTACCATCGCGACCTCAGGCGGCTGAATCGATTACGCGCCTTCGTGGATCTCGCGATTAAACACGTTGGATGCTAGTCGATGGACGCGAATCGGACTGTAGCGTCTCGCGAGCCAGTTGACGCCACACTTCCAGATCATTGTTGGGAGCGTGTCTGAAACGCCGCATGAGGGCGCTGATCATATCGGTTGTGGCGAATCGTTCACCTGAGACAGGACATCTTTCGTCGCCGCCGAAAAGGTTACGGGGGAATCGAGCGTGACTGTGCCTGATTGACGTGGCCGCGCGGGCCACGAACCGCTCGTCGTCAAACTGCTGCGGTGGCGGATGTCAGCCGAAGGGGACGATCACGCTTCCCCGAAGCCGGCCACACCACATCTTGCGCTCCTAGCCGACCGCCGATTGGTTAGGTATTCGGTAGATGACGGACATGTATTTGGGTGTTTCGCACCGCTCCACGACGACACCACCAAGCGATTCGGCAATGCGGCGACTCGGATAATTTTGTTCAGCGACCGGGTAAGTAAAGCTCTCGATGCCAAGTGCCAAGCTTGCCCACGTCGCCACAAGACCCACGGCGTCACGACCAAAGCCTTGCTTGTGGAAGTCTTCCCGAATCCAAATGCCTAATTCCGCGCTTGCGTTCCGAACACGATGGAGTCCGGCCAATCCAAGGAAGCTCCTGTCATCCCGTTGACGGATTGCAAATACAAAGTCCGTCCCCTCGGCTATGGTCAGCAACCAACCCCGCCAGATGCAATCGAAGTCGCCTCTGTTAGCGGGGGGTTCCCATGACATGAAACGAGTAAGTGAAGGTGTGATGCAGCGAAACGTGGCGTCAGCGTCGTCAGCCGAGAATGGCCGAATCGAAAGCCGCTCCGAGTCAATTTGGATTTCTTCCGAGCGTAGCGGCATTTTTTCCCCTATTTGCCTTCTGCTGCCGTCGGATTGTGGACGATCTACGTCTCTCTGTCGAATGACTCTTGCTGGCCGAACCCAACCGGTTGTCATCCCGGCGGTTCGCGACGGGCTCAACCGACCCGTTGCGGGCATCCAGCTCTCTCCAAAGCAGTCGTTGAGTCACTGCAAACAGTGTGCGAGTGATATCAATATTGATGATCCGTGCAATGCTACTTAGGCAGACGACCGTAGACACGGCCTCCATTCCGGGCTCGTCTGCGGATGAAGTGCCGCATTCTGCTCGACGGGGCAAACGACGCCGAGCTCGTGCAGATCCTCAAGAATGTCAGCGATGTATTGCTTCGCGCTGCGGCCACCGACGATCAACCAGTCGTCGTAGTAGAAATCTTCTGATTTGGCGAGCCAATCAGCGATCGCATCAAGCGTCGTCCGGTGATTCACAGCGTTCAGAATGTGAAGCGCCTTCATTATGCCGATTGCCACACTTCCTGAACGCGATTTACCTTCAATCATTGCTCACCTTCATTCAAAGAGTGCATGCGCCGTCGGGAGCATCAGACACAGCGACAGTCTCGTAGTGGCTCGGCCAGCGGTAGGCACTAGTCGGTTGGAGAGGTCCATATCCCGCTGCAGTCGACAAACTCCGCTCATCGTCACGAGATCAAGGTGAGCGGTATAGGGCTAGCGATGTGCGGTAGTTCCAGCCTCGTGCTTCTGCTAGTCGTTGATCGTACATCCTCTGTCGATCAACCAATCCCATACTCAACGCGGCCATGGCCATATATTCTAGTACGCGCCAGTTCGCGCTGTCCCCCTTGCTGAAAGCAGCCTCGATGGCGTCCAGTGCGAATTCGAGTTCGTTGTGCGTCAGGAAATCTTCAAACTCGTAGATCTCATCCGCGCACACACCTTCGGCAGTTTCCGAGATATGGGCTCGGGCCTCACGAAGATACTCCGAGGTCCTGATCCAGCTTGGGTGAAGCTCGGAATCAGCAGGCATATGATTTTCCCGTAGTTCTGACGTGCCCAATTGTCCACAATCTGGGCTCAGCGGTCGAATGCCCGTTCGTGGTGGCCTAGCGACCGACGGCGGCCGCCCTGTATCTGTGGCCTCCGCTTCCCGACGTAGCGTCTACGCCGGTGACTTCCACTCCCCCGCCCAGAGGTCGAAATAGTTAAAGGCAGAGATGCGGCCGAGCACAACTTGCTCCCCGATGTCATCGACGACCTTGAATGGGACGGATATCCCGAAATATCCTTCCGGCAGGGGAAAGATCTCGGCGAATGGAGCCACACTGCCCAATTTCTCGACCACTTCCGCGTGGCTCGCGGCCACAACCACTACTTGAATGCCCATCAGCGCTTGAACTCCACCGTGGCCACATCACAGAGTTGCGTTCGGACTTGATCAATTGTTGGCTCGCTCACCGATTGCCCACGGACATCATAGACAAGTCTACATTTCCAAGACTCTGAAGGCAGGTGCGGCCGACCATTCAGAATTCGCGCACGGTTGTACTCGACGCTGAGCCGCGCGGCTTCAGTTGATTCCAAGCTGTGGTTGGCTACCAAAACGAACTCGCCCAGCTCTGGGCTTACCATTTCCGGTGTGAACATTTAAGTCCTCTCCGCCATAAAAACGCGATTCTACTGGGGCCATCCGTGCATGACGCGCGGGCGAGAAGCCGGGACTGCGATACGTGGCGTACCGGCTTGCTGAGGATGCGGCGGATTGCCAAGGGCGATTGTCGGCAATCTAGCCACACAAGTTGAGCGACCGCAACCGATAGCGGCCACTCGTTGTTGGGTTTCCGCGTTGGTATGATTCGCATCTGATTGAGACGGATCGAGATAGATCAACTATGAAACTCGAAATCGAGGGCAGACCGATAAACACCGTGCCGACTCCGATACAGGTTACACGTGCGCTTAAGTCGCTGCGAAGCTACGGCAAGTCATCCTATGCGTCATTGACTGATGATGCAGGCAATTACGTGCAAGTAGCCGGCGGTGGCGCCAGCTGTATGATCGAGCGCTTTGAATTCGGCGCGCAACGATGGAGAGCCTTCCATAACAAACCTTCGTCTGTACGCCCTGACGGCACGATCCTGGTCTTCCGAGCGGGCAACCTTCCAATGCGCTCAGATGAATGGTTCACGGCCGATCAGGTCGTGGAAGCATTTCTGGCTTTCCTTGGCGGAACATCGTATCCGCCATTTGTTCACTGGCGGTCAGCGCCGGACCTCTGAGCTTGAGGCCCTCAGTGAGCCGTCTCGAAGCAAGTAGGCCGACTGGCGCTCGTACGCAGCGGGTGAATAGGGTTGCCGATCAAGATCGGCCTGCACGCTATATTCTCCGTAGCCTACAAATTCATAGTAGACAGCCATAGTCTCTGCATGTGAACGCGTCCAGAATGTCCAGACCCATTCACTTCCAGGTTCATTAAGCGCACGTGCTGCGTCGCCATCTGGTCCATATGGAATGCATGCTGGAAGCGATTGTCCGTGCCCGTTGGGGCATAGCCAAATCTCATGCAGATATCCGAGAGAGTGTTTCATTTCGGGGCGGCCTAGATTAGTGATTCGGTCGTCATGTGCGAACGCGTGGCAATCGAACTCTTGAACGAAACATTGTCAACCATCTCCGTACTTGTAGCGAGTGTCTCTTCCTGGCCGGCTACTGCCTGATGCGGTCGACCCGTTGCCGACCATCGATCTGTCGCCACCTCGACGGCCGCTCTCAAGAGAGCACCGGCCGTCGGTCACCGATGCCCCCAGGCCGGTCGGCAATCCCTTACCGCGCCCGGCATGCAGGTCGTCGACCGAGCATGCAGCCAGCCGGTCATATCGCCACCAACACGGCGAGCTACATGCGTTGACGCTTGGGCGTCAGCGCGTCGTGCTGCGTCATTCACTGCGATCAGCGCAGCGTACGGAAACTCACACGAAGCTCTTCCGATAGCGCCTGAGGCTGCTCCCACGCTGCAAAGTGCCCACCTTTCGACAAACGATTGAAGTGAACCAGCCTGGGATAGGCGGCTTCCGCCCAACTCTTCGGAGCAGCGCAGATTTCGTCAGGAAAAACGCTGACGGCCACCGGAATCACGACATGTTTCGGGGCAAAGAAGCTCAGCTTGCTCTCCCAGTACAGTCGCGCCGATGAGGCAGCCGTGTTCGTCAGCCAGTACAACGTGACGTTGTCGAGAACGTCGTCTCGCGTCAGTCCCTCAGACTCGCCATTGAAGACGCGTGCAATGAGTGCGAGGCCCGAGGCGTCGTGGTCCAGCATCCACGCTGCGAGGCCGACGGGCGAATCTTCGATCGCATATAACGTCTGCGGTCGGTTTGCCATTTCCTGCGCATAACCGAGCCCGTGCTTGTAGAAGAAATCGAGTTGGTCGAACGCGTGTTTTTCATCCGATGAGAGTCCGGACGGTGCTGGTTCGCCGAATTTCAGTGCCGTCGCGATGTTGTCCGGCACGGTTGCCGGCATGTTGGTGTGAATGCCGAGCAGCCCCGGCGGCTTCAACAGGGCCATTTGCTCCGTGACCGCATTTCCCCAATCACCGCCTTGCGCGACGTATCGCTCATACCCGAGACGTCGCATCAGCGCGACCCACGCGCGAGCGATGCGCTGTGGATCCCAGCCAGTCGTCGTTGGTTTGCCCGAGAAACCATACCCGGGCAACGAGGGAATCACGACGTCGAAAGCATCCGACGGCGACCCGCCATGCGCTGTCGGATTGGTGAGTGGATCGATAATTTTCAGCTGTTCGACGATCGAACCCGGCCAGCCGTGCGTGACAATGATCGGTAACGCGTTTTGATGTTTCGACCGCACATGAATGAAGTGAATGTCGAGCCCGTCGATTTCGGTCACAAATTGTGGCAACGCGTTGAGCCTCGCCTCGACCTTGCGCCAGTCGTATCGCGTCGCCCAGTAGTCGGCGAGCTTTTGCATCGTCGCAAGCTGCACACCCTGCGAAGTATCGTGCACCGTCTCGCGCTCGGGCCACCGTGTTGCCTTGATGCGTCGCCGTAATTCGACGAGCTGCGACTCCGGCGCATGCACGTGCAACGGCCGGATCGCGGTTTCGTCGCCGCCGGCCGACGTGGCGATGTCGCCGACAGGCCTGTCCGCGCCGGCGAAGGTGGCCGCATTGAACGAACCCGCCACGGCAGCTGCCACTGCGACGCCCATGAAATGACGGCGCGATGTGGCCGTCGGAGAAACATCCATTGACATACAAACTCCAGTTCGCAGTACAGAAAGTCGGTGAATCAACCAATACGACGAGTGCGTCTATCGATTGCCTTTTATATCTGTACTACTTATTTATGTGAATGAACAATACAGATCCGTTTGCTACGCTTACGCGAGATACCCCGTTACGCCATCCCAAAGCAGTTTCACCGCGGCCACCATCAGCAGTCCGTAGCAGGCTCGATAAACCTGGCGTTGATCCAGTTTCGCGTGAAGTCGCCAACCGGTCACGACACCAGCGGGAATTGCACAGAGGCAGGCCGCCATCACGATCCAGACATTGCCCGTCGGCCTGGCCAGAAGCAGCCATGGCAATGCCTTGGTCGCGTTCCCCACCGTAAAGAACAGGCTCGTCGTCCCCGCATACACTTCCTTGCTGAGGCCAAGAGACAGCAGATACATTGCGAGCGGCGGCCCACCCGAGTGCGCGACCATCGTGGTTACGCCCGAGGCGAAACCCGCTGTGATTGCCTTTGGCCTGGAACGCGGACGGACCGCCAACGCTGCGCCTCCGACCAACCATAGTCCGACGAAGATCAGCGTAATCACCGCCATCACGATCGCGATCGCGCGGTGATCGAGGACTCGGAAGGTCAGATAGCCGACGCCGATGCCGGTCACGAGTCCCGGCAGAAGCAACACCAGGTCCGGCTTCGACCATGTCGAAGGCTTCCAGTAGCGCAACGCGAACAGATCCATTGCGATGAACAGCGGTGCGAGCATTCCGCCCGCGGTAACCGGATCCATCACCAACGACAGAAGCGGAATACCGACGATCGAAAAGCCGCCGCCGAAGGCCCCTTTCATGAACGAGATCACGAACACACCCGCAAAGGCGATCAGTATCGTGATGAAGGTCAGTTGCAAATCCATTCCGGTCGACGAAATCATCCTGATGACCTCGCGCGGTCGACGTCACACCCGCCCAGCAGGCATGACGATCCCGTCGTCCTTCCCGCATACGCGGGGCGGGCGGCAATCGAAGAAGTGCACGGCATATTGCGTCTCCATGAATGCTCCGAGGTCAATGCGATGCCTGCGCGGATTCCGTCGAAACGAGGCGCGTGCACATTGGCCGTAGAAGCGCTGCAATCCCGGTACAATCGGGCGGTGAAGACAGAATGCACCGCCCCATCACTCGGTGCAATAAATACATTTACCTCAGCGCAATATATATTGAACTCGGTACATTGAATGTCAAAGTCGGAATACCTGAAGTTGGCCGACATGATCGCCGCGGACATTGCTGACGGAACGCTCAGGCCGGGCGACCAGCTTCCTCCGCAGCGGAATTTCGCGGATCAGCGAAAGATCGCCGTGTCGACGGCCAGCAGGGTCTATGCAGAGTTGTTGCGACGAGGGCTCGTCGTCGGCGAGGTAGGGAGAGGAACGTTCGTTTCGGGCAACGCAAGACGCGGAGCAGCGGCGCCAAGCGAACCGCGGGACGTCCGGATCGATCTGGAGTTCAATTACCCGATACTTCCCGACCAAACGACACTTATCGCGAGGAGCCTGAGCGGGCTCGAAAGCGCTACCGAGCTCGCGAGCGCCCTGAGCCAGGCAACAAGCAGTGGAACGCCCGCTCTGAGGAACGTCTCCGCCGCATGCCTGGCGCGCGACGGTTGGGCGCCTTCTCCCGAGCAATTGGTCTTCACGGGGAACGGACGACAAAGCATTGCCGCCGCGGTCGGCGCCATTGTTCCGACGGGCGGGCGCTGCGGTGTCGAATCCTTGACCTACCCGTTTATCAAAGGTATCGCGGTTCGGCTCGGTATCACACTGGTTCCACTCGCGATGGACAAAGGCGGCGTGCGCCCCGACGCTGTACTCAAAGCGCACCGGGAGGCGAATCTTTCGGCGATCTACATTCAGCCCGCAATCCAGAACCCGTTGGGCATGACGATGAATGCTGCGCGGCGGGAGGATCTTTTGCGTGTCGTAGAAAAGCTCGGCATTCCCGTCATCGAGGACAATGTGTACGGTTTCCTCGACGACGAGCCGCCGCTTGCGGCGCTCTCACCGGACAATTGCATTGTGATCGACAGCCTTTCGAAGAAGGTAGCGCCGGGGTTGACGCTGGGATTCGTCGTGGCGCCGCGTAAGTTGCGTGAGACCATGATGGCGTCGGTGCGCTCGGGCGGATGGACGGCATCGGGATTTGCCTTTGCGGCCGCGCAACGCTTGATGAGCGACGGTACGGTTGCCGAACTCGCACGACTGAAACGCCTCGACGCCGTGGCCCGTCAGAAGCTGGCTGCCGACCGCCTGTCGGAATTCAACATTCAGACGAACGGAAAATGCTTTCATCTGTGGTTGACGCTTCCAGCCCATTGGCGCTCGCAGGCGTTAGTCGCAGCCGCAGCCCGACGAGACATCGCGTTGACGCCGTCGACCACCTTCGCAGCCTCGCCGGGCCATGCGCCGAACGCCGTCAGGCTTGCGCTTGCTGCGCCATCCATGGACGAGCTCGACGCGGGTCTGCTGACACTGAGCGGAATCCTGAATTCAAGAGAAGAGGATTTCGCGACGACCGAATAAAGTCTGCGGCGAGACTTTGAATTGGCCCCACGAACGGTTGTACCACCACCTCGCATTGCTCCGAGATCAATACGTTGACTGATCCGAAAACATAATCGGTGCGTTCTCTCACCCATGCTTCGTGAACGGGAGCGGCGCTGTCGCGAAAGCAACGTAGATCCCCACATCTCCGGACAAAGATCGGTTACGCCTTTACTGGCGGAGAAGATAGATCGCTCTGTCTGCGTATGGGTTGTGACCGGCCGAAAATAGACGAAAAGCCGACGTTGGGTGCGCCGGATCGGGCTATGTGCGAATGACGCTCATTGGCCGCCCCCGATCCGTGGCTGCACCGACAAAGCGCGACTGGCTCAACCCGACCCTGAAGACACATTCGGCCGCACCCAAAGCGACCGTCCATGGCCGAACTCAATGGCTGAACTCGGAAGGTCACCGACGCTTGCGTGGCTGCAGACCTTGCTCGCGGGATCAACTTCGATAACCGACGCGAAGAAGCCATGCGATCTCTGCACGCGTTTAACCAGCGCTGCCCTACATTGGCATGGTTGGGATTGGTTACTTGGCTCGGACTTGCACCTCGATCTTCCTGCCCTGCAATTGGTACTCCAATATGCTTCCTTGCGGGGCGCCGAGGTCAATGAGCTTCTGCTTCAGGAATGGGATTCCTCTGTCGAGGTCTATCAGACTAACGTCAACGCCCACCCATTCAATATTGTGCTCTTTCGAAAGCGAAGTACCACCGCCCGTGACTTCACCGAGCTTTGCCGTTTTCAAGGCTTCATCGAGTGGGTCTTCGTACTTGTGCCCTCTCTATCGGCATGATCGCTTCGTTGATTTTGACGAAGACGAACGTCGGCGCCTTTTGGGCCAGGGTCACGCACGGTAGGAGTAGAGCCAGAAGGAACGGGAGAATGCGTTTGCGCAACATGACATTGGGTCGAACGTGCGACTTTGGCGGGCTATCCAGTCGGGAATTTTCGCCAATCTACGCCTCAATGTCGAGTGACCGCTCATGGCTGCTATGCAGCCTCAAGTGTGTTGCATCGACGGGTTGATGAAATCGTTCAGCCGGTGTATCGAAGTTTAGAGTCTTTCGCGGACGCTCATTGAGCCGTCTGGCTACTGCCCTTCGCCTGCCTGTCCTCATTTTGACGATACATTCAGTTGCGCTCGTGTGGATTCAATTCCAGCAGTTGTCGTGCTAGCCGACCGGTGATCATCAGGCCACATTTGCCGCAAACTCCGTTGTCGGTTTCCTTGCCGCAGGAAGGGCAAAACCACCGTCCCAGCCTGAACTGCGCCGACTTGCAAGTTGAATAAGGCCCTTTCAGCGCAAGCGTCTCGAATTGCTCCCGAACAGCGGCGCTAAAAAGCGCCTCCGACGAGGAACACCGGAGCTCTCCACTGGTCGTTTCAACGAGTTCGGCGGAACAGTATGGACAGTGCGTAAGCTTTAACGTGCGATCTCGGTGATTGTCGATGATTCCGGGCTTCGTGTCGAACGGCCGCATCGGCCGAACTGAGTCACACAATCCAACACTGTCTGCGTGGCCTAGTATCTCCTGCATGGATGCCGCCCCCTCGCGACGCCACCGGCGAGGGGGCAAGCACGCTTACATGGCCGCTTCGAAGATCGCGATGACCTGGGCCAGCGTCGCCTTGCGCGGATTCGTCAGCATGCAGGCGTCCTTCTGTGCGTTGTGACCCATCACTTCGTGATCCTCAGCCTTTACGCCGAGACCTGCGAGACCCGACGGAATCCCCACCGATGCAGACAGGCGCCGGATGGCGGTGACCGAGGCGCCGGCAGCGTCGGCCATGCTCAGGCCTGCCGTGTTCGCCCCCAGAAGCGCGGCAATCCGGGCGAAGCGCTCGGGCGCGGCGATGAGGTTGAACTCGCACACGTGCGGCAGCAGGATCGCGTTGCACACGCCGTGCGGCAGATTGTAGAAGCCGCCGAGCTGATGGGCCATCGCATGCACATAGCCGAGCGAGGCGTTGTTGAACGCCATGCCCGCGAGGTACTGCGCGTAGCACATCGCCGCGCGTGCCTCCATGGATTCGCCGTTCGCGACGGCCTTCGGCAGCCATTCCCCGATCAACGCAATCGCCTTTTCCGCACAGGCGTCCGTAATCGGCGTCGCCGCGGTGGACACGTACGCTTCCACGGCGTGGGTCAACGCGTCCATGCCGGTGGCGGCGGTGAGCGCCGGCGGCATGGCCACCATCAGGCGCGGATCGTCGATCGCGATGAGCGGCGTGCAGCGCCAGTCGACGATGGCCATCTTCACGTGATTGCTGGAGTTGGTGATGATGCAGAAACGCGTCATCTCCGCCGCCGTACCCGCCGTTGTGTTGATCGAGATCAAAGGCGTCATCGGCACGCTCGACTTGTCGATGCCCTCGTAGTCACGGATATGCCCGCCGCCCGCCGTGACCAGCCCGATGCCTTTGGCACAGTCATGCGAAGAACCGCCGCCCAGCGAAACGATGAAGTCGCAGCCCTCTTGCTGGTAGAGCTTGACGCCATCGTGGACGTTGATGTCGGTGGGGTTCGGCTCGGCACCCGAGAAGATGACCGCCTCGAGCCCGGCCTCGCGGATGTAGCCGGCGATGATGCCGGACACCCCCATCTTGTGCAGGCCGGCGTCGGTGACGATGAGCGCCTTTTTCGCGCCCAGCGATTTGGCTCGCGCGCCCGTCTCGCGCGCACAGCCCGGCCCGATGAGGGTCACACAGGGGATGAAGAAGCTGTCGGTACGGTCGGCGATGCTCAGGTAGCTCATTTTGTCTCCAGTGATGTGGGTTGCTTATGTGGGTTTGCCATGCACACCCGCATAAGCTCATGCACGAACCGTACCAATGCATCGAAGCGAGGATTTTCTGGGCATGCCTGCCGGTTGCGCCTGCCGCGCTGTTTCACCTCGAAGCAATGCAACACGGAAGGTGTTCAAAAATCGGACAGGTGCGCAACGCGGCGAGGTGTTCTCTGGCGTGCGTTTTGCACGCATCGTCGACTGTCGAATCGACGCGTGCGGGACCGGCACAGCAGCCACGCTCTGCGTGCCAAACGCAAAATCCGGCACCGTAGTAGATCGCTATAATCGCGCGCATTCGAATCACGAATCATCTGGCCGCCGATACCAACGTCATCCACTTTCTCGACAAACGCCGTGATGGCCTCGCGTCACCTGGCTGAAGTTCATTTTCCGTGGTGCGGATATTTGACGGCGATCAAATCGGAGCAACGCTTACCTCTCTTGCTGCGTCCGGATCGGATGAGCAGATCATCGTCTCTATGCGCAGCATCGGCCGCTGCACCTGCTGATGGACAAGGCGTACGAAGGCAACGAAACCCGACAACTCGCGCTCGATCCCGGTTTCACCGCGGTCGTTCCCTCGTTGAGTACGCGCGTCGAGCATTGGGAGTACGACCGGGAAATGTACAACCGTCGCAATGAGGTCGAGCGACTGTTCCGTCGCTTGAAGAGCTTCCGCCGCATCTTCTCGCGCTTTGACAAAAGCTATTTGATGTTCATTGCCTTTTTCGACTTTGCCCTGATCGTCGAAGCCCTTCGCTAGTGTGAACACGCCCGAGTCCAGACTTATACAACTGACCACCGGGGTGTGCAGGGTTGACGGGGCACTGAATGGCACCACTGCCCTGCACGATGCGACACCGTGCAAGACAAGGCCTCTCACTTCCCGACGTCGCGTACAACAAAGTACAAGTCTTTGGTTTTCGCGTTCAGCAAGTATCCGCCGTGGACATTCTGATACGCGCCGCTTCGCCCGAGTCCGTCGAAATTGAAGCTCACGCAGAGATAGCGCTGACGGCCGACCGTTGCCATGCTCCACTCGGCCAGCGCGGGATTGAATGCCGTCGGCTTGATTCCACCGTTATTTCCAACGGGTATCGCCGCAGACAATCGGTAGAGCTTGCCTGCGTAGATCAGCGCCTGCGTCGACTTTCCTTCGGCGTAGCCGACGTCAGCACCCTCATGTTTGACGAGGTAACTGGCGTTGAACCCGTCTGCGTAGTCGCCCTCTTGCGACACTTCATGCGTGTCGATGCCCTGGATCGCAATCGCCGGCGAGACGGACTGCGCCATCAGGCAGCTTTTCACCAGCCCATTGCCAGGAGGGGCTGCCCATCCGATACCGGACACGGCCATGATCGCGACCAACAAACCGATCTTCTTCATCGATATTCGTTCTCACGCCGATTCGGCGGGGTGACATGAAGTCGCGCCGACATACCGCTTCTCGATGCGTGCGTGACCGACTGAGCGCCAACTCATCGGCGTGCAGCGCGGGCGCCCGCGCCGCCGCCCCGCCCCTCGCACCCGCGAATCACAGCGGCGGCCGCTTCAGCTTCACCCAGCGCTGCACCGACGGCCGTTCCCACTGCGCACGCGCATAGTCGGCGAGGCGCTGCGGCACCGGATCGTCGTTCAGTACCAGACGGTTCAGCATCACCGCCAGGTCGACATCGGCAATGCTCCATTCGCCGAACAGGTTTGCCGCGCCCGGCGCGAGCAGCTTGTCGGCGGCCGCGAACAGCTTCTGCGCGGCGGCCTGCGCCAGGCTCGACAGCGGTTCGCTCGACGGCCCGTAGAACAGCACTTCGGTCGACCGCTCAGTACGCACCGGCATCAGGTCGCTGCGCAGCCACGCCTGCACCTGTCGCGCCCGCGCGCGCTGGCGCGGCTCGACCGGATAGAGCCGCGTGCCCGGAAAGATCTCGTCGAGATACTCGGTAATCGCCGACGATTCCGACAGCGCGAAATCGTCGTGCACGAGCGTCGGCACGCGTTGCGTCAGCGATGTCGCCGCATAGTCGGGCGCGAAATGCGCGCGGTTGCCGAGATCGACGGTCACCAGTTCGTAGGGCAGCGATTTTTCCTCGAGCGCGACGAAGACCGACATCGCGTACGGGCTCGTGTATTGCGTATCCGCGTAGAGGCGGAGATGACCGGTTTGCACTGCTGGCTCCTTGTGGGCGCGGAGGCCGGCGGCTGCACGTTGATGCGCCGACGGGCTCCGGGTGGGTCGATACGGTTGTGTGACAGGTTAGCAGCGGCCGCAACGTGATGTACGTGGTTTTGTGTGTGCTGTAGCGACGCGGTCATGCGGCGTCGGGCCAGCGGTAGCCGATCACTTCGTTCAACGGGTACGCAAGTTCGCGCACTTCTTCCAGTTGATTGCCGCCGAAGAGATACACCTGTTCGTCGTCGTGACGCAGGTAGAACCCGACATGCCCTTTCCAGCTCGCGGGATCGTCGCGCGTCAGGACGGCGATGCAACCGTAGACCGGGCGTTCCAGCGGCCGCCCCCATTCGAGCCACGAACGCGCGAGCGCAGAGCCCGTGCCGCGTATGCCGACGTGCGTCATGCACCAGTTGACGAACGACGAACACCAGGAAATCTTGTCGTCGTAGCCGACGAGGTTCGTCTGGTTGTTGTATTCGACGATGCGCGGGTTGATGCTGCCGGGCGGGTGGCGGCGGATGCCGAGTTCGGCCATCGCGACGGGCATCCACGGCGGATGGGCGGCGTCCGGTTTGCTCTCAGGGTTGAATAGGGTCACGTCGTTCTCGGGCGAGTGTGATGTGCGGTCAATCTTCGCATGAATGATGCACGGCGACGAGGGTCACCGGCATCGCGACGCGGCATGCATGACCGCCCCTCACGCATTGCCCACTCCCGGTGGGAAATGATCCAACCGAACAGGCGTTTATCAACGCGCCGTGTCGCCCCACACTGCGTTGGTCCGCCGGCATTTCGGCGTTTCCCGACGAGGTCAACGATGACGCAGCCCCTTCTTCCCCGCGACGACACCTACGCACGTGGTCTCGCATTGTTCGAGCGCCTGCACGGCGCGCATAGCGGCAAGGATCTTGCGCAGTCGCGCGAAACGCTCTGCCCGGACTTCCTGACGATGACGATGCAATGGGCGTTCGCCGGCGTGCTGGACCGTCCCGGGCTCGACCTGGCGACGCGCGAGCTGGTCGTGATCGCCAGCTGCGTGACGCTCGGGTATGCGTTGCCGCAGTTGCGTGCGCATACCGAAGCCGCGCTGGTCGCCGGCGCGACGCGCGAGCAGATCGTCGAGACGATCCTGCAGACGATGTTCTACGGCGGCGGTGCGGCCGTGAACAACGCGCTGGGCGTCGTGGCGGAAGTCTTCGCCGCCCTGCCCGATACCGACGGACTCATTCCGCCGGGTCCGCAGCCGCAAAATGATCCAGCGCAAACGCGATGAATGCGCGGAGCTTGGCCGGCGCGCCCGCATCGCGCGCGTAGAGTAGGTAAAAGTCTCGGCCGCGCGACTCGTACGCGGCCAGCAGCCGATGCAGGCGGCCGGCCTCGAGGTCGGCCTTGACGAGCCCGAACGGCTGCAGGATCACGCCGCCGCCGGCCAGCGCGGCCTCGCGCAGCGCGGGGCCGCTATCGACGCGCAATCGATACGCGACAGGCACCTCGATCGCGCCGTCCGGCCCGTCGAATCGCCACCGGTAACGCGGCCCCCATCGCGTATGGCCCAGGCAATCGTGATTCAGCAGATCCTGCGGCGTGATCGGTGTGCCGTGGCGAGCCAGGTAATCCGGCGACGCACACACGACCATCCGGTAGTACGACGGCAGCGGCCGCGCGACGAGCGACGAATCGGCGAGTGGGCCGACGCGAAACGCGAGGTCGATACCGTCGCCGACCGGATCGACTACGGCATCGGTCAGCACAAGTTCGATATCGACGCGCGGGTATTGCGCGAGAAAAGCAGCGACGGCCGGCGCGAGCTGCGTGACGCCGAACGAAATCGGCGCGGCGATGCGGAGGTGGCCGGACGGATCGCTACCGAGTGTCGATGCGGCGTCGTCGGCGGTCTCGACCCGATCGAGGATGTCGCGACAGCGCTCCAGGTAAAGCGCACCGGCCTCGGTCAGATGGTGGCGCCGCGTCGTGCGATGAAGCAGTTTCACGCCCAGGCGTGCTTCGAGCGCGTTCAGGTGCTTGCCGACCATGCTCGGCGACAGGCCGAGCCGCTCGGCCGCGGTGGTCAGACTGCCGGTGCTGACGATCTCGACGAACACCGACATGCTTTCGAAGCGGTCCATGGTGCCTGGGCAGGGTGAAAGGGAAATGGAGGCCGGCGAACGCCGTCACGCGCGCACCGCGGCAATCTTCGCATGAATGCGATCCGCAATTGCCGTAATGGCGTGGCGCAAAAAAAAGCACGGGGAAATCTCCCCGTGCCTTGCTGCTACGTCCACATGCGTCGCGCAGGCATCCCCGCGCGGCCACGCATCAACGCCAGCCGCGGTGCCAGCCGTAGTGCGGATGCCACCATCCCCACCCATAGTGCGGGTGATAGCGCCACGAATAGCCGGGAGCCGGCATCGCGCCGACCGGTGCAACGTAGACGACGCCAGCGGGGGCGACTGCCGGCGGTTCAGCCGGGGCCACCACGCAGCCGGACAGCGACGCGCCCAACAGCAGCGACGCGACCAGGGTGTAACAGGATTTCGTTTTCATCGTTGATCATCCAAACGTCGTGGCCATGTGAGGCGCACAGGGTTACTGCCAGCCGGGATGTCGCGCGCGGTAGTACTCGAGCGCAGCGGCACGCTCCTGCTCGGCTTGCCGGGCCAGTTGCTCCGCACGCTGCATATGGCCGCCGAACTCGCCGCCATGTTCCTGCTGGATGACGTGCATTTCCTCGATGGAGCGCTGAAGATCGTGCGTGGCGGCCATCGCCTTGTTGTGAAGCTCGTCGGCGAACGCGGCATTCGCCATCAAAGCGGCGCACAGAATCACGGGGATGGATTTGAGTTTCATGAGTGCAGTTCTCCGTCTTGTTGTGAAAGGGATTGTTGCTGCAATAGAGAACGCCCCGTCCCGGCCCCCTGTTGACGCCGCATCGCCCACACTTTGTAAATCTGTATTACGCGCCAGGCGGTCGGGCTTTCCCCCATGCGCCATGCTTGTGATTTCCTTTCGATCCGTGTTTATGATGTCGCGAGCCACGAGACCTTCACACCCGCCATGCGCATCACGCCCCTGCCGCCCCTTCAGTGCCTCATCGCGTTCGAAGCCGCCGTGCGGCATGCGAGCTTCACGCGCGCGGCCGCCGAACTGCACCTGACCCAAAGCGCGATCAGCCGGCAGATCCAGCAGCTCGAGGCATTCCTCGGCCGCTCGCTGTTCGTGCGCGAACATCGTTCGCTGCGGCTGACGATGGCCGGCGAGCAATACGCGGCGCAGGTGCACCGTCTCCTCACGCAATGCGCGGAAGCCACGCACGACGTGATGAAGCCCTACGGCGATCTCGAACTGACGATCGCGTGCTCGTCCGGCGTGGCGCTGCTGTGGCTCACGCCGCGCCTGCCCGGGTTTCGCGCCGCGTATCCGGACATCAAGCTGCGGCTGATCGTGCGCGACGGGCTTGCGTCGATGTCGCCGGCGGAATTCGACGTGGGCGTCTACTACGTGCGCCAGCAGGCGCCCGCCGAATACACCGCGCGCCGCCTGTTCGACGAGGAAGTGTTTCCCGTCTGCGCGCCGGGTTACCTGGCCGGCCGCACGCTCGACGCGGCCGATCTCGCGAACGAGACGCTGCTGCGCCTCGAGGACGGGCAGCGTCAGTGGATGTCGTGGTCCGAATGGTTCGACCAGAACGACATCGACCGGCAGAAGGCGCAGCCGCAGGACATCACGATCAACTCGTATCCGCAGATCGTGCAGATGACCATTCTCGGCCAGGGCGTGTCGCTCGGCTGGCGCTACATGATCGACGCGTGCATCGAGGCCGGGCTGCTCGTGCGCGTGACCGAGACATCCGCGAGCCACGGTGGCGGCTACTACGTGATCTCGCCCAACGACCGCGCGCAGAACCACGCCGCACGCCTGTTCACACGCTGGCTGTTCGAACAGGCGGAGCGGCAGACCGCGCCCTGACCCATCCCGCACGCGACGCATGCGTCCAGCGCATGCGTGCATGCGAATCTTTCGTTTCAGAAAAAAATCGCGCTGTCCTTAGCATGGGGTTCACGCGGGGCGCCCGTCCCGGCTTCTGACCAAGGAAGAGACCATGCAAGGAACGCTTTCCCCGCGCGCCGCGCCTGCCGTCGATGCGGCAGTGCAGCAGCGCCGCCGCGCCATCGTCGCGACCGTGATCGGCAACGGTCTCGAATGGTTCGATTTCACCGTCTACAGCTTCTTCGCGGTCATCATCGCGAAACTGTTCTTTCCGACCGGCAACGAACTGACGTCCGTGCTGCTGACCGTCGCGACGTTCGGCGTCGGCTTCTTCATGCGGCCCGTCGGCGGCATCGTGCTCGGCGTCTATGCCGACAAGGTCGGGCGCAAGGCCGCGCTGTCGCTCACCATCCTCATGATGGCCGCCGGCACCGCGCTCATCGGGCTCGCGCCGACCTACGAACAGGCCGGCATCGCCGCGCCGCTGCTGATCGTCGTCGCGCGGCTGCTGCAAGGTTTCTCGGCCGGCGGCGAGATGGGCGGCGCCACTGCGTTCCTCACCGAATACGCGCCGCCGGAGAAGCGCGCGTACTACTCGAGCTGGATCCAGTCGAGCATCGGCTTCGCGGTGCTGCTCGGCGCCGCGACCGGCACCTTCGTCACGACGTCGCTCGACGCGCAGGCGCTGCATAGCTGGGGCTGGCGGCTGCCGTTCCTGCTCGGGATCGTCGTCGGGCCGGTCGGCTACTTCATCCGCAGCCATATCGACGAGACGCCCGCGTTCAGCGCCGTCGAAGCGCAGGCGAAAGAAAGCTCGCCGCTGAAGGAGGTGCTGTCCACCTACCCGCGCGAAACGTTCGCGAGCTTTTCGATGGTCATTCTGTGGACCGTCTGCACCTACGTGCTGCTCTTCTACATGCCGACGTATTCCGTGCGCACGCTGCACCTGCCGCAATCGACCGGCTTCGCGGCCGGCATGGTCGGCGGGCTGATGATCATGTGCTGCTCGCCGATCGTCGGCCGGCTCGCCGACGTGTGGGGACGGCGCGTGTTCCTGTCCGGATCGGCGCTGGCCATCCTCGTGCTCGCGTGGCCGATGTTCGCGTGGATCAACCATGCGCCCGGGTTCACGTCGCTGATCGTGTTCCAGGCCGTGTTCGGCGTGCTGATCGCGACCTACACGGGGCCGATCCTCGCGGCGTTCGCCGAACTGTTCCCGACCAAGGTGCTGTCGACTGGGCTTTCCGTCGCCTACAACTTCGCGGTCACGATCTTCGGCGGCTTCGCGCCGTTCCTGATCACGTGGCTCATCGCCCGCACCGGCAGCAACATGGCGCCGGCCTTCTACGTGACCCTCGCGGCGGCCGTCAGCTTCATCGGAACGCGCTTCGTGAAGGACGCGAAGCGGGCTGCCTCCACGACTCGATAAGGATATTTCCTCATGACCATTACCGTGCTTCAGGGCGGCAACGTTCTGGACCTCGAACGAGGCGTGTTGCTCGAACATCATCATGTCGTGATCGACGGCGAACGAATTGTCGAAGTCACCGATCGGCCGGTGGATTTGCCGAATGCGCAGGTGATCGACGTGCGCGGCAAGACCGTGATGCCGGGGTTCATCGATTGCCATGTGCATGTGCTGGCGTCGAATGCGAATCTCGGCGCGAATGCGACGCAGCCGAACATTCTCGCGGCGATTCGCTCGTTGCCGATTCTCGATGCGATGTTGTCGCGCGGGTTCACCAGCGTGCGCGATGCAGGCGGCGCGGACTGGAGCTTGATGCAGGCGGTCGAAACCGGGCTGGTGTCGGGGCCGCGGATTTTTCCATCGGGAAAGGCGTTGTCGCAGACCGGCGGGCATGGGGATTTTCGGCCGCGCGGGGACTTGCTGGAGCCTTGCTCGTGCTGTTTCAGGACGGGCGCGATTGCGCGGGTGGTGGACGGGGTCGAAGGTGTGCGGCTTGCGGTACGTGAAGAAATTCAGAAAGGCGCGACGCAGATCAAGATCATGGCGTCAGGGGGCGTAGCTTCGCCGACCGACCCGATTGCGAACACGCAGTACGCCGAGGACGAAATTCGGGCCATCGTGGATGAAGCCGAGGCCGCGAATACGTATGTGATGGCGCATGCGTACACGGGGCGGGCGATTGCGCGGGCCGTGCGGTGCGGGGTAAGGACGATCGAACACGGCAATCTCGTGGACGAGGCGGCGGCGAAACTGATGCACGAGCATGGCGCGTTTGTGGTGCCCACGCTTGTCACTTACGACGCGCTGGCCAAACACGGCGCGGAGTTCGGGATGCCGCCCGAATCGGTGGCAAAGGTGGCCTCCGTTCAGCAGAAGGGACGCGAATCGCTGGAGATCTATGCGAACGCCGGCGTGAAGATGGGGTTCGGGTCGGATCTGCTCGGGGAAATGCATGCATTCCAGTGCGGAGAGTTCCGGATCCGGGCCGAGGTGCTGGGGAATCTGGAAGCGCTCAGGTCGGCGACGACCGTGGCGGCGGAAATCGTCAACATGCCGGGGCAGCTCGGGGTGGTCGCGGCGGGAGCAATCGCGGATCTGGTCGTGCTGGACGGGAATCCGCTCGAGGATATCGGCGTGGTGGCCGGTCAGGGCGAGCGTGTCGAATATGTGTTGCAGCGCGGGAAGATCGTGAAAGCGCGGGCGAGTTAGGGTTGGCTCGCGTTTGTGCGGGTCTCTCCGTGTACAGCGGTCGTGACAATCGTTAAAGGTAAGCATCAACACGGACACGGCGCCCGCAATCCCCCCCACTCTCGATTGTGTTCGCGCGGAAACAGCAATCCAGCAGCAAGGGCCGCGCGAAGCGGCCCTTGCCGCTTATGCCTGTTCCTCTTCCTGGGCTGCCGCACCGTAAGGCTGCTCTCGCCAGTTCAGCGCGCTACGATCAGGTTTGATGGTGACGAACCGAAGATCGAAATTGAACTCGAGATATACGCGATCACCTGGTAGGAATCCGAACATCTCGAAATGCGCGTCGATCGCACGCATCCATGGCATGTACGGCTTGCCCTCCTGCGGAAGGTCAGGCTTGTTGTCGAGGATCAGCTCAACCTCGGGATACTGTTTGCGCTTCTTGGGACGTGACTTACTATAGGCGTTAGCCATTTCCGACTCCTTGTGCGAGTTGGTGGTGGTCAGCGGGTCGTATGGGTTGCCGCCCATGCGGCCCGCGCTTCTTTGATGCCTTGGGTTTCCCCTTCTCCCCCTTCGCTGCGTCTTGTTGGGCAAGACGGCTTGCGTTCGACCATCGGTGCGAAGGGGACTGCGTTCAATCTCCGATGGCGAGAAGCAAGGCTTCATGACCAGTGTAGTCGTGCTGGTGTCTCAGAAATGGGGGATTTGGGGGGATTGGCCGTTAGGTAGAGGGAGGTCTGTACGCAGCCTCCGGTCATGTAGCGTAGCCTCGCCGGGGGTCTCTTTCCGTTCGGCCCAGCGGGCTCGAAAAGTCAGCGGATAAGCTGTCCGGAAACCCGAGCCCACGCCGCCCTAAGACGTCGCGCGCGGTCTTCGAAGAGATATGAGGCCGCAAGCGTCAAGAGACCTGAAATTGCCCCCGTCACGATGTGCTCGACATAGGGGATACGGTAGTGACTCGTGTGCGAGTAGACGTCGCCCAACGTTGTCAGGATGCCAACGACCAGCGCATTGCCGTATCGATGTGCGTAGAGTTTCCGCACAGGCGTGAAAGTCAACAGTACAGCCAGGAGTCCAGTAAGCAGGCCCGTATGAATTGCGATAGTCCAGTGGGCAACGCTCATGATATTTCCCCAGCTCCCCGGCATGCAGGTCATGCACGCACTGGTCGGCTGCCAGAAACGCTGGGCAAACAGTCTGACACGATGCTTCCATTCGGTTGACATGATGCTTCCCCATCAATGTCATCGCCACGGCCGGCGCCACCACACGTATCGGTGAAGCAGTTTCTAAACTCTTTAACGAGCTTGCCGCCGTCGTCACGGATGGGTCGGCTGTGCGCCGTATAGGCCGGTCAATAACCTGGACATGGGGGAATACTACTCCACGGTTAGACGGCCGCTGTTTCGAGCGGAGCCGGAGTTCGACTCTTGCGTCTAGCGGTGCGCCCCTGTCCGTGGCGTGCGTCGGACGATGCGCTTGCGAGAGAAATCGATGGGCGGCCTCGACCCTAAACGGTCAGTCGGACTTGCCGTCAGCGGCCATCCAGCGCGGAGCATTGCTGCTGGTAGGATTCACGTCCGGTTGGATGAATCGGAGCAATTCAGCAAATGAAACTCAACATCGAAGGGAAGGCGGAAGTCATCGCGCCCACTCCCCGACAGATCACTCATGCACTGAAATCACTGCGAAGCTATGGCAAGTATTCTTATGCGTCATTGACTGACGCTAGTGGTAGTTATGTGCAGGTAGCGGGCGGCGGCGTAAGTTGCATGATTGAGCGTTTCGACTCCGCTGCACAACGGTGGAGAGCATTCCACGATAAACCGTCACCCGTGCGCCCGGACGGCACCATTCTGGTCTTCCGGGCCGGCAACATTTCGATGCGTTCAGACGAATGGTTCATGGCTGACCAGGTCGTGGAAGTATTTCTGGCCTTCCTCAACGGCGCACCGTATCCATCATTTGTTGATTGGCGACCGGCGCCGGGTTTTTAAGCAGGAAGCCTCCGTCGGGAGACACCCTCGTCGGCTTCTGTGTCTCGAACTGTCAACGAGGTTCGACTGACCGCTTCTGGCCGGCACAGAGCCCGACGGCGGCCGGCTCAGGACGACCCGAAGCAGCCAATCGTCTTTCTCGGAAGCAGTCGCTCGATCTGCTGAGATCTACAGCCAGCGGGAGAGGGGCTGCTGCTTGCGGGAAACTCCAGGACCTGCGGTGGCCGTCGTTAAAATCTGTCCGATGCATACTCTAGACAGCCAGATGAGCAGAAGTATTTTCCGCCTTCATTGAATTCTCCATTTTCTGGATGGTAAAAATCCTCACACTGAATACACCGACGAACAAAGCTATCTTCGTGACAAGCAGTGCATTTCCCGGCATAGAGCTGCTGCTTCTGTTCATTCAAAGCTTCGACAATGTATGTGTGATTATGGCAAATATGACATTTAATCAACCTCACTTCGTGCTCTACGTCAAGAGAGTCAAAGCAGTTGAGGCAGATCAGATACTCCATTCCTTCTGCGCCAACCAGTCCAAAAAATTCTCCGGTTATTACAGTGCGCTGCTGGCAGGCCAAGCAGGGCCTGACATCCATTTTATGCACACTTTCTAGCTGCTTCACGAATCCATGGACGCCTTTTCGCCACATTTTATTCTTCGACATAGCGGAAGGTAAGCCGTAACTCCTCTCAAACAACAGCCCACCGAAATCAGAATGCCATGTGCTATGAATGAAATAAAGTGTTTTTACTACATTTATGGCAAGTTCATCCAGCGAGCCCGTGTGCTGAGCTTTGTGCAGAATCGAGTTTCTGGCATCCAAGAGGTCAACAAGCTCACGCTTCACGCCGAAAGACCATGTCCTCGTAGAGTAGTAAAGATTCAATATCTGAGAAAAATCAATATATTCATTTTGTTCGACTCCATTTTTTTTCTTCCGAATTTGATCGACCCTCCCTTTTTTCGCGAAATAATATTTAAGAAAAAGTTCTAAAGCAATCTGCGCATTGACGGCCGCAAACTTTAAATACTTATGATCCTTATCCGCTCTCCCCAGAAGTTCGAAGGAGAGCATGGAAAAGTCTACGAATCCCTCTTGAAGCTGATCTTCGTTTGGAAGTGATTTCATGTAAGTGCGCAATATCTTCTGAATCTGATTGGGGTACGCCGGCGCGGCGATATATGCAGCCAATAATGGAAATCTGAGGGCTGCCAAACCATCGATGGCTTCGACGTAATCAACTACTGAGCTGCTAATGTAATGGGTGTCGACGATTTCGGACGAGGCGTCGAATGTTCGCTGGTTCCCACACTGCGCCTCACGAGCGATCGCGGCCGTGCTTGTCGGGGCCCATAATACAAAAGCCCTAACCCGACCGTGATGGGACATTCGACTTTTCTCAAAATGGCCTTTGGAATAAGAAAATGCCAGAACCCGAAAATTAGATAAGCCGGCATTGCATGAACGACGACCTATCACCACCCAGTTTGACGAGCGATTATTTTAGCTCAACTGCAGGTGCATTGTTGTCGATTCGAGTTGTTTTAATTTTTTTCCAACCCTCTGACATTCTTCCAAAATACTCTATATAAGGCGTTTCTTTTCGCCGTTTTGCCTCCCGCGTCGCAAATTGCAGAAGATTTGAGTAAAAATAGAATAAACCAATCTTTCTATCATTTGTGTCCTCGGCGTAACGACCCTCTGACGGATTGATAATTCCCTTTCCTAAAATGTAAATACGATCAATTATTTCCGCATCGATACCCGCACCGTCGGCGCATGCTTTATAGCGCAAATATTCATCCTCTAAGTTGCCTTTGATATTGCTGCTGTATGCAAAAATTGATATGAAATATCGGCACTCTTCCGACCCTGGCTCCCGTCCGCGGACATATCGATTTAGCTTGTTACCGAAGGGTTTTAGTTTAAATAATTTTTCTGCTTTGATAAGACAATCTTTATATTCCTCTGTATTGATTGTCGATTTGACCTCCGTAACGGACATCACCGACTCAGCTTGCAAAATCGTAGGCTGCTGATTCAACACAGGAATCCCGTCGATAGATCGGTATATAATGAGATCGCTTTGCGGGCTAACATTACCCTTGGAGTCGATGATTTCCCCAGAGGTGACCGAGAATCGCTGTGGTAGAAGAGATTCAAAAAACTCTTTGATAGGATTTTCGCGCTGCTCGCCCTTGGATAACGCATGTGATATACCGCCCGCCTCGATGAAACCGGCGAGGAACCGCTGGTAAGCCCCCTCCATACGACTTGTAATTTGATGCGCTGGATCTTCTGCACGACTTTTGTAATATCCCTTCATTTTCCATTTCCGTATTTAACAATTTCTGCCCGATGAGACGACAGTAGCCGAACCCACGGCTACGTACGCCCTCAACGCGTAATCTCATTTAAAACACGCACCCACCACTGTTGGAGGTAAAAACCGCCTCACAGAGCTACATCGGCCAAAAGCTGGCGAAATTTAGGGCTCGGCCATAATTCTTTGGGTTCAGCGGAGATGTCAATAGTCGTAAGCTATGTTTCACGGTTTAGGAGAGTTGCCATGTCCGTGACCAATTGTCGGCGATTCTCGCGATGTTGCCGAGCGGCCGGTACTGGCCGAACCCGGGCCACCAACAGGACATCACCAGATGCCATCTCACGTCCGCCATGCTCGACATCGATGGCTGTCCGGTTTCCAGCAGCTGATTGTCAGCGAAGTCCCCAGCACTGTCGAATCTTTCAAAACCCGGGCGAATCCGATCGCCCCGTGATATCACCCGACTCAACGATCATCAAAACAATTGCATCCTATTGAACAACCGCATCGACCATCGCCTGCGCATCGGACACAAACCGTGAATAGCGCCGCTGTTTGGGCAATTGCTGCGAGAAACAGGCTGGCCGCTGTTCCTCGGCCACGTGCTCCGCGCTGCAGGCGGCAATCGTCGGCAACGTCGCATCCCGCCACATGAGATAAACCCGGCTGCCCTGCTTGATCGACACCATCAACGTATTCGGCCCATCCGGCATCCCGTCCTGACTGTCACCCAACAGCAACGCCTTCACCACCGCATCGGCCGGTTTCCGCTTCACCGGCAATTCCGCAAACCGATACTCCGCAGCGTCGCCACCAAGCACGTCGGTGTAAAACGTCTCGTTGTCGAAAATGGCCGCCGTGTCATCCGCCGACTTGATCCCCGCATCCGCCGTCGCCACCCAGGCTTTCAAAAGCGGAACCGTCGTCACGACGAGATTCACCTTCCCGTCATTCGACTCCAATCGCAGTCCATCCGGCCCCGGCGTCATCCCGTTGTCGATGTAGAGGGTGTCCACGGTACTCCCCGCCTTCCCGGAAAACCCTTTCACCCTGACCGTCCCGACAAGCTTAACCAGCCGCGCATTCACCTCGGCCGTGTATTTCTTGTCCAGATCCGCCTGATCTTCCATCCGCGCCGCTGTAACCGCGTCGACGGCTTTCTTCCGATAGGCAAGATAAGAATCGGTAGGCGACGCAATCACCTTCGCCCCCACCGCAGCCACCACCGCGACGAGCACCACCGCCCCCACCCCGATCTTCCACCTGGAAATGCGTTTCATTTTTATAACCGCCACCGAATTTCGCGCCGATATGCAAAACGGCTGCCGTGACCCCACGGCAGCCGTCCCTCAGAAACGCCCTATTCTAAATCGCGAATCAGACTTTATTCATCCACCTTGAAAGCCGACACCAGCCGGGTCAATTCCGCCGCCTGCTGCTTCAAGCTCGCCGCAGCCGCCGCACTTTCTTCCACCAGCGCCGCATTCTGTTGCGTCATCTGATCGAGCGACTGCACCGCCTCCCCAATCTGGTCGATCCCGGCACTCTGCTCCAGGCTCGCCTCGGCAATCTCGTTCATCATCGCGCTCACGCCCTGCACTTGCGACACGACATCGCGCATCACCTTCCCGGCCTCGCTCACCAGCCGCGACCCGGTATTCACCGTGCCCGCGCTATGCTCGATCAGCCCCTTGATCTCCTTCGCCGCCTGCGCGCTGCGCTGCGCGAGATTCCGCACTTCCGAAGCCACCACCGCAAACCCGCGCCCCTGCTCCCCGGCCCGCGCCGCTTCCACCGCCGCGTTCAACGCAAGAATATTTGTCTGGAACGAGATGCTGTCGATCATCACGATGATCTCGGAGATCCGCTGCGACGCGTCGCTGATCTCCTGCATCGTGGTCACGACTTCACCCACCACCTGCCCGCCGCGCGCCGCCGCATCGGAAGCGCCGTTGATCATCTTCGCGGCAGTCGTCGCCGTTTCGGTGTTGTTGCGCACGACGGCCGTGATCTCCTCCATCGACGAAGCCGTGCGCTCCAGGTTGCTCGACTGCCCTTCGGTGCGTTCGCTGAGATCGGCATTCCCGGTCGCAATCTGCGCCGACCCGGTCGCAATCGACGAGGACGCCGCGCGAATGCTATGCACCAGCGTCGACAGCGACGACACGAACCGGTTGAACGCATCCGACAACTGCCCGATCTCGTCCTGGCTCTCGACCGTCATCCGGCGCGTCAGGTCGCCCTGGCCGCTGGCGATCTCCGACAGCAGCGTCGCCGCGCGGCGGATCGGCGCGGCGATCGCGCGGCCCACCAGCCAGATCACGAGCAACGCGACGCCAAGGCCCACCACCGCCGCCACCAGCGCGGCGCTGCGAATCGCACGCGTCACCGGCCCGAGCAGTTCGGCCTGCGGCACCTCGACGACGACATACGCATTCAACTCCGGAATGAACGACGTCGCGATGAAGCGCGCGCCGCCGTCGCCGTTGTAGCTCAGGTACGCATACGGCTGGCCGGCCAGCAGCGTCGACGACGCATCGCCAGGCAAGCCCGGTTGATCCTTCATGAAATGCTTGCCGTCGATCAGCGACGAATCGCGATGCATCATGATCGCGCCGTCGGGACGCACGAGATACGCGAACCCGGTCTCGCCGATCCGGTAAGCAGCGATGCCCTTCGCGAGCGCATCGACGGACAGGCTCATGCAGGCCGCGCCGATCGGCACGCCGTCGAGCTCGACGCGGCTGTTGATGAACATCATGTAGCCGCCGACCGTCACCTCGCGGTCCATGTTCACGTCGAACGCCTTGCCGGACGACAGGAAGCCGGTCAGCCACTGATCCTGGTCGGTCACCTTCCGCTGCAGGCCGGATTCGTTGTAGTAGTTGCCGCTCTTCACGGACACCCACTGCACCGACGCGGCCTTCTGTTCGTCCTTCACGTTCTTCGCGAGCTGGATCCAGTTGCGCGTGCCGGCGTCGGGTTCGCCGTCGGCTTCCCATTGCAGCAGGAACGCATCGCGCGCGAGAATCCGCGATGCGGCGATCGGCCCGGCCATCTGCCGCTGCACGTCGGCGCGGATGCCGTTCACGGCCGTCGGCAGCTCTTCGTGCACGACGCGATCGCGCACCGCGTTGCCGATCAAGCGGATGCTGAGCCCGCTCGAGATCGCGACGAACACGAGCAGGCAACTCGTCATGCTGAGAATCAGCTTGTTCTGTATGGAAAGCTTGCGCCAGAAATGCATGGGGAACCCTCGATAGCCGCTCGGTCTGAGCCAGTTTGGGTTATCGGCATGCACGCGCAGAACCGCATCGCTGATTTCAGATGTTCATCATGCGAGATTCGTTATGGTGTTGTCAGGCGGGCATATGCAGCCGCCTATGGATGCGCGATCAACGAAAATTCAGCGTGAATCAATACGCAACGAAGATCGTGACACGCCGGTTGCGCGCCCGCGCGGCGGCATCGTCACCCGCGACGAGCGGCTGCGTATCGGCCCGCCCGATCGCCGCGAGCCGATGCGGTGCGACGCCGCGCTCGGTCAGGTAACGCACGACGCTCCCCGCGCGCGCCGACGACAGCTCCCAGTTCGATTCGTATTTCGCGTTCGCGATCGGCACGCTGTCTGTGTGGCCTTCGACGAGAATGTCGCCGGTCGCGTGATCGCTCAATGCCTGTGCGATCTGGTCCAGCACGGGCGACGAATCGGGCAGCAAGCGCGCATCGCCGACGTTGAACAGGATCTTCGCGTCGATGCCGATCTCGACGCCATGCGGCGCTTTCACGAGCGAGATCCGGCCGTTCGACTTCAACGAATCGAGCAACGCGAGCCACGGCGGCGAGTGCCCGGGCGTCACGGCAGCGGACGGGGATGCACCCGCCGCGCTTTCGGCATGCCGCGCGAGCGTCTGGTACCGCGCGTCGAGCGCGTTGTACTTCGCGAGCTGAAGCACGTACAACGCGAGAAACAGCACCATCAGCGTCGTGATGAGATCCGCGTATGAAATCAACCAGCGGCCGGATTGCGCGCCTTCGTGTCCGTCGTCGTCGCGATCGGCGGCGGATGCACCGTCAGTTCGAGCAGTCATGCGGTTGGAATTCCGGGTTCGTCGTACGACACACGCGCATCATGCGAGCGATTCGACCGCGCGCCCGCGCACGTCGCCGGTCAGGCGCGTCTCGATCGTATGCGGCGATTCCTTGCGCGAGATCGCCAGCAATCCGTCGAGATACAGCTTGCGAAACCGCAGCTCGCTGTCGATCTGCGCGCGCAGCTTGCCGTACAGCGGCAGGAACACGAGGTTGGCGAACGCCAGCCCGTACAGCGTCGCGATGAACGCGACCGCGATGCCCGGCCCGAGCTGCGCCGGTTCGAGAATATGGCTCGTCACCTGCACAAGCCCGAGCACCGAGCCGAGAATGCCGAACGTCGGCGCATATCCGCCGGCCTGCTGCCACACGCGCGCGGCGGCGAGGCGGCTGCGTTCGTAGG
Source organism: Burkholderia sp. AU30280 (assembly GCF_020420125.1). Taxonomy (NCBI): domain Bacteria; kingdom Pseudomonadati; phylum Pseudomonadota; class Betaproteobacteria; order Burkholderiales; family Burkholderiaceae; genus Burkholderia; species Burkholderia sp. AU30280. The sequence continues at coordinate 816,613 of NZ_JAIZRY010000001.1, forward strand.
CATCGAGTTCGCGCTGCAACGCGTCCTCGAGCACGGCGGTCGACACGCCGTTCGCCAGCAGTTCGAGCCCGCGCCGCGCGAACGGATGGATGCCGCTCACGTCCATCGATTCGAACGCGAGCAGCCCGTCGAGCTTCGCGCGGTCGCCCCATTCGAGCAGGTCGGACAGGTTCTGGCGATCGACTTCGCGCGCACGGACGAACGCGAGCCGCAGCTGTTTCACCGCGTCGAAGAAGCGCGCCCAGGTGTTCTGGATCATCACCGCGCCCAGCGTGCCGCCAAGCACGATCACGAGCGCCTCGAACTGGAACAGCATCGAGAAATGCCCGCCTTCCAGCGCGAAACCGAACACGATCGCCGCGCCACCGAGCACCACACCGGCCAGGGTCAACAGGTCCATGCGCGCCCCCTCGTCATGCATCCGATGCCGACGCGACCGGCGCGATGGCCGCCGCCGGCGCCTTCGCCGCGCGAACGGCATCCAGCACGCGCCGCTCGATGTCCTCGATCTCGACCGGATCGAGCTTGAGCTCGCGGCGCATCACCCACGACACCTCGTTGCGCCGCGCCTCGGTCATCACGGAGAACAGCTTGTCGGCCACCGCGCGATCGTCGAGATTCGCGATGAGCTTCGCGAGATCGTAGGTGTCGAATGTGCTGATGACATCGAACAGCGTGCGCTGGTCGATCGACACGAGATCCTCCAGCGAGCGCACCTCGCCACGACGCGCATTGCGCCGCGAGAAGTACGCGACACCCTTCTGCTCGACGTAGCTGAGCACCTTCGATTTGCGGAACGCAAACACTTCGTCGGCGATCTCGCCGTTCGACAGCTTGTTGAGCAGGATCGCCTTCTCGACGCCGATCAGCGATTCGAGATCGGCCAGCTCGATGAGTTCGAGTTCGCTGTTGATCGACAGGTCGAGATCGTGATCGGCCACCTGCTGTGCGCGATCGATCACGCGCGCGGCGTCGAACGTGACGACCTGGCGTGCGTCCGACGACGCCGCATAGTCGGTTGCCCCGCCGGAGAGGTCCGTCTGCGCGGCCTCGATCGTGACGAGATTGAGTTTCTCCATGCGTCGCAGCATCGCGAGCACGTGCGGCCGCGAATGGCCGGCAATCGCGCGGCATTTGCGGATCACTTCGGCGAGCGGCACCGAGGTTTCGGCTGCATGGGCCTGCATCGGCCGGCGCGTCCAGGCGTCGCCGCCATCGCGCGCATCGGCGCCCGCCATCAGCGACAGCACATGCGCATACGACAGCACGCCCGGCATGAAATCGGCGTGGGTGTAGGTGGCGAGCTGGTCGTCCTTGCGCTTCACGCGGCGAATCATCGTCCGCACGATATGACGCAGCAGCGCCGACACGCGCTCGATTTCCTCATCGAGCATGCCGGCCGGCACGACCGTGAGCTGACAGAATGAAAGGGCCTTCGCGGTATGGGCGCGCGGCTCGGCCGCGAGCAACGCCGATTCCCCGAAGAACTCGCCGCGGCCGAGTGTCGCGACGACGACGCGCTTGTCTTCGCATCGCGTGGAAAGCTCGACCTTGCCTTCGGCGATCAGAAAGATGACGGGCTCACCCGCAAAGCCCTCGGAGTAAATGATTTCCCCTGGCGCCGCCGTACGCGTCCACGATTGCTGACGATTCAAGTCGATTCCCCTGCTGCGCTGACTTACTTGTGCGGCTGCGCGTCGCGCTTCATGCTCGATCATCGCCGCCGTTCCCCGTGCTCCCGTTTACGACACACGCGGCAGGGTTCTTTAACGTCATCACAGGGATGCCCCGAGCAAAACTTGATGCAAATCGTTTGCGCTGCGGATACGGCACGATGCATCCGGGAAAACGACGAGACACCGCACGTTCCCCGGATCGGCCAGGCCCGCCGCGATCCTTACTTCCGGCCTTCAACGCACACGCATGCGAGCACGAGCACGAGCACGCGGCTCACTCGTGCAAGCCCCACGACACGAGCACCGCGTGGATGTTTCGCGCGTATTCGTCCCGATAGCGCGGCGTTTCCGAGTGATACGCGCCGACCGCCTGCCAGGTGTTCCCGTAGCGGACCATCTTGCGTTTGAGCATCCACGCCGCGACGTAGAGGTTCACGCACGCGTCCTTCAGCGCGCCCGGCGGTACGCCGTTGCGGCGCAGCTCGCCGAAGTGCACCGAGTTGATCTGGGTCTGGCCGACGTCGATGCTGCCGTCCGCGTTGCGATGCACGGCGCTGGGGTTGCCCTTCGATTCGTACCAGGCGATCGCGCGCAGGATCTGCGGGTTGACGCCCTGATAGCCGGCTGCGCGCTCGAAGCATTCGCCGCCGGGCACGGTGTCGTCCGCACGCACCGGCGTGACGGCGAGTGCGCTCAGCAACACCATCGCGAACCCCAGCCACGGCATGAAGCCGGGCCGCATCGCGACCATCCGGGTGCGGGCCGTCACGTATCCGCCGCTTCGATTCCGCAGGTTCATGGCGTCATCGCCAGCGCAGCTGCACCGGCCCCCGTCGTGTGTCGCTCGTGCGCGCTCTTCGCCAGCGCGTCGTCGAGCTTCTTGTCCTCGGCCGCGAGCGCCGCGCGCGACTCGTCCGTCACGACGAGACGCACCTGGAATTCCGGCGCCTTCTTCGCGGGCGATGCGTGGCGCAGCCGCTTCGCATGACGGCTGGCCGCCGGCGCGGGCGCCTGCACGTCATCGTCGCCGCCCGCCCCCGGCGGCAGCGACGCGAACGGCGGCAACGGCGGAAACACCTGATTGGCTGCGGCAGGGGCAAACGGCGCGCCGTCGCCCGGCGGCGTCGCAAACGCGGTGCCGCACACGAGCATGGCGGCACAGATCGACAGTCGTAGCATCGCGGGATCTCCTGTTACTGGGTCGGTCCGACCTGGACGCTGTACGGCCGGCAACTGCCGGCCGCGACGTTCTCGACGCGTACCGACGCAGCACGCGGCGTCGTGACGCCGCGCCGGATCGACTGGTTCAGGTAACCGAAATCCTGCGGCAGCGCGGCCACGCGAATCGTCATCGGTTGCGATTGCTTCGATGCCAGCGCACCGACCTTCGCGAGCAATGCGGTCAGTTGAGGATCGCGCGCGCCAAGCGCATCGGCCGGTATGACGAAATCGACGAGCGATGTCGACGCGGCAGGTGGGTCGGTGTGCGCATTCGCGTCCTGGCGTCCGGGTTGAAGTTGGGCGCAGCCGGCTGACATGGCGAGCGCAGCGGCAAAGACAAGCATGACGAACGGTTTCACGTGTTTCTCTTGCGGTCACTGGACCTGCGTTATCGGCACCGTTCCCGCGATGTTTACCCCGACGAAATGCGAGGCCCGCCGCACGGGGCCTCACGCCGTGCGTCGATTCGTCCGATTTAAGCGCGCTTTGGTCAGACGCCATTCATCCGATATTTCAGCGCGTCACGCGATACTGCGTGTGCGCCGCACGTGATCCGGCGCGTCAGAACTCCATGTCGAGTTCGTCGATGTCTTCGTGCTCCGCCTTCGCCGCAGCGATCCATTCCGCGACGAACGGATGCGCGAGCACCTGCATGCAGTACTCGGCGATATCGGGCTCCAGTTTCACGTCGTAGGTCAGGAAGCGCGTGACGACCGGCGCATACATCGCGTCGGCGATGCCGATCTCCGCGCCGAACAGCCAAGGGCCGCCGTACGCGGCCAGGCACTCGCGCCAGATCGTCACGATCCGCTCGATGTCGTGCTGCGCGCGCGACCAGATGCGGAAGCCCGGGAAATGCGCGCGCAGGTTCATCGGCAACGCGGATCGCAACGCGCTGAAACCGGAATGCATCTCGCCGCAGATCGACCGGCAATGCGCGCGTGCTTTCCGGTCTTCAGGCAGCAGCCGCGCCTGCGGCCGGATTTCGTTCAGGTATTCGGCGATCGCGAGCGTGTCCCACACCGTGTTGCCGTCGTGCGTCAGGCACGGCACGAGAATCGACGGCGACAGCAGCAGCAACTCCGCGCGCGACGTGGCATCGATCGGCACGCTGACCGTCTCGAACGTGAGGCCGCTCAGCTTCGCGAGCAGCCAGCCGCGCATCGACCACGACGAGTAATTGCGGCTGCTGATGGTCAGCGTCGTCTGTCCGGTGACTTCCATGTCGCTCCCCTGTTCAAAGCCGTTCGTGCCCCTGCACCGAAACGGATGCCACGCGGCATCGCCCGCACCATGCCGGTGCGGCGCATTCGCCGAACTGGCGCAGCACCGCACGCTGTCGCGGCACGTGCCGCACGCCAGGCCGGCCGGGCAACGCATCGCGCGCGGCTGCCGTGTGTGGCGTGCCACCTGCGTTGCCGCGCTCCCGAATCGCGTGCAACGCGCGTGCCAGCCGCGGGCTGGCACATCGCTTGCCTCGTTCCATGCAACGCGGCACAACGAGCGACAGCCATGAATCTGCTTGCCTATCCGTTCTACCAATGGTCTGCAGAATGCACGCGCCCGGCGCGCGCATGGGCCGCTGCCGCCCGCGCGACGATGTCGCTGTGGCCGCCCGCCACCTCGACGCCGACCGGCCGCATGCTCGACGCGCTGTGCGAACTGCTCGAATGCTGCGCGTTCTCGCATCGGCGTCCGCCGTTCGGCATCGCGTCGATCGTCGTCGACGGCGAGACGGTGCCGATCGTCGAGGAAGCCGCCGCGGCGACGCCGTTCGGCACGCTGCTGCATTTCCGCAAGGCGCTGCCGGTGGCGCGCCAGCCGCGCGTGCTGATCGTCGCGCCGATGTCCGGGCATTTCGCGACGCTGTTGCGCGGCACCGTGCGCACGATGCTGGCCGACCACGACGTGTACATCACCGATTGGCACAACCCGCGCGACATCCCGCTGACGGCCGGACGATTCGGCTTCGACGAATATGTCACGCATGTGATCGACTTCATCCGCCAGATCGGCCCGGATGCGCATGTGCTCGCGATCTGCCAGCCGACCGTCGCCGCGCTCGCGGCGGTCGCGTTGATGGCCGCCGGCGGCGATCCCGCGCAGCCCGCGAGCCTGACGCTGATGGCAGGGCCGATCGACTGCCGCGTGAATCCGACGAAGGTCAACGCGCTCGCGACGAGCCAGCCGATCGAATGGTTCGCGCGGAACCTGATCAGCGTCGTGCCGGCGGGCTTCGTCGGTGCGCAACGCTGCGTGTATCCGGGTTTCGTGCAGGTCGGCGCGTTCATGTCGATGAATCCCGATCGCCATGCGGCGTCGTTCGCCGACCTGTATTACGAGCGCGCGAAAGGCGACCCGGCAAAAGCCGACACGCTGCGGCACTTCTACGACGAATACTTCGCCACCGCCGATCTCACCGCGGAGTTCTATCTGGAAACGGTCGAGAAGGTGTTCCAGCAATATGCGCTCGCGCGCGGCGAGCTGACGGTCGGCGATCGGCTCGTCGAACCGGCGGCGATTCATCGCACCGCGCTGTTGACGATCGAAGGCGAGAAGGACGATATCTGCGCGGTCGGCCAGACGGTGGCCGCGCAGGAGCTGTGCTCCGGGTTGCCGCCTTACCTGAAGACGCACCACGTGCAGACGGGCGCAGGCCATTACGGCGTGTTCAACGGCAGCCGCTGGGAAACGCAGATCTATCCGATCGTGCGTGCGACGATCCACGACAACGAGCCGTACGATCGCACTGCCGGTGCGGAAGGCAACGCAGACGGCACGCACTACGTGACGCTGCGCGCGCTGCTCGATGCCCGCGCAGCCGCGCACGATGCGGCGGCCGATATGCCGTCGCATCAAGCCCACTGAACGCATGCGACGCCGAAAATGAAACGCCCCGCCATCGATGGCGGGGCGTGCGTGGCTGCAGCGTGCGGACGACGCGCGAGAAAGCGGCCTCGCGCGTCAGCCTGCGTTACGAGCAGGCCTTGCCGTGCGATGCGTGGTAGCCCTTCGCCTTCGCATCCGCTTCCGACATGTAGCTGCCGTGCTTCGTCTTGCCGTAGTACTTGTCGGTCGAGCAGTGGTAGACCTTCGTGCTGTCGTTCGCCCACACCTTGCCCGGGCCGCCGCCCGGCGCTGCCGCCGCGGTCGTTGCCGCCGCGCTCTTCGCCGGTGCGGTGCCGGATGCAGGAGCGGCCATGGCCGGCGCGGCGGCCGGTGCGCTCGCGGCTGCCGCCGACGATGCGCCGTACCAGGTCTTCACGCCCTTGTGGCCCGCGCATGCGCCCTTCTTCGACGCGCCCGAGTAGAACGAGCCGTCCTTGCACAGACCGGTCGTGCCGGCCGGCGCGCTGGCCGGAACCTGCGCGAACGCACCGATCGACATACCCATGCCGGCGACCAGCGCGGCGATCAACATCGTTTTTTTCATGGTCCTCTCCTGATTTGCCTGAATGAAGAATGCGTCCCGGGTATCCCCGGGAACGTCGCGGTTATCGCACCCAGTGGCACACGCGATGGTGGTGGTGGTGATCGAAGTGGCACACACGGTGCGGATGGGCTTCGGCAAGGGCCGGCACGAGAACGGCACAGGCCACGGCGGTAGCCGTCAGGATCTTTGCGATGCGCTTCATGGAACTCTCCCGGGTAGGTCAACCGGTGATCCGGCTGGTACCTCGTTAACGCCGGTCGTCGACAAGCCGTGCACCGCGTTCACGCTCAATTGACGATTTTTGACAACGCAGCGCCGTCGACGCCTCGAAGCTGACGAATGTCTTTCTTTCCTTTCCGAACCTTCAGCATTTCGATCGTATGGAATTCGAAAGAATGTGGAGAAGGGGGAGCGGATCGCACGGAAACCTCCGCGGAAGGCGCAACAAAAAAACCGCCCGAAGGCGGTTTGTCACGAACAAGCGTACCGGCGATGCATGCGGAAACACCGCGCGGCTACGCCCCCGCCTCTCCCCACGGCGTCGGCGGCGGCACCGCGCACGGCCCCTCGACATCGATCGACTTGAAATCGGCGGGCCCGACGATCTCCAGGTATTCCATGTCCGGCGAGTAGTCGAACAGGTAGTGGACGATCCCCGGCGCCTGGTGCACGCAATCGCCGGCCGCCACTAGCGTCTCCCGTTCGCCGTACATGAAGCGCGCCCAGCCCTTCAGCATGATCACGATATGGAATTCGGCCTCGTGACGGTGCCAGCCGGTGCCCGCCTCCGGTGCATGATTCGCCCTGACGAGTTGCGCGAGAACCTTGCCGTTCGTCGCGGCCGCGATGCCGAGATCGCGATACAGGAAGAAGTCGCGCAGGCCTTCGCCGACAAAGGCGGTGTCCTGCGGCTTCACATGGGAAAAAGCGGTGGAGGTCGGTGTGCTCATCGCGGTGCTCCTTCATCGACAGGATCACGCGTGACAAGCATTTTGCGTTCCAGTGTGCGGCGTCGCGGACGATGCGCGACGCCGCGCGCCGCGTTACTTCAATCGCCCCGACAGGAACTGCCCGAGCCGTTCGCTCTTCGGGTTCACGAGAATCTCCTGCGGATTCCCTTCCTCCTCGATCTTCCCCTGATGCAGGAAGATCACGTGATTCGACACGTTGCGCGCGAAGCCCATCTCGTGCGTGACGACGACCATCGTGCGGCCTTCCTCGGCGAGCTTCTGCATCACCTTCAGCACTTCGCCCACCAGCTCCGGATCGAGCGCCGACGTCGGCTCGTCGAACAGCATCACTTCCGGCTCCATCGCGAGCGCGCGGGCAATCGCCACCCGCTGCTGCTGGCCGCCCGACAGGTGCGACGGATACATGCCCTCGACGCGCGGCGCGAGGCCGACCTTCTCCAGGTACTTGCGCGCCCGCGCGATCGCTTCGTCCTTGCCGACGCCGAGCACGGCCATCGGCGCTTCGATCACGTTCTCGAGCACCGTCATGTGGGCCCACAGGTTGAAGTGCTGGAACACCATCGACAGCTTGGTGCGCATCCGCTGCAGCTGCTTCGGGTCGGCCACGCGCAGCGAGCCGTTGCGGTCGCGCGTGGTCTGGATCGGCTCGCTGCCGATCGTGATCTGCCCGGAGCACGGCTGCTCGAGGAAGTTGATGCAGCGCAGGAACGTGCTCTTGCCGGAGCCGCTCGAGCCGATGATGCTGATCACGTCGCCGGCCTTCGCCTTCATCGACACGCCCTTCAACACCTCGTTGTCGCCGAACTTCTTGTGCAGGTTGTCAACGGTGAGCTTGTACATGCTGGGTCCTTCCTTGCGAATCTTGCGAATGCGTTAATGGCCGCGCGGCGAGAGGTACGCGAGCCAGCGCGTCTCGAGCTTGCGGAACGCCCAGATGAGCGTGAACACGACGACGGCGTACAGCACGGCTGCGATGCCATAGGCCTGGAACGACATGTACGTCGCCGAATTGACGTCGCGCGTGACCTTCAGGATGTCGGGCACGGTCGCGGTGAACGCGAGCGTCGTCGCGTGCAGCATCAGGATCACTTCGTTGCTGTAGCTCGGCAGCGAGCGGCGCAGCGCGGAAGGCAGGATGATCCGCGTATAGAGCTTGAAGCGCGACATCCCGTAGGCCATGCCGGCCTCGATCTCGCCGGCCGACGTCGCCTTGATCGCGCCCGCGAAGATCTCCGTCGCATACGCGCATTCGTTCAGCACGAACGCGAGCAGCGTGCAGTTCATCGCATTGCGGAAGAACGTGTCGAGCAGCACGTGGTTGTGCACGACCTGCAGGCTGTAGATGCCCGTGTAGCACATCAGCAGCTGCACATAGAGCGGCGTGCCGCGGAACACGTAGGTGTAGAGCCACACCGGGCCCGAGATCCAGCGGTTCGACGACGCGCGCGCGATCGCGAGCGGCACGGCGAACGCGAAGCCCAGCGCGATCGACACCACCAGCAGCCACAGCGTGACCGCGAGGCCGCTGAAGCGGTAGCCGTCGGTGTAGAGATAGCTTTGCCAGTACTGGCTGACGAGTTCGATCACAGTGCGAGCCTCCGGACACCGACGGAATAACGCTTCTCGAGGTGATGCAGCACGACGTTGGACACCGTCGTGATCGCGAGGTAGATCGCGCCTGCCGCCAGCGTGAAGAAGAAGAAATCGAGCGTGCTCTTGCCGGCGTCCTGCGACGCCTTGACGACGTCGGCGAGACCGATGATCGACACGAGCGCGGTGGCCTTCACGAGCACCTGCCAGTTGTTGCCGATGCCGGGCAGCGCGAAGCGCATCATCTGCGGAAACAGGATGCGGCGGAACACGCGCCACCCGCTCATCCCGTATGCGAAGCCCGCTTCGAGCTGGCCGCGCGGCACCGCGAGGAACGCGCCGCGGAAGGTTTCGGTGAAGTACGCGCCGTAGATGAAGCCGAGCGTGATGACGCCCGCCACGAACGGGTCGATGTCGATCTGGTCCCAGCCGAGCATGTCGGTGAAGTTGTTCAGCAGGATCTGGATCCCGTAGAACAGCAGCAGCATCAGCACGAGATCCGGCACCGCGCGGATCAGCGTCGTGTAGAAGGTGCCGATCGACTTGAGCAAGCGGTTCGTCGACAGTTTCGCGCTCGCGCCGACGAGGCCCAGCGCGAGCGACGCGGCAAGCGACAGCACCGCGAGCTTCACGGTTTCCACCGTGCCGGCCCACAGCAGCGGGCCAAATCCTTGGAAGATCATATGAGGGATCCAGAGCGAGGTGGCTGGATTGTCGATAGCCATTAGCCGCGCATCAAACGATATCTGCGCACGACCTGATGCATCCTGCTCATCAAGTCGGACGCCTCGCGCGAAGCGGGTTGTAGCCACGACAGACGCGGCGCGCGCCACAGCCGGTGCGCGCCGCATGGCGGGTCAGCTACCGTAGACGTCGAACGCGAAGTACTTCTTCTCGAGCTTCTTGTACGTGCCGTCCTTGATGATGTCGGCGATCGCGTGGTCGATCTTCGCCTTCAGGTCGGCGTCGTCCTTGCGCAGCCCGATGCCGGCGCCGTTGCCGAGCGTCTTCGGATCGTCGATGTCCTTGCCGGCGAATTCGAAGTTCGCGCCGCGCGGCGTCTTCAGGAAGCCGATGTCGGCCTGTACCGCGTCCTGCAGCGCCGCGTCGAGGCGGCCCGACATCAGGTCCTGGTAGACGCCGTCCTGGTTCTGGTAAGGCACGACCTGCACGCCCTTCGGCGCCCAGTACGCCTTCGCGTAGGTTTCCTGGATGGTGCCCTGCTCGACGCCCACCGACTTGCCCTTCAGCGAGTCGGCCGTCGGCTGCAGGTTCGCGCCCTTCTTCGCGACGAGGCGGGTCGGCGTGTTGAACAGCTTGTCGGAGAACGCGATCTGCTCGGCACGCGCCGGCGTCATCGACATCGACGACAGCACGCCGTCGAACTTCTTCGCCTTCAGCGCGGGAATCATCCCGTCGAAGTCGTTCTCGATCCACACGCATTTCGCCTTCAGGCGGGCGCAGATCTCGTTGCCGAGATCGACGTCGAAGCCGACGACCTTGCCGCTTGCGTCCTTCGATTCGAACGGCGGATAGCTGGCGTCGACGCCGAACCGGATCGTCGACCAATCCTTGGCGTGGGCACCGACCGCGATGCAGGCAAGGGCAATACTGAGCGCGAGTTTCTTCATGGCGTTCCTATCAGAGGCGAGCTGGGCAAGGGTCCCGCCGGGCGGCGCCGCCGCGAACCCTTCCAACCCGGAGATCGTCCCTTCCGGCGACACTCCAAGTTGTACATACAACTTTGCCTTTTCCACGGGTTCGCCAGCAATCCGTGTTTATCTCTAATTGTCGGTTGAATAGGATCGTGGGCCGCAAATTTCCTTATATTTCAATTAATTAAGCATTACACCAAGCTAAACGACCGCTTTCTCGGCGCCTCGGCGCGCGGCCGGGCGCCGGCTTTCACTTGTCTAGACCGGGCAACGCCGCGCCGCGCGGCCCGGCCGCCATGCCGACCGTCTCCAGGCCGACCAGCCGGTAGCCGAACTGCAGCTCCGTCAGCAGGTGCCGCGGGCGCGCGGGCACCGGCTCGAGCTTCTGCCGCAGGTTCGTCATGTACACCCGCACGTAATGCGCGCGGTCCGCGTCGTGGATGCCCCAGACTTCCGCCAGCAATTGCCGCGCGGCGATCACGCCGCCGCGCGCACGAATCAGCGCGGCGAGCAGCCGGAATTCGAGGCGCGTCAGATGGACGGGCTCGCCGCCACGCGCGACTTCGTGCTTGCCGAGATCGACCGTCACGTCGCCGAACCGCACGATCGACGACGATTGCCCGTCGGTCGACACGAACGCCGCGCGCCGCAACTGCGCGCGCGCCCGGGCGAGCAGTTCGGGCACGCCGAACGGCTTGGGCAGGTAATCGTCCGCGCCCGCATCGAGCGCCGCGACCTTCTCCACTTCCTGCTGCCGTGCCGACAGCACGATCACCGGCACCGTCGACCACTCGCGCAGCTCGCGGATGAACGTCTTGCCGTCGTCGTCCGGCAGCCCGAGATCGACGATCACGAGATCGGGCTTGCTGCTCGCCGCATACATCCGCGCCTCGCGTGCCGTCGACGCCTCGCAGGTGTCGAGCCCCTCCTGTTCCAGCGCCATCCGCACGAAACGGCGGATGTCCGATTCGTCCTCGACGATAAGTACGCGCGATCTGATCATGTCCGGCTCTCGTGTTCGATGTCGGGCGGCGCGCCCAGTGGCAGGCGAATCTCGAACCGCGCGCCGTGCGGATCGAGCGGCACCGCGCGGATCGAGCCGCCGTGCGCGTTGACGATGCTGCGGCACAGCGCGAGCCCGAGCCCCACGCCGCTGATCGACGATTCCTTGCGTTCGCGCTCGAACGGCTCGAACAGCGGCTCGGTGTTGCGCGCAATGAAGCCGGGCCCGTCGTCCTCGACGAATACGTAAAGCGTTTCGCCGAACACGCGTGCCCGCACCGCCACGGCCGCGTCCGCGCCCGCATACTTCGCCGCGTTGTCGAGCAGGTTCATCAACACGCGCTCGATCAGCAGCGCGTCGACGTCGATCAGCGGCAGGTCGGCCGGCAAGTCGGCGCTCACGTCGCGGCCGGCCAGCACGCCCGCCGAATGCGCGAGCGCGCTGCCGACGATCTCGTCGAGCATGTGCCACTCGCGATTGAGCCGCACGCCCTCGCTCTGCATGCGCGCGAGATCGAGCAGGTTCACGACGAGTCCGTGCAGCGCCTCGGCCTGGTTGCGGATGCCGTGCGCGAGCGCGGCCGGCTGGCCGTCGGCCAGCCGCTCGGGCCGCTCCAGCGTCTCGGCGAGCCCGCGGATCGCGGTCAGCGGCGTCTTCAGGTCGTGCGACACCGCGGCGAGCAGCGCATTGCGCAGCCGCTCGCCTTCGATCCGCACGAGCGTGTGCTGCGCGACGCCAACGTAGTGCACGCGTTCGAGCGCCATCGCGATCGACGAGCACAGCGCGTCGATCAGGCGGCGATCGTCGGGGTCCGTGGGCACCGGCTGCGCGTCGCCGAACAGCACGAGCACGCCGCGCACGCGCATCGGCGCCTTCAGCGGCAGGTATTGCGCGGCCGCACGCTCGAACGGCGGCAGCCCGCCCCCCGCGCCACGCGCATGCTCGTAGACCCAGCGGGCGATCGGTGCGTCGACGAACCCTGCATGCCGCGCCGGCAGCAGACGGTCATCCGCATCGGGCAGCACGAGCGCGACGCGCACGCCGAGCAGCGGCGCGATCGTGCCGGTGCAAATCGCTGCGATCTGCTCGGTCTCGATCGCAGCCGACAGGTCGTGCGCAACCCGCGCCAGCGCGGCCGAGCGTTTCTCGTTCGCGCGCGCGGCCCACGCCTCCGCGCGCAGGCGCGCCGCGAGCTGGCCGATCGCGAGCGCGACGGCCAGCATCAGCGCGAACGTGAATACGTACTGCGTATCGGACACCGCGAACGACAGCCTCGGCTCGACGAAGAAGAAGTCGAAGCAGCCGACGCAGACGAACGCGGCCCACGCGCCGGCCAGCCGGCCGAGCCGCAGCGCGATCAGCACGACGGTCATCAGGAACAGCATCACGACGTTCGACAGGTCGAACACGCGCAGCAGCGCGCTCGCCGCCAGCGTCGCCAGCGCGCACACGAGCGTGGCGAGCAGCAGCGGCGCCGCGTACTGCGACACCCACACGTGCGTGCGCGGCCGCGCTTCGCGCACGGCCAGCGTCGGCCGCGTATCCGGCCCCGCACCCGCGATGCGGTCGGCCAGCGCCGCGCACGCGCGCAGCACGCTTCGCCAGCGATCGCGGCGCGCGCCGTCCCCGCCGCGGCGGGCGGCGGTGTCCCGCGGCCCCGTTGCCCGTCGATTCGCTTCGCTCACGTTCACATTCACATCCATGATCGCTTCCGGCAATTGAAACGCCGAACGGCCCCGCGCACGCCGTGAAGGCGTGAACGGGGCCGCGACGGCGCGTTCGGTCAGATAAACGGCGTCAACAGCATGTCGATCAGCTTGATGCCGATGAACGGTGCGACGATGCCGCCCACACCGTAGATCAGCAGGTTGCGCCCCAGCAGCGTCTCGGCCGGCTCCGCGCGATACTTCACGCCCTTCAGCGCGAGCGGGATCAGCGCGACGATGATCAGCGCATTGAAGATCACCGCCGACAGGATCGCCGACGTCGGGCTGTGCAGCCCCATCACGTTCAGCGCGCCGAGCGCCGGATACGTCGCCACGAACGCTGCCGGGATGATCGCGAAATACTTCGCGAGATCGTTGGCGACGCTGAACGTGGTGAGCGCGCCGCGCGTCATGATCATCTGCTTGCCGACCTCGACCACCTGCATCAGCTTGGTCGGGTTGCTGTCGAGGTCGACCATGTTGGCCGCCTCTTTCGCCGCCTGCGTGCCGCTGTGCATCGCGACGGCCACGTCGGCCTGCGCGAGCGCGGGCGCGTCGTTGGTGCCGTCGCCCGTCATCGCGACGAGATGGCCCTTCGCCTGGTGCTCGCGGATCAGCCGCAGCTTGTCCTCGGGCGTCGCTTCCGCCAGGTAGTCGTCGACGCCGGCTTCCGCCGCGATCGCGGCCGCGGTGAGCCGGTTGTCGCCGGTGATCATCACGGTCTTCACGCCGACCTTGCGCAGCTCGGCGAAGCGCGCGGCGATCCCGTGCTTGACGATGTCCTTCAGCTCGATCGCGCCGAGCACGCGCGAGCCGTCGGCCACGACGAGCGGCGTGCCGCCGCGCCGCGCGATATCGTTGACGGCCGTCTCGACCGCGTGCGGAAACGCACCGCCGAGCGCATCGACGTGTGCGCGAATCGCGGACGCCGCGCCCTTGCGCACCTGACGCTCGCCGATGTCGAGGCCGCTCATCCGCGTGCGCGCGCTGAACGGCACGGTGATGCTGCCGGCGGTCGCGGCCACGTTCAGCGAGAAGCGCTGCTTCGCGAGCGCGACGATCGAGCGCCCCTCGGGCGTTTCGTCGGCGAGCGACGACAGTTGCGCGGCCTCGGCCAGCGCACGCTCGTCCACGCCCGGCGCCGGCCGGAACTGCACGGCCTCGCGGTTGCCGAGCGTGATCGTGCCGGTCTTGTCGAGCAGCAGCACGTCGACGTCGCCGGCCGCCTCGATCGCGCGGCCCGACGTCGCGAGCACGTTCGCGCGCATCATGCGGCTCATCCCCGCGATGCCGATCGCCGACAGCAGTGCACCGATGGTCGTCGGGATCAGGCAGACCAGCAGCGCGATCAGCACGGTCAGGCTCACCGCCGTGCCCGACGCGTTCAGCAGCACGCTGAACTGCGAGAACGGCAGCAACGTCACGCACACGAGCAGGAAGATGATCGTCAGCGCGACGAGCAGGATCGTCAGTGCGACTTCATTCGGCGTCTTGCCGCGCTTCGCGCCTTCGACCATCGCGATCATCCGGTCGAGGAACGCTTCGCCCGGTTGCGCGGTGATCTTCACGACGATCCAGTCGGACAGCACGCGCGTGCCGCCCGTCACCGACGAGAAATCGCCGCCCGATTCGCGGATCACCGGCGCGGATTCGCCGGTGATCGCCGACTCGTCGACCGACGCGACGCCGTCGATCACTTCGCCATCGGCGGGAATCGTGTCGCCGGCCTCGACGAGCACGATGCTGCCGGCGGCGAGCTCGTCGCTCGGCACGCGATGGCAGGTGCTGCCGTATTGCTTCGGCTCGTCGAGCACCTTCGCGTACACGCGCTTGCGCGCCGCACGCAGCGCGTCGGCCTGCGCCTTGCCGCGCCCTTCGGCCAGCGCCTCCGCCGCGTTCGCGAACAGCACGGTGAACCACAGCCAGCTGGCGACCGCGAAGATGAAGGCGGCCGGCGCGTCGCCCGCGCCGGTCAGCGCCTGCAGCCACAGCACGGTCGTGACGATGCTGCCGAGATACACGACGAACATCACCGGGTTCTTCAACTGGACGCGCGGCGCGAGCTTGCGGAATGCCTCGCGCAGCACGGCCGTCCAGCGCATCGGCGGCACGCCGCCGACCGGCATCGCCGCTGGATTGATCGGGGTTTCGATATGGGACATGAGTGACTCCGTGGTTCCTGCTATTGCTTCGCGCCGGCCGCCTGGCCGAATGCGCGGTCCAGCGCGAGGTTCAGGTCGAGCACGCGCACGCGCGGTTCGCCGAGCACGCCGAGCTGGCGCGGCAAGGCGATACGCTCGACCAGCGCCGCCACCCAGGCGGCATCGACTCCGCGTGCCCGCGCGACCCGCGCCGCCTGCAGCCGCGCGTTCGCGACCGAGATCTCGGGATCGAGCCCCGACGCCGACGCGGTCACGGCATCCGCCGGCACCGGCGTGCCGGCGGCGAGCGCGTTCTCCTGCCGGTAGGCGCGCACACGCTGCGCGATGTCCGCGAGCAGCTTCTTGCTGGTGGCGCCCTGGTTGCTGGCGCCGCTGCCGGCCGCGTTGTACGGCTGGTCGACCGTCTTCGACGGATCGGCCGGATCGGCGCCGACCGTCGCGCTCGGCCGCCCGTGGAAGTAGCCGGCGCGCGTGAACGACTGCCCGATCACCGCCGAGCCGATCGTCGTGCCGTTGCGCTGCACGAGACTGCCGCGCGCCTGCGACGGGAACAGCACGTTCGCGACGCCCGTGGTGAGCAGCGGATACGCGATCCCCGTGACGAGCATGAACAGCACCGACGACGCGATCACCGGCCGCACGAGGCCGCGCGTCGCCGCGCCGAACGAAGAACCGGGTGCCGGCGCGGCGGCGGCCGCTGCCTGGCGATTGCCTTGCATCATGATGTTTCCCTCAGAACAGTTGGCCGCCCGACATCAGCAGATGCTCGACGACCGGGCCGAGCGCGAGCGCGGGCAGGAACGTAAGGCCGCCGACGACCAGGATCACGAAGATCAGCAGGCCGGCGAACAGGCCCGTCGACGTCGACAGCGTGCCCGCGCTTTCCGGCACGCTCTTCTTCGCGGCGAGGCTGCCCGCGACCGCGAGCATCGGCAGCAGCGTCAGGTAACGGCCAATCAGCATCGCGAAGCCGATCGTCGTGTTGAAGAACGGCGTGTTCGCATTCAGGCCCGCGAACGCGGAGCCGTTGTTGGCCGTGCCCGACGTATAGGCGTACAGCACTTCGCTGAAGCCGTGCGGGCCGAGGTTCGCGAGGCTGTCCATCGTCGAATGCAGCATCGATGCCACGGCGGTGAAGCCGAGGATGCTGAACGGATGCGCGAGCACCGCGAGCATCACGAGCTTCATCTCGCGCGCCTCGATCTTCTTGCCGATGAACTCCGGCGTGCGCCCGATCATCATCCCGACGAGGAACACCGTGAGGATCGCGAACGTGAACAGGTTGATCAGCCCGACGCCGTCGCCGCCGAACACGTTGTTCAGCATCATCTGCGCGATCGGCACGAGGCCGCCGAGCGGTGTCAGCGAGTCATGCATCGCATCGACCGACCCGGTGGTCGCGGCCGTCGTGACGGTGGCGAACAGGCTCGTCTGCGCGATGCCGAAGCGCATCTCCTTGCCTTCCATGTTGCCGCCCGGCTGCGCCGCGCTCAGCTGCTGATCGACGCCCAGCCCGGCCACGAGCGGATTGCCGTGCTGCTCGGCCGAATAGATCATGGCCAGGAAGCCGACGAACATCACGACGAACGCACCGAGGATCACCCAGCCCTGGCGGCGCCGGCCGATCATCGTGCCGAGCGCGTAGGTCAGCGCGGACGGAATCAGCAGCATCGACAGCATATGCAGCGTGTTGGTGAGCGGCGTCGGGTTCTCGAACGGATGCGCGGCGTTCATGCTGAAGAAGCCGCCGCCGTTCGTGCCGATGTGCTTGATCGATTCGAGGCTGGCAACCGGCCCCATCACGATCTGCTGACGCGCGCCTTCGAGCGTGGTCGCCCACGCGTCGGACGCGAGCGTCTGCGGCATGCCCTGCCACACGTACACGAGCGCCATCACGAAGCTGAGCGGCAGCAGCACGCGATAGGTCACGCGGGTGAAGTCGACCCAGTAGTTGCCGATGTCCGCCGCGCTCTTGCGGCTCAGCCCGCGGATGAAGCCGCCCGCGGCCGCGACGCCGGTCGCCGCGCTGACCACCATCAGGAACGTAATGACGGCCATCTGCGAGAAGTTCGACAGGCTGCTCTCGCCTGCATACGCCTGCCAGTTCGTGTTCGTGATGAACGACGCGGCCGTGTTGAACGCGAGGTCGGGACTTTGCGCGGCGCGCTGCAGCGCGTCGAACGGCAGTGCGTCCTGGATGCGCAGCAGCAGGTAGCCGACCAGCATCATCCCGGCATTGCTGAGCAGCAGCACCATCCCGTAGCGCTGCCACGACATCGCTTCGTCGGGATTCACGCCGAGCAGCCCGTAGGTCCGGCGTTCGACCCACGCGTGGCGCGGGCTCGTAAAGGCGTGCGCGAGCCATTTCCCGACAACGGGCACCAGCGCCAGCATGATCGCGAGAACGATCGCGAATTGAATGAGATTATTGAACATGTCGACGCTCGCTCAGATCCGGTCAAGGCCGGTGATGAAACCCGCCGTCAAGGCAAAGAACGCGAGCGTGAACAGAATGAAAAGCAGATCGCTCATGACATTCACCGATATTTTCGAATTCCTGTTGAATCGTGCCGATCAATACCGCTCGGGTTGGATCAATGCATGAAACAGATAGATAAAGAGCGCGAGCGACAACGCGCCGGTGATCCACAACATGGCTTTCCCCTTTTTTTCATATGCGCGGCAACGCCGCGCGATCGTCGGCGTATCGGGCCTTGCCATGCCGGCGCAGGCCCGTGTGACGCCCCCATGCTCATCTGGCGAATGGGATGCGACAGTGTAGAAATCCGCGTATCAAAGCGGTGTTCAATTTCTTTACAAGGAATAAAAAAGCTGTAAAGACGAAAGCCGGCGGCGATGGCGTTTTTATGCATTATTTTCAGGGCCGGGTCGAGTCTATACACCGTATCGTCATCGCGATTCCTAGAATGGGCGGCATGTCCAAGACGAGATCTTCGCGATGCGGAGCACGACGCGACCCGGGGTGCCAGCATGAAACCGACCCTCACCGAAACCGCCGCTTCACGCGACCTGCCGCCCGTTCGTGCGCGGCGCCGGTCCCCGGCCGACGAACACGTGCTGCTGTCGATCCGCGTCGAATCGGACAACCTCGCCGTCGTGCGGCGCCTGCTGCACCAGGCGGTCGGCACCGCGCTCAATTTCTATACGGCCGCGATCGACAACCGCACCGGGCGCGCGTGCATCGAGCTCGAAGTGGCGCGGTCGCAGGCGTCGCCCGCCATCCTGTCGATTCTTCGCCTGCTGCCGGCCGCCGAGTTCGGCACGATCCGCCTGCTGCTGCACTAGCCGGCGTCCGTTGCGGCCGCGCGTGACACGCGTCACGCGCCCGCTCCCCTTTCATCGATTCGAACGCGCGTCTGCGGGGCGAACGCGTGCGGCTCGTCACGAGCCGCACCTGTGCGCCACCGGTGCGCGCGCCGGATCGTCGTTCCCGTCGCAACGGGTTTTTCCAGGAAGCACTCACAATGAAAAAAGCAGTCGTCGGTACCCTCTCCCTCGCGTTCCTCGGCGCGGCCGCGCATGCGCAAAGCAGCGTCACGCTCTACGGGATGCTGGATGCGGGTATCGTCTATACGAACAACCAGTCGGGTAAAAGCGCGTGGCAGCAAGGCAGCGGCCTGCTGTCGAACACGGTCTTCGGCCTGAGCGGCAACGAGGATCTCGGCGGCGGCCTGCATGCGCTGTTCCGCCTCGAGAACGGCTTCAACCTGAACAACGGCACGCAGTCCTACAAGAACACGATGTTCGGCCGCCGCGCGTACGTCGGCCTGCAGAGCGACCAGTACGGTGCACTGACGCTCGGCCGGCAGTACGACGCCGTGGTCGACTATCTCGGCCCGCTCGCGATGGCGAACAACGGCGACGGCAACAACCTCGCGTCGCATCCGTTCGACAACGACAACATCGACGATTCGTTCTACATCGACAATGCGGTGAAATACACGAGCCCGACGCTCGCCGGCTGGCAGTTCGGCGGCCTGTACGGGTTCAGCAACGCGGCCAGCGGCTTCGCGAACAACCGCGCGTACAGTGCGGGCGTGTCGTACGCGAACGGGCCGGTCAGCCTCGGCGCCGCGTACCTGCAGCTCAACCGCGGCGGGCTGACGGCCGGCGGCGCGCTGTCGAACAACGACGGGCCGAACTTCCCGGCGGTGCGCCAGCGCGTGATGGGCGCGGGCGGCAGCTACGCGTTCGACCGGCTGACGCTCGGCGCGCTGTGGACGCATTCGATGTTCGATGAAACGGCCGCGTCGTCGCTGCCCGGCGCGCTGAATGCGCTGCGCTTCGACAACTTCGAGGTCAACGCGCGCTATGCGCTCACGCCGGCCGTCTCGTTCGCGGGCGCCTATACGTTCACCAACGGCCGCTACGACGACACGACCGGCAGCCATCGGCCAAAATGGCATCAGGTGACGCTGATGGCCGACTACGCGTTGAGCAAGCGCACCGACGTGTACGCGGAAACCGTGTACCAGCATCAGTTCGGCGTGCCGTCGGGCGCGACGCTCGGCTTCGCGAACGTCACGGGGCTCGCGGCTTCGTCGACCAACACGCAGGTGGTCGGGACGGTCGGCATCCGGCATCGGTTCTGACCGCACGCCGGCCGCCGACGGCCGGCCGCTCTGTGCAATCCCGCATGGACGCGCGCCGGCCGAACAGGGATCATTCGGGGAATCCGGGCCCGCGCGCCCGCGAAACCGGTACACTCGGCGCCGGGCGCGCGCCGGATCGGCATTCGGCGGCGGGCCGCTGCCGACTCTGGAATCGTGATCCCATGACCACACCGATCTATCAGGAAATCAAGGACTTCATCCTCGCGCGCATTCATGCCGGCGAGTGGGCGGAAGGCGACCAGGTGCCGTCGGAGAACGAACTGGCGCGCGAATTCAACGTCGCGCGGATGACCGTCAACCGCGCGCTGCGCGAACTGACCGCCGAGCAGGTGCTCACGCGCACGCGCGGCTCCGGCACGTACGTCGCGTCGCCGAAGTACGAATCGACGCTCGTCGCGATCCGCAGCATCTCGGACGAAGTCGCCGCGCGCGGTCACGGCTATCGCGCGCAGGTGCTGCAGGTGGGCGCGGCCGTCGCCGATGCGAAGCTCGCCGACGAGCTGCAGATCGACACGGGCAGCCCGATCTTCCATTCGCGCGTGCTGCACTTCGAGAACGACACGCCCGTGCAGCTCGAGGAACGCTGGGTCAATCCGGCCTGCGCGCCCGAGTATGCGTTGCAGGATTTCACGACCACGACCCCGAACCAGTACCTGACGCGCGTCGCGCCGCTGCAGCGCGTCGAATACCGGATCGAGGCCGCGATGCCCGACACCGAAACGCGCCGCCACCTGACGATGGACGACCGCGAACCCTGCCTGCTGCTGCATCGGCGCACGTGGTCGCAGGGGATGGTCGCATCGGTCGCCAATCTGTGGCACCCGGGCAGCCGTTACCGGTTCACCGGGCATTTCTGAGGTCGATGCGCGGGCTTACCGCGCGCCCGGCCGCCCCCATCGCTCGATCGCGCCGACGGCCCGCTTCAAGCCTTCCTCTTGCGCGACGCGCGCGCCGAGTTCCATCGCGCGCGCTTTCGTTTCGTCCCGTTCGGCAAACGCGATGGCCCGCGCCAGCGCAGCGGCGTCCACGCGCCGCCCCGCGACCGGCGCAGCGGCCACGCCGAGCCGTTGCAGCCGGTTCGCCCAGAAGAACTGATCGCCCGCGAACGGCACGACGACCGACGGAATGCCGGCCCGCACCGCCGAATGCGTGGTGCCCGATCCGCCGTGATGAAGCGCCATCGAGACGCGCGGGAACAGCCAGTCATGCGGTGTCTCGCCGATCACGTGAACGTGCGCCGGCAGCATCGATGCGTCGATGCCGCTCCAGCCCGGATAGAACAGCGCGCGGCGGCCGGCGAGCGCACGCTCAAGCGCATCGACCATGGCGGCGCGATCGAAGCCGGCCATGCTGCCGAAACCGGCGTACACGGGCCGATCGCCCGCGTCGAGAAAGGCCGAAAGATCGGGCGGCGACTCCCATGCACGCGCATCGATTCGCCACTGGCCGCAGGCCTGCACATTCGACGGCCAGTCGCCCGGGCCGCCAAGCAGCGCCGGCGACACGCCGTACAGCATCGGATGATCGGTCCACACATGCTTGCGCGGCGGCAACCCGCACACGCTCGCGCGCGCCGCATTCGTCGCCTTCCTGAACGCCTGCCACAACAGCGCATTCACGAGCCGGTGGCTCGCGCGGTTCAGCCAGCGCGGCAGCTTCCCCGGCGGCAGGAACGGCGACGCGAATGCCGCAGTGGGTGTGATCGGGATCATGCCGGTGCCGATCGCCGGCACACCGCGATACTCGGCGACCGACAAGCCAACGAACGACGCGAGTCCCGACACGAGGATCGCGTCGCAATCTTCCGACGCGGCCGCGATTTCCCGCATCCATGCAGCCGTGTTCGCGTTGGCGATCGCCGCGAGCGCCTTCGACGTATCGTTGAAACCACCACGCCCGCGCACCGCATCCGCCAATGCGCCGTCCGGCGCGATCGCACGGCGGATATCGCCGGGCAACGGCGCCGACGGCACGCCGAGCGCGGCGGCCGCGCCGAGCGTCGCCGCATCGGCCAGCAGCCGGACCTCGTAGCCGGCATCGATCAGCGCACGGCCGAGCGCCGCCAGCGGGCGCGTGTCACCTTCGGTGCCGTAGGTGGCGATGACGAGCTTCATGCGTGACTCCTCGAGCACGGCGGCAACGGGTGGATTCGTAAAAGTGCACGCCGTATACTAATGCAATTCGTGCACTTTCATCCAATCCCTCGCCATGCCGACTCCGACCGACGATCCGGGCCGCCGCGCGCGCAAGCGCATCCAGATGCTCGCGCATCTCGCCGCCACTGGCGCACGCCTGTTCGACGCGCACGGCTACGAAGCCGTCACGATGGAACAGATCGCCGCGCAAGCCGACGTCGCGAAGCGCACGCTGTACAACCACTTTGCAACGAAGGAAGCCGTGCTCGCGCACTGGCTCGAAGGTGAACTCGCACGCGATCTCGCGCATCTGCAGCGCGACGTCGCGCGGCGCAAGACCTTCGCGTCACGCATCGGCTGCGTGCTCGATGCGTCGGCTGCGTGGTGCGAGCAGCATCCCGCCTACCTGCTTGCGTATTTGCGCCATCGCTTCCTGAGCATCGGCGCGGCCGAACCGGAAAGCGGCGGAGAGAACGGCGGCGATATCGCGCTCGTGTGGCGGCAACTGATCGCAGTCGGGCAACAATCCGGCGAACTGAACCGCGCGCTGCACGCCGACCAGCTCGCGACGTGGTTCCATCACCTGTATCTCGCGGCGATGCTGCGCTGGCTGACCGTGCCGGGGTTGTCGCTGAAACGGGAGTTCCAGGCGGTCGCGAAGCTGTTTGTCGAAGGCGCGGAAGCGAAAGACTGAGCGGCGCCGGTGGCCGGTCAAGCGTTCACCGGATCGCAAGCGCCCGGGCACGACCGCGAGCAGCGAGCGCCCGATGCGGGCGACCGCCGTTCCGCAGGCGACGAATATGGCGAATCCGGCGCATCCGGCAAAGACGGCGCGACAGACACGCCGCGCGGCGCAGATGCATTTTTACGACGAACGCATACATCGCATGCCAAATTTCCCGTGCAGCAGTATGCTGATGTCGTACGGCTGCGCACGACGCTTCGGGTAATCCCTTCGTTTGCACGTTGTCGCGCCGCCGTCGCGATCGCAATCATGCGTATCAAGGAGGGATTCGTGATGACAACCACGCATCAGCATTTCCACCTCGAACTACGGCACGCCACCGCGCCGACCTATTTCATCAGCTACCTGTTTCCCGCCTTGCTGTTCGTGTACGAACTCCTGCGCGTCGGCCAATGGATCCGGGATCACGGGATGCAGTTCGCCGCGTTCAAGCAGATGGGTTACGAGTATCTGCTGATGCTGCTGTTCGTCGGGCTGCAGATCGTCGTCGAGGCGATCTTCCTGCTCGGCGCAGCGATGCGCAAGGATCATCGCGACTTCGAGCACCGGCTGCCGAACGTGGTCCTCGGGATCGGCTGCTCGATCGCGCTGCTCGCGATCGACCTCGCGATCCAGCTCGCGTTCTGATGACCGGCGGGCGCCTGCCCGCCGGCGGCGGCAGCGCTCAGGCGAGCGCGTCGCGCAGGAACGTCGTCACGGCGGCCAGCACGTCGCCGGTTCGCTCACGGTGCGGCATGTGCCCGCACTGGCCGAGCAACAGATACGACGACGGCCCCGCGGCGCGCGCGGCGATCCGCTTCGGATGCACGTCGGACCCGTATTCGTCGTCTTCGCCGTGAATCGCGAGCGTCGCGCATGGCACGCGCGGCAATGCGTCGTCGAGATTCCAGTCGCGGAAAGCCGGCGACAGCCACGTGTCGACCCACGCGCGCAGCACCCATTCGGCCTTGTCGCCGTGATAGCGCGCGAGCCGGTCGAGCTGGCCCGGTTCGTCGAACTGCTGCGCCGCGCCGCGAATGCCGGCCAGCGTGCGATCCTCGACGAACGCCTGCGCGGCGATCGTCACGAGCGCGCGGCAACGCGCCGGATGCGCGGCGGCGCACCCGACCGCCATCCCGCCGCCGACGCTGTGCCCGAGCGCGACGAACGCGCCGACGCCCAGTTGTTCGAGCAGCGCCGCGAACGCGTGATCGGCCTCGTCGCGCACGAACGTCGTGGCGAGTTTCCCCGGATGGCGATCGGAACGACCGAAGCCGAGGCGATCGTACGCGATCACGTCGCGCTGCGCGGCGCTCGCAAGCTGCGCGGGAAAGTCGCGCCACAGTTCGACGCAGCCCAGCGAATCGTGCAGCAGCACGATCGGTGCGGCCGGCTCAGGCGCGTACGGCTTCGCCGCCCCCGCCGCCCGTTGCGCCGGGCCGCCGCGCCAGCGTTTCGCGAAGAGGCGCCCTTGCGGCGTCTCGACGGTGGTCTCCTCGATCAGGATATCGGTCATGGGTCTGTCGCCTGCATGAAAGCGGCCGCCCCTCGGCGGCCGTATCGGATCCTGCGATGCTGGCCCGCGCCCGCACACGGCGTCAAGCATGCCCCCACCGCCCGCGCGTTCATTCGGGCTGCGGCGGCAGATACTCCATCTGCGCCTCGTCGTACAGCCGGTAGATCAGCGCCTGCATCGCGCGGATGTCCTCCGATTCGTCGAGCATTCGCATGCTCATGATGATGGGCGACACGAGGTTCGGATCGTCGAGCGGCTTGTAGCTGATGTCGTCGCGCTTCAGGCCGTACACGCTGTGCGGCACGACCGACACGCCCTCGCCCATCGCGACGAGGCCGAGCGCGATCTGCAGTTCGCGCGTCTCGTAGATCTTGCGCGGCTGCAGCGCCCGGTCGTGAAAGGCCGCGAGCACCTGGTCGGCATAGCTCGGGCGCGGCGCCTTCGGAAAGATGATCAGCGTATCGTTCACGAGATCGTGCAGCGACAGCACGGGCTTCGCGCTGTCGAGCACATGGCCGACCGGCAGCGCGACGATCATCCGCTCCTCGCGCAGCACGACGCGCCGCACGCTCGGATCCTCGTGGCGGATGCGCCCGAACCCGACGTCGATGCGCCCTTCCTTCAGCGCCTTGATCTGGTCCATCGTCGACATCTCGTGCAGGCTCAGCTCGACGGCCGGGTATTCGCTGCGAAAGCGCCGGATGATCTTCGGCAGCATCCCGTACAGCGTCGAACCGACGAAGCCGACCGACATGCTGCGCTCGATCTTGCCGACCCGCTTCGTCATCGATTCGAGCTCGGCCGTCTGCGCGAGCAGCTGCACCGCGTGCGAATAGAAGAAGCGCCCCGCGTCGGTCAGCTTCAGCGGCCGCGCGTTGCGCTCGAACAGCGGCACGCCGAGCGCTTCCTCGAGCTGCTGGATCTGCCGGCTCAGCGGCGGCTGCGCGATATGCAGCCGCTCGGCCGCCCGCGTGAAATTCCGCTCTTCGGCGACCGCGACGAAGTAGCGGAGGTGTCTCAACTCCATGTTCGATGCCTCCCGGACAGCGCTCCGGCGCGCAACCCCGGCCGGATGATGTCGTCACGATACCGCAGGCGGCGCAAACCGCCACGCGCGCGGCCCCGCGCCGCCCAAAGCAAAACGGGAAGCCCGCGAGCTTCCCGTTGTTTCATCGACGCCGCGGTGCGGCGGCGCAACGCGCCGTCCGTCACACCTCGGTCGCGTAGAGCGCGTCGCGCTGCGCGTCGCTCAGCGAGTCGAGCGGCACGTCCGGCAGCTTGTAGCAGATCATCGTGCCGTACAGCTCGGCGAGGCAATTGCTACCGGCGTCGAGCGCGTAGCCGTCCTCGCCGTCCGGAGCCGGCGGGTACACTTCGCGCCACGCGTTGATCGCGGCTTCGAGTCGCACGATGGAAACGGGTTCGGCCTTCCGCTCGGCGGGTGATGCGCTCATGGATTCCTCTGGGTTGCGCGCTCCGCGGGCCGTATCGGCCCGGATGGAACGATGAAAACGCCGGGCCGCGCGCCGGCCGCCGCACGCCGCGCGCGCCGGATGCCGATCCGCGCCGCGCGCCTCGCGCCGGCCGGGCCGTGGCCCGGTAGGGTCGGGCAATATAACCGGCTTTGACCCCGTGCAGGCAAAAGCCGGGCAAAAAAAAACGGGAAGCGCGAGGCTTCCCGTTTCGTCGCAGGTCACGCGGCCAAGTGCCGCGCCCGCGTCAGCTCGCGGTTTCGCGGTTCGCCACCGGCTGCCGCTGCGCACCGCGGCTTGCGGCGATCCACGGCGCGATTTCCATGTCTTCGTAGCGCACGAAACGGCTCTTCTTCAGGAACCGGAAGCCGAGCCACACGACGAGGAACAGCGGAATGCCGACATAGGTCGCGGCCACGCCGGCCCAGTCGATCCGGTTCGCGAGGAACGCCTGATAATCCTGGCCGAGCGCGATCACGAGGCACAGCACGAACGCGAACAGCGGGCCGAACGGGAACCACTTCGACTGGTACGGCAGCTGGTCGAGCGCATAGCCCTGCTTCACGTAGCCCTTGCGGAACCGGTAGTGGCTGACCGCGATGCCGAGCCACGCGATGAAGCCCGTCATCCCCGACGTGTTCAGCAGCCACAGGTACACGGTCTTGTCGCCGTACAGCGACGTGAAGAAGCACAAGGCGCCGACGGCCGTCGTCGCGTACAGCGCATTGCGCGGCACGCCGCCGCGCGACAACTTCGCGAAGATCTTCGGCGCACGGCCTTCGGTCGCGAGGTTGTAGAGCATCCGCGTCGACGCGTACATGCCCGAGTTGCCGGCCGACAGCACGGCGGTCAGGATCACCGCGTTCATCACGCCGGCGGCAAACGCGAGGCCGGCGTGGCGGAACACCAGCGTGAACGGGCTCACGCCGATGTCGGTGACGTCCGTCTTCAGCAGGTTCGGGTCGGTATAGGGGATCAGCACGCCGATCACGAAGATCGCGAATACGTAGAACAGCAGGATGCGCCAGAACACCTGGCGCACCGCGCGCGGGATCGTGGTGCGCGGGTTTTCCGATTCGCCGGCCGCGACGCCGATCAGCTCGGTGCCCTGGAACGAGAAGCCCGCGATCATCGCGACGCCCATCAGCGCCGGCAGCCCGCCCGCGAACGGCGCGTCGCCGATCGTCAGGTTGCCCCAGCCGTTACTCGGCGCCCCTTTCAGAATGCCGAAGATCATCAGCAGGCCGACGCCGGTGAACGCGACCACGGTGACGACCTTGATCAGCGCGAACCAGTATTCGGCTTCGCCGAAGCCGCGCACGGTCAGCGCGTTGAGCAGGAACATCACGCCGAGGAACGCCGCGCTCCACCACACGCCCGGCACGTCCGGAAACCAGTAGTGCATCACGAGCTGCGCGGCGACGAGCTCCACCGCGATCGTGACGGCCCAGTTGTACCAGTAGTTCCAGCCAAGCGCGAAGCCGAAGCCTTCGTCCACGTATTTCGCGCCGTAGGTCGCGAACGAGCCCGACACCGGCATGAACGCGGCCATCTCGCCCAGGCTCGTCATCAGGAAATAGACCATCAGGCCGATCGCCATGTAGGCGACCATCGCGCCGCCGGGGCCAGCCTGCGAGATCGACGCGCCGGACGCGACGAACAGGCCCGTGCCGATCGAGCCGCCGATGGCGATCATCGTCAGGTGGCGCGCCTTCAGCGCGCGATGAAGCTTGGGTGGGTTCGCTGGCGAACCGGATGGGTCGGATTTCGGAATGGCGGACATAAACAAGACGTACGTTGAGCGGGCCGGCATCCGTAGCCGGCGCATGCGGAATCGGAGCGCGGGGCGCGTCCTGCGATGCATTCGATGCGGCCCCGATACGCGTTGCGCGGCGGGCGCCTGCGGCGAAGCGCGGATTCTACCTGATTCGTCACGGGGACAGCGCAGGTGCCGCCGCCCGCCGCCGCCGCGGAGATTTCGCAGAATCAAGGGGTTGGCCGCGCCGAACCGGGCCGCCGATGCAGGCCGGCTCGAAAACCCCGCGCGGCGGATGGTTATCCGGTGCGCCGATCCGCCCGGCGGTTCTTCACTGTCCCGTCGCCATCCTCCCGATACCGCGTCAGCATTCATAATGGCCGGGTAATCACGGGATTATTCAGACAATACAACCGATATTGGCGATTGATTCAAATCAAATCATGTGCAAGTAAAGCAGTAATGATGCGTAACACGCCAGAATCGCCGTCTCCGCATGCATGTTTTGCATGTGCACGCGAATGTCAGGAATTCGCGAGATAATGCGGCCCGATTCAAAATAAACAGCGTACGGAATCGCCGACGACGCGAAAATCCGCCGCCCGCCACCCTCGAGGATGAAGTCATTCACGCTGCCCGCCGCGCTGCGCCGCCATACCGCGTCGATCGTGGCACGCATTCTGTCGCCCCGCGGCGTGCTCGTCGCGGGGATCGTGCTGCTGATGTTCAGCTGGGGGCTTTCCACGTCGCTTTTAATCGAGACGCGGCGCGATGCATATGACCATGCGGTCGAAAATGCACGCAACCTGATGCTGCTGATCGAACGCGATATCGCGCGCAATATCGAACTCTACGATTTGTCGCTGCAGAACGTCGTCGACGGCATGGCCGACCCGGAACTGACGACCTTGCCGCCGCGCCAGCGCCACCGGCTGCTGTTCGACCGCGCGGCGACCGGCGAGTATCTCGGATCGATCTTCGTGATGGATGCGCACGGCAATATCGTGATCGATTCGAGCGCGTCGCCCGCGCGGCAAGGCAATTTCGCCGACCGCGACTATTTCGCCGTGCATCGCGACGGGCTCGCGCAGGGCCTCTACATCAGCAAGCCGTATGCCGCCCGACTACGCGGCGGCGCATTGACGATCGCCCTCAGCCGCCGGATCAACGGGCCCGACGGCACGTTCGCCGGCATCGTCGTCGGTACGCTCAGCATCGACTATTTCCGTGCGCTGCTCGACGGCCTGGCGGTCGGCAAGCACGGCAGCGCGGCGATCGTCGAGGACAACGGCACGCTCGTGTCGCGGCTGCCGTACGACCCGCATGTGGTCGGCCTCGACCTGCACGACTCGGCGCTCTTCATCGACTCGCAGCGCGCCCGCGACGGCGTGCTGACCGGGGTCGGCGCGATCGACGGCATCCGGCGCATCTATGTTTACAAGCATCTCGCCGGCCTGCCGCTGATCGTCGACGTCGCGCCCGCCGAGGTCGACATCTACGCGTCGTGGCACCATCGCGCGATCTGGATCGTCGTGCTGATGTGCCTGTTCACCGGGTTCATCGCGTGGGGTTCGCTGGCGCTGTCGCGCGAACTCAAGCGCCGGCAGGTCGCCGAATCGAAGCTGTACCGGCTCGCGCATACCGATGCGCTGACTGGCCTCGACAACCGCGGCACGTTCGACATGGTGCTCACGAAGGAGGCGCAGCGTGCGTCGCGCAGCGGCCGCCCGCTGTCGGTGCTGTTCGTCGACGTCGATCACTTCAAGGCGTTCAACGACTACTACGGCCACCCGGCCGGCGACGACGTGCTGCGGCGCGTCGCGCAGACCGCATCGCGCTGCCTGCGCCGCGACAGCGATCACGTCGCGCGCTACGGCGGCGAGGAATTCGTCGTCACGCTGCCCGACACCGATGCGCAAGGCGCGATGACCGTCGCCGAGAGCATCCGGCGCGCGATCGTGGCGCTTGGCATCGAGCACGCGAAAAGCCCGTACGGGCGTGTGACCGCAAGCATCGGCGCGGCCACCTCCGCCAACGGCCGATTGAGCGCCGCGACGCTGCTGCGGCGTGCCGACGAGGCGCTGTACCGCGCGAAGTCCGGCGGCCGCAACCGTGTGCTGGAGGCGCAGCCGAGCGCCGCCGACGCATGACGCCGCCATGACGCCACCCTGACGTGACGTGAAGTCGCGCGGCGGCCGGCCGGGCCGGCTGACCTCGCCGTGGACAGCCCTCCCGCGTTCGGCTAGCGTTACGTCTGCTGCGCATGCGGCGCGGCGCCGGCCCGCGCAGGCCGCCGTGCGCGTTCCGGCCACTCCAGCTCCGCCATGACCACCCCGCTCCCTACCCGGCTGCCGCCGCTCCTGCGCAACGCGCTCCGCCCGCTGCTCGACCCGTATCGCCGCTACCGGCACGCGAAGCTGATCCATGCGGCGCGCGTCTCGCTCGCGATTCTCGTGTCGATCGCGCTGTCCACCGGACTGAGCGTGCCGCACGGCGAGTGGTCGACGATCACCGTGCTGATCGTCGTCGGGGGACTGCAACATCACGGCAACATCCGCAAGAAGGCCGCCGAGCGTGCGCTCGGCACGTCGATCGGCGCACTCGCGGGGCTCGGGCTGATCCTGCTGTATTCGTTCGTGCACGCACCGTTCGCGATCTACCTGCTGATGGCGCTCGCATGCGGCATCTGCGCGTATCACGCGATCGGCAAGGCCGGCTATATCGCGCTGCTGTCGGCGATCACGATGGTGATCGTCGCCGGGCACGGCGACAACGAGATCGTCGACGGCCTGTGGCGCGCGGTGAACGTGCTGACCGGCATCGCGATCGCGCTGGCGTTTTCGTTCGCGCTGCCGCTGTATGCCACCTACTCGTGGCGCTACAAGCTCGCCGACGCGCTGCGCGCGTGCGCGGCCGTGCATGCGCGGCTCGCGGGCGACCGCCCGATCAGCGACGACGCGCACCTGAAGGAGATGGCCGCGCTGAGCGCGCTGCTCGTGCAGTTGCGCTCGCTGATGCCGTCGGTGTCGAAGGAATGCGAGACGTCGATGGCGCAGCTCGAGGCGATCCAGCGCAGCCTGCGCCTGTGCATCGGCTATCTGGAGATCCTGTCGAGCGCGGTGCCGCCCCGCGACGACATCGCGGCCCGCGAATACATGCGCGTCGACATGAAGGGCGTGAACCGGCGCATCCGCGACACGCTGGTCGGCGCGAGCCGCGCGCTCAAGTTCGGCACGCCGAGCCGGCTCTCGCCGCGCCGCCGGCCGGCCGACCCGCCGCACGACGCGCCGCCGCCGCAGTTGTCCGGCTACGTGTCGATCACGGCCAAGCTGGCCGGGGAAGTCGACCAGTTGCGCGAGAAGCTGCTCGACACCGCACCGTCGTGGAACATCTGACGTTCGCGGGACGCCGGGCTTCGCACGCCATTCTTTCATTTGTCTTTCATGGTGGCGAGCCGGCATCCTGACGCCGGAAGCCCCGCCTTTCGGCCGATCCGGCCCCGGAAGCACGGCCCGCGGCCGGGCTCACCGGCGCCTGCTTTTACGGCGATTTCGCGCCGGCTCGCGGGGCGTTCTCCACCCGGCTCACCGCCCGTCAGGCCCGCCGCGACAGGCCCGACGACGGTTCCGCGCGAAAATCAACCCTTGCCCCAACCTTCCGGACAGCCGATACTCGCATATTCCGCGAAATACGATCCCACCGGCTTCAATCCACGGTAATTCCTATGAGCACGATTCTCGAAAGCCTCCCGACCGGCCAGAAGGTCGGTATCGCCTTCTCCGGCGGCCTGGACACCAGCGCAGCGCTGCACTGGATGAAACTCAAGGGCGCCGTCCCGTACGCATACACGGCGAACCTCGGCCAGCCCGACGAAGACGATTACGACGCGATCCCGAAACGCGCGATCGAATACGGCGCAGCCGGCGCCCGCCTGATCGACTGCCGCGCGCAGCTCGTCGCCGAAGGCATCGCCGCGCTGCAAAGCGGCGCGTTCCACATCACGACGGCCGGCGTCACGTACTTCAACACCACGCCGATCGGCCGCGCCGTGACGGGCACGATGCTCGTCGCCGCGATGAAGGAAGACGGCGTCAACATCTGGGGCGACGGCAGCACGTACAAGGGCAACGACATCGAGCGCTTCTACCGCTACGGCCTGCTCGTGAACCCGGATCTGAAGATCTACAAGCCGTGGCTCGACCAGACGTTCATCGACGAGCTCGGCGGCCGTGCCGAAATGTCCGAATTCATGAACCAGGCCGGTTTCGCGTACAAGATGTCGGCCGAGAAGGCGTATTCGACCGATTCGAACCTGCTCGGCGCGACGCATGAGGCGAAGGATCTCGAAAGCCTCGAAAGCGGCATCAAGATCGTGAACCCGATCATGGGCGTCGCGTTCTGGCGCGACGACGTGAAGATCGCCGCGGAAGAAGTGACGGTGCGCTTCGAGGCCGGCCAGCCGGTCGCGCTGAACGGCGTCGAGTTCACCGACCCGGTCGAGCTGCTGCTGGAAGCGAACCGCATCGGCGGCCGCCATGGCCTCGGCATGAGCGACCAGATCGAGAACCGGATCATCGAAGCGAAGAGCCGCGGCATCTATGAAGCCCCGGGCCTCGCGCTGCTGTACATCGCGTACGAGCGTCTCGTCACCGGCATCCACAACGAAGACACGATTGAGCAGTACCGCGAGAACGGCCGCCGCCTCGGCCGCCTGCTGTACCAGGGCCGCTGGTTCGACCCGCAGGCGATCATGCTGCGTGAAACCGCGCAGCGCTGGGTCGCACGCGCGATCACCGGCGAAGTGAAGATCGAACTGCGCCGCGGCAACGACTACTCGATCCTGAGCACGAAGTCGCCGAACCTCACGTATCAGCCGGAACGCCTGTCGATGGAGAAGGTGGCGTCGACGTTCTCGCCGCGCGACCGGATCGGCCAGCTGACGATGCGCAACCTCGACATCACCGATACGCGCGACAAGCTGCGCGTGTATTCGCAAGTCGGGCTGCTGACGCCGGGTGAAGCGTCGGCGCTGCCGCAGATCAAGGGCGACGAGAAGTAACGCGTGCTATTGATTGCGGCCGGGCGGCGGGTTCTGCCGCCCGGCTGTGTTGCACCCTCTCCCTTCCTCAGTGAAGCGCCAGGCTGGCCTCCTTCACGCCGTCAAGCAACGTCGCCGTTGGTCGCCGGCGCTCAACCTGCAAGTTCTTGCAGATACTCGTCGCTGAATTTCACGGCCGCCGTACGTGCAAGCGATCACTTGCCTGCCCTTTTGTCCTGATATCCGATCGTTACAAATACTTCCCCGGTGTCATCGTCACACAAGACCCGCGCCGGCACTGACACATCGCCAAACTCCCTCTGCAATTTCGCATTCCAGCCATCAACGATCAATTTTGCGAGCTCAGCAGCCTGGTCGGTATCAATATCATCAAACATTCCCGTTATTTCAAGCAGATTTATCCAGAATTGGATTTCGTGAGAAGCCTTTCCTTCACTCAACAACCTTTTGTACTCTTCGTCACTGAACAATTCAGAGACAAATATCGCCCCGTCCACGACCTTGAGATCCGGCAAGAACAATTTACCAAAGTGGAAAAGAAAATCATAAACCAGACCATGCCCCTTATAGAGAACATGAACATAGTCAAGCCCTGAAATATCAGCACGCTGATTAACAGATACAAACGATGCGAAGTCGAATGGTTTGAAATGATTCATTACATTTTTTTAAAATTTATCCGGGATCAGGCAACCCTACGTTGAGCTTGCTTGCGCGCTCGCGCCTACCATCGAGGACGCCATGCATGCCGGTGCTTGGCCCAACAGGTCGGCACTGTCAAGCCTCGCCATCACGAGTCGCCCAGATTTCGAGAGAGTCGGTCAGTGGCTTTGATCAGGTCCGGAACTCTGAACTTCCCGACCATTTTCACAATATTGCTCTTTGCCAACTCCAAATCGATACCGGCAGCAGTAACGAACAGCGGCTTCGAACTGCCTCCGCGTAAAATTTCTGCGTTTTTGGCGTTCCCAGGAATTTGGTCTTTGCGACGCCAACTACCGGAATCTTGCCATCAAGGTGTTGCCACAACCGCATACCGAGGCCTGGACATTCGTCGGCGCCAAGTGTCACATAGCCATCGACGACGATACATTCAAGCGGATGTTCGACATGCTTCAGCAACTCGACGATGCACGGTAATTCACGCAAATAGAATTTTCGGGGATATAGCTCGCCAGACCATCGACTTTAGCCGTCAGTCTCTCGACCACTACGCTGCTTTCCCAGGATTCGGTCACCATTCCTGCGGTAAGCGCGCTGTCATCGGAGTAGGACACGTCGACGATTAAAATCACGTTACCTCACGCCCGTCCACAAAAACCTTAACAGAAGAACCGCCTCTCTTGACAAATGATTCAAGATCAAGGTGCTCACCACTTCCGTGCTTGATTCCCGTTAACTCGAATCCGTCGACGCGCAATTCTCCCAAATGCGGAAGACCCACCAAGCTCAAGAATTTCACACCAACATTTGTCAATTTGAGCACTGCAACATCCCTCAACATCCCGCAATCGCTCAAATATCGAAAGAAATCATCTCCGACATCTCCTCCAAATAGAGTCAGATCATCTGACATCTCGAGCCTCTCGAAGTCGCGAACTGTAGAAATGGGAAAAAATCGAGCCTTCCTTACTATTCTCGGAATAGCTTCAAGAAAGCCATTGCACGCACTCAATATTACGAGTCGCCCCTCTTCTGAAAAACGCATCCCGCCATAAAACTCGGCATTGGTCGTTACATCTACACTCTTCAACCCGCCAGACGAATACCACTCGTAAACCTCGCCAAATTCATCATTAGGAACGTCAAAATAAACCATCCCTCCGGCCTCGGTCCACCTGGCCTCTGAATACACGATGCCGTTCCGCAGAAAGACTTCCCGCGTGCAGGCACCGTCATCGAATTCATATCCGATTCCGCTGAACGGCCGCCCCTGGTACAACGGCACCTCATAGTCAGACAACATTCCGGTCAGATCAACCTGATCGAATCCATCACCAGGGCTCGCGCAAATTGGACGGTAACTCCCCACTTCGACACCATCCACCAGTTCTATCGCGCGCACCCTTTGCTCTTGCCTAATTTCGAAGGAAACTCCAGAAAACTCCTTTCCGGAAAGAAAATATCTCCCACCTTTCCGCTCCAACAACTCGATATTTATCCGGCTCAATTCTATTTCCTCCCGGTAATAACATTAACATTGGGCGGAATGATCCCACTACAATTCCGACATGCCGTGAACGCGCCTCCTTGAGTTCCGGCCGCACTGCTCCGCCCCAGCTCTATGGTCGCAATACTGATATCGGCCAGGTTCAGTGCAGCCGGATTTGGCACTGCGTTGTAGATGTAGTTCAAAGACTGAACCTCCGCGTGCAAGCCAGGTATCCCTGCCATGTAATGCTTTTGTGAGTTACCGAGGCGAGCTAACGGCTCACACGCCACCTTTCTTTAGGGTATATCCCTAATAAATTTTCATTTCGGATTTGCGGCCAAAATATTACAAATACATTTCAATCGACCGCGCCGGATCGGTGCCGCGTCCCGCCTCCTCTCCGAAAATCACGAGCCCCCCGTGCAACGCCCCATCGCCCCGCCACCTCTTACCGTCATCCACCTGAACGGCCCGATCAACAGCGGCAAGACGACGATCGGTCTCGCGCTCGCACGCGTGCTGCCCGATGCGCGCTTCATCGACGGCGACGATCACGATGCACCCGAGGATGCGCCGTTCGACGTGCAGTGGGCGATCGCGCTCGAACGTCTCGTCACGCAGATCACGAACGCACGCGAGCGTCATTTGGTCATTGCCTATCCGATCGGCGAAACGGAGTTCGAGCGGCTCCGCGCCGCCACCGTTGCGCGCGATGCGCGGTTGTTCGTCGTGACGCTCGCGCCGCCTGAAGCGGTCGCCTCGTCGAATCGCGGCTCGCGCGCGCTGACGGATTGGGAGCGGAACCGGATCGCCGAGATGTATCGCGAAGGCTATGCGTCGCGGCCATTCAGCCAGATGGTGCTCGATACGTCCGATGCGACGCCTGATGCTTGTGCGGCGCGAATTGCGCAGCACGTCGCAGTATCAGAGTCATAACGCCTACGCCCGCGACTACGCGAGCGCGCACGCCATGGAGTTGCACCAATCGCGCTTGCCGCCACCCAGCGGATAGCAGCATCACCCACCAAAGGAAAACGTTTACTCTTCCGAAACTTCTTGCTAGCATCGTCCCCGATCGACTGACCCTCGCACGCGGAAAGCCGATCGAAAGCTCCATTATTCCAACGCTTTTTCGCATCCTTTTACTCGCCGTCGCGTCATCCCTGCTTTCTGTATTTTGGAGTGCTTTCTATGGGCAACCGATCTCGCTTCGACGATCGCGCGCCTGAAAAAGGAAAACGTTATCCACAACATGGCACCCAGCCATGGACCATCAGAGAGAGACACCATGAAGAACAGAATCATCCCGTGCGTCGTCGCCGTTCTGTCCGTTGCGTGCCTGTCCGCGTGCGGCGGCGACGATCCGGCCAGCCCGGCCGCCGCTGCCCGCCAGCAGGCCACCGCGATGGCGCTCAGCCCGTCGAACCCACCCGGCTCGAACTTCAACCTCGCGCCGTTCACGCTGCAGTTGCCGACCGGCTCGTCCGGCAAGGTCGACACGGTGAGCGGTTCGTCGCTCGCGGGCGGCTACGTGAACCCGACGTACTTTTATACCGACGGCAGCGATGGATCGATGGTGATGATGGACCCGACGCAGGGCTGGACAACGTCCGGCTCGCTGCATCCGCGCACCGAGTTGCGCGAGAACGCGATCTGGCCGACTTCCGGCACGAACCGGCTGAATGCGACGGTGGCCGTCACGCAGGTGCCCGATCACACGACGATCGGCCAGATCTTCCAGGGCACCGGCCCGAGCAAGCCGCTGTGCGAGTTGCAGTTCACATCCGGCGGCGTCGTGCAATTGCTGCTCGAAAGCACCAACCAGGGCGGCAAGGCGACGACCACGCCGATCACCACGGTCGGCGTCGGCAAGCAGTTCAGCTACGCGCTGAGCCTGAGCGGGACGACGATCACCGTCACGGCGAACGGCACGACCAAGACCTTCACGATGGATTCGAGTTTCGACGGCGAGAGCTTCTACTTCAAGGCCGGTGACTACGACCAGACGGCCGTGTCCGGCACGCCGCTGACGACGCCCGGCACCGTCGTGAAGTTCTATGCGCTGACGCTCACGCACAGCTGATCGCGTCTCGATGGAGCGCGCCGGACGGGCATGCGATGCGTCCGCCCGGTGCCCAGGTGCCAATCTCGCGTTGATGAGTGAGGCGCCAAATGGAAAACACTCGCTGCGCGACTCGCGCTGCCGCCCCGGGAACAGGACCGGATGGCGCACGCATTCCATCTCGCAGAAGCATGAGCGCCGTCACACCACCGCGACCTGCCGGTCTTCGCGCTCGCACGCGGCGGCCGCACGCGCCTTGAGCCGAACCGCCGTTGCCCCCGCAACGATCATGCCCTCCCCGTCCCGCGCGGCGTCCACGAACCGCTCCGCAATCCAGTCGACGAACGCGCGCACGCCGGGCGACACATGCGGCCGCTTCACGTAGACGGCCGACACCGCGATCGCGCCGGGCCGCCAGCGCGGCAGCACTTCGCGCAACCGCCCCGCGTCGATCAGCGGCTGCGCGGCGACGCGCGGCGGCTGGATCAGCCCGAGGCCGTGCACGCCGCACGCCAGATACGCCTGCTCGTCGTCCACGGCGACGATCCCGTCGAGCCGCACCTTGCGCACCGCGCCATCGGCGAGGAAATCGAGTTCGGCCGTGCGCTGGCCCGGCAAGGACGATACGCTGACCGCGCGATGCGAGGCCAGATCGTCGAGCGTACGCGGCACGCCGTGACGGTCGAGATACGCGGGGCTCGCGCACGTCACGCGCTCGAGCATGCCGAGCCGGCGCGCGACGAGCGACGAATCGGGCAACTCGCCGAGCCGGACGCTGCAATCGATCGCGTCGCCGAC
The DNA here is from genome assembly GCF_020420125.1 of Burkholderia sp. AU30280. Lineage (NCBI taxonomy): Bacteria > Pseudomonadati > Pseudomonadota > Betaproteobacteria > Burkholderiales > Burkholderiaceae > Burkholderia > Burkholderia sp. AU30280. Next base: position 854,338 of record NZ_JAIZRY010000001.1, read on the forward strand.
CCTGTCGGCCGCACGCCCGGATACCCCCACCGTCAGCATCAGGTCGGGATGCCGCGCATGAAACGCGTCAAGCGCCGGCAGCACGATCGCGTCCGCGACCGCCGCCGGCAGCTCGACGCGCAGCGGCCCGCTCGGATGCAGCGCGGCGCCGCGGATGCTGGCCTCGAGCTCGTCGACATCCGCCGTGATGCGCACGCAGCGCCGGTAATACGCGTCGCCTTCGGGGGTCGCCCGCAGCGCGCGCGTCGTGCGCACCAGCAAAGGCATGCCGAGCGCCGTTTCGAGCTCCTGCACGGTCCGCGTCGCGGTGGCGCGCGAAATGCCGAGCGCCTGCGCCGCACGCGTAAAGCTGTTCATTTCGACGATGCGCGTGAAGATGCGCATCGAGCGGATCGGATTGTCCACCGGACACCCCTGCATGGTTGCCGCATGCCGCGGCGCGCATTCGCGCACCGTGCATGCGTGTCGAGGAACGCCGCGCCGCCGGCGCGGCAGATGGTTCAGCCGTTCGCCGCCGCGGCGCCGCGCGCCGGTTCGTCGAGCAGCCGCCGCGCCAGCGCGAGCGCGTCGTCGCGGGTTGCCGCCGCGTTCAGCGGATAGCCCCACACCTTCTCGAACGCGCCCGAGAATGCATCGAGCGCCACGCGCCGCGCCGCGTCAGGCTCGATCGCGATCATCGCGGGAATCCATTCACGCGACTGCGCGCGGTTGGCCTTGCTCCACTTCGCGAGCTGCTTGCGCAACGCGTGATCGTCGGCGCCGCGATCGTCGCCGGACGGCGCGTCGTCGGTAAGGAAAACGAACGGTTCGCGACGCGCCAGCAACGCGTCGAGTTCGGCGATCAGGCGGGCGGGGTCGGTATGCGTCGAACCGGTGTAACGCAGCCAGACAAACGGGAATTCGGTCGTGACGATTTGCATGTCGACCTCCATATGAGAACGATTCTCATTTTATGGATCGAGGCCTGCGGCGTCATTTATCGTCCCGGCCAACCGCTTGCTCAATCCGGCCAATCGCGCATGTATGGCGCGAACCGCGCGGTTCAGCGTTGCCGGTCGGTCAGGAATTGCGTGGGCGACTTGCCGGTCGCCTTGCGGAACATCGTCACGAAGCTGCTCGCGCTCTCGTAGCCGAGATCGATCGCGATCTGGTGCACGCGGCGGCCGGTCGTCAGCATCCGCAGCGACAGCGCGACGTGCAGCCGCCGGCGCCAGTCGCCGAGGCTCATCCCGAGCTCCTTCGCCGCGAGCCGCGTCAGGCTGCGCTCGCTAATGCCCACGCGCCGCGCGAGTTCGGGCAGCGGCGACTTGTCGGCCGGATCGGCGAGCAGTTGGTCGATCAGCTTGCGCAGCCGCCGGTCGGCCGGCATCGGCAGGTACAGATCCTCGACCGGCGCCGCGACGAGTTCGTCGAGCAGCGTCGCCATCAGCCGCCCTTGCGGCCCGTCGACGTCGTACAGGTTCGGAAAGCTCGCCGCCTTCAGCAGCAGCTCGCGCAGCAGCGGCGACACCGACAGCGTGCAGCAGCGCGCAGGCAGGTCGAGCGCGGCGTCCGGCTCGACCAGCACCGCATAGAACGTCGCGCCGGCCGAGCCGTGCGCCGCGTGCGGGACGTCGCCCGGAATCCACACCGTGCACTGCGGCGGCGCGCTCCACACGCCGCCGTCGATCTCGCAGTAGATGACGCCGCTCAGCGTGTAGAGCAATTGCGCCTGCGGATGGCTGTGCCGCTCGAGCCGCCATTCGGGCTCGACGACCGAGCCGCCGAACACGACGAGCGGACGCGGCACGTGAAAGACTGCGTCATCCGCTGCGGGATCGGTGGTGGGTGGAAGCTTGCGCATGAAGGTGGACGATGGAGGAAGCCGGACGCGCTGCCCGCGCGTCCTCTCGTGCTTATACCAGAAAGGTGCCGGGGGCAGCCGTGCGGTTGCCTCGGCTGCGTCGGCAGCCGCACGCCGAAGCGAATACAATGCCCCGATCCCCCGCCGCTGCGCCAACCTGCCGGAGCCGCCATGTTCGACCTGACCACGCTGACCACCTTCACGGCCGTCGTCCTGGGCCTGTTCCTGATCCCCGGCCCCGCCGTGCTGCTCGTGCTGAGCCGCACCGTGCAGGGCGGCCGCAAGACCGGCATCCTGACCGGCCTCGGCGTCGCCAGCGGCGATTTCGTGCATACGCTGTTCGCGGCGGTCGGTCTGTCGGCTCTGCTGATGACGTCGGCGCTCGCGTTCAATGTCGTGAAGGGGGTCGGCGCCGCGTACCTGATCTATCTCGGCGTGCGCGCGCTGATCGAGAAGCCGTCCGATCCGTCGCTGCCGGCGGTGTCGCCCGTCACGCCGCTCAAGGCGTACCTGCAGGCGATTCCCGCCGAAGTGCTGAATCCGAAGACCGCGCTGTTCTTCCTCGCGTTCATGCCGCAGTTCGTGCATCCGGAACGCGGCTCGACGTTCGTGCAGTTCGCGGTGCTCGGGCTGATCTTCGTCGTGCTCAGCTCGCTCTACACGACGCTGATCGCCTGTTCGATCCGCCCGCTCGGCCGCATCGTGAAGCGGCTCACGTGGCTCACGCGCTGGCAGGGGAAGATCATCGGCTCGATCTTCATCGCGCTCGGGCTGCGCGTGGCCGTGCAGCAGCGCTGACGCGCGCGGCCGCATGACGTCCAGCACGGCGCCCGCCGACGAAGCCCTCTATACCGACCCGCGACTCGTCGCGGTCTACGACCTGTTCAACGCGGGCGATCGCGATTTCGCGTTCTACGCATCCGTGATCGGCACCGCGCGACAACGCATTCTCGACCTCGGTTGCGGCACCGGCACGTTCGCGCGCCGGCTCGCGGCGGCCGGGCACGACGTCGTCGCGATCGATCCCGCGCCGGCGATGATCGATTACGCACGACGCCAGCAGGGCGCCGACGCGGTACGCTGGATCGCCTGCGATCTGGCCGGCCTGCCGCCCGACGCCCGGTTCGATGCGGTCGTGATGACCGGCCACGCATTCCAGTGCCTGCTGACCGACGACGACATCGACGCGACATTGCGCGGCGTGCGGCGCGTGCTCGCCGACGGCGGCCGTTTCCTGTTCGATACCCGCAACCCGCGCGTCGAGCCGTGGCGTGCATGGACACCGGAGCATTCGGCACGCAGCGTCGAATCGCGCGAATCCGGCGTCGTCGATCTCCATCATGCGGTGCGCGCGGTAGACGGCGCGATCGTGACGTTCGACACGTACTACCGTTTCCGCCGCGACGACACATTGCTGACGAACACGAGCCGGCTGCGCTTCATCGCGCAACCCGAACTGCAGGCGCGCATAGTCGCAGCCGGATTCTCGTCGGCCGACTGGTTCGGCGACTGGCAACGCACACCGTTCGATGCCGCGACCAGCGCGGAGATCATCGCGATCTGCCGCGCGTGAGTGCGCGTTCGATGACGTCATCCCGCAACGGCCAGCGTGTCCACCGCATACGCATGCCGGAGCATGCGGCCCGATAACCCGATACTGGAAGATCACCATGCCCCTCCCGCTTCATCCCGCGCAGGTTCGCGCGCTGCTCGAATGCTATCTGCGCGCGAAGGACCAGAACCGGCCCGCGTTGATCGCCGACTGCTTCGCTGCCGATGCCGAGCTGAGCTTTTCGCTCGCGAACGACGATATCGATTTTCCGCCGCGCGTGACGGGTGCGGCGGCCATTGCGCGCACGCTGGTCGAGGAATTCGGCGAGCGGTTCGAGCGGTGCCGGACCTATTACATCTGCACGGAACCGGCAGTCGACGAACGCGGCGTCAGCGCAATGTCGTGGCTCGTCGTGATGCGACAGAAGGACAACGGCGCGTTGCGGATCGGGCATGGCACGTACCGTTGGCAGTTCGCGGACAACCGCGAAAGCGAGGACGCCGCGCGGATTGCCGCGCTGCACATTCATATCGCCCGGATGGATACGATCGACGATCCGAAGTCGGCGAAACTCGATGCGCTGCACGCGGCGTTCGGATATCCGTGGCTGCCGGCGCAGGCGTTCGCGCGCGGGCTGGCGGACGTAGCGGCGGCGCAGCCGGATTGGGCGTTCCTCGCGCCGTTCCAGGGGGCGGCAGCGGCAACGGCGTGACCGAACCCGCCCGCGTGCCCGCGGGGCCGCTCGGCTCCGCGCGGCATCCGCGCCGCCGCGCTCACCGCGCCCCGTCGAGCGCCTGCCGCACGCCCTCCCAATCCAGCCCGAATCGCGCGAGATACTTGCGCAGCCGGTCCGCATCGTTCGGCTGCTTCTTGTTCTGCCGCGAAACCGCGAACAGCGTGCGCCCCGCCTCCGACAGGCTTGCCGACACGCGGCACACGTCGAGCACGCGTTCGAGCTGCGCGCGGTCGAACAGGTCGAGTTCCGCCGCACGCGCGCCGAACACCGCGTCGACACAGCCATCGGACGCACCCGCGCCGCCCGGCGGCGACCACGTGCGCGTCAGCCGTTCGACTTCCTGCTCGGCGAGCGCTTCGGTAATCCGCCCGGCATCGGCCAGCGTCGCCATCCGCGTGACCGACGCGGACAGCTCGCGGAAGTTGCCGGGCCACGCCGCACGCGGCGACGCGGCGAACGCGAGATAGCGCCGCTTTGCCTCGACGTTGAAACGCACCTGCTCGCCCTGCTCGCGGCCGAAACGGTCGAGTTCGAATTCGAGGTTCGGCTCGATGTCCTCGCGCCGCTCGGCCAGCCCCGGCAGTTCGTACGTCCACAGGTTGATCCGCGCATAGAGATCCTCGCGGAACGTGCCGGCCGCCACCATCTGCCGCAGGTCGCGATGCGTGCCCGCGATCAGCTCGAAATCGCTGGTGGCCTCGACGTCCGCGCCGACCGGCAGGAAACGCTTCTCCTCGATCGCCTTCAGCAGCATCGCCTGTTCGTCGAGCCCGAGTTCGCCGATCTCGTCGAGAAACAGCAGGCCGCCGTCCGCCGCGCGCAGCAGCCCGGCCCGCGCAGATTGCGCACCCGTGAACGCGCCCTTCACATGACCGAACAGCGTCGACATCGCCGCGTCGCCGCGCAGCGTCGCGCAGTTGATCTCGATGAACGGCCCCGCGAGCCGATGACGGCCGCGCTTCAGCTCATACACGCGCTTCGCGAGAAACGACTTGCCGGCGCCCGTCGGCCCGACCAGCAGCATCGGCGCACGCGAACGCACGGCCACCCGCTCCAGTTGCTCGATCAGCGCGTTGAAGCGCGCGTTGCGCGTCGCGATGCCGGCCTTCAGGAACGACACCGTTTCGTCGCGCTCACGGGTGAAGCGCTGCGCGATGCGGTTGTAGCGCGACAGGTCGAGATCGATCACCGACATCGTGCCGGGCCCGCTCAATCCTTCGTCGGTCTTCTGCGGTGGCGCCGTCTGCGCGAGACGCGCAGGCAGGTAGCGCGCTTCCGCCAGCAGGAACCAGCAGATCTGCGCGACGTGCGTGCCGGTCGTGATGTGGATCAGGTAATCCTCGTGGTCGAGATCGAACGGGTAGGCGCGCGCGAAATCATGCAGCGTCGCATAGACCTCCTCGAAATCCCACGGGTCGCGAATCTCCATCGGGACGAGCCGCACGTCGGTGTGCGGCGACACGCGCTCGAGATCCTGTTTCACGCGGTTCGCGAGACGCGCGTAGTTCGGCGAATGCAGCAGTTCGAGCCGGTCGATCGGCGTGTCGCGCTGTTCGCACAACGAAATCGTCGGCCGCCAGTTGCGCCAGCGGCGCTGCGAGCCGCCGCCCTGGTCGAGCACGGTACCGAGAAAACCGATCGCGACGGTCTTGCGCATGTTTATCCCAAAAGATAATGGACGATCCGATTGTATCGACATTTCCGGATCGAGCCATGGCCCGATTTCCCTACGCAACCCACCACACAAAATAATTCCCCTTTTATTTCAACGGCTTGGGATTTATCGAGCACATCAAGCCGCCTACTGGCACGCTCCTCGCTAAATAGAAGGCGCCGGATGTCCCGCTGGCCCGCGAGCCAGGGTTCAACAAGCCCTGCTGGTGCGCCGCCGCCGAACCTGGTTCGTCGCGGTCGCGCATGCCGCCATGGGCAGACGAAGGCAAACGGGCGCGTACTGGAACTTCGCCCGGGTTCGAATCCCGGGGCGCCCACCGTTCGGTAGCTCATTTGGGTAGAGCAGCCGGCGCAAGCCGGTGTGTAGCGGGTTCGAATCCCGCTCGAACACTGTCCGCAAGGACAGTCTCTTGATAGCAGCAGTACCCGCCGGTGCGGGCCGCGAGGCCCGCCGCGCGTCGGACCGGTTGCGGTTCCGCGCGATCGGCCGGACGGCCGCACGGCCCGCGCGAAGGCGCACGACGACGCGATGCAGGATGCGTCGCCGTGCACGTCGGCGCCGGGCCGGCGCGCCGCCCGCCCGGTTGCGTCGCCCCGCGATCCGCACGATGTGCGTCACCCGGCGGTCATTGAAGAAAAGGACAAGAATATGTGGATGCGACATGTGGTGAAAAAGAACGAACGCGCGCTGCTGATGAATGAGGGCGATTTCGTGAAGGTGCTCGAACCGGGCGTGTTCAAGGCCTTCGATCCGTTCAAGCGTTTGTCGGTGCAGACCGCGCGTCTGGACGCGCCGCTCGCCGACGCGGCCCTGGCCGACTACCTGCGTCACGACGCACCGGACGTGCTCGCCCGGCACTTCGTCGCGATGGATCTCGCCGACGACGAAGCGGGCCTGCGCTACGAAGACGACGTGCTCGTCGAGATCCTCGCGCCGGGCACGCGCCGGCTGTACTGGCGCGGCCTGACCGCGCACCGTCTCGAACGCGTCGATCTCGCGCAGGACAGCATGCTGCCGGCCGCCCTCGTGAAGCGCATCGCGCAACCGGCGCTGCGTGCGCGCGGCGTGGCGGGCCTGACGGGCGTGTTGCTGGCGCAGGTGCCGGCGTACCACGTCGGCGTGCTGAAGATCGACGGCAAGATCGAGCGGCTGCTGGACGCGGGTGTCGCGGCGTTCTGGCGCTTCAACCGCGACGTCGCGGTCGAACTCGTCGACCTGCGCTTGCAGGCGATCGAAGTCGGCGGGCAGGAAATCCTGACGCGCGACAAGGTCGCGCTGCGGCTCAACCTGTCGGCGACGTGGTGCTATGCGGACGTGCTGCACGCGTTCGGCCAGTTGCAGAAGCCGGTCGAACACCTGTATCGCGAGCTGCAGTTCGCACTGCGATCGGCCGTCGGCACGCGCTCGCTCGACGAACTGCTGGAAGACAAGCAGTCGATCGACGACGTCGTGATCGCGCAGGTGCGTGCCCGCCTCGGCGATTCGGGCGTGGACGTGCGCAGCGTCGGCGTGAAGGATATCGTGCTGCCGGGCGACATGAAGACGATCCTCGCGCAGGTGGTCGAAGCGGAGAAGTCCGCGCAGGCGAACGTGATTCGCCGCCGCGAGGAAACGGCGGCCACGCGTTCGCTGTTGAACACCGCGAAGGTGATGGAAGAGAACCCGACCGCGCTGCGGCTCAAGGAGCTGGAAACGCTCGAGCGCGTCGCGGAACGGATCGACCGCATCTCGGTGTTCGGCGGTCTCGACCAGGTGCTGAACGGACTCGTCAGCATCAAGGGCGCATAAGGCTCGAAACAAGCGGCGCGGCGCATGTGCACCGCGCCGCACGAATGAATGAATGAATCAGGTGAAGCAAATGAGCAACATGGATTATCAGGTGATGGAACTGGCGAACGGCAAGCCGGTGAAGATGTGGACGCAAGGCGTCGCCGTCGAGGACGAAGCGCGCGCGCAACTGCGCAACACCGCGCAGATGCCGTTCATCTTCCGCCACGTCGCGGTGATGCCGGACGTCCACCTCGGCAAGGGCTCGACGATCGGCAGCGTGATCCCGACCAAGGGCGCGATCATTCCGGCCGCGGTCGGCGTCGACATCGGCTGCGGGATGATGGCCGCGCGCACGACGCTGACGGCGTCCGACCTGCCGGATTCGCTCGCGGGCCTGCGCAGCGCGATCGAACGCGCGGTGCCGCACGGCCGCGCGCCGGGCCGCCGCGATCCGGGCGCGTGGGGCGACCGCACGCCTGCCGCCGTGACGGAATCGTGGAAGTCGCTGCAACCGGGCTTCCAGCGGATCGTCGACAAGTATCCGAAGCTGGAAAAGACGAACCACTACGCGCATCTCGGCACGCTCGGCACCGGCAATCACTTCATCGAAGTGTGCGTCGACGAAGCGGACCACGTGTGGTTCATGCTGCACAGCGGCTCGCGCGGCGTCGGCAATGCGATCGGCAGCCTGTTCATCGAGCTCGCGCAGGCCGACATGCGGCAGCACCTCGCGAACCTGCCGGATCGCAACCTCGCGTACTTCACCGAGGGCAGCCGGCACTTCGACGACTACGTCGAGGCGGTCGACTGGGCGCAGGACTACGCGCGCCGCAACCGGCAGGCCATGATGGACGCGGTGATCGGTGCGGCGCGCGGCGTGATCGCGAAGCCGTTCTCGGTCGACGAACACGCGGTGAACTGCCACCACAACTACGTGCAGCGCGAACGCCACTTCGGCGAAGACGTGCTCGTGACGCGCAAGGGTGCGGTGTCCGCGCAGAAGGGGCAGCTCGGGATCATTCCGGGCTCGATGGGCGCGAAGAGCTTCATCGTGCGCGGGCTCGGCAATCCGGAAAGCTTCTGCTCGTGCAGCCACGGCGCGGGCCGGACGATGAGCCGCACCGAAGCGAAACGCCGCTTCACGGTCGACGACCAGGTGAAAGCCACCCAGGGCGTCGAATGCCGTAAGGACGCGGGCGTCGTCGACGAAATCCCGATGGCCTACAAGGACATCGACGCGGTGATGGCGGCCCAGCGCAGCCTCGTCGAAGTGGTGCATACGCTGCGCCAGGTGGTGTGCGTGAAAGGATAGCGCGGTGCGCGGCCGATGGCCGGCGGCCGCGCGCAACGAAAGGGAAACGACAACCATGAAAACGGAAAAAGCAATGACAACCGTGCGCAGCGCGCACCCGGTCGACCCGGCCGTGCGGGCGCGCGTGATGGCGGAGCTCGCGGAAGTCGAGCGCCGCCACGACGTGCGCGTGCTGTTCGCATGCGAATCGGGCAGCCGCGGCTGGGGGTTCGCATCGCCGGACAGCGATTACGACGTGCGCTTCGTGTATGCGCACCGGCGCGACTGGTACCTGAGCGTCGAACCGCAACGCGACGTGATCGAGCGGCCGCTCGACGACGAACTCGACGTCAGCGGCTGGGAACTGCGCAAGGCGTTGCAACTGCTGCGCCGCTCGAACCCGACGCTGCTCGAATGGCTCGACTCGCCCGTCGTGTATCGCGAAGACGCACGCTGGGCGCCGCGGCTCAGGTCGCTGGCATCGGCGTTCTTCTCGCCGGTGCGCGGGCGGCACCACTACCTCGCGATGGCGAAGAAGAACTTTCGCGGCTACCTGCAAGGCGACACGGTGCGCTACAAGAAGTACCTGTACGTGCTGCGGCCGCTGCTCGCGGCACGCTGGATCGACATGGGGCTCGGGATGCCGCCGATGCGCTTCGCGGATCTCGTCGACGGCACCGTGCACGCGCCGGCGGTGCGCGCGGAACTCGACGCATTGCTCGCACTGAAGATGCGCGCGAACGAAAGCGAATACGGGCCGCGCCGGCCGGCGATCCACGCGCTCGTCGAGACGATGCTCGCCGATGCCGAGCACGATCGCGAATACAAGCGGCCGTGGGGCGACGTGGCGATGCTCGACGCATTCCTGCGCGACGTGGTGGACGGTCGGTGAAAGACGAACGGCGCGATGCCTGCGGGCATCGCGCCATTTTCGCATCCGCACGTGTCCGCCCCATGCCGGCCAGTCATGGCCGTGTCCGCACACTACGCGTCGTCGTCACGATCGCAGCCCGTTGCGGCGGTATACTCGACGCTGTTCGGTAAAGCGCGCCGCCGCATGCGCCGCAGCCCTCGACCTGCCCGGCTTGCTGACGATGCGCTTGCAGCCCGACGTTTCCGCCCGCCCATCCACCGTCGATACGAACCGTCATGTCGCACCGCCTTTCGCTCGCCATCGCCGCTCTCCTCGCCGTTTCCCCGATCGTTGCCCAGGCTCGCCCGCTCGCGCGGCCGCCGGTCGAGCGCGATTTCAAGAACTGGTCGGTCGTCTGCGACAACGGCAACCGTTGCGTTGCCGAAAGCCAAGCCGACGATAGCGACGACGCACGCACCCGCCTCATCCTGCGCGTGACGCGCGATGCCGGCCCGGACGCGCAAGCATCGCTCGACCTCTACGCGTCGGCGCCGCTGGACCTGCGCACCGCCCGCGTGGACGGCCGCCCGTTCGATGCAATGGCGGCCCAATGGCATGCGTTCGGCGGCAAGCCGGACGATGACGACGCGTACCCGTTCCGGATCCGGACCCACGATCCGGCAACGGTTGCCGCATGGCTCGCCGCATCGCGCAATGCGCAACTGCTGAGCTTCGGCGATCCGGCGTCGGCGCAAACCGCCCGCACGCCGTTGACGGGATTGAATGCCGCACTGCTGTTGATCGACGACACGCAGGGCCGTGTCGGCACCGTCACCGCGCTGCTGCGCCCGGGCACCCGGGCCGCATCGTCGGTACCGGCCGCACCGGCGCTGCCGCCCGCCGTCACGCCGGCGCCGGCCGTCGCGAACCTGTCGGCCGCCGAGCAACGCTCGCTCGTCGACGCGGTGCTCGCGAAGTTCGGCGGCGACGTGAAGCAATGTGCGGCCGATGTCGAAGACGAAATGCCGGCGAGCGATCGCAGGAAGGCGTCGCGCGCCGTGGCGATCTCCGCCGACGAAGCACTGGTCGCGATTCCGTGCCAGACCAGCAGCATGTATAACCACACCGACCTGTGGTATCGCGTGCGACGGATGGCGCCGCTCACGCCGACACCGATGAATTTCGGCGAGAACGCGAACGCGGGGCTCGATTCGGCGTCGTTCGCGAACGAACTGACCGACGCCGCCTACGATTCCGCCACCGCGACGCTGTCGAGCAAGGTCCGGCTGCGCAGTCTCGGCGATTGCGGCTCGACCGCATCGTGGATCTTCGACGGCCGGCGCTTCGTGCTCGACGATATCGCCACGCACGGCACGTGCAACGGCCTGTTCGACGATCAGTGGCCACGCCTGTATCGACGGGCGGATGCGGCAGCGAGCCGCTGACGTGCGCATCGCACCGAAACACGCCGGCAGACATCACCCATAACAAACCGAGGGGCTGCAGCATGTTTCTCCCGTTCATCGATGCGTCGCGCCACGCGAGCGCGACGCGGCGCACGCGCGGCTGGCGTGGCGCGCTTGCGTTCGCGCTGGTCGCCATCACCGCGTTCGCGTCAGCGCCGGTGCGTGCCGCAAGCGCCGACGATTCGGTCGAAATCCCGTTCTGGTCGCGTAACTGGACCGGCACGATCGGCAACCGGCATGTCGAGGTCGCGTTGTCGCGCGTGGCCGATGCGGTATCGGGCTGGTACTGCTACGCGCCCTGCACGTCCGACAAACGCTATCGGCTCGCATTGAAGGGGACGCTCGACGCACACGGCGCCACGCTGTCGGAGCGCGACAGCGGCGCGAAAGTGAACGCCGAGCGCGTAACGGGCACGTGGCGCGTTGCCTCCCTCGACAATGCCGTGACCGGCACCTGGGCGTCGCCGGACGGCAAGCGCACGCTGCCCGTCTCGCTCGCGCCGAAACAAGACGGCAGGCCGTTCCCTTACGAGATCCGCCTCGTCGCGGACAAGCTGCCCGACGACGGCAGTGCGTGCAACGATCCACCGCACGTTTCCGCGATCCGCCTGTACGATCGAGGCCGCCTCGTACAGACGCTGCAGACCGATTCGCAAGGCACCTGCAGCCTGTTCACGCCCGAATTCGCCGACGTGAATTTCGACGGCTGGCCCGACCTGATGCTCGCGCAAGCATTGGGGGCGAGCCCGAACATTCCGTACCAGACGTGGATTTTCGATCCGAAGACGCGGCGCTTCGTCGATGCGCCGCCGGGGCTGCAGGGCATCACGTCGCCGGATTTCGATCCCGAGCACAGGATCATCTGGACAAGCTGGCGCGCGAGTTGCTGCGAGCATGGCGTGACGACTTACCGCTGGCAGGGCGACGACGTGAAGGAAGTCGACTCGGCCAGCAGCTACATGCTGCCGGTGCTCGACGGGAACACGCGTCGTTATTGCTACGTCGTGCCCGGCTACGGCGACGGTTACATCGAGTTTCCGCAGCGGATCGAGCAGACCGACACCGGGCTGCGTTCGACACTGGGCGACCCGAAGGCGTGCGACGCGAACGATTCGCCGTGGATGTCGCGCGTGTACATCGATATCTGGAAGCCGGGCGCGCCCGGCCATGCGCCGACGCTGGTACGCACCGAGAAGGTCACGTGGAAGCGCACGCAAACCCGCGCCGGCATGAAGTTCTGCCCCGATGTCCCGTTCTACGACAACGGCCGCATCCGCCGCATCGTGCTGAGCGACGAGCCCGACCAGTGCGAAGAGAAGAATCCAGACAAGAACTAGCGTGCGGGCCGACCGCACGCGCGACCCGACATCACATCACGCGCCGACGATCGAGATCGAGAACCCGTCCCAGCCCTTCTGCCCGACCGTCTGCACGGCGGTCGTCGTGACGTTCGGGGCGGCCGCGAGACGCGCGAACCCGTCGCGCACGCCCGCCACGTCGGGCTCGCGATTGTCCGGATCGGCCACGCGCCCACCGCGCACGACGTTGTCGACGACGATCACCGTGCCGGGCCGCGACAGCTTCAGCGCCGCGTCGAGATAGGCCGGATTGTTGTCCTTGTCGGCATCGATGAAGATGAAATCGAACGGTGCTTCACCCGCGTCGATGAGCCGCGCGAGGCTGTCCTTCGCGCTGCCGACCACCACCGTCACGGCCTGTGCGAACCCCGCACGTGCGATGTTCCGTGTCGCGACCTGCGCATGCGCGGGGTTCAGTTCGAGCGTCACGAGCGTACCGCCCGGCGGCAACGCGCGCGCGAGCCAGATCGTGCTGTAGCCGCCGAGCGTGCCGACCTCGAGGATCCGCCGCGCGCCGCGAATCGTCGCGAGCAGTTGCAGCAGCTTGCCCTGGTTCGGCGCGACGTTGATCGCGGGCAGACCGGCCGCGTCGCTCGCCGCCAGCGCGGCGTCGAGCGCGTCGTCGGACGGCACGAGCGTCGCGGAGAAATACGCATCCACCTGGTTCCAGTGATCCTGATTCATCGCGCACCCCTTGTTTGCGGAACAGGCATTTTATGCGGCGCCCCGCCATAAGCAACACACCATTCGTTCTAAAGCTAGCCGTGCACGTGCTCCTATAATCGCTCGACCACCACAACAACGGAAGGAGCACCCATGACCGATCAGGCCGCATCGAACTGGCGTCTCGAAACCATCGCCGTGCACGGCGGTTATCGTCCCGACCCGACCACGCGCGCTGTCGCCGTACCGATCTACCAGACCGTCGCGTACGCATTCGACGACACGCAGCACGGTGCCGACCTGTTCGACCTGAAGGTCCAGGGCAACATCTACACGCGGATCATGAACCCGACGACGGACGTGCTCGAGCAACGGATCGCCGCGCTCGAGGGCGGCATCGGCGCGCTGGCGCTTGCATCGGGGCAATCGGCCGTCACGTACGCGATCCAGACGATCGCCGAAGCCGGCGACAACATCGTGTCCGCGAGTTCGCTGTACGGCGGCACCTACAACCTGTTCGCGCATACGCTGCCGCAATACGGGATCACCACGCGCTTCGCCGATCCGCGCGATCCCGCATCGTTCGAGCCGCTGATCGACGCGCGCACCAAGGCGATCTTCGCGGAATCGGTCGGCAACCCGCTCGGCAACGTCACCGACATCGCCGCGCTCGCCGAAGTCGCGCATCGCCACGGCATCCCGCTGATCGTCGACAACACGGTGCCGTCGCCGTACCTGCTGCGCCCGTTCGAGCACGGCGCGGACATCGTCGTGCACTCGCTGACGAAGTATCTCGGCGGGCACGGCACAAGCCTTGGCGGCGCGATCGTCGATTCGGGCAAGTTTCCGTGGGCCGAGCATGCCGACCGCTTCAAGCGGCTGAACGAGCCCGACGTCAGCTATCACGGCGTCGTCTACACGGAAGCGTTCGGGCCGGCTGCCTATATCGGCCGCGCGCGCGTGGTGCCGCTGCGCAACATGGGCGCGGCGATCTCGCCGTTCAATGCATTCCAGATCCTGCAGGGCATCGAAACGCTGGCGCTGCGCGTCGAGCGGATCAGCGACAACGCGCTGAAGATCGCGCAGCATCTCGCGCGCCACGACAACGTCGAATGGGTGAACTACGCGGGCCTGCCCGATCACCCCGATCATGCGCTCGTCGCGCGCTACCTGTCGGGCCGCGCGCCCGGCATCCTGACGTTCGGCGTGAAGGGCGGCCGTGACGGCGGCGCGAAATTCCAGGACGCGCTGAAGCTGTTCACGCGGCTCGTCAACATCGGCGACACGAAATCGCTCGCGACGCACCCGGCATCGACGACCCACCGGCAACTGTCGCCGGCCGAACTCGCGAAGGCGGGCGTGAAGGAAGAAACGGTGCGGCTGTCGATCGGCATCGAGCATATCGACGACCTGCTCGCGGATCTCGATCAGGCGCTCGCGCAGCTTTGACCGGCACCGGCGCGCCGGCTTGCCGGTGCGCGCCGCATCGAATGGGTTGACTTTGAAGCGGCTTCAAGGTGTTCAATTGCCGGTTGATGCCGGGGCCACGCCCCCGCGCGTATGAACCGTACAACGCAGCCGGGCAGCGCGACGCCGGGCCCGCTGCGGTACGCCAACCGTTCGAGAGGCCTCATGACACCGACCGCGAAGCTTGCGCTGCTCACGTTGCCGCCCGTGCTGGCGGCCAGTTTCGGCGCCCTCGCGGCCGCCTGGCGTGCCCCCGGCCCGAAAACGTCCAGCGTCATCCAGCATTTCACCGGCGGCATCGTGTTCGCGGCCGCCGCGCTCGAGCTGCTGCCGCAGGACCGCGCGCATGCGCTGTTTCCGGTCGTCGTCGGCTTCGTGCTCGGTCTCGCGCTGATGCTCGCGATCCGCGCGCTGTCGGGGGCGATCGAGACGCGCTTCGAGCAAGCGCGGCTGCCCGTGAGCCTCATCATCGTCACCGCGATCGATCTCGTCATCGACGGCCTCGTGCTCGGCATCGCGTTCTCGGCAAGCGACGAAAGCGGCATCATCCTGACCGTCGCGCTGACGCTCGAGGTGCTGTTCCTCGCGCTATCGGTGAGCGCTGCGCTCGCGGCCGCCGGCGTCGGCCGCATGCTGTCGATCGTCGTACCGGTCGGGCTCGCGGCGCTGCTGAGCCTCGCGGCCGTTGCCGGCAACGCGGCGTTCGCCGGACTTCCGCCCACGATCTACGCGGCGCTGCTCGGGCTGGGCACCGTCGCACTGCTGTACCTCGTCACCGAGGAACTGCTGGTCGAAGCGCACGAGGTACCCGAAACGCCGTTCGCGACGGCCGCGTTCTTCGTCGGCTTCATCGTGTTCTTCCTGATCGAAGGATCGGTAAAGGCCGGATAAGCCGGGCGCGGCTGCGCACCGGCTACCACGTCGTCGCGCCCGTCGGATACGACTCGACGATGCGCGTGCCGTTGACGGGCGTCACGCCTTGGTTGCGCAGCGCGGCCCACAGGTCGATCGCATGTTCGCGCGACTTGCGGCTGCCGTCGTCGGTCAGCACGTTCAGCGCGATCACTTCGTCGCGCGTCGCCAGTTGCAACTGCTCCTTCAGCTTGCGCGACTGATGCGATGCGGTGCGGACCTCACCGAGCACGATCCGCTGCTCCGCGGCAATCGATCCGCCGCCTGCATCGGCGGGTACGAACGTCAGCCGGCCGTTGTCGACCTCGCATTGCCCGCGCGTGAACGTCGCGCTCCACGCGCCGGCCGGCACGGCCGCGAACTCGCAGCGCATCCGCTCGTTCTCGCGCCGGCCGACATCGTGCGCCGACGCGTGCGACAGCGCACGTTCCGGCCAGCCGGCCGCCATCGCGGCCGTCGACATCAGGGTCACCGCAAGCACGATTCCTTTCGCGAAATGGCGCATGGCGCCCTCCTCTTCGTGTGGGGGGCGGCCGACAGGCACTGCGCCGGTCGGCCGCGAGGGAACGATCAGCGAACCGCAAAACGGTTGTCGTGCGCATCGACCAGCGGCGCCGTCTCGCCGCGATGCACGGTCGCGCGATGGATCTCCTGATTGCGTGCGACGGCGGCCGGGCTTGCCGGGTAGTCGTGACTCGGGCTCGGGATCGCGCCGTCGTGGCGCGCGCGCACCAGTTCCTGACGGACTTCCTGCCGGGTCTTCTGCTGCGCGGCCACTGCCTGAGAGAAGGCCGCAAACGATAGTGCGGTGGCGGCGATGACGATCATCGGTCGCGGAATATTCATGTGGTTCGCTCCTTGCTGTTGATCCATGACAGGAGCCTTCACTTTGATCCGGCGGCGGTGCGAAATCGTGATCGCAGTATGACGGTTTCGTCACCGCCGTGACATCCGCTGCATCGCTCTGCGAATCAAAAATTCGTCGTCGGTTTTTGCGTCCATGATTACGTGCTGTCGAAGCGTACCGATCTCTACACGGTCGGCGCGTGGCAACGCGCGAACGGCGAACGGCGCACGCTCGACGGCGGCACGCAGACGGCGCAGGCGTCGATCGGCTCCTGCGGCTATGGCGGAACGCGCACGCAGGGCATCGTCAATCTCGGGTTGCGCCACCGGTTCTGACCGCAGGAGCAATACGCGCGCTGCATGACGAAAATTTCATGTTCCGGTCAGGTTCGCGAAGCGTCGCGTCGCTACGATCGTAAACGTGACGGGCAGCGCCCGTTCCAGACCACGCAAGCGAGTCGCTGCCGCACGGCGCGTCACGCATTAGGCCCGGACACGTCGAGTGCCGGGCATTTTTTTTGGTTGCGCCCACATGATCAGGGTGTCGAATTGCGCCGCGGGAACAGGCACGGATGCGTTTTCACGTACAGGTTCGGATTGCCGCAACGATGCCCGGCATAGTCGACCTGCTCGCCGGGCATGAGATCGGCCGGCACCGGCTTTTTAGCCGCTGCCCGCGTGGCCTGCGCAGTTGACGTCGTGCCGGAACGAGTCGATGCGCATCCCGCGAACAACGGGACGATCAGGACTGCGATCCAGGCTAGGCGAGTGGCGGGACGATACACGTTTCAAGTCCGGTGTGAAAGTCAGAACAGGGCCGCCCGCTTGCCATAAGGCTATCGCGAACGGCGCGAATGCCTCCGGCCACATCGACCCTCGGCAGACTTCATGTTCCGCTTCCCGCTCATCGCGCCCGTGACGCGAACATGACGAATGCGTCATGTCGACTGCCCCCGAACGGCGTATCTGCGCATCACGCTATCTGACGCATTTTTCATCTCGCGATCACGATCACGCACGGCTGCTTTCGCATACTGGGTCCATGGTTCGCCACCCGGCGGCCCTGATCAAGGAGAGCACTCGATGAAAACGGCAACACTCGCAGCACTGTTCGTCACCGCCGCGCTGTCGCTCGGCATCGCCACGCAGGCCGCGTTCGCGCAGACGCAGACGCAAACGCAAACGCAGGGCAAGACCCGCACGCAGGTCGTCAATGAACTGAAGCAGGCGCAGCACGACGGCGTCGTGCCGACGAGCAAGACGCAGTACCCGCCGACCGGCGAGCTCGTCGCGCGCAACAAGGAGCTTCACGGGATGTCGGTGCATGGCGGCGAGAAGAAGCCGCAGACCGACAATCACGACAACCTGACCGCGCGGTAATGGCGCTCGGCCACACGACCGCGGGCAGCGCGCCGCGCGCGGCCGCTTCATGGCGAACGCGCGCGCGGGCCCGCCCGCGGTGTCAGGTGCCGATGGCCGCCGGCCGTTTCAGTTCGGCCGGCTGGCGCGGAAAGCGCAGCCAGAACGTCGTGCGACGGCCCGGGTCGCTGTCGACGCCGCATTCGCCGCCGTGGTTGTCCATGATCGACCGGACGATCGCAAGGCCGAGCCCCGTCCCCGACGCCGAATTGTGCCGCGACGGATCGACGCGATAGAAGCGCTCGAAGATCTTTCCGACGTGTTGAGCCTCGATGCCGGGCCCCGTATCCGACACGGCAATCGTCGTCGCACCGCCCTGCTCCACACAGTCGATCGTCACGACGCTGCCGCGCGGCGCGTACCTCAGCGCGTTCGACAGCAGGTTGCTCAGCGCGCGCTGATACAACGTCAGGTCCGCATCGACCCACGCATGGCCGTCGACCTTCACCGTCACGCCGGCATCCTCCGCCAGCGGCTCGTAGTATCCCGCGACGCGCTCCGCCTCTTCCGACGCGTCCAGGCGCCGCACGTTGATTGACGTGCCGGCCTGTTCCGAACGCGCCAGGAACAGCATGTCCTCGATCATTCGCGACAACCGCTGGTATTCGTCGATGCTCGACTCGATCACGTTCCGGTATTCATCCGCGCTGCGCGGCTGCGACAGCACGACCTGCGCGGCCGCCTGCAGGTTCGTGAGCGGCGTGCGCATGTCGTGCGCGAGATTCGACGAGAACTGGCTCAACCGCGTGAACGATTCGTTCAACCGCCCGAGCATGCCGTTGAACGCGTGCTCGAGCTCCTTCAGCTCGCCGGCGGTATCCAGCGCCGGCAGCGGATGCGCAAGCCGGCTCGTCGACATCTGTTCGGCGCGCGCCGCGAACCGCCGCAGCGGGCTCAGCCCGAGCGCCGCAATGCCGTATGCGATCGCGGCCGCGAGCACCACGCCGAACACCTCGATCACGACGATCGTATAGGCGTGCGTGCGCAGCAACAGCACGTCGGCGCTACGGTCGTACTGCACCACGACGCGCACCACGGGCGCGCCTGCGCCGGCAAGCGGCACGGTCGCGACGAGATACCGCTGCCGTGCGCCGGGAGGTGCGACGCCGACCGGCACACGCCCTGCATCCAGCGACATCAACGGCGCGACCGGACGAAATCCGGGCGTGCCGACGAGGCGCGTCCCCGTCGCATCGAAGATCGCGAGATCCATGTTCGGATGGCCGTGCAACTGGTCGATCCAGATATCGGTGTTGCGCGCGACGTCGGCCGTCGAGCGCGCTTCGGCCAGGTGCGCGCCCAACGCGGCGGAAATGCCGGCCATCTGCTCAGCCGCCGTCGTTTCGATGCGATTGCTCAGTGCTTCGTAAAGCGCAACGCCGCTCGACGCGAGGATCACCGACGTCGACAGGATGATCAGCGCGGTCAGGCGTCCGCGCAGCGTGCGCGGCAGCAGGCGCGCAATCATGCCGCGCCGCCGCCGCGCGCCTCGAGCACGTAGCCCATCCCGCGCACGGTGTGGATCAGCTTCGGGTCGTACGCGTCGTCGATCTTCGAGCGCAGGCGCCGGATCGCCGAATCGACGACGTTCGTGTCGCTGTTGAAATTCATGTCCCAGACCTGCGACGCGATCGTCGCGCGCGGCAGGATCTCGCCCTCGCGGCGCATCAGCAGCCAGAGCAGCGCGAATTCCTTTGCGGTCAGCAGGATCGTGTCGCCCTGCCGCGTGGCCTTGCGGCGCGTCAGGTCGAGCTCGAGGTCGGCCACGCGCAGCGTGTTCGAGTCGCGCGGCTGGCCGCGTCGCAGGATCGACTTGATGCGCGCGGTCAACTCGACGAAGTCGAACGGCTTCGCGAGATAGTCGTCGGCGCCGAGCTCGAGCCCTTTCACGCGATCGCCGACGTCGTCGCGCGCCGTGAGGAACAGCACGGGCGTCGACTTGCTGCGCCGCAGGTTCTGCAGCAGCGTCCAGCCGTCCTGCCCGGGCAGCATCACGTCGAGCACGAGCAGGTCGTACTCCTCGGTCTCGGCCTGATGCTGGCCCGTGATGCCGTCCTCGACCCAGTCGACGACATAGCCGGCCTCCGTGAGCCCCTTGCGCAGGTAAGCGCCCGTCTTCGGTTCATCTTCGACAATCAGAATTCGCATCACGCATTACCCTTGAAGAAACCCAACCGGCGCAGCACGCCCATGCCGAAGCCGCCGCCGAAGCTGCCCCAAAGCGCGGCGCGCCACGACACCGCATGGCTGGCACGGTACAGCACGGGCAGCACCAGCAGCGTCAGCGCCGTGGACGACAGGATACCGCCGATCACGACCGTCGCGAGCGGGCGCTGCACCTCGGCGCCGGTGCCAGTCGCGAACGCCATCGGCAGGAAGCCGAGCGACGCGACGAGCGCGGTCATCAGCACCGGCCGCAGCCGCGTGAGCGCCCCTTCGCGCACGGCGGCCTCGAGCGGCATCCCTTCATCACGCAGGTTGCGGATGAACGAGATCATCACGAGCCCGTTGAGCACGGCCACACCGGACAGCGCGATGAAGCCGACCGCCGCCGTGATCGACGGCGGAATCCCGCGCAGCCACAGCGACACGACGCCGCCGCTCAGCGCGAACGGAATGCCGGTGAACACGAGCAGCCCGTCCTTCGCGTTGTTGAACATCACGAACAGCAGCACGAACACCATGAACAGCGCGAGCGGCACGACCAGCTTCAAGCGCTCGCTCGCGCTTTGCAGCTGCTCGAACTGCCCGCCCCACGACACCCAGTAGCCGGCCGGCACACGCACGTCCTGCTGCAACCGCTCGCGCGCATCGGCGACGAACGAGCCGACGTCGCGGCCGCGCACATTCGCGCTGACGACCACCCGCCGCTTGCCGTCCTCGCGGCTGATCTGGTTCGGGCCCGGCGCGACGTCGATCGTCGCGAGCTCCGCGAGCGGCACGTACGGCGCCGCCGCGAGCGGCGCGCGGGCGCCGGCCGCGGGTGCGGGCAGCGCGATCGGCAGCCGCTTGATTGCCTCGATGTCGGAGCGCAGCTCGTCGGGCAGCCGCACGACGATGTCGAAGCGGCGGTCGCCCTGGAACAGCGTGCCGGCCTTCTGCCCGCCGACGGCCGCGGCCACCGAGTCCTGCAGGTCGGCAACGCTCACGCCGTAGCGCGCGAGCTTGTCGCGATCGAGGTTGACGGTCAGCACGGGCAGGCCCGTGGTCTGCTCGACCTTCACTTCGGACGCGCCAGGGACCTTCTGCAGCGCGGCCGCGATCTGCTCGCCGGTCTGGTTCAGCACGGCCATGTCGTCGCCGAAGATCTTCACCGCGACGTCGCTGCGCACGCCCGAGATCAGCTCGTTGAAACGCAGCTGGATCGGCTGCGAGAACTCGTACGCGTTGCCCGGCAGCTCGGCGAGCGCTTCCTCGATCTCGCGCACGAGTGTGTCGCGCGGCTTCTTCGGGTTCGGCCACTGGTCGGCCGGCTTCAGCATGATGTAGCCGTCCGACAGGTTCGGCGGCATCGGGTCGGCCGCGATTTCGGCCGTGCCGGTGCGCGCGAACACGCGCTCGATCTCGGGGAAGCGCGCCTTCAGCGTCTTCTCGATCGACTTCTGCATCTCGACCGACTGCGACAGGCTCGTGCCGGGAATCCGCAGCGCGGAAACGGCCAGGTCGCCTTCGTTGAGGCTCGGGATGAACTCGCTGCCGAGCCGCGTGGCGAGCCCGAGGGTGACCAGCACGATGGCGCCCGCGCCGATCATCACGCGCGCCGGGCGCGTCATGAACGCGGCGAGCGCCGGTTCGTACGCACGTCGCGCCCAGCCCATCAACCGGTTCTCCTTCTCCTCCACGCGCTCGCCGATGAACAGCGCGACGGCCGCCGGAATGAACGTGACGGTCAGCACCATCGCGGCCGCGAGCGCCATCACGACGGTCGTGGCCATCGGGTGGAACATCTTGCCTTCGACGCCCGTCAGCGCAAAGATCGGCAGGTACACGACCATGATGATCAGTTGCCCGAAGATCAGCGCGCGGCGCGCTTCCTGCGACGCGCCGAACACTTCGACGAAGCGCTCGTCGCGTGTGAGGGGCCGCCCGGCCGCCGCCTGCGCATGCGCGAGCCGCCTGACGCAGTTTTCGACGATCACCACCGCGCCGTCGACGATGATCCCGAAGTCGAGCGCGCCGAGGCTCATCAGGTTCGCGCTCACCTTCGCGTTCACCATCCCGGTGAAGGTCATCAGCATCGACAGCGGGATCACGAGCGCCGTGATCAGCGCCGCGCGCATGTTGCCGAGGAACAGGAACAGCACGGCAATCACGAGGATCGCGCCTTCGAGCAGGTTCTTCTTCACCGTCGCGACGGCCTTCTCGACGAGCACGGTGCGGTCGTATACGGGAATCGCCTTCACGCCGGACGGCAGCGTGCGGTTCACGTCTTCCATCTTCGCGACGACGGCCTTCGCGACCGTGCGGCTGTTCTCGCCCATCAGCATGAAGACCGTGCCGAGCACGACCTCCTCGCCGTTCGAGGTCGCCGCGCCCGTGCGCAGCTCGCGGCCGATGTCGACCACTCCGATGTCCTTCATCCGCACCGGTACGCCGCCGACGTTGGTCAGCACGATGTTCGCGATATCGTCGACGGTGCGCGCCTGGCCCGGTACGCGCACCAGATACTGCTCGCCGCGCTTCTCGATGTAGCCGGCGCCGACGTTGTCGTTGTTGCGTTCCAGCGCGCGCACGACGTCGGCGAGCGTCAGCCCGTACGACATCAGCTTCGCCGGGTTCGGCGCGACGCGGTATTCCTTCACGTAGCCGCCGATCGAGTTGACCTCGGTCACGCCGCGCACGTTGCGAAGCTGCGGCCGGACGACCCAGTCCTGCAACTCGCGCAGGTCGGCCGCCGTATAGCGCGTGCCGTCGGGCTTGCGCGCAGCCGCGTCGGCCTCGACGGTCCACAGGTAGATCTCGCCAAGGCCCGTCGACGTCGGCCCCATCGCGGGCGCGATGCCGGGCGGCAGCTTGTCCTTCGCTTCCTGGATGCGCTCGTTGACGAGCTGTCGCGCGAAATAGATGTCGGTGCCGTCCTTGAAGATCACCGTGACCTGCGACAGCCCGTAGCGCGAGATCGAGCGCGTCTGCTCGAGGCCCGGCAGGCCGGCCATCACGGTCTCGACCGGATAGGTGATGCGCTGCTCGGCCTCCAGCGGCGAATAGCCGGGCGCGGACGTGTTGATCTGGACCTGCACGTTGGTGATGTCGGGCACTGCGTCGATCGGCAGCTTCTGGTAGCTGAACACGCCCAGCGCGGCCACGGCCGCAATCGCCAGCATCACGAGCCAGCGATGCGCAATCGCAAAGCGGATCAGGCGCTCAAACATGACGGGATTCCTTGAAACGGGGGACGGTCACCCTCGACGGACGGGCCGCCCGGCCGGTCAGGCGGCGAGCCGGAAAGCGGGCCGCATGGCGGGCCGCGAGTCGTGCAACGGCGCACACGTCACGCTCATTCATGTTCCGCGCTCCCCTTGCCGAGTTCGGCCTTCAGCACGAAGCTGTTCGACGCCGCGTACTCCTGGCCCGGCTTGAGGCCCTTCAGCACTTCGGTCGCACGGTCGTCGCGCCGCCCCGTCTCGACGGCCTGGGCGACGAAACCCTTCGGCGAGCGCACGAACACGGACGGTGCGCCGTCCACGTCCTGCAGCGCGTCGCTCGCGACCGCGATGGGCACGCCCTGCCTGCCCGCGTCGACCGACACGTTCACGAACATCCCGGGCCGCCACACGCGGTCCGGGTTCGGCAGCACGACGCGCGCCGGCGCGGTGCGGGTCTGTTCGCCGAGCAGCGAGCCCACGTACGCGATCGGGCCGCTCGAACGCGATTCGAACGCGGTCGCGACGACCGTCGCGTCGCGGCCGACCCGCACGTCGTTCAACCGCTGCGCGGGCACGGCCATCTCGGCCCATACCGTCGACAGGTCGGAGATCACGAACATGCTGGCATCGGCGGCGATCGCTTCGCCCGGCGTCGCGTGCTTCTCGACGAGGGTGCCCGCGAACGGCGCGCGCAGTTCGTAGCGGTTCAACGCACCCGCGCCGGCCGGCGCGTTCAGCGCGGCAAGCTTCTGCCGCGCGTTCTGCACGGCGATCTCGGCTTCACGCAACTGCACCTGCGCCTGCTGATAGTCCTGCTCGGCCGAGATGCGCTCCTGCCACAGCGTGCGTTCGCGCTCGTAGGTCGCGCGTGCGCCCGACAGCCGGCGCTCGGCGGTCAGCAGCTCGCTGCGCCGCTCGGCAAGATCGGTGCTCGCGATCACGGCCAGCACCTGCCCCTTCGCGACGTTCTGCCCGAGCGACACCGACACCTGCTCGACGATGCCGGCCACGCGCGGCACCACGTGCGCGGTGCGATCCTCGTTGAACTTGATCTCGCCCGGCAACTGGAACGGCGTCGCGATCTGCGCGGGGCCCGCTTTCGCCAGCGTGATCTTCGAGGTCGCCAGTTGCGCGTCGGTCAGCGCGATCGCGCCGTCGGCGCGCGCGAACGGGAACGACGCGGCCTCCTTGCCCGCCTTCACGTCGATCGTCGCATCGAACACGTGCGGCTTGCCGATCGACTGCGCGGACACGAACTTCGGGCCGGCCGCATCGAAACGCAGGGGTTCGTGCGTGCGGTCGTAGCGAACCAGCGTGCCGGACACGGTGACGCCCTTGCCGGCCGGCTTGCCGTCGACGAACGGATAGACGACGAGGCGCGCATCGCCGGGCTTCTCCGTCATCACGATTTCGACGGACAGCTTGCCGCGCTTGAGCACGACACCGCCGCGCTCGCCGGCGACTTCGGCGGATGACGCGGCTCCGGAAGCCGTCGATGCGGCCGCGCCGTTGCCGCCGCCGTTGCGTGTGACGCCGAGTGCGCCGATGACGATCCCGGCGCTGCCGAGCACGACGGCCGCGATGATCAGGATTCTGTTGCGTGACATGGTGATCCTTCAGGTAAAAGAGGCGTCTGTTGCGCTATTGCGTGACCGGCTCGGGTGGCGCAAGCGGCGCGAGCGGCGTACCGACGAGCCGGCCGAGGTCGGCGCGGGCCGTATGGGCATCGGCGAGCGCGCGCACGTACTGCGACTGGCCCTGGAACAGCGTGCGCTGTGCGTCGAGCACGTCGAGGAAACTGAACTTCCCGAGCTCGTAGCCGCGCGACATCGCGTCGAGCGCGAGGCGCGCGGCCGGCAGGATATCGGCCTTCAGGCGCTGCGCTTCCTGCGCGGCGGCTTCGAAATTCGCGTACGCCTGCGTGAGGTCCAGCCGCAGGCGCGTGCGCTCGCGATCGAGATCCGCGTTCGCGCGCTCGGCCTTGTGCGTCGCCTCGAGCAGCGCGCCCTGGTTCGTGTTGAACAGCGGAATCGGGATCGACACGCCGACCACCGCCTGGTTGTCCGGCACGCCGCCCGTGGTCACGCGCTTCACACCGGCACTGATCGTCACGTCCGGCATGCGCCGCGCGCGTTCGAGCGACACGGCCGCGTTCGAGCGCAGCATCTCGGCGCGCGCGATCCGCGCGAGCGGTGCATCGTCGAGCTGCGCGGTCAGCGCGGACAGCGGCTCGACCGGCGGCACGGTTTCGAGATCGCCCTGCACCGCCAGCCGGCCACCGCGTGCTTCGCCCATCACCGCGTTCAGCTTCTCGCGCGCGACCTCGACACGGCCGCGTGCCGTCACGACCTCGATCTGCACGCCGGCCGCCGCCACATGCGCCTTGGTCGCCTCGACCGGCGACACCTTGCCGGCCTGTGCACGGCGGCTCGCGAGATCCGCGGAGCGCGCGGCGATCGCGGCCGATTCCTCGGTCACCTGTAGCTGGCGCTGCGCGGCGAGCAGCCCGTAGAACGCGGCAATCACGTCGGCGCGCACGACGGCGCCCTGCTCGTCGAGCGATGCATTGGCCGCTTCCCTGCCGTACGACGCGACATCGAGCCGCGCACGGCGCTTGCCGCCGAGTTCGATCGTCTGGTTGATCAGCGCGGTCGACGTGCGTTCGGCGCGACGGAACCCCTCCTGCAGGAACGACACTTCCGGATTCGGACGCGCGCCGGCCTGCATCAGCGCGCCGGCCGACGCATCGACGTCCGCGCGCGCGCCGCGCAGCGCGGGATTGTTCCGGGCCGCGACCGACAGCGCGTCGGAAAGCGTCAACGAAGTGGAAGGGAGGGCGTCGGGTGCCGGGGCGCCGATCGGCGCGGCGCTGCCGGAGGCAGCCGGGGCCGGCTGCGGAGACAGCGACGGCTGCGCGTGAGCCGTCGCGGCCATCGCGAAGACGACGGCCGCGGCGAGGTTGAGCTTGAGCATGTTCGGTTCTGCGGTAACGGTTCGCGACCGATGCTACGGTCCGGCCGCAGTGCGAACATGAGGCGAAGATGACATTTCCGTCATGTTCGACGCGTGGTACTCGCGGAATCAACGGGCATATCTGCCCAGATAGCCACCTGCACACAACGTCTAAACGCTCGCATGCGATCCGATGGTGTCGTCACATTCCATCGGACTCGTCGCCTCGCTTTCGAACACTCAATTCGATCGCGTCAGAATCACAAAGAATAATTGTCCATTCAAAAATTTCGAACAAGTTCTATGGACATTTTCACTTGAAAAGATGACCGTTCAAGGCTGCGGGAACGCGAATGTAATCATGCTGCTTCATGACCTCCGGTTGGGCGGCGCCGGTTTGCGTGATCAGAATATGTTCGGAGATTCTCGCCTATCCACGCTCATTCATGAAGTAACGCACTTCGCCGACACCTTCGGCAGCAGCGACCCTCGTTACGGGCTCGACCCTACGGCGACCGCATGGGCAAGAGCCCATCCTGATCTCGCATTGAGAAATGCGGATAC
Source organism: Burkholderia sp. AU30280 (assembly GCF_020420125.1). Lineage (NCBI taxonomy): Bacteria > Pseudomonadati > Pseudomonadota > Betaproteobacteria > Burkholderiales > Burkholderiaceae > Burkholderia > Burkholderia sp. AU30280. The sequence goes on from NZ_JAIZRY010000001.1 coordinate 881,071, forward strand.
ACTCACTGGATTCGTGATCTATGGTGAAGATTTATTTGCAGAGTAAGGAGTCGAATTCAGCATGAACATCGCGATTGCGGCACTACCGTCTATTTTTGCAGCTCTATTCCTTTTTTCCACAAATTCCATCGCAGAATGCCAGGGTTCGCAAAATTTACCATCGCGACAATTTTTTGTTTCTTTTTCACCAGACAGCCACGAAATCAGCGAATCCGAGAAAATTCGAATCGAACAATGGGTCTCGGAAATCAACTCCAAGCACCCAATTCAGAAATGGATCGACATAATTGGCAGCGCGTCCAAAAACGAAAGCACCCCCGATCAACTTGCAAAGAAACGTGCGTCCGCGGTGGCAAAGACCGTCATAGACGACGGCCTGACAAACGCACCATTTCAGATACAAACGCAAATCTATCCAGCCGGCAGCACAACCGAATCAACGCCGGAAACCCGTGAGGTCACCGTTCAGGTAAGTCCCGGCTGCCTCGACAACTGCTGTACGGGCCGTTGACATGAAGTCGGATCATTTATCGCCGCCGCGCTTGCGTTGAGCTGCCCATCTCCAACGCTCGCGCGCGACGGTCCATGGAAGCTATCCAGACGATATTTCGTTATACGATTCAATAATGATTCGCGCGACATATCGACCGCCGCACGGGTGAAGCTATCAGGGCGCTCTCAAGACTCAAACGATCCCGTGCTTCGCGCGCCGGCGCTGCACGAGCCAGTCGAGCAGTTGCCGTCCGTCGCGTTCGCCGAACCAGCGCGCGTGCCCGATCAGATAACCGTCGTACGCGATGTCGACGATGGCCGGCGCATCGATGATGCAACCGAAATAAGCGACCTCCGACAGCGCGAACTCCGTGTGCACGATCGGCAGCAGTGCGACCAGCGCCGCGTAGGCTTCGTCTCCCAGCGGTTCGAGCGATTCGTACCCGTCGAGCAGCGCGTCGATCTGCGCGTACTCGACGCGGCGCGCGTCGGCCGGCGCCATCCAGTCGACCGTGTTGCGCTCGATCGCGAGCGCAAGGTCCATCACCGCGCAGGTGCGATCCGACAGTCCGAAATCGAGCACGGTCCGCACCTGCGCGCCGGGCCCCGCTTCGGTCCACAGCAGGTTCGACGCGTGCCAGTCGCCGTGTGTCCACAGCGGCGGCAGCGCAGGCAGCAGCGGCACGAGGCGCGCATGATACGGGCCGATCGCGTCGGCCACGTCGCCGCGCCAGTCGCGCGCGCCAAGCGCGCGCACGAGCAGCGGCTGCGCGTCGACCCAGCGTTCGAGCGCGCCCGCCAGATCGGCGGACAACAGCACGCGAAAGCTCGACAGCAAGGTCCGCACGGGCCGCGCCGGCGCATCGTAGCCGGCCGACGCGCGATGCAGCTCGGCCAGTGCTCGGCCGGCCGCGTACGCGTGCGAAGCATGCGTGAACGGCTGCCACGACATCACGCCGCGATACGGGTCGACGCCGGGCGCCCGCACGTGCACCTCGTAGGTCCACTCGCCGGACGCGAATGCGGTCGCGCCGTCGCGATCCGCGAGAATGTCGACCACGGGCATCCCGCGTTCGCGCAGATGCGCGATGAAGCGATGCTCTTCCTCGAGCCCTTCGACATCGCGCAGGCTCACGTGATGACGCTTGACGAACAGCCCGCGGCCGTCCGTCATCTGCACCAGGACGGCCGCCGCGAACTGCCGCGGGCTGTGCCATGTGAGCCGCGCCGGCTCGCCGGCGCCGTCGATCCGCGCGAGCACCGCCGCCACCTCGTCGTGCGTCATCAGCGGCCAGTCGCGTTCGGCCTGCACGCCGTCGACGCCGAATTGCGGCGGCGCGACGTCGCGCGGCAGGGATCCGTCCGGCTCGAGTGGGAATGACATGAACGACGTTGCTCCGTAGTTGAATCCGAATCGGCGCGTGGATCAGCGCGCGCCGCCGCCTGTTGCCAGCGCGCCGCCGGCCGCCGCGCGCAGCGCCGCGGCCGTGCGGTTCCAGTCGCGCCAGCCGACGACGGCCAGCCCGATGAACAGCGCATAGAGTCCGGCCGTCAGATACAGTTCCTTGAACACGAACATCCCGACGTACACGACGTTCACGACGATCCACAGCCCCCACGACGCAATGTAGCGCCGCGCGGTCCAGTATTGCGCGACGAGGCTGAACGCGGTCAGCGATGCATCGACGAACGGCAGCGCCGCATCGGTCCAGCGCGCCATCATGCCGCCGAGCAGCGCGCTGCCGACGATGGCCGCGATCAGGTCGGGCAGCATCTGCATCGGCCGCACGCCCGTGACGGGCGCCACGTCGCCGGCCGGTGCCGCATTGCCGTCGGCCTCGCTTGCACGCTGCGCGAGCCAGCGCTGCCAGCCGTACACCTGCAGCACCGCGAACGCACCCTGCAGCAGCATGTCCGAGTACAGCTTCGCGTCGAAGAAGATCCAGCCGTACAGCGCGACCGACACGAGCCCGACCGGCCAGCACAGCATGCGCCGCTTCGCGGTCAGCCAGATCGCGAGCGCGCTGACGATCACGCCGGCGATTTCAAGTGGGGACATCGTCTGTGCTCTCCAGGTTAGCGGCCGGTTCCGGACGGTCAGAAATCATAGGTCAACGATACGCGCGCGGTGCGCGGCGCACCCGGGAACAGGTACGCATCGCCCTGCTGCTCGCCCGCGTCGCGCCAGTAGAACTTGTTGAACAGATTGTCCACCGACACGCGCAACACCGTGCGATGGCCGCCGATCTTCGTCGTATAGCGCGCGCCGAGATTGAACACGAACCACGACGGCACGCGCGCGGTGCCTTCCTCGTTCGCGTTGCGGGCCGCGCTGTACTCGACGCCGCCGAGCACGTTCAGCCCCGCGACGCCGGGCACCGCATAGTCCGCATACAGCGACGCGCGCAGCGCCGGTACGTTGATGATCTGGTGTCCTTCGTACGCCGGCGACCCGGAATCGTATGCACGCGCGCGAATCGCCGCGACGCTGGCCGTCAGGCCCAGGCGCTCGGTCACGCGCCCGGCCGCGCCGAGTTCGATCCCCTGGTGCCGCTGGGTGCCGCGCTGCACGAACGTATAGCTCGTGCCCGATGCGTCCGGATCGGCGAACTGGAACGGCTTGCTGATCGAGAACACGGCGGCCGTGAGGCTCAGCCGGTCGAGCCAGTCGTATTTCGCGCCGACTTCGACCTGGTGCGATTCGACGGGCGGCAGGAACGCATACGCGTTGGTCGCGCGCACCGGCGCCTGGTCGCCGAGCGACAGCGCCTTGCTGTACGACGCGTACAGCGACAGCACGTTCACCGGCTTGTAGACGAGCGCGACCTGCGGCAGGAACACCGAGCGGTCGGTATGCGTCGCGTCGCCGTCGAGGCTGCTCCAGCTACGCTGGCGCAGCAGCACTTCCTTGCCGCCCGCGAGCACCTGCCAGTGTTCGCCGAGGCTGATGCGGTCGAGCCCGAACACGCCGTACTGCCACGCATCGAGGTGCGTATACGATGGCCCCGGCGAATTCGGCGACGGCGAAAACGTCGTGTCGGGCCCGTAGATGTTCTCGCTGCCGACGTAGTCGTACACGGCGTCGGCCATGCTCACGACGCGGCGCTGCACGCTCACGCCGAGCGTCAGCTCGTGTCGCAGCGGGCCTGTCGCGAACTTGCCCGTCGTGACCGCGCGCAGATCGTCGTTGCGGCGATATTCGCCGGGGCTGCGGAAGTCGTACACGTCGTAGTCGCCGTTCGCGCCGAAGAAGAACGGCGACGTCGCACCGGCCGTGCAACTCGCCGCATACGAGCAGCCGTACGGGAACGCGCTGTTGTCGTCGATCATCGTGCGGCTGCGGCCGGCGGCAATGTAGGCCTTCCAGTCGTCGTCGAACTGGTAGTCGAAGCGCGCATTCAGGTTCAGCGCGTCGGTCGTCACCGGTTTCGCCCACGGCTGCGTGCCGAGCGCCTTCGACGTCGTGTTGACCGACGGCACGACGGTGCCGCCGAGCAACTGGTAGCCGGGCGCGGAACGCTGGATCCACTGCTGGAATTCGGCGTTGAGCTGCAGGCTCGCACGCGGGCTGATGTCCCAGTCGGCGGCAATCGAGCCGAACGTGCGCCGCCCGTTCGTGCCGTCGACGTACGAGTGCATGTTCTCCTTCGCGGCATTGATCCGGAAGCCGAACTGGTTGTCGGGGCCGAAGCGGCGGCCGAGATCGACGGCCGCCGACGTCGAACCGCGGCTGTCGACGCCACCCGTCACGCTCGCGACATTGGCCGAGCGCTTCGTCACGAAGTTGATCACGCCACCCGGCGCGACGACGCCGCTGTCGATGCCGGCGAGCCCCTTCAGGATCTCGACGCGCTCCTTGTTCTCGAGCGGCACGTTCTGCTCGCCGGATACCGTCAGCCCGTCGATCCGGATCGCGCTCGCGAGGTCGACCGGAAAGCCGCGGATCGCGAAGCCTTCGAAATAGCCGACCGGCGCATAGTCGTTGACGACCGACGCGTCGTTGCGCACGACGTCGCTCAACCGCTTTGCCTGCTGGTCGTCGAGCTGCGCGCGCGTGACGACGCTCACCGACGCCGGCGTGTCGCGCAGCGGCGTGTCGTCGAGCCCCGCGACCGATGCGTTGCGTGCGCGCAGCGCATTGCCGCGCTCGCCGCTCACCGTGATCGTCGGCAGCGTCGCGCTGCCGGCTGCCTCGGCGTCCGGCGCCGGCGCATCGCCCTGCGCCGCGGCGGCCTGCGCCGCGAAAAGCGTGATGCCGAGACCGACGCCAAGCCCGATCTTCGCGCGCCGCCGCCGTGCGGGCGACGCTGTTGTTCTATTCACCGTCATTGTTCTGGATGGAAAACTCGCCACTCGACCTGTCGAAACCTGTTACGAAGCTTCGAAGCGTGCCCGCGACCGGACCCCGCCCTTCAGCCGCACGCATGGGTCGGCTCGATATTCATCAGACGAACCGGACGATGCGGCGCGCAAGCGGGCCGCTCGGTCGGGACGACGCGGGATGGAACATCGGATTCAGGTGACGCACCGGGCACCGACGCAGCCGTCGACGGGTTCGTCGGGGGCGTGTCGGGTGGCCGGCTGCATCGCGCGGCCTTGTCATGCGGAGGGACGCTTCGAACGCCTCGGTGCGGGTGCGACGCGCTTGCGCGCACCGTTCGATGGAACGGCGGCGTGCCCGTCGCGCGCGACATCGCGGCGCGGCGCGCATTTTACCCCGGGCGGGGCTGGCCGCCCTGGAATCGGGCGAAACGGGAGGCGGCGAACGCGGAAATCGGGAAAGCGCGATTCGTGCGGCGCGACGACGGCGCCGATGTGCGCGTGACTGGCGTCGTGCGCGGCAGTCTCGAAAACCGGCGCAGTGGCGCGCCGGTCATGCGGCCGCCATTCGGAGCGGGCGCGATTGCCCGCTCGCGATCCGGCGACCGGCCACTCAGAACCCCTGCATCGTCACCGTCGGATCGACGACCAGGTGCACGACGCCGTAGATGACCGCGCCAACGAGCAGCGCGAGGAGGATCGCCACGAACGGCAGCAGCGTGAAGTTCGCGTTCGCGAGATCCGTCGCGTGCGCCTTGCTGTTGCGTACGCCGAAGAAACTCCACAGGACCAGTCGGATCATGCCGAGCAGTTTCATGATTGCGCTCCTTTCATCTATCGGTTGACGCTATCGTCGATCCGACCGGCATCCGAAAAAAGAAGCAGTTGTGCGCGCTTTTCGCGCAGCAGGCCGTCTGCGGCGGCATGTCGCAGGGTGCATCAGCGGTCGAGCACGAGCGGTTCCGTCCCTTGTTCGGGCCGCGCAATGCACAGCAGCGCGCAACCGGGTTCAACCGGCGCATCGGGGGCCTGCTCGTAGCCGACCGCCCCGGACAGCACGCGCGTCGCGCATGTGCCGCACGACCCGGAGCGGCATTCGGACGGCACGTCCACGCGCTGCCCCTCCGCGAATTCGAGCAAGGTGCCGTCGGCGGACGTCCACGCGGCTTCGCGGCCCGTGCGCCGGAATACGACCGGCACGCTCGCCACCGCGGGCGCTGCAGACGCGCGGGTCGCGCTGCGTGCCACGCTCGACGGCCCGAATGCCTCGAAACGGATGCGTTCGTCGGGCACGTTCAGCGCGCGCAGGCCGTCGTACAAATCGCGCATGAACGCCGACGGTCCGCAGAGGTAGAAATCGTAATCGTCGAACGAAAGGATCCGCTTCAGTCGATCGATGTCGATGCGGCCGGCATGTGCCGCCGAGCCTTCGTGAGGATGACTGTCGAACCAGTGGAGCGACAATCGTCCATCGGCGGCCGCGACGCGTGCCAGCGCCTCGGCGAACGGTCGATCGTCCGGCTCGCGCGCGCCGTGTACGAACACCACGCGGCGCGACGGTTGATCGTCGGCCAGCGCGCGGCGCAGCATCGCGATCATCGGCGTGATGCCGATACCGGCCGACACGAACACGGCCGGGCGCGGGCTCGCGAGATCGAACGAGAAGCGGCCGCGCGGCATCTGCGCGTCGAGCGTCATGCCCGCCTGCGCGTGATCGTGCAGCCACGCCGATACGCGCCCTTCGCGCTTCACGGTGATCCGGTAATGCGCACCGCCCGCTGCATCGGAGAGCGTGTAGCTGCGAATCGCCGGCGCATCGCAGCCCGGCAGCGCGACGCGCAGCGTCAGGTGCTGCCCGGCTTCGTAGGCAGGCAACGCGCCGCCGTCCGCCGGTTCGAAATGGAACGAACGGATCGCACGCGCTTCGTCGACGATCTTCGCGATGCGCAGCGGCCGCCATGCGGGTGACGAGGCGCTCGCCGGTGTCGGTGTCGGTGTCGGTGTCGGTGTCGGTGTCGGTGTCGGTGCCGATGCCGATGCCGATGCCGGTGCAGGTGCAGGTGCAGGTGCTGATGCAGGTGCTGATGCAGGTGCTGATGCAGGTACCGTTGCCGATGCAGGTGCAGGTGTGGATGTGGACGACACCACCCCCGCCCCCGCAGCTGCGCTTGCGCTTGCGCTTGCGCCCGCGCCCGCCGCCATTGCGGCGAACTGCAGCGCACGCTCGACCGCCGACCACCGGAACGGCAGCACCGCGCGCATGCGCCGCACTTCCCGGACATGGAACCGCACGACCCGCTGCGCGCCGTCGAACGACGCAACAAGCGGCCCATCCCACACGATCTCGGCATGCGCTGCCACATACAGCAGGTCGCCGTTGTCGAAATCGACGAACAGCAGCCCGGCACGCGGATCGTGCTGCAGGTTGCCGAGCGTGTTGAAGAAGCGGTTGCCGCTGAAATCCGGCGTCGTCAGCGTGCGCGCATCGTCGACGCGCACGAAGCCCGGCATCCCGCCGCGATGCGACACGTCCGCGCCGCGCGCGGCGCCCGCGTCCGCCGACGTGTTCGCGCTCGCGACGAAAAACGTATCGGCCTGCGCCAGCAGCGCACGATCCGCATCGTTCAGCGCGTCCGACACGCGGGGCCCGGCGGACCTATCGACTTCCCGTGCGACGAACGTCGGCTTGCGGCCCTGGATGTACTTCGCGCAGTTGCCGAAGCTCTGCTCGACCGTGATCGTCAACGCATCGCCGTCGACCGCGCGCACGACGCCGTTGACGCGATTGCGCCGCCGCGTAGCGAATTCGATGCCGAGCCCGCCGAGCGGCGCGCCCGGCTGCCACGCGCCGGTCAGCGGATCGCCCGGCAGCGCGCGCGCCGCGATGCGCAGCGTGCGCGCGTCGGGCGACGTCACGAACCCCGGCGCGCCGGCCCGCAGCGTCGCCCACGGCTGACCGTTCGCGTCGACGCCGCCGAGCACGAAGAACGGCAACTGCGCGAAAAACGTCCGGTGCTGATCCGGCATGAAGCGCCGGATCCCGCGCCGGCCGGCCGAACCGGCAGCCTCCGTCACGCCCGCGCGCTGCTGCACGGCGAGCTCGCCCGCGTGAAACGGCGCGGCATCGAGTTCCCAGCCCGGTACGACGGCGGTCGGGGTGTTCATCACGTTCTCCCTGTTCAGGCCCGGCTTCGGCGGGCGTTACGCGGCGAGCAGGCCCACGCGCGTCGTCGGCATGGCGACGAAGCCCGGCAGCGCCTCGATGCGCGCCAGCCACGCACGCACGTGCGGATACGGCTCGAGCGTCACGCCGCCCTCCGGCGCGTGCGCGATGTACGAATACGCGGCGATATCGGCGATCGTCGGCTGCGCGCCGGCCGCGAACGGCTTGCCGGCCAGCTCGCGGTCGATCACGTCGAGCACCTTCGCGGCCGTGCGCTTGGCGGCCTCGTGGTCGAGCTTCGCGCCGAACACGGTCACGAGCCGCGCGGCGGCCGGCCCCGATGCGATCGGCCCGGCCGCATACGACAGCCAGCGCTGCACGACTGCCGCGCCGGCCGGGTCGTCAGGCAACCAGTGCGCGTCGCCATAGCGCTTCGCGAGGTAGACGAGAATCGCATTCGAATCGGCGATCACCGTGCCGCCATCGTCGATCACGGGCACCTGCCCGAGCGGATTGACCGCGAGGAATGCCGGTTCGCGCTGCGCGCCGGCCGCGAGATCGACTTCGACCGTCTCGGACGGCAGGCCGAGCAGCGACAGGAACAACCGGACGCGATGGGCGTGCCCGGACAGCAGGAACGAATAGACGCGGATCGGCGAGGCGGGCTGGCGGGCAGCAGACATGGAAGCACTCCGGAATCTCGCGCCGCCGGGGATCGGCGACGAACAACTGCAGCGTAGCGCTCGCGGTTCATCACCAGAAGACGGATAATCGTGGAAACATTATCCTCTTTCATAGGACAATCGACGATGGCCGATCTGCGCGACGTGAACCTGAACCGGCTGGCGATCTTCGTCGCGGTGGTCGACGCCGGCTCGCTGACAGCCGCTGCCGAGCGGCTCGGCCTGGCGAAGACGGTCGTCAGCACGCACATGCAGCGCCTCGAATCCGAGGTGGGCGCGAACCTGCTGGTGCGCACGACGCGGCGGCTGAGCGTGACCGACGCGGGGCGGGCGTTCTACGACGCGTGCCGCGACATCGTGCGCGCCGCCGAAAGCGCGCTCGACGCGGTGTCGTCCGACGCGGGGCCGCTGCGCGGTACGCTGCGCGTGAGCGTGCCGATCGACTACGGCGCGCTGGTGGTCGCGCCTGCCGTCGTCGCCTTGCGCGACCGGCATCCGGGGCTCGACGTCGAACTCGTCGCGAACGACCGCGTGGTCGATCTCGTCGCGGACAACCTCGACGTCGCGATCCGCATCGGCCGCCTCGCCGATTCGAACTATCGGGCGGTGCAGCTCGGCACGTACGAGAAATGGCTGGTCGCGAGCCCCGCGTTCGTCGCGCGCCACGGGCGGCCGCACGATCCGGATGCGCTCGCCGCGCTGCCGTTCGTGATGCTGTCGACGCTGCCGCGCCCGCATACCGTCGAACTCGAAGACGCGAACGGCGGCGCCGCTTCCGTGCGCTGTGCCGCGCAGGTCGTGTCGAACACCGCCACCGCGTGCCGCGCGATCGTGCTCGCGGGCGGCGGCTTCGGGTTGCTGACGGATTTCTCGACCGCCGACGACGTCGCGGCCGGCCGGCTCGTGCGACTGCTGCCCGCGTGGCGCTCGGCGCCGGCCGGGATTCATGCGGTGTATCCGTCGACGCGGCTGCCTTCGCCGAAGGTGCGGGCGTTCGTCGATGCGATGAAGGCGAGGATCGGGGAGACGGCGGCAGCGCCGGTGCGCGCGACATGAGTGAAGCCCACGCGCGGTCGATGCCGGACTGCCGGCGTCACCCTGCACGATCGCCGGCGATCGATGCGCTTTAATCCACCTCCAGTTTCCTTTCTCCGGGCCTTCTCATTCGGAATGAATACGCCCTTTATTTTTATGAAAATCGCTCTTTGCCTTTCCTGATTTTCTACTAATCTTGTTCCCAGCAATACGCTGATTTGCGTTTACCGAAATGCTTCAATTCCTCGCTTTATTCAATCGAGAAGTCTGAAATGCAATCCGCCGTGATTTCATGGGGGACCACGCCGTTGATCCGCGTCTAGGTGGACAACGGCAACCAGATCACCGAGCGCTGCCGCGACGGCCGGAACCGGTACACGGGCGCGTTCAACCAGACGGGCGACAACGTATCCGCAACATGCCGGCTGGTCGGACGCACGATCCACATCCGCGTGTATGCAACCTGCGGCGGCGCGACGACCGAATGGTACTGGGATGGCAACTGCCGGACCCGCAGCGGCTATACGGGTTTGCGATCAAGCGTGCCTGGGGCGCGAATATTTTCGCGCCACGACCGGCGCAATGCGAACCCAATTTCGCATTGCGCCGCTTTTTTTGTTTCGCCACATTGTTTCGATCAGCCCACTGCCACCCGGAATCGAAACCGAGAAAAATGACAGCCTATTGAAAATAGTTTTCGCCCAAAATCTCCGGATTTTTATTTACGCAACAGGCGATTAAATCGAGCAAGAAATCGACACGGCGTTCGGGGCGCGTGCCGCGAATGCTTCATTTTCAACCGGCAATCTCTTCCGGTCAGCCGATCTCCCGCAGCGTCCCCAGCAGCACCTTCCTGCAACTCGCGATCATCTGCGCCTCGGGATCGCGATACTCGGTGAGCAGCCACGCCGCGCCGACGTTCGTCATCGCGCCGACGAGCGCGAGCCCGACCAGCCGTTGTTCGGTGCGCTCCGCGGGCGTCGCCGCTTCGCGCGGCGCGCCGATCGCCATGATCAGCTTGCCGAAGTCGATCAGCATGCGCTGGTAGGTCATGTCGGTGTCCGCGCTCACGCCCATCACCTCGAGCAGCAGCACGCGCGCCGCGCACGGGTCGCGCAGGAACGCGAAGAACGCGGCAAGCCCCGCCTCGACGCTCTCGTGCAGATCGCCGCCGCGCTCGGCCACCGCGCGCGCGACCGCGTCGTGCAACTGCTGCGCGTGATGCAGGTAGGTGCAGCGCAGCAAATCCTCGGTGCTGTCGAACGCCGCATAGAAGTAGCGATCGTTCAGCTTCGCTTCCTGGCAAATCGACCGCACGGTCGCTTTGCGGAACCCGACCGTGCCGAACACGCGCGTTGCCGCGCGGATCAGTGCGTCGCGCCGCTCCGCGGCCCGCACCTCGGGCGCCACGCCGCCATACGACCGGCCCCTTTTTTTTGTTTCGAGTGCTTTCTCCATTCCGCTATTTGACATCAGGACACCCGAAAACTAAAGTGGTGACGAACAACACCACATTAGATGCGCCGTCGGTGCAGCGCAAGCGGAACGGGAGGAGCAACGGATGAACGGGTTTTCCGGCAAGGTCGCCGCGATCACGGGCGCCGGTTCGGGCATGGGCCGCAGCCTCGCGGTCGAGCTCGCGCGGCGCGGCTGCGAGGTTGCGCTCGCCGACGTCAACGAAACCGGCCTCGCCGGCACGGCGGCCGCCTGCGCACGGCACGGCGTGCGCGTGAGCAAGCGGCGGCTCGACGTGTCCGACCGCGATGCGGTGTTCGCGTGGGCCGATTTCGTGCGCGCCGAGCACGGCAAGGTCAACCTGGTCTTCAACAACGCGGGCGTGTCGCTGGCCGCCAGCGCCGAGACCGCGCGCATCGCCGATCTCGAATGGATCGTCGGCATCAACTTCTGGGGCGTCGTGCACGGCACCCAGGCGTTCCTGCCGCACCTGCGCGCGTCGGGCGACGGGCACGTCGTCAACACGTCGAGCCTGTTCGGCCTCGTCGCGATGCCCACCCAAAGCGCGTACAACGCGACCAAGTTCGCGGTGCGCGGCTTCACCGAGGCGCTGCGGATGGAGCTCGAACTCGACGGCGCGCCGGTGAGCGCGACCTGCGTGCATCCGGGCGGCGTCGCGACGAACATCGTCGATGCGGGCCGCGTCGACACCAGCATCCACGCACTCACGGGCCAGGACGAAGCGACCCATCGCCGCCAGGCGAACCGCCTGATCAACGCGACGACGGCCGACGACGCAGCACGGCAGATCCTCGCGGGTGTCGAGCGCAATGCGCGCCGCGTACTCGTCGGCGCCGACGCGCGCCGGCTCGACCGGATCGCGCGCCTGCTCGGCGCCGGTTACCAGTGGCTGATGCTGCGCCACGTACGCCGCGCCCGCACTCGCAACCTCGAACGCGCGCACGCCCCGGCCGCGCTCCCGACCACGCCGACCAAGGATCCCGCATGACCTCGACGACGACCGACCGGCGCGACGCGCCGCCCGCCCCCGACGCCCGCGGCGACAGTAACGACCTCGACGTGCTGATCGTCGGCGCCGGCCTGTCCGGCATCGGCGCGGCCTATCACCTGAAGCAGCGCTGCCCGCATGCCAGCGTGGCCATCGTCGAGGCGCGCGACGCGATCGGCGGCACGTGGGACCTGTTCCGCTATCCGGGCGTCCGTTCGGATTCCGACATGTTCACGCTCGGCTACAGCTTCCGCCCGTGGCACAGCGACAAGGCGATCTCGGACGGCCAGACGATCCTCGACTACATCCGCGACACCGCACGCGCGTACGGCATCGACAAGACGATCCGCTACGGCCAGAAAGTGGTCGCGGCCGACTGGGACTCGAACCGCGCGCGCTGGACGGTACGCATCGAGCGCACGCGGAACGGCGCGACCGACACGCTCGTGTACACCTGCCGCTTCCTGTTCATGTGCAGCGGGTACTACGACTACGACGCCGGCTACCTGCCCGACTGGGCCGGCATGGACACGTTCGAGGGCACGCTCGTTCATCCGCAACACTGGCCGAAGGACCTGTCGTACGCGAACCGGCGCGTGGTCGTGATCGGCAGCGGCGCGACGGCCGTCACGCTCGTGCCGTCGATGGCGGCCGATGCGCAGCACGTGACGATGCTGCAGCGCTCGCCGACCTACATCGTGTCGCTGCCCGCCCGCGACAGGATCGCGAACGCGCTGCGCCGCGTGCTGCCGTCGCGGCTCGCCCACCGGCTCGTGCGCGTGAAGAACGTACTGCTGACGATGTACCTGTACAACGTGTCGCGCCGCAAACCCGACCGGACGAAGCAGTTCATCATCCGCGCGGCCAGCAAGCAGGTCGGCCCCGGCTTCGACGTCGCGAAGCACCTGACGCCGCGCTACATGCCTTGGGACCAGCGCGTGTGCCTCGTGCCGAACGGCGACCTGTTCAAGTCGATCCGCGCGGGCCGCGCGTCGATCGTCACCGACGAGATCGAGCGCTTCACGCCGACCGGCCTCAAGCTGAAAAGCGGCCAGCAGCTCGACGCGGACGTGATCGTCACCGCGACCGGGCTGAAGGTGAAGATGCTCGGCGGCGCGCGCGTCACCGTCGACGGCCGCGCGGTCAACCTGCCGGATACCGTGTCGTACAAGGGGATGATGTACAGCGACGTGCCGAACCTTGCGTCATCGTTCGGCTACACGAATGCGTCGTGGACGCTGAAGGCCGAGCTGATCGCGCGCTACGTGTGCCGGCTGCTCAACCACATGCGCGCGAACGGTTACGACACTTGCGTGCCGCGGCTCGGCCCCGGCGATCTCGGCAACGTGCCGGCCGTCAACCTGAGCTCGGGCTACATCCAGCGCGCGGCAGGCATCCTGCCGAAACAGGGGCATGGCAAGCCGTGGAAGTTCCACCAGAACTACGTGCTCGATCTCGCATCGCTGAAGTTCAGCGGACTCGCCGATTCGGCGATGCGGTTCGAACGCCGCGCGAAAGCCGGCCCGGCCGCCACGACGCCGGTTGCCGAACCCGCACTCGAAACCCGTTGAGGCCGACATGACCCCTACGCTCCATCTGATCCAGAACGTGCTGCTCGGCGTCGTCGCGGTGCTCGCCGCGCTCGCGCTGTTTACCGGTTACGTGGGCCGCCGCGTGACGCGCGCGTTTCCGCCCGAAGGCCGCTTCGTCGATATCGGCGGCGACCGCATCCACTACGTCGAATACGGCAACGGCCCGCCGCTCGTGTTCGTCCACGGGCTCGCGGGGCAACTGCGCAATTTCGCGTACCTGCCGCTCGCGCGGCTCGCGCAGCAGCATCGCGTGATCCTCATCGACCGTCCGGGCGCCGGCCGCTCGCTCCGCGGCGCGGGCTCGCAGGCGAACGTGTTCGCGCAGGCCCGCACGGTCGCCGCGTTCATCGATGCGCTGCAGCTCGACAAGCCGGTGCTCGTCGGCCATTCGCTCGGCGGCGCGATCGCGCTCGCGGTCGGCCTCAATCATGCGGACCGCGTGAGCCGGCTCGCGCTGATCGCGCCGCTATCGCACGAGCAAAGCGAGCCGCCGGCGCCGTTCAAGCCGCTGATGCTGCCCTCGCCGCTGGTGCGCCGCTTCGTGTCGTGGACCTTCGCGATTCCGCTGACGATCCTGACCGGCCGCAAGGCGGTGCGCCAGGTGTTCGCGCCGGAAGACGTGCCGCGCGACTTTCCGGTCAAGGGGGGTGGACTGCTCGGGATGCGCCCGCACGTGTTCTACGCGACTGCGACCGACCTGCTGTCGGCACCGCTCGACCTGCCCGCGATGGAGCGCCGCTACCCGGACCTCGCGCTGCCGGTCGACGTGCTGTACGGCCGCGCCGATCCGATCCTGAACTGGCGCGAGCACGGCGAAGCGCTCGCGAAAAAATCGGCGCGCGTACGGCTGAAGGTTGTCGAGGGCGGGCACATGCTGCCGGTCACGATGCCGGATGCAACGGCCGACTGGCTGCTCGAAGTCGCCGCCGCACCGGCCGAGGCTGCCGCGCCGGCGACACGCATCGCGTAAGCCGCAACCGCGTCACCGGGCCTGAGTCCGTGCCGCCGGCGCGGAATCAGGTTTCGTCGTCGGGCACCCGCAGCCCGAGATCCGATATCACTTCCCGTGCGCTGCGGAACGCCTCGACCGCAGCCGGTGCGCCCGCGTACAGCGCGCTGTGCAGCAACACCTCGCGGATTTCGACGAGGCTCGCGCCGTTGTTGAGCGCGCCGCGAATGTGACCCTTCAGTTCCGTGCTGCGGCCAAGCGCCGCCAGCATCGCGCACGTGCACAGGCTGCGCGTCTTCAGGTCGATCCCGCCCCGCTGCCACGTGCTGCCCCACGCGTGCTCGTTCAGCCAGTCCTGCAGCGGGCGCGAAAAACCGTCGAGGTCGCGCATCGCGCGCTCGACGAACGCCTCGCCCATCACGTCGATGCGTCGCGCCTTGCCGTATTCCCTGTCCTGTTCGCTCATGTCCGTGTCCTCGGTGGGGTCGTGGCGGCTGCGGCGGCGTCGGCAGCCGGGGAGTCGCGTCATGTTCATCGGGCCGGCGCGTTTCGTCAAAGATGCGGCCCTCGGTTCGCGGCCGCCCGCGTCACGCGATATCGAACGCTACGTAACATCGCGCCGCGCGTTACGGCGGCTTGCGGGAACATCGCAACCGCCGCGCCGGCGCACCCTGCGTGCCCGCCGCGCGAAACCACCGCAACTCCGTTTAAATCGCGCCGATATTCCCGATTCCTGCAATAAAGCGCGACACCGTTTCGGGACAACTGTCATGGCGCGAAATTTGCAGAGGAGGCTTGGACACACTTCCAATGTCGAGGCCAACATGCACACATTCTTCAAGAAGACGACGGTAACGATGGCCGTCTCGTCGCTGCTCGCACTCTATGGTTGCGGCTCGGTCGATGGACCGACGACGCCGCCGACGATCAAGCCGAGCACGTCAGGGACGGGCGGCAGCTCGGGGACTTCGGGGACGTCGGGTTCTTCCGGTACATCTGGTTCTTCGGGGACCTCGGGATCTTCCGGTACGTCGGGGACTACTTCTGGTACCTCGGGCACCTCCGGCACGTCTGGCACCTCCGGTACGTCTGGTACGTCTGGCACGTCGGGTACGTCAGGCACTTCCGGTACGTCAGGCACTTCCGGTACGTCGGGCACTTCCGGCACGTCGGGCACCTCCGGTACGTCGGGTACTTCCGGCACGTCGGGCACCTCCGGTACGTCGGGCACTTCCGGTACCTCGGGCACTTCCGGTACCTCGGGCACTTCCGGTACGTCGGGTACTTCGGGTACTTCGGGTACTTCGGGTACTTCGGGTACTTCGGGTACTTCGGGTACTTCGGGTACTTCGGGTACTTCCGGTACGTCGGGCACTTCCGGTACGTCGGGCACTTCCGGCACGTCGGGTACGTCAGGCACTTCCGGTACTTCGGGTACTTCCGGTACGTCAGGCACCTCCGGTACGTCGGGCACTTCCGGTACGTCAGGCACTTCCGGTACGTCAGGCACCTCCGGTACGTCGGGCACTTCCGGTACGTCAGGCACTTCCGGTACGTCAGGCACCTCCGGTACGTCGGGCACTTCCGGCACGTCGGGCACCTCCGGTACGTCGGGCACTTCCGGTACGTCGGGCACTTCCGGTACGTCAGGCACTTCCGGTACGTCAGGCACTTCCGGTACGTCAGGCACCTCCGGTACGTCAGGCACCTCGGGCACCTCGGGCACGTCAGGCACCTCGGGCACCTCGGGCACGTCAGGCACCTCGGGCACCGGCGTCACCCCTCTCGGCAATGTCCTCCAGAAATCCGGCAACCTCGTGACGGCAGTCGGCACGACGGTCGCGAACGGCGGCGGCCAGATCGGCGGCGTGCAGATCCCGGGCACGAACCCGACGACGGCCACCAGCGTCGGCAACGCGGTCACGAGCCTCGGCAACGGCGTGCAGGCGCTCGGCAATGGCGTCGCGGCCGGCCTCGGCTCGATCGGCGTGTCGGCCAACCCGCTCGGACCGACGCTGACGTCGACCACCGGCCTGCTGACCGGCACCGGCGGCGCGGTCAACAACCTCGGCAACGCGGTGAAGAGCCTCGGCTCCGGCCCGCTGTCGCCGCTGTCGCCGGTCACGACGCTCGTCGGCGATCTCGTCAACACCGTCGGCGGCGCCGTCAATTCGACCGCGTCGGGCCTCAACACGGCGCTGAACAGCTCGCCGGTCCAGCAGCTCGAGACGCAGGTCGGCAAGGTGATCAACCCGATCACGAACACGCTGACCGGCGGTGTCTCGACGCCGGGCGCCACGCAGACGCTCGGCGGCGTGACGCTGCTCGGCACGCCGCTCAACGGCCTGCTGAGCGCGCTCGGCAACGGCCTCGCAAGCGCCGGCACGAAGGTCGGCGGCGCAACCGACAACCCGGTCGGCGCCGGTCTCGGCGGCGTCGTGGCACAGCTCGGCAACACCGTGACGTCCACCGGCGGTCTCGTCCACGACAACAACGCGGGCAGTTCCAGCAGCGGCACGGGCGGCAGCAACCCGCTCGCCCCGATCACGGGCCTGCTCGGCACGCTGACAGGCGGCCTGGGCGGCGGCAGCTCGAGCGGTTCGGGCGGAACCAGCGGCACCAGCGGCACGAGCAGCGGCGGCCCGCTCGGACCGGTCACGGGCCTGCTCGGCTCGCTGACGGGTGCGCTCGGCGGCCTCGGTTCGAGCGGCACGAGCGGCACGAGCGGTACCGGCGGAACGAGTGGCACCGGCGGCACCAGCGGCACCGGTGGCGCGGGTATCGGCGGCCTGCTGGCGCCGGTCACCAACCTCGTCAACTCGCTGACGCCGCTCGGCGCCAGCCTCACCGGCACGGTCACGACGCCCGGCGGCAACGTGACGGGCACCCTCGGCGGCCTGCTGACGAGCGGCCCGGTCGGCACGGTGGCGGGTGCGCTGACGACGTCGGCAGGCGGTGCGGGCGCGGGCGGCACGGCCAGCCCCGGCGGTGCGGCCGGCTCGGTCACGACGCCGGCTGGCGGCGGCACCGTGGTGGGTGGCCTGACCGGTAGCTCGAACGGCGGTGCCGCGGGCGGCGCCGGCAACCTGCTCTCGCCGGTGACGAACCTCCTCGGCGGTCTGCTGGGCGGCGGCAACAAGAAGTAACGCTTTACCTATCAGAACCACAGGCCAATGGCCGGGCGCGCATCCCTACCAAGCCCGGCCGACGGCCGGCGTCACCCGCCAAGCGGGGGCGCCGGCCCTCAAACGTACGAGGACCCGATCATGAATTCCACGCTTGACGGCATCGCCGCGGTCCAGGACCGCCCACCCCGTTCCGCCACGCCCCTGCGCGCCGGCCTGCTCGGCATTGCCGCCGGGCTCTTCGCGCTGTGGATCACGCGCGGCCAGCCGACCCTCGACGCAGCCACGCGCGCGGTCATCGCCAGCCTCGCGATCATCGGCACGATCGCGCTGCACGAAATCTTCATCTCGCGCGTCTACCTGCGCCCGAGCGCGGGCCTGTCGCGGCAGGCGGTCCGGCCGCTCGGCATCGCGCGCGTCGCGACGCGGCTCGGCGCGCTGACGTCGATCTATGCGGGCATCGGCGCGATCTACTGGCTGCTGCCCGAATACCATGGCGCGTTCTACCTGCCGTTCTGGTCGCTGCTGCGCTCGCTCGCACCGTACGTGATCGTCGCCGCGCCGTTCTACTTCGCGTGGATGGACCGCCACCAGCGCGAGACCAACGACGCCTACCTGCTGTGGGGCCGCTTCCTGTTCCGCCGCGAGCAGCCCGCGAGCTGGAAGCCGGTGCGCGAGATGCTGGCCGGCTGGGGCGTGAAGGCGTTCTTCCTGCCGCTGATGACCGTCTACCTGTCGAAGGACGCCGATCACCTGACCGCGTCCCTCACGAACGCGATGCACGCGCCGATGACGATCGCGGCCTTCGTGTTCATGTATGACCTGTCGTTCACGATGGACCTGATGTTCGGCACCGTCGGCTACCTGTGCACGTTCCGCATCCTCGACAGCCATGTGCGCACCGTCGAGCCGACGACTCTCGGCTGGGTGGCCGCGCTGATGTGCTACCAGCCGTTCTGGTCGCTGTTCTCGAACAACTACATCCGCTACGAAGGCTCGATGTTCTGGGACAACTGGCTGATGTCGGCTCCGACGCTGCGCGTGATCTGGGGCACCGTGATCATCCTGCTGCTGCTGACCTACGCGCTGTGCACGATCTCGTTCGGGCTGCGTTTCTCGAACCTCACCAACCGCGGGATCATCACGTCGGGCCCTTACCGCTTCACGAAGCATCCGGCGTACATCACGAAGAACCTGTCGTACTGGATGGTGTCCGTACCGTTCGTCGAGCCGCTCGGCTGGCAGGTCGGGCTCATGCATTGCGCGGGGCTCGTCGCGGTCAACCTGATCTACTACACGCGGGCGAAGACGGAAGAGCGCCACCTGATGCGCGATCCCGACTATCGCGCGTATGCCGAATGGATCGCGCAACACGGGCTGTTCGCGCGGATCAGGCAGGCGTTCGGGCAGCGCGCGCCGGCCTGACGCGGCGGCAAACGGCGGGGCCGGCTGCCCCGCCCTCGTCTGCGTTACGTTAGCGTGCCCGCATCGACGTTTCGCCGGTTCCGGCGCACAATGCGCGCTCCCTCGAGAACGGTGCAACAGACCAACGATGAGCGTCACCACGGTACGGCCGGCTACGACCGATGATGCGGCGATTGCCGCACGCATCCTGACCGATGCCGTTGCGTTCAAGACCGCGCACGACGACCCGGCATGGGGACACCGTGCGCGAACCGAACAGGACGTTCGACCGATGCTCGACGCCGGCAGCCTTCACATCGTCGAGCAGGACGGCGTCGCTGCCGCGATGTTCGTGCTGAGTTGGGAAGACGCGGAGTACTGGGGGCCGCAGGCGCCCGTCGCCGGGTATCTGCACCGGCTCTCGGTACGTGACGGCTTCCACGGCCGCGGGCTCGGCCGCCATATGATCGACTGGTGTGCGGATCAGGTACGCGCGCAGCAACGTACGTTTCTGCGGCTCGATTGCGATCCGCGCAACGCGAAGCTGTGTGCGTATTACGAGGCGTTCGGCTTTGAACGTGTCGCGCTTCGCCCGCTGCCCAGCGGTTACATCGCTTCGCTCTACGAGCGCGCGGTGGCCGGTTGACGGCGCCGGCCGCGCGCACCCGCGACTTCCGCTGAATGCCGCGCGGCCCGAAACCGCCACGCGTCTCTGCACGCGTGCTCAGTCGAACTCGACACTGCTGTCGCGCCCGTCGCCCGTGCGACCAGTCGTACGCGCCAGCCCCCTGATCGCGACGAAGCTCGCGAGGCCCATGCCGAAGCAGCAGGCCGCCAACGGCCACGGGGTAGCCGCGTCGAAGACCAGTGTCGCGAGCGTGCCCACGCCGGTGACGATCACGCCCTGCACCGCGTAGTAGAGCGCAACCGCCTTGCCTGCCGCATCGCCGAAATCGCGCAGCGCCCCGTTCGCGGACACCGACGACATCAGCACGATACCGACCGCAACCAGCCACATCGGCATCACGAACGTCGCGAACGACGGCTTCGCCAGGACCGTACCGACGGCCAGCACGATCGCACCCGTCATCATCGTGAGCGCCCCTCGCGCAACGCAGTCTGCCTCGCCCCACCTCGACACGAACGTCCCTGCGAAACGCGACACGACGACCATCACGATCGCGACGGTCGCGAAGGCCATGCTGAATGCCCCGCGGGAATAGCCAGCACCGCCGACCAGCACGCGCGGCGCGGTGGAGAAGAACACGAAGAACGCCCCCATCGCGGCGGCAAACGCGAGCGTATGAACCCGAAAAGGCCGGCTGCCGAGCATCGATGCAACGGACGGCCCCTGCCGGTTCGCCGTCCGTGGCCGCGTTTCGTGCCAGCGCGGCCACGCGCGACCGCACGCGAGCACACCCAGCAGGCCGAGCGTCGCGAAGATCGCGCGCCATCCGCAGGCTGTCGCGATGGCCGCGCCCAGCAGCGGCCCCAGCGCGGGCACGCACGCCAGCATCGCGCCGAACCGGCTGTAGATGAGGCGGCCTTCGGGGCGATCGGCGTAGACATCGCGAACGGTCGCGAACGTGGCGACAAGCGCGGCCGACGCGCCCAGCGCCTGCAGCGCCCGTAGTGCGACGAACAGGCCGCCGCCGGTGGCGATCGCAAGGGCCAGGGAAGCCGCCGCAAAACACAGCGCGCCGCCCAGCACCACCGGCCGTCTGCCGACGCGGTCCGACAACGGGCCGAAGATCATCTGGCCCAGCCCGAGGACGACCATGTAGACGCTCAGCGTCAACTGGACGATGGCCGGCGACGTACCCAGCGCGGACGGCATCTCCGGGATCACCGGCAGGTACACGTCCATCGCCAGCGAAGCGAGGAGATCGAAAGGCGCCATCAGCAGCAGCGCCGACGGCAACGAATAGGCCCAGACGGGCGTGGATTGTTCAGGCATGACAAGGCATCCGCTCAGAAAAGGGAATCTGGCGGCGATCTGCCTGGTCAGCGAGGGACAACGGGAGATCGCCGCAACGACCGGTTGACGAAGGTCGTTGCGGCTTAGCGATCCGTGGACGGGCCGGCTCCCATGGAGGAATCCTTGCGGTGTGCGTTGACTGCGCAGTGTAGTCGGTTCGACAGAACGGCACCAGCCGTGCACGCACGGCCGGGTGGTTGCGACCCGGTCGGCCAGCTCGCGTATCGTGCTGGCCAGCCGCGTGCGATACGGCGCCGCGCATTCCGGTGGAACGGAACGTGGCCCACAAAGTCCCGATCCGGTTCGCACGCTGCCTGGCTGGCCGCGCCGCGATCGCCGCCGCGAATCGGCATATCGCCAGCGGATTCGCGGCCCCGGCTCGCGCCGCCGAGCGTTAATGCTTCAGACGCACAACGTACAGGCCGGTGAAGTTTGCAGCCGCCGCCAGGCTGAAGTTCGGCGGGGTCGAAATGATCGATCCCATGATGGTTGGCTTGTACGTGACGGTCCCGCCCGAGATGTCGGCCATTTCAATGACCGCCGGGCTCGGATTGGGAATGATGTTCGAGGTGAAGTTCAGGGTCAGCGTACGGTCGTACATGTTGTCGAACCCACCGTAGGACTTGATCTCGTAGACAAAGTCCGCGTTCACGCCTGTCGGCACCGGATCCGGTTTGCCCAGGCAAATCAATCCGTCGCGAACCACGCCATTCGGCGGAGTCTTGAAGGTCAACGTCGCGATGCCGTCGTCGGTGACCAGCGTCATCGTCGCATTCGCAACGGCACTCTTGGTGAGCTGGATCGACTTGTAGCCGTCCGGACACTTGAACGTGACAGGCTGAGGGTCCGGTGCGGTCGGCGAAGGGGTTCCCGCCGCGCTGTCGCTACTCGTCGCGTTGCTCCCGCCGCCGTCACCGCCACCACCGCATGCCGATTCGGAAGCACGCCGTTTCGACGGGAAGTGTCGGATACGCCTCGATGCGCGGCACGTCCGAACGCACGGAGGGCGTGTGCACGGCCGCGTCGCGCTGCTGTGCGTCGCGCTGCTGCTGTGCTTGTCGATCCTGTTCAGCGTTCGCGCGAGCGGCGGCAGCCTGATCCGCGGGAGTCGGCGCCTGTTGCGCGTGAACGGCGGCCGCGACAAAAGTCGTAAGCGGCAAAAGGGTGAGCCGATGAATAATTTTCATTTTGACTTTTCTTGGTCTTAGCTTTCGTTTGTTTTGTAGCTAACGCGTGCTCTCCTGCAGCAGGTGTGGAATGGTTTGATCTTCAACATCGCAGCGAACACTACACACCTATCAACGCCTGCCCTATTAATGAATCTGCGCCCGCTGCCTCGACAGCGCGGTCAAAAACTTCAGTCGGAGATGATGCGCGAGCATGTATAGCCAATACCGACCTCACAAGAGCGGGAGTCATTCGACCCGGACGCTTAATCTTTCTGGGTCATCGCTCGACATTTCAGCTTTGCACGACCATCGATTGAACCGAATTGCACGATGGCATCACAAATTATTTCTTTCTCACAAAATTCACTGTCACAAAGACACAAAACACTCCACCCAGTAGAGCACCGTTCACTAGAATGAATTTGGCATCGTTATTTTCCCACTGCAAACCGCCACCATAAAAATAAGCCACAAAAATCATGACAAATACTTTTATTGAGGCAAAACACATAAATGACACAAAGAAAGCAGCCAAATATGAGGCAATCAATCTAATCACTTCCTCGCCCCCCAAATTCGAGACTTGGCATCATTTATCGACTTCACTCCTGCTTCAGCGCCGGCAGCACCGTCAATACCAACACCAATTTCAGCAACTTTATCCCAGTTAACCAGATATTGCCCTGATGATTCCACTTAAACACCAGTCCCAGGGCAAGCTCTACATCGCGCTTATCGGAATTTCATGATGCAACTGCCGGTTGAAGCGGCTCGCTCTCTCAGAGTTTCATTGCTGTTAGGACTTGTCCTGCGTGTCGTCCTTCACTTCGTAGATCTTGCGCGCCTTTTTGTAGCTGTTATCGAACGGTCTGATTTTAAGCAGTCTTGCCTGG
Organism: Burkholderia sp. AU30280; assembly: GCF_020420125.1. Lineage (NCBI taxonomy): Bacteria > Pseudomonadati > Pseudomonadota > Betaproteobacteria > Burkholderiales > Burkholderiaceae > Burkholderia > Burkholderia sp. AU30280. Next base: position 904,338 of record NZ_JAIZRY010000001.1, read on the forward strand.
CTAGTCATTCCACCAACTATCGCCAGCCCAAAACCAAAACACACCATCAGAACGCTAATAATTGATGGAGGGCCGTACTTCAAGAAGCCGAACATGATTGCAACACCAATTAACACCATCACCACACTCACAGGGCGCGAAAAATTCCCCTCTACAATAATCTTCATTTTGATTTACCCCCGCCAGTCAAGCGCCCGGCCTTCGGCTTTCTGTTCGGTGATGCCAAGTTGCTTTGCGACGATCTTCGCGTCCTTCTTCGCTAATGCATATTGATCTGGATGCAACTGCCGATTGAACCGATCAGCGCATTCTCCGGCGACAGAAATCCTCGGTTCCCGCATTGAATTCCATGCTTACAGAAAAGACACGCCTTCCCATCCTGTCCAACTCCTGCTTATCAGATTTTTCAGCAAGAGACGCCTTCATTCCACTCTTGCACATCACATATGTACCATCATCCACTCCCAAAAACACCCACCCCTTTTCTTTCAGAGAGTTTTTGAGAAATTTTTCTTTTTCCTCACCGAAAGTCGATGCATCCACATCATAAAGCGCAAGAGCCGCCCCCGTTTTTGCACTTTCATGTCGAGACAAAATTGTTGCATTATCAAAAAGATAACTTAAATCCGCAGTCATAATTTCCAATTTCGCTTTCGCAGTGGAAACTATCGGAGTCCGGGAAATCACCCAAACTCCCAGCACCACCCAAACGAGGAAAAAAATGACTTTCTTTGTCGACAGCCTCTTCATATCTTTACTCGATCATTGCACGAATGAAGTGCCACAAACAGCAGCGAGGCTGCAATGCAATTCCCCCGTCGGTTAATGCTCATAGATGTTGTTCTTATCAATCGGGATCGTCGATTTATGGAATGCATCGATCCAACGCGACTCGCAGAGCAGCGCCGATTTCGGCTTCTGGCGAATCGAATGGAAGGATGACTTTGGTGTCGTCGCCCAACCCTTCCCACGCTTCGAGCTTGTCATGACGGTTTGGATCAAGCGTTAGAACACCGTCAACGACTTTTGCGTGGCACAAGATCATTTTCTTGAACAGGGCTTGCTTGGTTTTGTACCCGAACCGTGTAAGAAGGCCATCGACCCACTTCTTATAGTTCTCTCCAACCAGCCGAAAATCGAAGAAAAGCGGATTTTCCGCACGTTGCTGCGGGGTAATGAAACGGCTTTTCAACAACGCATCGTTGAGACAACGACCGAGTGTTTCGTCATCAGCATCTGTGTCGAGAAAATGTGCACCTCCATCCGGATCTGCGATTGAAACGCTATATCCAGACTGCGTTCCAATGAAAATGAAATCTCGATTTCGATAAATGGCCGCACCGCGCCAAGGATTAACGTCACTCAATTCACTTCCCCTTTACCGTTGTCACAACAACCTTAACACCCTGGCTCTCACCGTACTGGATAGCCCGATTGATCTGCTCCCACTGCGCCGCGTTTGTTTGTTCCGGCACTGCAAGTTGCAGTTCTTTACTCACTATTTGTGCAGGATCAACCCGTGTGCCAAGGAGGGTGTAGGGTTTGTCATAGTTCAACATAGCGTCAATGTTGACCTTCACCGACGAATATACCTGCTGTGGGTTGGTGACCCGAGATTGCAATGTCGTGTCCAATGTCTTGGCGCTTGTCGCCGTTCGGGTTTCAATATCGTAGAAATCGAACGTCTTGAAATTCGGTGGCAAACGTGATCCCGCGGGCATCTTCGTCTCAAGATAATTTTCCCACGGAAGTCCCTGCGTACCAATGCCCTTCCCCCACGTAATGCCGGCATCGACCACGGTCGCGCTACGCCCCGCGAGCGCCATGCTATCAAGCATATCGCGACCGACCGTGATGCCGACCTTGGCAAGGCCTACACCGGCCTTCACAGCACCGCCAACGCCAGCCACCACGGAACCGACCTGCCAAGTCAGATCGCCTATATTTTCACCGAGTTGCAGCGCCTGGTCCGTCCCGCCGACGCGCAGCGCGGTCTGAATCTGTCCGATCTTGACATTCAAGTTGTCAACGACCGCCTGTCCAAGCTGGTCACGCATCTCCTTGCTGTTGATCAGGTCATACATCCCTTTCAGGCCGGTCACCGGGTCGCTCAGGAATTCCGCCAACCCACGGACGTCGTTCCAGCCTGCCTGCGCAAGCCCCTTGCCAAATCCAGCCAACGTCGCGGCATCCTGTACTGACGATACCGTTGCCCACTTTCCTGTTGTCTGGACAGCACACATCAGATTCGTACAGGCCATCAACTCCTTCTGCGCCTGCACCTTCTGTTCAGTCGCAAGCCAATTGTTCTGCGCGGCCACGGTCGCGCTGGTCGTTGTCGTGGTCGCGCCCGAGGCGCCGCCCACCCCGGATTCAGCCGCCACGCCGGCCACGATGGACGAAATCAGATTCTGTTTCGCTTCCTTCTCCTGCTCGGTCATATCAGGAGTTGGGGGCGCAAACAGATTCGTCAGCAGACTGGATGCCGCCGCGCCCATCGCACCGGCGCCGCAGCTTTGGCTGCTGGCAGCCGCTCCCGCACATCCAACAATCGCATGCAGCGCAGCATGCAGCGGGCTACCTTCCGTCACCGTGCCATTTTCGACCAGCTTGCCTATGTACGACGCGCCTTGCTGCTGCAGGTAATTCACCAAACCAGCCTGCGCAAACTGGCCAGCGCCACCGGTCACGTTGCCGCCCGCAGCTGCGGTCAGTGCGGACAGCACTTGCCGGTACGTACCGCCTGGGCCCCATTCCGCCGTCAACTGGTCGGCCTGCTGCTGCGCCTGCAATCGTTGCTCGGGCGTCAAATTCGGATTCTTGGCGGCAGTCTGCGCTGCGTCCGCTTCCTTCAATCGATTGTCGACGAAGGTCCCGACCTGGTTGATAAACTGGCTCGTGATGTCGAACCCGGCCTGAATCTTGTCCTTGTCGAAGATCGGCGCGAGCGCACTGCTCGTGTTCGACGTGTCGCGATTGATGTTCGCTACCGCTTCGGCGGCGGTCTCGCCCGTCAGCTGCTGTTGCTTCGCGCCGTCTGTAATCGTGACCGTACCACCGCTCACACCGCTCTTCGTGGTCGAGCTCGCGTCACCTGATGCGCCCATCACCACTGGCGGCGCAACCGACACCCCGCCCTTGCTCGGCACACTGGTTCCCGGCACCGGATTCACGTTATCCGCCGTGCCTTTCTGATCCTTGCCGATAGTGCCGCCATAGCCGCCCGAGAGCCCGACCGACGATGCGTCGTACGATGCGTGGTTCTCGATGTCGCTATGGGTGAGGGTGCCGGTCGTCAGTTTGTTCAGGTTGTCCTGCACTGCCTTGTCGCTGCTCGCGATCACACTGCCTTTGAGATCGGTATTGCCCTTCACATCGACCTGGAAACCGCCATCACCCGCCTTGATTCCCGATTGCTCGATCACACTTGCGTAATCGCTGTTCATCTTGGTCTGGCCGACACTGCCCGCCACGCTCGACTTCCCGGCGCAAAGCGGCGGCGCACACACGCTCGCCGAAATACCGGCGCTCTGCTGCTTCGAATCATAGTGATCCTTGTCCTGCAGGCTCTCGATGTTCAGGTTACCGCCGACATCGGCAACCACCTGTTTGCCTGACACGACCGCGCTCTTCAGATTCGTATCGCCGCCCGACTGGATTGCAAGCTGGTTGCCTGCAGCCACGTGCGTATTCGTCCACGTCGACGAATCTCCATCCGCGTTGCCTCGATTGCCTGCAACGCCCGCCGTAAAGGCTATCCCCGACTTGTCGCCGACCGTGAACGACACGCCCACCGACGCACTCGACCCACTGTTCGTACTGTGCTGGCTACTGGTATTTTCTGCCGCCTGCAGGTTCACATTGCCTTCGGCGGCCAACTTCGCATTGTTGCCTGCAGAAATCGTGCTGCCGATCACGTCGATATTGCTGTCCTTGCCGGCGCCAGCGGCAGCGGCAGCGATCGTCACGTTGCGGCCTGCCGACACGGTACTCCCCACCGCAGTGTTCGACTGTGCCTGCATCTGGCTGTCGCTCTTGCTCGCGCCGACCGACACGTTGATCCCGACACTTGTCGCGGCTTTCACCGGGTCGCCGCCCATCTGCTTCAGCGAGTCATAGGTGTTCTTCGCCGCAAGGCCCGTCGTGGCGGCTGCCAGCGCGATCAAGCGCGGATCGCCACCCACGCTTTGCGCAGCGTTCGTCATCTGCCGACCAGTCTGCACCGCGGCCACGACCGGATTCGTCACGCCCACCGTCACGCCGGCCTGACGAAACTGCTGCTGCTCTGCGAAGTTGGATGTATCCGTCGCGGCGTCGATCTTCACGGTCTTGCCGGCAAGATTCACGTCGTTGCCCGCATGCAGGATGCTGCCGGTCGCGTGCAAATCGTTGCCCGCACTCACAGTCAGGTTGCCGTTCAGTGCTCCAATCGCACTGCCGTTGTTTGTCACCGATGAAGACTGCTGCTTGTCCGAGTTCGAACGAGAACCGACGGACACCGAGAGGCCCCCATTCGACATCAGGCCGGTTTCCTTTTTGTCGTAATAGGTAGACGATTGAATCGTGTCCTGCGAGGTCTTGATGTTCACGTCTCGCGCAGCCGACAGCGACACATCGTTTGTACCGACGATATTACTGCCCGTCACGTTGATGTCCCGGCCGCTCGTGACCGTCACGCCATCCGCCGAAATCGTACTGCCCTGGCTATAGGTCGCCGTCTGGTCGATTCCGCTCGCGATCTTCGAACCGCTCACCACATTGCTGTGGCTATGCGTCTCGTGTGAGTTCAGCTCATGCGTCTCGGTTGCCGTGCCGACATTCACATCGCCGGCCGCCAGCAAGTTCGCGTTGCCCTTGTCGAGGCTGATCGCACTGCCGCTGACGGTAATGTCCTTGCCCGACACGATATTGACCGTATCGCCGCCCTTGAGCATCGTCCCGGTCAGCGCCTGGTCCGACGTATGCAGCGTTTCCGCATAGCTGCCGTGACTGTCACTACCCGAGCTATTGCTGTTTACGGTCGACGTCGCGCTCGCCGCGCCCAGCGTGACGTTACCTTTGGCCGCGATCGTTCCACCCTGCCCGAGGTCGATCTGCGCGCCCTTCGTCGTCAGATCGCCACCCACGACGACATTAGATTGCCCACCGACTGTCACCGAGCTCCCGACCACCTTGTTGATGTCGGTATTCGATACCCCATTCGCGCGCTGCACGATCTTATGCTCGCCAGTCTGCACCGCGCCGAGATCCCAGTTACCGCCGACACTCATGCCAAGGTTGCCACCGACCGACAAATTGCCCGCGTTCTGCTGGAAGTTGCCGCCCGTCGTAATCGACGCGTCACCTGCGACGTCGAGTTTCGCCATCGGCCCGAGCGTCGTCACCACGCTCGT